>NZ_BNEL01000001.1:0-606111 GCF_018327685.1 Streptomyces sp. TS71-3 | reverse complement strand
TCGCGCCTTCGTGGCGGACCACGACTTCACCGCCGCTCTCGGTCGGCTCCGCGAGGAGCGCGTGCTGGTGCTCTCCGGGGCCCACGGCAGCGGCCGGAGCACCGCGGCGCAGGTGCTGCTGCACCGGTTGGGTGTCCCCGCGGTGCGCGCCCTCCAGCCGGATCTCGCTCCCGGCGCCCTGCCCACGCACCTCACGTTCGCGGGCGGATACGTCCTGGCGGACCTGCCGCTGAGCCGGAACAAGCCGCTCAGGCAGACGCACCTGTACGCGATGCGCGAGCAGCTCGCCAAAGTCGACGGCTACCTGGTGCTCACAGTGGCGAGCACCGCACATGTGATCGGGGCCTCGCCCTTCCACTGGCGGCGTCCGGCCGTCGACGAGGTCCTCCGCGCGCATCTTGCGGTACTGTGCGCCGGGCGAGACGACGTCGGCCGGCTGCTCGCGCTGACGCCGGTGGGGGACTTCCTGGCCCAGGGGCACCACAGGATCGCTGAGGCCGCCGACTTCGCCCGGGCGCTGGCCGCCTTTGACGGCACAGAACAGGGCATCGCCCAGCTCGCAGGGTTCGGCATGGCCGCGGTGGAGCACCAGTGCCGCACCTGGTTGGCCGATGCCCGTCTCCCGTTGCGCGACAAGGCATTCCTGATCTCGCTGGCGCTCCTCGACGACGCTCCGTACGTCCTGGCCGCCGAACTCGCCGATGTTCTGTTCGTGGAGTTCCAGCGGCTCCAGCACCCCGCCACTCCCCCGGAGATCCCAGTGTTCGGGCCTTCGCCCGACGAGCGTCTGGAGCTGGCCCGGGCCGTGGCCGACCAGCGGACCGAGCAGACCGAGTGGGGCCCGATCTCCCAGTACATGACCAGGTTTGCGGAGCGCGGTACCGCGCGTGCCCTGCTTACTGAAGTGTGGACGGGCCATCCCTCTGCCAGACCTGCCCTGGTCGCCTGGCTCAAGAGGCTCGCCCAGGACAAGCGGCCGCTGGTGCGCACACGCGCCGCCGCCGGCGCGGCGCTGCTGGCGGCCGCCGACCTGCCGTCCGCCGTGGCGCTGCTCATCGACGGCTGGGCCGCCTCCCGGTCGTTCCGCCCACGTGTCATGGCCGCCAACGCCCTGACGCTCGCCCAGCTGCTGGACGTGACTGCGATCCTCCCCCTGCTGACGCGCTGGTGCGACGACCCGGACTGGGCGCGGCGCTGGACGGCGATCCGGGCCCTCTCCCTGCTCGCTTCCCACCGGCCCGCTCTGGCCGGTCCAGCGCTGAACGCGCTCGCCGGCAGGGCCCGGACCGAGTCCGGAAGCGAAGCCGAGCGGCGCAACCTCATCGAGTCCACAGCCCTGTTGCTCTCCGGCGGCGAGGGCGGGGAGCCGGAAGAGATGCTCTCCGAACTGGTGCGCCTGCTCTACCAGGACTCGACCGCCGTCCGAGCCCTTGTTCTCGGAGCCTTCGTTCTCGCCGGCGAGAACACCGACGAGGGAGCGCTCGTCGAGTGGTACGCGGAGACCGGCGTCGCAAGCCCTCAGGCCACACGTGACCTGGCCACGCTGTGGCGGGCCGCATTGAACGACCGTGGAGAGACCCGCCGAGCCCTGGACGCGATGCGCCTCTGGGTGTCCGTGGCGGAGCAACGAAGCGACGCGCTCCACGCCGTCGAGCACCTTCTGCCGTTGCTGATCAGCACGGCGGCCGACCGGGACCGCCTGGCCCACTTGCTCCGCACACTGCCGCGCGACGACGCAGGCACTCGCCCGCAGATCGCCGAACACCTGCTCGCCGTGGTCAGCCGTGCACCCGCAGCAGGGCCGACCCCTTCATAACCTCATGAGGAGTTGACACACATGGCGGACTTCCGCCGACCACCGGAGTGGCATCAGGAAGCGGACCGGCACAGCGTCCTGATCGACCCGGTCCTGACGGTCCGGCCCATCTCCCGCTTCGACTACACCGCCCGCAGGCCGACCACCCCGATCGACCACGCACTGGTCTTCGTCACCACACAGAACACCTACGAGACGTTCCTCCCGCCGCACCGGCCGACCCGCGCGGACGCGGCCAGCAGGCGGTACACCTCCGTGTACGAGGTGGACATGGGCATCCACCCGGTCCAGGTGGAGCTCGAACTCCCCAGCGCGGGGGACGCGTTCCAGTTCACGGTGACCGCCGACCTCACCTGGCAGGTCACCGACCCCACTCGGTTCGTCACCAGCGGAGAACGGGACGTTCCCGCACGGCTGAGAAGGGAGCTGCAAGGCCGCGCACGGGTCGTCAGCCGCCGCTTCCCCATAGAGGAGAGCGCCGCTGCCGAGGAGGCCGTGACGAAGGAGGTCGTCGTCGACGGCCTGGCGGCGGACATCGGACTCCACACCACCTGCGTCGTGCAGGTGAGCACGGACGATGCGGCGATCGCGCACCAAATGCGACAGCGTGAGCTGCGCCATCAGAACGAACTGCTCGGCTCCGAGCACGAGCTCCGGCTCCGCCAGGCCCACCAGGAGCACGAGCTGGCGGCGCTGCGGCAGCGGCAGATGGAGGAGCTGGCCACGCGCAGGATCGAGTACTACCAGCACCACCTCCAGTACGGCGGCGTCGGGGCCTGGGCCGTGCATCTGGCTGAGCACCCCGAGGACACGCAGCTGGTGCTGAACAACATCACGCGCGACCAATTGACCTTGATTCGCAGCCAGTTGGAGCTCATCAGCACGGGGACCCTGGAGGACTACCAGCAGGCCGAGGCTGCCAGGAAGACGCTCGGAGCTGTCGACGACCTGCTCCGTCAGACCCCGCCGAGCGCCCTGCCGCATGCTGCGGAGCACGGGCAGCTGCCACCCGGGAGCGACATGGAGCCCGGCGCGGAGCTCGATGGCGGCACAGCACAGGACGGCATTCGGCACAAGGAGGACGAAGGGCTGACGGCACCGCAGGAGCGAGAGCCTGACGCGGCTCGCTCCGGTCAGCCGCCCGAACCGCCCCGGCCGACCTTCCCACCCGGGCCCACTGCCCGACCACCGTCATCGGAGGACGACCCGTGGCGGAAGCCCCAAGACGCGGGTCCGCGGCAACCGCCCGAAGACGGCTCCCCGTACCGCCATGGCCACGCCTGACGGCGCGCCGAGCGACTCCGCTCAAGGCGACTCTGCCCCGTACGGGGGGACAAGGGCCGGCGCCAATCGGATCCGAACGGCGGCGAGCCCCGCACGTACTGGAACCGCCGATCCCGACCGGACCCCAGCAGACCCGACGCTCCCCCTACCCGGTGCCCGGAGCGGGGAGCAACTCCTCGTCGCCATGCGGACCGAGATCGCTCGCGCCGATGCCAAGGCAGCGGTGCTCGTGGCCGCGCTCGGCATGACGGCTGGGTTGTTCAGCGGCCTGCTGACCGGGCGAAGCTGGACACCGCGCGTGCTCTCTCCGCTGGCCGCCACCATCTGGTGGTGCGGCACCGCGGCGTTCGCGCTGTCACTGGTAGCACTGCTCCTCACGGTACTGCCGCGGCACAGCCGGGTCGGCTGGTCCCCCGGCGCTCCTCTGGCCTATTTCGGCGACGTCCGACGCGCCGTGCGCGCCGGCCTACTCGCCGAGGCACTGGCCGAGACCGAACTCCACCCCCTGGCCGGACTCGCCACGGCCCTCAACGAAACCAGTCGCATCGCCAGCCGCAAACACGAGTGGATACGCGTCGGGCTGATCGCCTTCTGCGTCGGCTCAGCGCTCCTTCCGACGGCGCTGCTCATCGGCTGACCCACATCCAAGCCCAAGGAATTCTCATGACACAGCCACACCCACCCGAGTACCCCGAGGGCCCTGCGCTCCCGGACCCACCCGCCTACCCCGAAGCACCCCCACTGCCGGACCCACCCGCCTACCCGGCAGGCCCTCCCCTACCGAACCCACTCGCCTACCCCGATGGGCCGCAGGCCGTGGCGTGGTCCGCGCCCTCTGCCGAGAGGCCGGCGCCACCGCCGTGCACAGCGCCCCCGTATCCCGCCGCCCCTCCGCCGCTCCCCCCTGTCTCTCCGTCCGCTCCGGTCCCGCCCTCCGGGCGGCCTGGGGAAGGTTTGCCTCAGGGCCCGGCCCTCCCGTTTGCGGGCACGCAACCGCCCTATCCGTATCCCACGGCACCACCAGGCCCACGGCACGCAGCGTGGCAGGGCCCTGCGGCCGGCATTGCACCACCTCCCGGAACGCCCCCGTATGCGTCCGGGCTCGAAGCGCCCCCCGCGCTCCCGCCCGCGCCCCCTCCTCCACCACCACCGCCGTCCGCCGCCCCCGACGACCTCGACTACCGACACCTCGGCTCCCGCATCCACGTGGCCGCGCACCAGCGCGGCGCGGACGCCACCGCGCTCGGCCGGCTGCTGATCCAGGCACCGGGCGCCGTGGTCAGTCTCGCACTGGTCGTGACCATCTCCGAGGCGCTGTTCAACTGGCTCGTGGTCTGGCTGATCGCGCTCTCCTGGCTCGCTTCCGGCGCCTTGTTCTTCCACCGTCCCGCAGAGCTGGCCCTCTCCCGGACACTGCTGCGGCTGCGTCCACCATCGGATGAAGAGCGTCTCCGTCTTGACCCGGTCTGGCGCGAGGTGACGGCCCGCGCCGGGATCGAGGCTCACAGCTACGACCTGATGGTGGAGAAGAGCAACGACCTGAACGCCTTCGCCGTCGCCGGCCACGTGGTCGGTGTCACGACGTATGCGCTCCGTGAGGTCCCCAGCAGCAACCTGGCCGCGATCCTCGCTCACGAACTGGGACACCACACGGGCGGTCACGCCTGGTCCGGCCTGCTCGGTCAGTGGTATTCGCTGCCCGCCCGGCTGGCATGGAAGCTGCTACGCCTGTGCGCCGCGCTGGCCATACGGGTCGCGAGCCTCTTCTCACTGGCCGGCGCCGGGGTCCTCGTCCTGGTCATGGGGACGGCCCTGGTGTGCGGGCTGATCGCGATGCCCTTTGTCTTCATCCCGCTGATCGTGAGCCCGTATCTGGTGGCCTATGTCGCCCGCCGGGGTGAGCTGCGGGCCGACGCCCACGCCTCGGCCCTCGGATTCAGGCCGCAACTAGCCGAGGTCCTCCGCTACCACCAGGCCCAGGAGGCCAGCACACGTGCATGGAACGAGGCGCGGAGGATCAGGCAGCGGCGGCCCGGTGCCATGGCCCGGCTGCTCTCCAACCATCCCGACATCGACACACGACTCGCTGCCCTGGAGGGACTCGCCCGGCAGGATCTCTGATCGCCCCCTGCAACCGCGAAGGCGGTCACCCCTTGGAGTGACCGCCCTTCGTGTGCAGGTCTATCGGCAGTCAGTTCCCAGGTAGGCAACCACAGCCAGTGTCGCCAGACGCCGCATGAGCGGGAAAGGCGTCACTGCCGTGCCGGACCGTCCACTGGGCACGGCCAAGGCAGGCGGGGATCTCCGAGAGGCCGGGGCCTCTGCCCACTCATGCCAATGACGATATATACCGTCTAATGCATGAAAGGCCTCGGTACGCTAGCCGTCACCTGGGCGGCAAGGTACGAGGGCTCCGGTTCTGCCGCGGACAACCGCATCACCGCGTCACCTACTGGCTCGCGCCGGACCGGCGAATCGCGCTTCTCACCCTCTTCGCCAATACACAGCGGCAGGAGCACACCGAAGTACAGAGAGCTCTGGCCGCCGAGAAAGCGTGCGAAGCCCAGCACCCGGCCGGGCACACCTGCTACGACTGCTTCCCTGGAGAGACCCCATAAGCCACACCCGCTTGGAGATCACCAGTGCCGACCGGGCCCGCGAGGGGTACCAGGAGGCCCGCTGCGCCTACCTGTTCGGCAAAGCCGTCCGAGACCGTCGCATCGCCCTGGGCGTCACCCAGACCCAGTTAGCCACGCGTGCGGGCATGTCCCAAACTGCGATCTCCCGCCTGGAGCACGGCGGTTCCACTCCTACCATCCCTCTTCTCGAACGTCTGGCCGCGGCTCTCGACTCCACCCTGTACCTGGAGATCGCACCCAACAGCGACCTCTCGGTGGCCTTCGCCTCCCACGCCTCCTGAATCAACAAGGCTTCCGGTTCCAACCGGGAGCCGGGCACGGGAAAAGTGAAGGGGCAGCTTCCCGAGACGCGTAGATCACACGAGCCGGCTGACGAAAACCGCCCACGCCGTCCGGCTGAACGCGAGCACCGGACCGCCGGGCCGCTTGCTGTCGCGGACGGGAACCACGCCGGGTATGTGATCGTCAACCTCGACGCAATCCCCCTGGCCTCCGCTATAGCTGCTGGCGCGCCATGTCGGAACATCTACATCCACCGAAGTGCCGCACTCGTGGCTCATGTCGTGTACTCCTTGGCGATGCGCTCGATCAGCGCAAGGGATTCCGTCGGTGGCAACGCTACGGTGCGGGCGTCGTCGAAGAGCGCACGAAAGTGGGCGACTTCAGGCTCACGTTCTACCCAGATGTTGCCGGTCGGAGTCTCCGTCAGAACGAGGTCGAGCGAAGCCACCTGCGGGAAGCTCAGCAGCAGGTAGGGGCCGAACATGGCCGAGTGTGCGCCGCGTGAGAACGGCAGCACCTGCAAGGTGATGTTGGACCGCTCCGCCATGGTCATGAGGAAATCCAATTGCGCACGCATCACCGGAGGACCGCCCACCTGCTGGTGGAGAACCCCCTCGGCGAGCACTGCCCAGAAGTCCATGGGCGACTCCCCGGTCAGCCGCTGCTGCCGCGCGAGCCGGACTTCCACGAACCTGTCGATCTCCTCCGGTGTCTGCCATGTGCGCGACGCGACCGTTACCGCACGGCCGTACTCGGGCGTTTGGAGCAGCCCAGGCACCAACTGCACTTGATAGGTCCGGATGCTCTCGCAGATGGCCTCCAGCTCGATCTGGTCGCGGTAGGCGTCGTGGAGCATCGATTCGTACTGGTGCCACCACCCCGCGCGTCGGCGTCGATTGGCCTTGAGAGCCAACGCCTTCAGTCGCTTCTGGGCATTCAGATCCTCAACGCCGTATGCCTGCATGAGAGCAGCCAGATCCGGGGCACGGACGGGGACGTGGCCGTTCTCGATACGGCTGATCTTTCCCTTGGTGCATTCGAGGACCGCGGCCGCGTCAGCGGTCGACATGCCCGCCTGCTCGCGGAAGCTGCGTAGGTCGTCGCCGAGTTGGCGGCCCAGCACAGTGGACGGCTTGACGTTTGGCATACGCCATTGCCTATCAGCAGAAGCGACCCTGCCGCCTCCAGATTACTCGATCTGGTGAATCAGGCATCGGAAACTCCATTCAACGTTGCGCGAAACAGAGGCAGGCCGCGAGGCTGCTGCCTATTGCGCAGGGCAGCTGCCGTCAGCACCACCCGACCCCCCGGCCAGCCCCCTTTGGAGGTCCCTATGGCTGCAACGAACGAAGTCGCCTTCCGCCTGTCCCGCCGCCCCACCACCGTCCCCAGAGCACGAGCGCTGCTGCACGCCATGCTCGGGACCTGGCAGGTCAGCCAGGACGTCTCCGAAACGGCCGAACTGGTCCTCTCGGAGCTGGTGACCAACGCCCTACGCGTACGCGTGCCGCATGATCGCCAGGTGGGTGTACGGATCACCCACTCGCCACAGGACGGGGTACTGCTGCTGGAGGTGAGCGATGCCGGAACCGGGCGGCCCGAGGTCCGGAACCCCGGAGAGGACGAGACCAGCGGGCGCGGGCTACTCCTCGTCGAAGCCCTGGCCGACCGCTGGGGCGTGCGAGACCGGGCACACGGCATCGGAAAGACGGTGTGGGCAGAACTCAAGGCCACGGTCGGCTGAACCGGGAAGCCGACGGCTCGACCCCGCTCGCCACGCCCACCGGGTGGCCCAGAGACCCAGCAACCCGGGGTGACCCAGAAGCCACCCCGGGTCCCAATGTCAGATCGCCGCCGCGATGATCACCACCACGAAAAGCACCACCCCGATCCACCCGAGCACCAACCCACCGAGCGCCATGCCGTCGCCACGCTCGCCCGTGCGTCGGATCTCGTTGCGGGCCATGTGGCCGAGGACGATCGCCGGGATCGAGGTGACCCCCGCCGTGGCGAAGCCGGCCACGCCGAAGGACAGGGCGCCGATCGACTTGACGTTGGCGTCCGACGGGGCCGCCGGCATGAAGGTCCGCGGTGCATGGGCGGTCGCGGGGGGTGTCTGCTGCGCTACAGGGCCCTGCGGCAGGTCGGCGACGAGAACGGTCAGGTCACCTACCGTGCGCGCACGGTAAGCGCGCTCCAGTCGCTGCTCGTACTCGCCCTGCGGCAGCCGCCCCTCGGCGAAACCGGCCCGCAGGACGTCGACGGCACGCTCCCGGTCGGCGTGCGAGGCCAGCATGGAGGGCTGGGTGCCGTGCTGGGGCGGCCAGGGCGCAGGCCGCCAGGAATCGCTCTGAGTGCCGTACTGGGGCCGCTGGGCCTGCTGGGGCCGCCAGGGCATCGGCTGCCATGAATGACTCGACATGATACAAAGCCCCCGAAACAGGACAAGTACCTCGTATTACCTCTCCATGATGCTCCTACACGCCGCGGGGCGGCCACCCCGACTTTCGTCGGGATGACCGCCCCGCGGATCGAGCAGCCGATCGGTTACTGGTTGTAAGGACCGTAGTCGTAGTCCTCCAGCGGCACGGCCTGGCCGGAGCCCGTGCCGAACGGCGAGTAGTCGATGTCGTCGTAGCCGACGGCCGAGTACATCGCCGCCTTCGCCTCCTCGGTCGGCTCGACCCGGATGTTGCGGTAGCGGGACAGGCCCGTACCGGCCGGGATGAGCTTGCCGATGATGACGTTCTCCTTGAGGCCGATCAGGGAGTCGGACTTGGCGTTGATCGCCGCGTCCGTGAGGACCCTGGTCGTCTCCTGGAAGGACGCCGCCGACAGCCAGGACTCCGTGGCCAGCGAGGCCTTGGTGATGCCCATCAGCTGCGGACGGCCGGAGGCCGGGTGGCCGCCCTCCTGGACCACGCGGCGGTTCTCGGTCTCGAACTTCGAGCGCTCCACGAGCTCACCCGGCAGCAGCTCAGCGTCGCCGGACTCGATGATCGTCACCCGGCGCAGCATCTGGCGGATGATGATCTCGATGTGCTTGTCGTGGATCGACACGCCCTGGGAGTTGTAGACCTTCTGGACCTCGCCGACCAGGTGCACCTGGACCGCACGCTGGCCGAGGATGCGCAGCACGTCGTGCGGGTTGGTGGCACCCACGGTGAGCTTCTGGCCCACCTCGACGTGTTCGCCCTCGCTCACCAGCAGGCGGGCGCGCTTCGAGATCGGGTACGCCGTCTCGTCGCTGCCGTCGTCCGGGGTGACGATGATCTTCTTGGTCTTCTCGGTCTCCTCGATCCGCGCGCGGCCGGAGGCCTCGGAGATCGGGGCGACACCCTTGGGCGTACGGGCCTCGAACAGCTCGACGACACGCGGCAGACCCTGCGTGATGTCGTCACCGGCCACACCACCGGTGTGGAAGGTGCGCATCGTCAGCTGGGTGCCGGGCTCACCGATGGACTGGGCGGCGATGATGCCGACCGCCTCACCGATGTCGACCAGCTTGCCGGTGGCCAGCGAGCGTCCGTAGCACATGGCGCAGGTGCCGACGGCGGACTCGCAGGTCAGGACCGAGCGGGTCTTGACCTCCTCGACCCCGTGCCGCACGAGCTCGTCGATGAGCACGTCGCCCAGGTCGGTGTTGGCCGGGGCCAGCACCTTGCCGTCGGCGACGATGTCCTCGGCGAGGGCACGCGCGTACACGCTTGTCTCGACGTTCTCTGCCTTGCGCAGGACACCGTCGGCGCCCTGCTCGGCGATGCGCAGACGCAGGCCGCGGTCGGTGCCGCAGTCCTCCTCGCGAATGATGACGTCCTGGGAGACGTCGACCAGACGACGGGTGAGGTAGCCCGAGTCGGCGGTGCGCAGCGCGGTGTCGGCGAGACCCTTACGGGCACCGTGCGTGGAGATGAAGTACTCCAGCACGGACAGGCCCTCGCGGAACGACGCCTTGATGGGACGCGGAATCGTCTCGTTCTTGGCGTTGGACACCAGACCACGCATACCGGCGATCTGACGCATCTGCATCATGTTGCCGCGCGCACCCGAGTTCACCATCATGAAGATCGGGTTGGTCTTCGGGAAGTTCGCGTTCATCGCCTCGGCGACCTCGTTGGTCGCCTTGGTCCAGATCGCGATGAGCTCCTGGGTGCGCTCGTCCTTGGTGATCAGACCGCGCTCGTACTGCTTCTGGACCTTCTCGTCCTGCGACTCGTACCCGCGGACGATCTCCTTCTTCGCCTCGGGAACGACGACGTCGGAGATGGCCACGGTGACGCCGGAGCGGGTGGCCCAGAAGAAGCCGGCCGCCTTCAGGTTGTCGAGCGTCGCCGCCACGATGACCTTCGGGTAGCGCTCGGCGAGGTCGTTGACGATCTCGGAGAGCTGCTTCTTGCCGACCTCGTAGTCGACGAACGGGTAGTCCTCGGGCAGCAGCTCGTTGAAGAGCGCGCGGCCCAGGGTCGTCTTCAGCCGGAACGGGTCGCCCGGCTGCCACTCGCCGATACCGGCCTCGCCCGTGAACGACGCGGCGTCGTCGGCGGCCGGCGGGGTCCAGCCACGCGGCGGGATGGTGCCCACCGGGAAGCGGATGTCGACCTTCGACTGGAGCGACAGCTCGCCCGCGTCGAACGCCATGATCGCTTCCGCGACCGAGGCGAACGGGCGGTCCTCACCGAGCAGGTTGCGCGCGGCGCCGTCCGTGGTGAGGAAGAACAGCCCGAGCACCATGTCCTGGGTGGGCATGGTCACCGGGCGGCCGTCGGCCGGCTTGAGGATGTTGTTCGAGGACAGCATCAGGATGCGGGCCTCGGCCTGCGCCTCCGCGGACAGCGGCAGGTGCACGGCCATCTGGTCACCGTCGAAGTCCGCGTTGAACGCGGTGCACACGAGCGGGTGGATCTGGATGGCCTTGCCCTCGACCAGCTGCGGCTCGAAGGCCTGGATGCCGAGGCGGTGCAGCGTCGGAGCACGGTTCAGCAGCACCGGGTGCTCGGCGATGACCTCTTCCAGCACGTCGTACACGACCGTGCGGCCGCGCTCGACCATGCGCTTGGCCGACTTGATGTTCTGCGCGTGGTTCAGGTCCACCAGGCGCTTCATCACGAACGGCTTGAAGAGCTCCAGCGCCATGGCCTTGGGCAGGCCGCACTGGTGCAGCTTGAGCTGCGGGCCGACGACGATCACGGACCGCGCGGAGTAGTCCACGCGCTTGCCGAGCAGGTTCTGGCGGAACCGGCCCTGCTTGCCCTTGAGCATGTCGGACAGCGACTTCAGCGGGCGGTTGCCGGGACCCGTGACCGGGCGGCCGCGGCGACCGTTGTCGAAGAGGGCGTCAACGGCCTCCTGAAGCATGCGCTTCTCGTTGTTGACGATGATCTCCGGGGCACCGAGGTCCAGGAGCCTCTTCAGGCGGTTGTTGCGGTTGATGACCCTGCGGTACAGGTCGTTCAGGTCGGAGGTCGCGAAGCGGCCACCGTCCAGCTGCACCATGGGGCGCAGGTCCGGCGGGATCACCGGCACGCAGTCGAGCACCATGCCCTTGGGGCTGTTGGACGTCTGCAGGAACGCGGAGACGACCTTCAGCCGCTTGAGCGCACGGGTCTTCTTCTGGCCCTTGCCGGTACGGATGATCTCGCGGAGGCGCTCGGCCTCCTCGTCCAGGTCGAAGGACTCCAGGCGCTTCTGGAGCGCCGCGGCGCCCATCGAGCCGTCGAAGTACGTGCCGAAGCGGTCACGCAGCTCGCGGTAGAGGAGCTCGTCACCCTCCAGGTCCTGGACCTTGAGGTTCTTGAAGCGGTTCCACACCTCGTCGAGGCGGTCGATCTCGCGCTGCGCGCGGTCGCGGAGCTGCTTCATCTCGCGCTCGGCGCCCTCGCGCACCTTGCGGCGCACGTCCGCCTTGGCGCCCTCGGCCTCCAGCTCGCCCAGGTCGCCTTCCAGCTTCTTGGCGCGGGCTTCGAGGTCGGCGTCACGGCGCTGCTCGACCTGCTGGCGCTCGACGGAGACGTGGGCCTCCAGCGAGGGCAGGTCGCGCGTGCGGCGCTCCTCGTCCACGTACGTGATCATGTACGCGGCGAAGTAGATGACCTTCTCCAGGTCCTTCGGGGCGAGGTCGAGCAGGTAGCCGAGACGCGACGGAACGCCCTTGAAGTACCAGATGTGGGTGACGGGAGCGGCCAGCTCGATGTGGCCCATCCGCTCACGACGCACCTTGGCGCGAGTGACCTCGACGCCGCAGCGCTCGCAGATGATGCCCTTGAACCGGACACGCTTGTACTTGCCGCAGTAGCACTCCCAGTCCCGGGTGGGGCCGAAGATCTTCTCGCAGAAGAGGCCGTCCTTCTCGGGCTTGAGGGTGCGGTAGTTGATGGTTTCTGGCTTCTTGACCTCGCCGTGGGACCACTGACGGATGTCGTCAGCGGTGGCCAGGCCGATCCGCAGCTCGTCGAAGAAGTTGACGTCGAGCACTATTCGTCAATCCCTCTTTCGGGGTCGTGCCCTTCGCACGGGCGGGTGCGAGGGGCGCTGTGTGGTCTGTACGGGGTCCGGGCCCCCGGGGGACCGGGGGGCTTGGGCTTACCTCCCGCCGGTGGCCGCCGCCGGGGCGGCGGACACGCGGCGGGAGGGCCCGTCAGACCTCTTCGACGCTGCTCGGCTCGCGCCGGGACAGGTCGATACCGAGCTCTTCCGCGGCACGGAAGACGTCCTCGTCCGTGTCACGCATCTCGATGGACATGCCGTCGGACGACAGCACCTCCACGTTCAGGCACAGGGACTGCATCTCCTTGATGAGCACCTTGAAGGACTCGGGGATGCCGGGCTCGGGGATGTTCTCGCCCTTGACGATGGCCTCGTAGACCTTCACGCGGCCGGTCACGTCGTCGGACTTGATGGTCAGCAGTTCCTGGAGGGCGTAGGCGGCGCCGTACGCCTCCAGCGCCCACACCTCCATCTCGCCGAACCGCTGGCCGCCGAACTGAGCCTTACCACCCAGCGGCTGCTGGGTGATCATCGAGTACGGACCGGTCGAACGGGCGTGCAGCTTGTCGTCGACCAGGTGGTGCAGCTTGAGGATGTACATGTACCCGACCGAGATCGGGTCCGGGAACGGCTCGCCGGAGCGGCCGTCGAACAGCCGGGCCTTGCCGGACGGCAGGACCATGCGGTTGCCGTCGCGGTTCGGCAGGGTGTTCTCCAGCAGGCCGGCCAGCTCGTCCTCGCGGGCGCCGTCGAAGACGGGGGTGGCGACGTTGGTCCGGGTCTCGACGCGGTCGGCGCCGATGCCCTGGAGCCGCCGCGCCCACTCGTCGCCCAGGCCGGAGACGTCCCAGCCCTGGCTGGCGAGCCAGCCGAGGTGGATCTCCAGGACCTGGCCCGGGTTCATCCGGGACGGCACGCCGAGCGGGTTGAGGATGATGTCGACCGGGGTGCCGTCCTCCATGAACGGCATGTCCTCGATCGGCAGGATCTTCGAGATGACGCCCTTGTTGCCGTGGCGGCCGGCGAGCTTGTCACCGTCGGTGATCTTCCGCTTCTGCGCGACGTAGACGCGCACCAGCTGGTTCACACCGGGCGGCAGCTCGTCGCCCTCCTCGCGGTCGAAGACGCGCACGCCGATGACCTTGCCGGTCTCGCCGTGCGGCACCTTCAGCGAGGTGTCACGGACCTCACGGGCCTTCTCACCGAAGATCGCGCGCAGCAGCCGCTCCTCCGGGGTCAGCTCGGTCTCGCCCTTCGGCGTGACCTTGCCGACCAGGATGTCGCCGGCGATGACCTCGGCGCCGATGCGGATGATGCCGCGCTCGTCGAGGTCGGCCAGGACCTCCTCGGAGACGTTCGGGATGTCCCGGGTGATCTCCTCGGGGCCGAGCTTGGTGTCACGGGCGTCGACCTCGTGCTCCTCGATGTGGATCGAGGAGAGGACGTCGTCCTGGACGAGGCGCTGCGACAGGATGATCGCGTCCTCGTAGTTGTGGCCCTCCCACGGCATGAACGCGACCAGCAGGTTCTTGCCGAGCGCCATCTCGCCCTTCTCGGTGGCCGGGCCGTCGGCCAGCACCTGGCCGACGATGACCCGGTCGCCCTCGGACACGACGACCTTCTGGTTGACCGAGGTGCCCTGGTTGGAGCGGGAGAACTTGGCGAGCCGGTAGGTGGTGTAGGTGCCGTCGTCGTTGCCGACGGTGATGTAGTCGGCCGAGACCTCCTGGATCACACCGTCCTTCTCGGCCTTGACGACGTCGCCGGCGTCGGTGGCGCAGCGGTACTCCATGCCGGTGCCGACCAGCGGGGCCTCGGACCTGATGAGCGGCACGGCCTGGCGCATCATGTTGGCGCCCATGAGCGCGCGGTTGGCGTCGTCGTGCTCCAGGAAGGGGATCATGGCCGTCGCGACCGACACCATCTGGCGCGGCGAGACGTCCATGTAGTCCACGTCGTCACCCGCGACGTAGTCGACCTCGCCGCCACGCCGGCGGACCAGCACGCGCGCCTCGGCGAAGTGCAGGTCGTCGGTGAGCGGCGCGTTCGCCTGGGCGATGACGAAGCGGTCCTCCTCGTCGGCCGTGAGGTAGTCGACCTGGTCGGTGACCTGGCCGTTCGTGACCCTGCGGTACGGCGTCTCGATGAAGCCGAACGCGTTGACCCGGCCGTACGAGGCCAGCGAGCCGATCAGGCCGATGTTCGGGCCTTCCGGGGTCTCGATCGGGCACATGCGGCCGTAGTGCGACGGGTGCACGTCGCGGACCTCGAAGCCGGCCCGCTCACGGGAGAGACCACCCGGGCCGAGCGCGTTCAGACGCCGCTTGTGCGTCAGGCCCGACAGCGGGTTGTTCTGGTCCATGAACTGGGACAGCTGGCTGGTGCCGAAGAACTCCTTGATGGAGGCGACGACCGGCCGGATGTTGATCAGGGTCTGCGGGGTGATCGCCTCGACGTCCTGAGTGGTCATGCGCTCGCGCACGACGCGCTCCATACGGGCGAGACCCGTGCGGACCTGGTTCTGGATCAGCTCGCCGACGTTGCGGATACGGCGGTTGCCGAAGTGGTCGATGTCGTCCGTCTCGACCATGATCGAGCGACCGGACTCGCCCATCGTCTCGGTCTCGCCGGCGTGCAGCTTCACCAGGTACTTGATGGTGGCGATGATGTCGTTGGTGGTGAGCACGCCGGCGTCCAGCGGCTCGTCCGCACCGAGCTTCTTGTTGACCTTGTAGCGGCCGACCTTGGCGAGGTCGTAGCGCTTGTGGTTGAAGTAGAGGTTGTCCAGCAGGGTCTGGGCGGCCTCCTTGGTCGGCGGCTCGCCCGGGCGCAGCTTGCGGTAGATGTCGAGCAGCGCGTCGTCCTGGCCCTGGGTGTGGTCCTTCTCCAGGGTGGCGCGCATGGACTCGTAGTCGCCGAACTCCTCGAGGATCTGGTCCGTCGTCCAGCCGAGCGCCTTCAGCAGGACGGTGACCGACTGCTTGCGCTTGCGGTCGATGCGGACACCGACCATGTCGCGCTTGTCGATCTCCATCTCCAGCCAGGCACCCCGGGACGGGATGATCTTCGCGGAGAAGATGTCCTTGTCGGAGGTCTTGTCGATGGAGGAGTCGAAGTAGACACCCGGCGAGCGGACCAGCTGCGACACCACGACACGCTCGGTGCCGTTGATGACGAAGGTGCCCTTGTTGGTCATCAGGGGGAAGTCGCCCATGAAGACCGTCTGGGACTTGATCTCACCGGTTTCGTTGTTCGTGAACTCGGCCGTGACGAAGAGGGGCGCGGCGTAGGTGAAGTCGCGCTCCTTGCACTCGTCGATGGAGTTCTTCGGCGGCTCGAAGCGGTGGTCGCGGAAGGTCAGGGACATCGACCCGGAGAAGTCCTCGATCGGGGAGATCTCCTCGAAGATCTCCTCCAGACCTGACTTGGTGGGGACGTCCTGTCCGCTGTCCAGAGCCGCCTCGACACGAGCCTTCCACGCCTCGTTGCCGAGCAGCCAGTCGAAGCTCTCGGTCTGCAGGGCGAGAAGGTTCGGAACCTCAAGGGGCTCCTTGATCTTTGCAAAGGAGATGCGCAGCGGGGAGGTGCTTGCGCCGTTGTTCGTATTCGCGGTCGAGGCAGTGCGCGAGGCGGCCAAGAGGGGGTCCTTCCGAGGGCTCGGACTCACTACGCGCGTACCGGTCCCAGCCGGACACGGGGACGAAAAGCCCAGGTCAGGGCCGTGTGGTCCGTAATGCCAAGCAAGGGCAGACTCCTGGTGACGGGCAGGAGACAGCTAACAGGCAGCGCAAAGGGTCAGTGTAGCCACATGGCCCACTGATGTCCAGTGCGGGATTCTCGGGAGCCCGAACACCCTCGCTGTTCTCATCACCTTCGGTAAGTCACGCCCTCGTGCGCATATCGATGCTTCCCTCTCCGCCACCGATCCATGCCTCGGATTCCCGGATCGTTGTGACGACGCGTCCTGAGAATTGCGCGCTGCGTGCGGTTCGTCAAGGGCCCACTGCCCAAACCTGGTGCTGCGCTCGTCACTGCCCTGCTGCTGCGGGCGTCACCGACCTGCCGTCTCCGTGGGCCGGAGCCCGTCACCGGAGCGAATCCGTCACCGGAGGTCAACGAAGATCACCATACCCGCCGCCACCGGCCGCGCAAGGCGGCCGTCTGGGCCGGCCGGTGAACGCCGTAGGGCGACCACCCGACTGGATGATCGCCCTACGGTGTGTCCGCGTTACAGCCGGGCCGGCGTACCGGCCCCACTGTGATCCTTACTTGACCTCGACGGAGGCGCCGGCGCCCTTGAGGGACTCGGCGGCCTTGTCGGCGGCGTCCTTGGCGACCTTCTCCAGGACGGGCTTCGGGGCGCCGTCCACGAGGTCCTTGGCCTCCTTCAGACCCAGCGAGGTCAGCTCGCGCACGACCTTGATGACCTGGATCTTCTTCTCTCCGGCGCCGGTGAGGATGACGTCGAACTCGTCCTTCTCCTCCTCGGCCGGGGCAGCGGCGCCCGGGGCACCCGGGGCGGCCACGACGGCGGCGGGGGCGGCGGCGGTGACGTCGAACTTCTCCTCGAACGCCTTCACGAACCCGGAGAGTTCGAGGAGGGTCATCTCCTCGAACTGGGCCAGCAGGTCGTCCTGGGTGAGCTTCGCCATGATGGCGGTCCTTCCACTAATGCGGCTGGTGCCGTTCGGTCGGCGAGCGCCGGGTGCTCGGCGTGCGCCGGATGTACTGGTCGGGCGGGCGCCCGGTGCGGGGTGGGCGGTCGGTCCGGTGGCCGGGCCCGAGGGCCGGGGGCCTCCGGTTGGCCCGGGTGCCTCCCGTTGGCCGGGGGCCTCCGGTGGCCGGGTGGCCTCCGGTGATCCGGGGCGAGCTCCTGTGGAGCCTGGAGGGGCTCCTTCGGGGCTCTGCCGGGGCCGGGCCGGTGGGCCGTGGCTCCGGTGGCTCCGGTGGCTCCGGTAGGCCGGGTGGCTGCCGTGTCCCGCGGACGTGCGGCCCGCTGTGACCGCCTTGCGGCGGTCAGGGTGCGAGCCGGGTTACTCGGCACCGTCCTGCTCGTCCCGCTTGGCGCGCAGCGCCTCCGCGGTCCGGGCGAACTTGGCGGGCAGGGCCTGGAAGAGCGCGGCAGCCTGGGACTGCTTGCCCTTCATGGCACCGGCCAGCTTGGACAGCAGGACCTCGCGGGACTCGAGGTCCGCGAGCTGCTTGATCTCGTCTGCGGACAGGCCCTTGCCGTCAAGGACGCCGCCCTTGATGACGAGTGCGGGGTTGTCCTTGGCGAAGTCGCGCAGACCCTTCGCCGCCTCGACCGGGTCACCGGTGACGAAGGCGACTGCCGTCGAGCCATTGAGGTGCTCGTCCAGCTCGACGCCGGCCTGCTTGGCCGCGATCTTGGTCAGCGTGTTCTTCACCACACGGTACTGAGCGTTCTCGCCGAGAGAACGGCGGAGCTCCTTGAGCTGCGCCACGGTCAGTCCGGTGTACGAGGTGACCACGGCCGCGTTGGAGTTGCGCAGCTTGCCCGCGATCTCCTCGACGGCTGCGACCTTGTCGGACGTCGCCATGAGCCTCGGCCTCCTTCCGGGGTGATGATCCTCCGGCTGGCCTCACGGACAGCCGTGTGTCGCCGGGGACCGCCGGGGTCGGGCACTCGGGGAAGGTCGTCGTGTGCGCACCGTCTCGGGCGACGGGGGCTGCCGGTCGCCGTCTGGTGACGGTGACCGGCTCTCGGCTTCGGGGCCCTGCGGCCCTCGGCCTGGCGCACTACAGACGAAACGCCCCGGCGCAGGCGCACGGGGCGTGAGCTCGACCGGGTACGGTCATGAGGGACCGTTCGGGAGCACTTCCACTGTCACCTGCGCGGGTCGCCCGCCCTGCGGCGGATCCTTCGGCCACCGCACTCCCCTGCGGGCGCGCGGCGACTACCAGCGGTCTTTGGCTTCCGTTGGAGAGTACGGGAGCGGGTGCGCTGCGCGCAAATCCGGCGGGGTGGGGCGGGTCGGATGTTGTGGGCGGGGCGGGTGTGGTTGGGCCTGGCGTCTGCGGGTTCGTTGTGGTTCTTCGCGCAGTTCCCCGCGCCCCTTGTGGGGCGGTCTGTTGCGTGGGGTGCGGTGCTGTGGCCTGTGCGGGTTCGCTTGGGCCGGGGCGCCTTCTGGTGCGTTGTGGGTGCGGGGCCGCGGGGGGATGTACGTGCCCGGTCCGGCGCCCTTCGGTCGGATGAAAGGTGCCCTGGGCCTGGCGCCGGCCTCCCCCAGTGCCTTAATGGCCTGGGAGGTACCCCCAGCGCGCACATCCCCCCACGTCCCCTCCCGTCTTGTACGCGACTGCGGCCCGGTGGCCCATCAGGGGGCCTGGCGGGGTACGCCTTCACCCCGCCTGCTACCTCTGTGGGCAGGCGTTCCGCAGGGCGGAACGGGTGGGCACAGCCCACGGCGTGCGGCGACCGGGACGGCTCCGGGTAAGCGCTGATCCCACCCACCCGGGATGGGGAAAGGGCCATCCGCCCGGGGCAAGGGGTGCCCCCGGAACGGGTTCGGGCCCCGCACCGGAGTGTGGGGCCCGAAAAGGGGTGGCTGCGGGGGTCAGACCGCTGCCGGGTCCTCCTCGGTGAGGAGGTTGCGCGTGCGGTTGGGGTCGATCGGGATACCGGGACCCATCGTCGTGGAGAGAGCGGCCTTCTTGATGTACCGCCCCTTCGCCGCAGACGGCTTCAGCCGGATGATCTCCTCCAGCGCCGCCCCGTAGTTCTCCACCAGCTTGTCGTCCTCGAACGACGTCTTGCCGATGATGAAGTGCAGGTTCGAGTGCTTGTCGACGCGGAACTCGATCTTGCCGCCCTTGATGTCGGTGACGGCCTTGGCGACGTCCGGGGTCACGGTGCCGGTCTTGGGGTTCGGCATCAGGCCACGGGGGCCGAGGACACGGCCGAGGCGGCCGACCTTGCCCATCAGGTCGGGCGTGGCGACGACGGCGTCGAAGTCCAGGCGGCCCTTCGACACCTCGTCGATCAGTTCGTCGGAGCCGACGATGTCGGCGCCCGCGGCTTCCGCGGCCGCGGCACGGTCACCGGTCGCGAAGACCAGGACCCGGGCGGTCTTGCCGGTGCCGTGCGGGAGGTTCACGGTGCCACGGACCATCTGGTCGGCCTTGCGCGGGTCGACACCCAGGCGGAAGGCGACCTCGACGGTGCCGTCGAACTTGGTCGTGGAGGTCTCCTTGGCGAGGCGGACGGCCTCGAGCGGGGCGTAGAGCTTCTCCCGGTCGATCCTGGCGTCCGCAGCGCGGAGGGACTTGCTGCGCTTGCTCACGTGCTGCTCCTGTGGGTTGGTGCACCGGGTGGGGGTACCTCCCAGGCCTTCAAGGCACTGGGGGAGGCTGCCGCCGCCGGTGCGAGGAGTCGTGGTCCGGGCCGAGCAGGCCCTTCCACGGTCTGGCTGCACGGTCCTGCCGTCGTGGACGGTCAGGCCGTGATCGTGCGGGAGGGTCAGCCCTCGACCGTGATGCCCATGGAGCGGGCGGTACCGGCGATGATCTTCGACGCCTGGTCCAGGTCGTTGGCGTTGAGGTCGGGCATCTTGGTCTGGGCGATCTCGCGGACCTGCGCGTTGGTGATCTTCGCGACCTTGGTCTTGTGCGGCTCGCCGGAGCCCTTCTCGACGCCCGCGGCCTTGAGGATCATCCTGGAGGCGGGCGGGGTCTTGGTGATGAAGGTGAAGGAGCGGTCCTCGTAGACCGTGATCTCCACCGGGATCACCCAGCCGCGCTGCGACTCGGTCGCGGCGTTGTAGGCCTTGCAGAACTCCATGATGTTCACACCGTGCTGACCCAGCGCGGGGCCGACCGGCGGGGCCGGGTTCGCGGCACCGGCCTGGATCTGGAGCTTGATCAGCCCTGTGACCTTCTTCTTCTTCGGAGGCATTGCTCTCTTCCGGGTCCTAGTGAGAGTGACGAGCCTCCGTCCCGGATCATCCGGATGGAGGCATACCGCACAACGATAACGGTAAGTCGCACGTGACAAGAAACCAGCAGGTCGGACCGGCGGTGGGCCGATCCGACCTGCTGGGGCGTTCAGCGGCCCCCGCGGGCCGCGGGTGGCGGGCTCAGCAGCGCTTGCTGCTGTACGCGAAGGTCGGGGCGGGGTCGCCGGGCAGGCGCAGGGAGCCCACGCCGGCGGTGCAGACGTCCACGGTGTTCGCGGCGCCCGACCAGAACTCCTGCTGGTGCGTGGCCTTCCAGGACAGCTGGCCGGCGACGGTGTCCTTGGCGTAGTTGTAGACGCCGATGCTGGTGTCGTAGGCGCTGTACTTGTTGCGGAAGCTGTCCCAGACCCACAGGTAGCCGTAGTTGACGTTGCAGCTCGGGGAGTAGAACTGCTTCACCGAGGCGACGTGGGCGCCGGCCCGGTCGATGTAGGCGGTGGTGCCGATCTGGTAGGCGTCCGAGCACACCGCGGCGGCCTTGGCGGCCGCGCTGCGCGGGTTGCCCTGCTCCGACGGAGCCGTCGACGTGGCGGCGGCCCGCTGCTGCTTGGCCGGGGCGGGCGCCGGTCCGCTGCCTGCCATGGCGGTGGCCGCGGGAAGCATGACCAGGGCACAGGTCGCCGCGGTGATGACGGTCTTGCGAGCACGCATGGATGTCCCCCCAATGGGTCCGGTTCAGCTCTTCTTCGAGGTCTGGAGCCGTGTCCGTAACGCACATACCGTGTGATGAACGCAAAAGAGCATGAACCATTGCGTATGCCATCGTCCCTGTGCGTTTCGGTCATCAAGTGAGACCCGTGGGTGCGCCGGATGGTTGCGGTCGCGCCGGGCTTCTTTTCGGGTGTGGGGGAGCGGCAGGGGGCGCATGCCTCTCGACTGCGCTCCGCACGTTCCTCAGTCCCTTACGGAGTCGCCGGTGCGCCTCACCGGGCGGCCGGGACGGCGGACCCGCCCGGCACGGTCGGCAGGCGGCGGGGCTCGGGCCGCAGCGCCCAGGACAGGACGGTCAGCCCGGCGAGGGGGATCAGGAAGCCGAGTTCGGCGAGCTCGTAGCCGACGGTGAGGTGGGAGACGATCGCCCCGGTGTCGGTGAAGATCACGCCCGCGTAGGCCCACTCCTTGAGGAGCGGGAGGCGGGGCGCGAGCAGCGCGAGTGCGCCGAGCACCTTCCAGACCCCCAGCAGGACGAGGAAGTACGCCGGGTAGCCCAGGTGCTCGACGACGTCGCGCACCTGCGAGATCCGCAGCACGTCCCAGATCCCGCCGACGGCGAGTTCGGCGGTGACGAGTGCGGTGGCGGTCCAGTAGGCGGCGCTTCTGGCGGTGACGGCACGGGTGCCGGTGATGGTGGTCATGGCGGTTGCCTCCCTGGTGGGTCCGTCGGTCACCGCTATGACGGAGCCCGCCCGGGGACTGTGACCTGGCCGCCACCGCTGGGGGGGCGGGGGTCCGGCCGGGCGGTGCGGGAGGCACGGGCGACTCGGCGGCCCAGGGCCGGTCCCGGGCCCCGGTATCGGCACTCCCACGGGACACGTGAAACGCCCCCGCCCGCGGTGCGATGCAACCGCCGGCAGGGGCGCCGTCAGCCCAGCTGGGCCAGGAGCTAGTTCTTCTGGATCTGGTCGAAGCTCAGCTCGACCGGAGTCTCACGGCCGAAGATCTCGACGAGGCCCTTGACCTTCTTGGAGTCCGGGTTGATCTCGTTGATCGTGGCCTGGAGGGTGGCGAACGGGCCGTCGGTGACGGTGACCGAGTCGCCGACCTCGAAGTCCAGCACCTGGACCTCGACCTTGCGCTGCGGGATCGGCTTGCCTTCGGCCTCGGCCGCCTCGCGGGCCGCCTTCTCCTCGGCCTCCGGGGCGAGCATCTTGACGATCTCGTCCAGCGTCAGCGGGTACGGGTCGTAGGCGTTGCCGACGAAGCCCGTGACACCCGGGGTGTTCCGGACGACGCCCCAGGACTCGTTCGTCAGGTCCATGCGGACCAGGACGTAGCCCGGGAGCTTGTTCTGCCGGATGGTCTTGCGGTCGCCGTTCTTGATCTGGACGACCTCTTCCTGGGGCACCTCGGCCTGGAAGATGTAGTCCTCGACGTTCAGGGAGACCGCGCGCTGCTCGAGGTTGGTCTTCACGCGGTTCTCGTAGCCCGCGTAGGTGTGGATCACGTACCACTCGCCGGGCAGGATGCGCAGCTCGTCACGGAGCGCTGCGACCGGGTCGACCACCTCGGTCTCCTGCTCCTCCGCGGCCTCGTCCTCCGCGGCCTCGGCGACGGCCTCGGCCTCCCCCTCGACGTGCACGGCAGCCTCTTCGGCGGCCTCGCCCGCAGCGGCATCGGCGGCCTCGGCCTGGTCCCCGCCCTCCGTCTGGTCCGGGTCTGCCGCCTCCACGATGTCGAGCTCGTCCTCGGCGGACTCGGAGCTCGCGCTCGCGGACTGCGCGGCGTCGTTCAGATTCGGGTCGGACACGGTTGCTGCTTCTTCCTCGGATACATAGGGGTGGAACATGCGAAAAGGACGCCGATCAGGGCGTCTTTCGCTCTCGGCTCAGCCGAAGACGTACTTGGCGACGTGATCGAGCCCATAGTCAATCACGGTCACGATGGCGATCATGATGACAACGAACACAATCACCACGGTGGTGTATGTCGTGAGCTGATGGCGAGTGGGCCAGACGACCTTCCGGAGCTCGGCGATCACCTGGCGGTAGAAAAGCCCGAGCCGGCCCAGAGGGCCCCGCTTCCCACGCTTACCACCCTTACGGGTCTTCTTGGGCTCCTGTACCTCTTCGTCCTGAGCATCAGGCATGTCGATGGAGCCCACGGCGTCCGCCACTCTTCCTCACCTGATCCCGGGTCGTGGCCGTGCCGCGCCCGGTAGAGCCGCACGGCGATGCTTCTGCGGTACGTACTTGCCCACACACCCCAGGCGGGATGTGCCTAGCAGGGCCGGAGGGACTCGAACCCGCAACCGCTGGTTTTGGAGACCAGTGCTCTACCAATTGAGCTACGACCCTTTGTACTGATGCCCCCCAACCTACCGCATCCGCCCGGGTGCACCGGGTGCAGTTGACGGACTGCGTCGAGAGCCAACGACAGGTGAGTGTACGTGGTCGATGGGCCGACGTCGAACAGAAAGCCAGAGACGGCCGAGGGTGAGCGCCCCCCGCTGGTGCCCCGAAGACCGCCGGAGGGACGGCGGAAGGTCGCCGGTGCGCGGCCCTGCCCGGGTATGCGCTTCATGAAACCCGTGTGCCCTGGACGTTTCAGGTCTGGAACGATGGGGCGCATGAGCGCTGCAACCCCTTCCCCTGAGTCAGCCGGACGCCGGGTCTCCGCCCGGGTCGGATCGATCACAGAGTCAGCGACCCTCGCCGTCGACGCCAAGGCCAAGGCCCTCAAGGCCGCCGGGCGCCCGGTGATCGGCTTCGGAGCCGGCGAGCCCGACTTCCCGACCCCCGACTACATCGTCGACGCGGCCGTCGAGGCATGCAGGAACCCGAAGTACCACCGCTACACCCCGGCCGGCGGGCTCCCCGAGCTCAAGGCCGCCATCGTGGAGAAGACACGGCGCGACTCCGGCTACGAGGTGGACGCGTCGCAGGTGCTGATCACCAACGGCGGCAAGCAGGCCATCTACGAGGCGTTCGCCGCGATCCTGGACCCGGGCGACGAGGTCATCGTCCCGGCGCCGTACTGGACGACCTACCCGGAGTCCATCCGGCTCGCCGGCGGTGTGCCGGTGGAGGTCGTCGCGGACGAGTCCACGGGCTACCGTGTCTCGGTGGAGCAGCTGGAGGCCGCCCGCACGGAGCGCACGAAGGTGGTGCTCTTCGTCTCGCCGTCCAACCCGACCGGCGCCGTGTACGGCAGGGCCGAGACCGAGGCGATCGGCCGCTGGGCCGTCGAGCACGGCCTGTGGGTGCTCACCGACGAGATCTACGAGCACCTGGTCTACGGCGACGCGACCGCCACGTCGCTGCCGGTCGCCGTGCCGGAGCTGCGGGACAAGTGCATCGTCGTGAACGGCGTGGCGAAGACGTACGCCATGACCGGCTGGCGGGTGGGCTGGCTCATCGGCCCCAAGGACGTCGTCAAGGCCGCCACCAACATGCAGTCGCACGCCACCTCCAATGTGGCGAACGTCTCCCAGGCCGCCGCCCTGGCCGCCGTCTCCGGCGACCTGTCGGCCGTCGCGGCCATGGGGGAAGCCTTCGACCGGCGCCGCAGGACCATCGTGCGGATGCTGAACGAGATCGACGGCGTGGTCTGCCCCGAGCCCGAGGGCGCCTTCTACGTGTACCCCTCGGTGAAGGGCCTGCTCGGCAAGGACATCCGCGGCAAGCGCCCCGCGAACACCGTCGAGCTCGCCGCGGTCATCCTGGAGGAGGCCGAGGTCGCGATCGTGCCGGGTGAGGCGTTCGGCACACCCGGATACCTGCGCCTGTCCTACGCGCTCGGCGACGAGGACCTGGTGGAGGGCGTCTCCCGACTCCAGAAGCTGCTGGCCGAGGCCAAGGACTGACGCGCCGACGCGCGGGGGTGCCGGGTCCGCCGCCTGCCGGCGGTCCGAGACGTCCGAGGGTGCCCCCTCAGGACGCCGGCGACGTGCCGGTATCACTTCGGCTGGTCGCGCAGTTCCCCGCGCCCCTTCGGGGCACGAGGGCTGGCCGCGCCCCTCAAGGGGCGCGGGGAACTGCGCGAGCAACCGGCCGAGACAGACGATCCGGACACGACCGAAACCCACCGCCCCGGTCGGTAAAGCCCCGGAGGGCGCAGGGGGGTGGGCGCCCCCAAGAGCGGCGCGCGTCACCGCTCCGCCCGCCCCCGCACAGGCGTTGACGCGGCGCCATGACGCCGCCCCCTCATTCGTCCGGGCAAGGACCGAACAGGCATTCCGGTTACCACCTCCGGCTCCCGATACGGCAAGATCCTTGAATGGAGCGAGGAGTACGTGACGTAAGCGAGCTGCCCAAGGCCCATCTGCACCTGCACTTCACCGGGTCTATGCGGCCCGCCACGCTGCTGGAGCTCGCCGACAAATACGGAGTCCGCCTGCCGGACGCGCTCACGGCCGGGGAGCCGCCGAAGCTGCGCGCCACCGACGAGCGCGGCTGGTTCCGCTTCCAGCGCCTCTACGACGCCGCGCGGGCCTGCCTGAGAGAGCCGGACGACATCCGGCGGCTGGTGCGCGAGGCTGCCGAGGAGGACCTGCGGGACGGCAGCGGGTGGCTGGAGATCCAGGTGGACCCCACCTCGTACGCACCCCGGCTGGGCGGGCTGACCCCCGCGATGGAGATCATCCTGGACGCCGTGGAGACCGCCTCGCGTGACACGGGGCTCGGCATGCGTGTACTGATCGCCGCGAACCGCATGAAGCACCCCCTGGACGCCCGCACCCTCGCGCGGCTCGCGGTGCGCTTCGCCGACCGCGGCGTCGTCGGCTTCGGGCTCTCCAACGACGAGCGGCGCGGCATGGCCAGGGACTTCGACCGGGCCTTCGCCATCGCACGGGAGGGCGGGCTGCTCTCGGTGCCGCACGGCGGCGAGCTGACGGGACCCGAGTCGGTGCGCGACTGCCTGGACGACCTCAGGGCCGCCCGGATCGGCCACGGCGTGCGGGCCGCGGAGGACCCGGCGCTCGTCCGGCTGCTCGCCGAGCGGGGGGTCACCTGCGAGGTCTGCCCGACGTCCAACGTCGCCCTGGGGGTGTACGAGAAGCCGGAGGACGTCCCGCTGCGCCAGTTGTACGACGCCGGGGTCCCGCTGGCGCTGGGCGCCGACGACCCGCTGCTGTTCGGGTCCCGGCTGGCCGCCCAGTACGAGATCGCACGGCGGTACCACGGCTTCAGTGACGCGGACCTGGCCGAGCTGGCGCGGCAGTCCATCCAGGCCTCGGCAGCCCCCGGCGACGTGCGCGAGAAGCTGCTCGCGGGCGTGGACGCCTGGCTGTCCGACTGACACCTCCAGGCGGTCCCCGACGCCGCTAGGCCATGTCCGGCGGATCTTCGTGTGCTTGCGACTCCCCCACTGCCTGAAGGGCGTGGGAGGTGCCCCCAGCACCGCACCTCGCCGCGTTGTCGGAGTCATCCGACTAAGCGATCCCCATCAGCAGGGTCTGGGCCAGCCCCGCGGCGAACTCGCCGACCGGCTGGAGCGGGCGGCCCGCCTCGGTCATGTCGTACGCGAACGCCCGCTGGGCGCATGCCCCCAGCAGGAGCGAGGCGGCGGCGAAGGTGTCGGCGCCGGGCCGGATCCGGCCGATGGCCTGCTCGGCCCGCAGGTAGGCGGCCAGCCCCTCGATGGGGCGGTGCGGGCCGCTGCCGAGTTCCCTGAGCGCCTGGTCGTGGCGGCGTTTGAGCTGCACCTCGGCGTAGAGCGAGGCGGCGATCGGGAAGCTCTGCTCGTAGAAGAGGGCGGCGCGGCGGGCGATCTCGGTGAGGTTCGCCTCGAGGCCGCCCTCCCCCGGCCGTTCGGTCAGCTCGTCAAGCAGCGGCGTGAGCTGCGGCAGCCGCTCCTTGAGGACGCTGATGAACAGCTCCTCCTTGCTGGCGAAGTGCTTGTAGAGAGCCGCCTCCGAGCAGCCGGCCGCCCGTGCGATCTCCTTCGTGGTGGTACGGGCGAGCCCGACGGTCAGCATGAGCTCGTGCGCGGCGTCCAGAATGCGCTGCCGGGTGGGCCGCTGCTCCATACACGCTCCCTGTGCTGACGGTCGGATCCTGCCGAACGGATCCTCGCGGACGAATCCTGCCGAACGAATCCCGCTGAACGAATCCCGCCGGAGTGGCTTGACGGGTGAGTGAGTACTTACCCACTCTAGTGGTGAGTGAATACTTACCCACCCGGAGGAGGTGCCATGAAGCTCACGGTGTTCGGTGCGACCGGCGGCGTCGGCAAGGAGATCGTCCGGCAGGGCCTGGCCGCGGGCCACCAGGTGACCGCCGTGGTGCGGGACCCTGCCCGGCTGCCGGTGCGAGGTGAGCGCCTGGAGGTGTTCCGCGCGGATCTGCGGGACCCCGAGGCGGTACGGCCGGCGGTGGCCGGAAGGGAGGCGGTGCTGTCCGGTCTGGGGGCGCGCAGCCGGAGCGAGGCCGGGATCGCCGCCGAGCTGACGCGGACGGTGCTCGGCGCGATGGACGCGGAGGGCGTGCGCCGCCTCGTCGTGGTCTCCGCGGCACCGGTGGGCCCGCCGGCCGAGGGCGAGCCGTTCGTCGACCGCGCGATGGTCTCGGTGGTCAAGGCGTTCCTCAACGCCGTCTACGCCGACCTGACCGCCATGGAGCAGGAACTCGCCCGCAGCGCCGCGGACTGGACGTCGGTGCGCCCGCCGAAGCTCACGGACCAGCCGCTCACCGGCGCCTACCGCACGGTCGTCGGCGGCACCCCGCGCAGGGGCCGCACCATCGGGCGCCCGGACGTGGCCCACGCGATGCTCGCGGCGCTGTCGGACCCTGCGACCGTGCACCAGGGCGTGGGAGTGGCGTACTGACGCCTCGGGTCCACGGGAGGAATCACCTCAGCCCCGCGGGGAGGACCCGTCATCCGCCCTGCGGAGACGATCGCCTCAGCTCCGCGGGGAAGGGCCCTCCAGCCCCGCAGGGAGGACCGCCTCAGTCCCACAGGGAGCAGCCCACCGTCATCGGCTCGTTGACCAGCCGCACCCCGAAGGCATCCTCGACGCCGGCGGCGACCTCCCTGGCCAGCGCGAGGAGGTCCGCCGTCCGCGCGCCGCCGCGGTTGGTGAGCGCCAGGGTGTGCTTGGTGGAGATGGAGACGCGGCCGGAGGCGGGGCCGTACCCCTTGCTGAAGCCCGCCTTGTCGATCAGCCAGGCGGCGGACAGCTTCGTGCGCCCCTCGCCCGTCGGGAAGGCCGGAAAGGAGACGTCGTCGCCGAGCCGGTCCACCACGCGCGCGTGGAACGCGGCGAACTCCTCGTCGACGAGCACGGGATTGGTGAAGAACGAGCCGGCGGACCAGGTGTCGTGGTCGTCCGGATCGAGCACCATGCCCTTGCCCGCGCGCAGCTTCAGCACCGTCTCGCGCGCCCGGGCGAGCGGCACCCGGTCGCCCACGTCCACGCCCAGCGCCCTGGCCGTCTCGCCATAGCGGACCGGCGCGGAGAGGCCGTCGGCGTCCTCCAGCCGGAACCGCACCCGCAGCACCACGAAGCGGTCGGGGTCGGCCTTGAAGCGACTGTGCCGGTACGAGAACGCGCACTCGGCGCTCGGAACCGTCACCGTCTCACCCGCCCGCCGGTCGTAGGCGATCACTTCCGTGATGGTGGACGAGACCTCCTGCCCGTAGGCGCCGACGTTCTGTATCGGGGTGGCGCCCGCCGAGCCGGGGATGCCGGCCAGGCACTCGATGCCGGCGAGTCCCTTCTCCACGGTCTGGGCGACCGCGTCCGTCCAGGTCTCGCCCGCCGCCACCTCCAGGTCGGTGCCGTCCAGCTCGAAGCCGGTGGTGGCGATGTGCACGGCGGTGCCGTCGAAGCCCTCGTCGGCGATCACGAGATTGCTGCCCCCGCCGACGAGCAGCAGCGGCGTGCCCTCGGCGTCGGCGGCACGGACCGCGGCGATCAGCTCGGCCTCGGTGGTCGCGGTGGCGAGCCGGGTGGCGGGGCCGCCGAGCCGGAAGGTGGTGAGGGGAGCGAGCGGGGCGTCGTGGAGTTCGTGCACGACCAGAAGGGTACGGGCCCGGCGCGCGCCGCACAGAACGGGCGGCGCCCTTCCCCCGCGGGCGCCCTTTCCCCGAGGGCGGGCTCCGGTGCTCCGCGGCCAGCCGTCCGGCTGGGGCGGCCCGGCGGGGACGCGGGTCACCGCGCCCGTGCCGGGCCGCCGCCGAACGAGGTGGGGAAGGTGCCGCCGGGCCGGTTCAGACGCCGGCCGGCGCACTCTCCCGGGACACCGGCTCGGCCGGGACCGGAGCCGGGGCCGAGGCCGCCCTGAGGCCGTGGCGGCGCGGTATGACCAGCGCCGCCACCGCCGCGAGGGCCACCGCGGCGGCGCCGATCCAGAGGGCGGGAACGAGCCCGTCGACGAAGCTCTGCGGGCTGCCGTAGCCGCCGTGATCGGCGAAGACCGTGGCCAGCACGGCGATCCCGAGCGCGCCGCCCACCTCCCGCATGGCGTTGTTGGCGCCGGAGGCGATGCCCTGCTCACCGGGCCGGACGCTGGCCATCACCAAGTGCGCGGCGGGGG
The DNA here is from genome assembly GCF_018327685.1 of Streptomyces sp. TS71-3. Lineage (NCBI taxonomy): Bacteria > Bacillati > Actinomycetota > Actinomycetes > Kitasatosporales > Streptomycetaceae > Streptomyces > Streptomyces sp. TS71-3. Next base: position 576,434 of record NZ_BNEL01000001.1, on the reverse strand, counting down.
CGAAGTACAGCGCCATGCCCAGCCCGCTGACGATCAGCGCGGGAAGCTGTGCCGTGTAGCTCACGTCCGGCGCCAGGACCATCGCGAACATCCCGAGCCCCGCCGCCTGCAAGGCCAGCCCGGTCGCGACGACCGGCCGCCCACCGATCCGGTCGGCGAGGATGCCGGCGACCGGTGCGACCAGCATCGGCATGCCGGTCCAGGGCAGCATCCGCAGCCCGGCCTCGGTCGGCGAGTAGCCGGAGACCCCTTGCAGGAACTGGCTGAGCAGGAAGATCGAGCCGAACATGCCCAGGAACATCAGCAGGCTGGCCGCGTTGATCCCGGAGAACGCCCGGCTGCGGAACAGCCGCATGGGCAGCATCGGGCGCTTCGCCCGCTGCTCGAAGGCCACGAACGCGGCGAGCAGCACCGCCCCTCCGACCAGCCCGGCCAGGACCCAGGTGTCGGTCCAGCCGTCGCTCGCGGCGTTCACGAGCGCGTAGACCACGCCGAACAGCCCGGCGCTGGCCAGCAGGGTGCCCGGGACGTCCAGACGGGCGTCGGGGGCGTAGGACTCGGCGAGCCGGAAGCGGGCGGGCAGCAGCAGGGCGAGGCCGATCGGCACGTTCAGCCAGAAGATCCAGTGCCAGGAGATGTGCTCGGTGAGGCTGCCGCCGATGAGCGGGCCGCCGGCGACCGCCAGGCCGTTGACGGCGCTCCAGATGCCGAGCGCCGCACCGCGCCGCGCGGCCGGTACCGCGGCCGTCAGCAGGGTCAGGGTGAGCGGCATCATCACCGCCGCGCCGACGCCCTGCACGGCCCGCGCCGCGATCAGCTCCCCGATGCCGGACGACGAGGCCGCGGCCGCGGAGGCGCCGGTGAAGACGGCGAGCCCGGCGACGAAGAGCCTGCGCCGGCCGAACCGGTCGCCCAGGGCGGCGCCCATCATCAGCAGCACGGCGAAGGTGAGCGTGTACGCGCTCACCGTCCACTCCAGGTCCTCCAGACCGCCGCCGAGGTCCTTGCGGATGGACGGCAGGGCGGTGGTGACGACGAGGTTGTCGAGCGCCGCCATGAAGCCGGCGAGGCTGGTCGTGACGAGCGCCCACACGACGCGCGAGCGCGGTGTCCCCGCGGCTGCCCCGGTCGGCTTCCCGGTGCCGGCTCCGGCGGGCACCACCGGGCCTCCCGCCGGGTCGGGGCCGGGGTCCGGGGCCCCTGCGGCCAAGGAATCGGGTGTGGACATGGTTCCCCTCCAGGTGGACTCAGTCCAGGTGATTCAGACGATGATTAGTAATTGATCACTAACTTTTCGGAGCATGAAACGGCCCCTCAAGGCGCGCGCATGAGGGTCGTCAGGTGGTGCGTGTCGTCCCCGCCGCCGGGCAGCGCGCTCGGCGGCGGGCCGGTCGGGTCAGCGCTCGCCGCGCTCCCCGCGCTCGCTGAGCACGACCGAGCTGATCCCCGCCCAGACCTTGTGTTCGCTGGGGAACCCCATGGCCACCAGGCAGTTGATGAGCATGCCACAGGCCAGGAAGGTGGTGGTCTCGTCGACGTCCGAGCCGAGGAGCTCGTGCACGGTGTCCCAGAGCCGCGCCCATCCGGCCCGTACGGCCTCGCCGAACTCGTGATCCCCGGCGGCCTCCGCCGTCGCGGCGGCCACGTACAGCTGCATCTGCATCAGCAGCCACTCCGACTGCCCCGTGACCATCTCGGTGTACGCGCCGGCCATCGCATGGAGGGCCCCTTCGCCCTCCTTGCCCTCGGCGGCGTTCCGGAAGAGCCGGTCGATGACTTCCACGCAGCGTTCGGCGGCCGCGAGGAAGATGGCCCGCTTGTCGGGGAAGAGCCGGAACAGGTACGGCTGCGACACCCCCACGCGTTTGGCGATCGCGTCGGTGGAGGTGCCGTAGTACCCGCCCCGGGCGAACTCGCTCAACGCCGCACGGATGACGCCTTCGCGCCGGTCCTCTGCGCTCATCCTGACCATGTAAGTAAGTTAGCACTCAATAACTAACGACGGCAAGGTCCCCCTGATGCCGGAACCCTCGACCTGATGCGCCGACGCGCCACAACCCGGATGCGGGTGAAGGACCCAAGCCGTAAGGGGCGCCCCACCATCGCGGACGCCCCTTACAACTTCTCTCGTAGCCGTAGCCGCAGCCGCAGCTGTCGCCGTAGCCGTCGGCTCAGGCCAGCCGGACCACGGCGCGGGCCAGCCCGAGGACCTTCTTGCCGTCGGAGGTGGCCATGAGGTCGACGCGGACCTGCCGGTCGTCGAGCTTGGCGGCCACCTTGCCGGAGACCTCGATGAGGGCGCCCTCGTCGTCGTCCGGAACGACGACCGGCTTGGTGAAGCGGGCGGTGTACTCGACGACCGCGCCGGGGTCGCCGGCCCAGTCGGTGACCAGCCGGGCCGCCTCGGCCATGGTGAACATGCCGTGCGCGATCACGTTCTCCAGGCCGACGCCCTTGGCGAAGCGCTCGTTCCAGTGGATCGGGTTGAAGTCGCCGGAGGCGCCCGCGTACTTGACCAGCGTCTCCCTGGTCACCGTGAACGTCTGGGCGGGCAGCTCGGTGCCCACCTCGGTGGTGTCGTAGCCGGGCCGCTCGGGGGCGGGCCGGTCCGCGCTCTGCGCCGTCTGCTGCGTCATCCGGGTCATGCCTCCTCGGGCCCGCGCGCCACGAGCTTGGTCCATGCGGTCACCACGTGCTCACCGGCCTCGTCGTACACGTCACCGCGGATGTCCAGGATGTCGTTGCCGGCGAGGGACTTTATGTCCGCGATGCTGGTGGTGACGGTGAGCCGGTCACCCGCGAGCACGGGGCGGGTGTATTCGAACCTCTGGTCGCCGTGCACCACGCGGCCGTAGTCGAGCCCTAGCTGGGGGTCGTCGATGACCTGGCCCGCGGCCCGGAAGGTGATGATGAAGACGAACGTCGGCGGGGCGACGACGTCGGGGTGGCCGAGCGCCTTGGCGGCCTCCGTGTCGGTGTACACGGGGTTGTCGTCCCCCACCGCCTTCGCGAACTCACGGATCTTCTCGCGGCCGACCTCGTAGGGGTCGGTGGGCGGGTAGGTCCGCCCGACGAAGGACTGGTCGAGCGCCATGGCTCGGCACCTCCTGCTCTGCTGCTGTCTCTGCGATCCCGTCCGGACCGTGCCTCACATCCGGGCCGTGCCGTGTGCCGTCACGTCCGGACCGTGTCATCCCGCCCGGGCCGTGTCGTCCGGTCCAGGCCGTCTTTTCCTGTACGACCCGGGCCCGGCCCGTCCGGACCCGGCCGTCCCGTTCAGACCTTGCCATCACGTCCGGGCGCGGGGGTGTACTGACGGCGCGAACCCGTTCCCCCGGCGTGTCCCGTGGGTGCACCGGCCGTTCCCCCGACGGGTGGCCGTTCCCGCACCATCCGATCGTTCAGGCAACACCCGGTCGTTCCTGCAACACCTGGCCGTTGCCCGGCGTCCGGTCAATCCTGCACCGCCCGGTCGTTCCCTCAAATGAAGCGAGGCCGTCCCCGTCAAATGGGGGACGGCCTCGCTGATGAGTCCGGCTAGCGCGTCTCGCGGTGGGGCGTGTGCGAGTTGCAACGCGGGCAGTACTTCTTCATCTCCATGCGATCCGGGTTGTTACGCCGGTTCTTCTTGGTGATGTAGTTCCGCTCCTTGCACTCCACGCAGGCCAGCGTGATCTTCGGGCGGACGTCGGTGGCAGCCACGTGAGTGCTCCTTGACGAACGGTGGACATAAAAACTTACTTGGAACGCAGAAAGAGTAGCCGACCGAAGGACCGACCCCGCAATCGGCTACTTAGAGTAGCGGTGACCGGACTTGAACCGGTGACACAGCGATTATGAGCCGCTTGCTCTACCGACTGAGCTACACCGCTGCGATGTGCTGCGAAACCCCGGCCGAGAACCGGGGTCCCGGCACTGCAAAGGTACCTCACACATCAGAGCCCCAAAACGGAATCGAACCGTTGACCTTCTCCTTACCATGGAGACGCTCTGCCGACTGAGCTATTGGGGCGAGCGAGGAAGACATTACACGGTCGTCGGCCGATCGCCCAAATCCGTTTCGGGGCCCTCGCGGTGGGTCCTGCCACGTCATGGCCAGGACGCCACCGGAGGGTCACGGGGCCCCCGGAACGTCCGCCCCACCTGCCACATGGGCGTGCCGCCGCACCCGCCCGCGGTTCCTCGGCCCGGGGCCGCCCATGCCCGGGCCAGGACCCGTTTCCCGCCCGGCCCAGGACCGTCCCCGCCCCGCCCAGGACCGTCCCCGCCCCGCCCAGGACCGTCCCTTCTCGCCCCTGAGACGTCCCCCGCGCACGCCGGGTACACGAGGGGCACGGCCCAGCGCACCACACCGGTACGACTATTCCGCTCCTCCCGGACGGCCGGTCACCGTCCACCTAGGCTCGGCGTACTCCCCCGGACGCCAGGAGCCCGATGCCCGACAGCCAGCCGCAGTGGCCCCCGCCCGAAGGCCGGGGCGGGTACCCGGGCGGATGGGGCCGGCCCGCGGCTGAGTCCCGTGGCCTGCTGCTCAGCGGCGCCCGGCTGGCCGACGGCCGCAGGGTGGACGTACGCCTCGCGGGCACGCGCATCGAGGCGGTGGGCACGGTGGGCAGCCTCGGCGCGCCGCCGGGCACCACGCTGGTGGACCTGGACGGCTACCTGCTGCTGCCCGCCCCCGCGGAGCCGCACGCGCACAGCGACACCGCCCTGTCGGCGGACACGGACGGACCGGTCGGCTACGAGGCGGAGGAAGTGCAGCGGCGCACCACGGAGGCCGCGTTGCTCCAGCTCGGGCACGGCGCCACGGCGCTGCGTTCGCACGTGCGGATCGGCGAGGTGCACGGCCTTCAGGCGCTGGAAGCGGTGCTGGAGGCGGGGCGCGCGCTGCGCGGGCTCGCCGACCTCTCCGTGGTGGCGGTGCCGAGGCTGCTGACCGGGGCGGCCGGCGCGGAGGGGCTGGCGCTGCTGCGTGACGCGGTCAAGATGGGCGCCTCGGTGGTGGGCGGCTGCCCGGACGCGGACCCCGACCCCGCCGGCTACGTGGAAGCCGTCCTGGAGATCGCCGCGGAGCACGGCTGCGCGGTGGATCTGCACACGGACGGTGACGATCCGGCCCGGCTCGCCCGCCTGGCAGCGGCGGTCGGCGGGCTGCGGCCCGGGGTGGTGGTGGGCCCCTGCGGCGGGCTCGCCCGGCTGCCGGTGAGGGTCGCCGGCCAGGCCGCGGAACGGCTCGCGGCGGCGGGGGTGACGGTGGTGTGCCTCCCGCAGGGCGGCTGCGGGATCTCCGGTTACGGCATGCCGGCCGGCTACGGGACGTCCGCCGGCTACGGCGTGGCTGCCGGCTACGGCATGCCTGGCGACCTCGGTATGCCGGCCGGCCCCGACGCCGCGGCGGGTTCCGGTTCCCCCGGGGACGCCGGCGCGCCGGGCGACCTGGGCGTGCCGCACGCGCAGGGTGCGCCGCCGCGCCTCGGTGCGCTGCCCCCGGACGGCGTGCCGGAGCTTTCCGGGGGCGTGGTGCGCTCCGGCACGGCGCCGGTGCGGCTGCTGCGCGCCGCCGGCGTGCGGGTCGCGGCGGGCAGCGGGGCACTGCGCGACACGACGAACCCGGTCGGCCGCGGCGACCCGCTGGAGGCCGCCTACCTGCTGGCCTCCCGGCACGGCCTGCCCCCCGCGGACGCGTACGAGGCGGTGAGCCGCATGGCGCGCACGGCCCTCGGGCTGCCCGAGGTCCGCGTCGAGGCGGGCTTCCCCGCGGAGCTCCTGGCGGTACGGGGCCGCCGGCTCGCGGGCGTCCTGTCCCTCGCGTACAGCCGCGTAGTCGTGCATCGGGGCCGAGTCGTCTCCCGCACCAGCGCGGTACGCGAGTACTGCGACTCGGCCGCCAGCATCGCCCTGGGCCTGCCCCGGCAGGGCGGGGGGCCGCGGGGGTTGGAGTGGGGCGGGGCGTAGGGGCGGCTGCTCTGGGTGGGGATGCTTTGGTGTGGGGGGCTGCTGCTCTGGACGGGAGGCTCCGAGCAGGGCAGGGCGGCTGCTCCGGGCGGCTATGCTCTGGACGGGCGGCTGCTCTGGACGTGGGCCGGCCCGGGTGGGGAGCCTCGGGCCACTCCCCCGGCCGCCGGAGTGTGCCGTGGGGCGAACTCGCCCCGAACGGCGTACGGTCGGAACCATGCGTACTGTCATCGCTGGTGGACACGGTCAGATCGCGTTGCGGCTGGAGAAGTTGCTCTCCGCGCGCGGTGACGAGGTCATGGGGCTGATCCGCAACGCCGCGCAGGCGGAGGACCTGCTGGCGGCCGGCGCCGAGCCCGCGGTGTGCGATCTGGAGTCGGCCGGGGTCGACGAGGTCGCGCGCCACCTCCAGGGCGCCGACACGGCGGTCTTCGCGGCGGGCGCCGGACCGGGCAGCGGGGTGGAGCGCAAGGAGACCGTGGACCGTGCCGCGGCAGTGCTGTTCGCGGACGCGGCCGAACGGGCGGGTGCCCGGCGGTTCCTCCTGGTGTCCTCCCAGAGGGCCGACCCGAACCACGCCGGGGACGAGGTCATCGACGCGTACCTGCGCGCCAAGGGCAAGGCCGAGGAGGCCATCCGGGGCCGTTCAGGCCTGGACTGGACGATCCTGCGCCCCGGCAGGCTCACCAATGACCGCGGCACCGGCCTGGTGCGCCTGGAGGCGAGTACCGGCCGCGGCAGCATCCCCCGGGACGACGTCGCCGCGGTCCTGGCCGAACTGGGCGACTCGGCCGCGACGGCGGGCCTCACCCTGGACCTGATCGGCGGCTCCACGCCGGTGTCGGTGGCGGTCAAGTCGGTGGCCGGAAACTGATCCTGACGAGGGGGGTCGGTTCCGTGGCCGGCGGCTGATTCCGGCCGGTGGCGGCTGTTTCCCGCCGGTGAACGTCCGACCCCGCCTCAGCGGTTGTCGGAGGCGGCGTTGTCGGGGGCGGCGTGGGGCGCGTGGTCGGCGGCGGCGTGAGGGTCGTTGTCGGCGGCGTGGTTGTCGGCGGCGCCGTTGCCGGTGGCGGCGGCGGCCTCGGTGGCCTGGGCACCCTCGGCATCGTCGGCGTGATCGTGGTCGTCCAGCGGGCCTCGGGAGGCGTGGTGGGCCCGGTCCCGGGCCCGGTATGCGGTGGCGAGGTTGTCGCGGCTGGCCGCGGTGTCCGGGTGGGTGTCGCCCAGGACCTCCAGGCGCTGGGCGAGCGTGGCCTCGAACAGCGGGATGGCCCGTTCCAGATCCCCCGCCGACTCGTACGCGCAGGCGAGGTTGTTGCGGCTGGTCAGGGTGCTCGGGTGGGCGTCGCCCAGGACCTCCACACGCTGGGCCAGGGTGGCCTGGAACAGCGGGATGGCCCGTTCCAGATCCCCGGCCCGCAGGTAGGTGCCGGCGAGGTTGTTGCGGCTGATCAACGTGTCAGGATGGACGTCGCCGAGAATCCGTTCGCGGTGCGCGAGGGTGGCCTCGAACAGCGCGAGGGCCCGCTCCAGATCCCCCGCCGCCCGGTAGGCACCGGCCAGGTTGTTGCGACTGACCAACGTGTCAGGATGGACGTCGCCCAGGACCCGTTCACGCTGGGCCAGAGTGGTCTCGAACAGCGGGACGGCCCGTTCCGGATCGCCGGCTGCCCGGTACGCCTGCGCGAGGTTGTTCCGGCTGGTCAACGTCCTCGGATGGGTGTCACCGAGAATCCGCTGGCGCTGCGCCAGGGTGACCTCGTACAGCCGGACGGCCCGTTCCGGATCCCCCGCCGCCCGGTAGGCACCGGCCAGATTGTTACGGGTGGCCAACGTGTCCGGATGCGTGTCACCCAGCACCCGTTCGCGGTAGGCGAGGGCGGCCTCGCACAGCGGAACGGCCCTGGCCTGCTGACCCAGCCGATGCAGATGGTCGGCCGTCTCCAGGTACAGCGTCGCGCAGTCAGCGCAGTCGTGGCCCGGCGGTGTGGTGGCGGCCAGCGCGAGGATGTGGGACATCAACTGCTCGCAGCGGTCGGTGTCCAGCCCGGTGCCGGGCCCCCCTGGCCGGACCGCGCGCAGCAGCAACCGCTCGGCTTCCTTCCGGCCTGCCGGGGCTCTGCGGCTTCCGGCCGGTGCGGTCGGTGCGGATGGTGCGGTCGGCGCTGTCGCTACGGCCGGTGCCGTAGGTGCGGCTGGCTCGACCGGTGACACGGATACGGCCGGCTCGGCCGGCTCGGGCGAACCGGTCATGTGGCCGGATCGGGCGCGGGCGCGCAGGACGGCCTGGACCAGGCGGTGGACGCTCACGGTGCCGCCGGTGAAGGAGACCATGTTGTAGGCGTGCAGGACGCCCAGGGCCTTGTCGAGGTCGGTGGGGCGGTCGGCGAGGGGCGCGAGCAGCGTCCGGGGGCAGTGGTCGGGGGCGAGCCAGGCCAGGGTGTGCAGGACGGTCACGGCGAGTTCGCTGCGCCGGCTGATGGCGGCGAGGGTCAGGTCCCAGATGCGGGCGATGGTGCGCCGCGGATCGATGCCGTCGACGGCTTCGTCCAGCATGAGGCCGAGGTCGTCGCGGTAGGCGGCGAAGTCGGTGCCGGTCTGGTGCACGTAGGCGGCGGCCTGTTTCAGGGCGAGCGGCAGGTGGCCCAGGTCGTGCGCCAGGGCGCGGGCGTCCGCGCGCTGCCGGTCGGTCGGTGCCCGGCCGCCCAGGGCGAGGGTGCAGAGCAGCTCGGTGCCCGCCTCGGGGTCCAGGACGCCGAGGGGCAGGGTGGGGGCGATGTCGTGCCAGCCGGTGGCCTTGCGGCTGGTGACCAGGTGGTGCCCGCCGGGCAGCGTGCCGAGATGGGGGCGGAGGTGTTCGGGTTCTTCGACGTTGTCGAAGACCAGCAGCCAGCCTGGGTGCCATTGCAGCCACAGGACGGCCCAGGCGGCACGCTGGGCGGGCTGGACGGTACCGGCCCAGTTCGGGTGCAGGTAGCCGGCCAGATCGGCGAACCCGGCCGCGATCTGCTCGGGGGACGTGGCCGTGATCCACCACACAAGGCTGTAGGAACGGCGGTAGTGGTGCGCGTAGTGCAGCGCAAGGGTGCTCTTGCCGATCCCGCCGAGCCCGTGCACGGCCCGCGCCTGGGTGACGGCCACCTCGCCCTGCCCGGCCAGCGCCGCCCGCAACTCCTCCCGCTCCCGTGCCCGCCCGACCACGCCCACCGCCGGCGCCGGCAGGTACCCGGCCCCCGGCGGCGCGCCGACCTCACGCGCCGACTGCCTCTCGTCCGCGCTCAGCACGGTCACGTGCGCATGGTCGCCGGTGACGGCGGTGCCGATGGTCTGGGCGGCGATGGAGCGGGGGCCGGAGGCGTGGGGGGACGGCGGGGGTGCGGGGTGCGAGCGGGGGTCGGTCACTTGGCTTCGGGGCCGTCTGCTGGGGTGCCGTCAGCTGGGGTGCGATCGGTCACGGGGGCGTTGGCTGGGGTGCCACCGGCCATGGGGGCGTTGGCTGCGGTGCCGCCTGCCTCAGGGGCGTTGGCTGCGGTGCCGTGGTCGCCGGTGATGGCGGTGCCGATGGTCTGGGCGGCGATCGATCGCTCCCCGGAGGCGGTGATCGTCACGCTCCCCGCCGGGACGGCCGGCAGCAGCGCGGCCAGCTCCCTCATCAACTCGGCGTCCTCGCGCAGGGCGCGCTTGATCTGCTGGCGCAGCGCTCCGCCCGCGTCGGCGTCCTGCGGATCGTCGGCCGCGTCCTGCACGGCCTGCTCCAACGCGTCCCGGTCCCGCCCGCCGAGCCGCTGCCACACGGCACGCAGCACCCGACGGCCCACGTTGGCCGTCCCGTCGACCGCGGCGTCCTGCGCCCGCACCAGGACAGCGCCCCCGTACGAGCCCAGCGCAGCAGTCACGTAGGGCCCCGCCTGCTCCACCAGCTGCACGATCTCCGTACTCATCCCCGCCCCTCCGCACACCGCCCCAAGCGATTCCCCCAGCGTATGGAACCGCCTGTCCGCGTGCAGCGGAACGCCCGCGGAGGATCATTGAGGAAGGCTTCCGTCGTGAGGCCGGGCGGGTATGCGCAGGGCGAGGATGGCGATGTCGTCGTGGCCGTCGCCCAGGTGCTGGTCGGCGAGGGTCTGGCACAGCTCGTCCAGCGCCGATCGGACGCTGCGGGCAGCGGTAGCCGCGAGGGAGGCCATGCCCACGTCGATCGACTCGCCGGGCCGCTCGACCAGTCCATCGGTGAAGAAGACCACCGTGGCGCCCTGGGGCAGTGCGCGGGTGGTGTCGAAGCGGGGCTGGTCGGGATCGACGCCGAGCGGCAGGCCGGGCTCGGTGTTCAGGTACTCGGCCGTACCGGCGGGGGTGAGCAGCAGCGGCGGGAGGTGGCCCGCGCTGCTCCACAGCAGCCGCCAGCCGTCGCCGCTCGGCTCGATGGAGGCCACGCATGCGGTGGTGAGGGGACTCCCGTTGATCGCGTGCAGCGTCCGGTCGACCGTGGCCAGCACGGAGCCGGGCGCGGCGGGCCGGTCGTAGAGCAGGGCGCGCAGCATGTTGCGGATCTGGGCCATCGCAGCGGCGGCTTGCAGGCTGTGCCCGGCGACGTCACCGATCACGGCGCCGACGGCTCCGCCGGACAGCGGGAGGGCGTCGTACCAGTCCCCGCCCAGCTTCTCGGCGGCTGGACGGTAGACGACGGCCGCCTGGAAAGGGGCCAGATCCGGCAGCGTCGGCAGCAGCAGGCGCTGGAAGGCTAGCCATTGGACGGTGACGTCCCGCAGCGTGACGACACGCAGCGAATCGCCGTCCGCGGTGGTCTCGCTGACGCGCATCTCGACGACTCGGACGCCACCCCCGGGCTGCGTCAGCTCCACGTCCGTCGACTGGCCGGCCACGACCGGGAAGCCGAACGGGGCGCCCAGCAGGTCCCGGGCGGGGCGGCCGAAGAGCTCCGTCGCGGCTGGATTGCACAGCCGGACAACCCCCTGGTCGTCCACGGCGAGGATCCCGTCGGCGGACGCGGAGATGACCGCGTCGACGAGGTCGCCGCCAAGTCCGCGGGGCCCGGCTCCGGAGTCGCTCATGTCACGGGGGGCGGCGCTCAGATGCCATCGTCGATGACGCCCGGCCACGGTGGCGCGTCCAGGCCGGCGGCCTCCACTTCGTCGAGGCTGGCGACCGGGGCGCCGATGTGCATGCCCTCCGAGGTGATGGTGACCTGGCGCACGGCCTCGTCGTGGGCGGAGCCGCGGTTCTGCACGACGGCCACGGTGCGCTGGATCATCCCGGCCCGCTGGACGTACCGCAGCGCGATGGTGACGTCGGTGAGGCTGGCCAGCTCGCGCGCGATCGACGGTGTCTGCACGGGTGAGTAGCGGCTGATGGGAGCGGAGGTGAACAGCGTGGTGATGCGGCGCTCGCGGACGACCGCACCCAGCGCGATCACCAGGTCGAGGAGCGCCCTCGGGGTGGCGATGCGTTCCAGCGCGGACAGGGTGTCGATGACCAGGCGCTCGGGCCGGAAATCCATCACCGCCCGCCTGATCCGGATGAAGTAGTCCTCCAGGGAGGCCACTTCCGGGTAGTCGCACACGACGTGCAGCAGGCCGCGTTCCTCCAGGCCGTCCAGGTCGATTCCCCAGCCGAGGGCGTTGCGCCTCATCTGCTCGCGGGTCTCGTCGAAGGTGAACCCCAGGCACTGCTCCCCCGCCGCGACACCGGCCTCCAGGAACCTCAGACCGGTCAGCGTCTTGCCGGACCCGGAGGGCCCGGACAGCAGGACGACGGCGTCCCGGTAGAACCCGCCGCCACACATCCGGTCCAGTTCCGCGTTGCCGGAGGTCACGCGGGTGCTGGAGGCGGGCGCGGACGGCATGCCGAGGAAGGCGAGCGGGATGACGACGAACCCTTCGCTCGGGTCGATGGTGAACAGCCACTCCCCGGTACGGTGCGGGGCACCGCGGAACTTGACGATCTCGACGGTACGGCGCCGGCGCTCCTGGATCAGCACGTTGCGCAGGACGATCACGTTGTCGACGACGAACTCCTCCACGTGGTATCGGGAGACGCCGTCGTACTCGCTGTTCCGCTCGGCCGTGATGATCGAGGTGACCCCCAGCGAGTTCAGTGTGGAAGCGAGCCTGTGGCTCTCCCTGCGGACGATCCCGGTGTCGGTGAACCGTGCGAACACGGCCCCCACCGAGTCCAGCGCCACCCTTGACGCGCCGATCCGGCGGACCGCGTGGTCGATGCGGGACGTCAGCGCGCCGAAATCGTAGGCCCCGATGACGGCGGCTTCCTCCTCCTTGCTCTCGGCGGCGTCCACGAACGCCCACTTCCCCTCGGCCTCCCACCGCTCGATGGGAAAGCCCAGCGAGGCGAAGTTGCGGCGGATCGCCTCCGGCGGCTCCTCGAAGGTGACGAACACCCCCGGCTGGCCGAACTTCGCGATCCCGCGGGCGAGGAACTCCCCGGCGAAGATCGTCTTACCGCTGCCGGTCGTGCCGGTGACCAGCGTGGGCCTGCACGCCGGCAGCCCGCCGATCGCCACCTGGTCGAACCCGTTGATCCCGGTGGGAACCCGCTCGATCGAGTCTGTCTCAGTCACCGCCGGCCTCCTTCTCCCTGCGGACCTCCCGCGGCTCACCCGGTAGACCCAGCGCGTTCGCGACCCTCGGCGGGTCGGACAAGTCCCCGATCACCCGCAGCTGCGGCAGAGGCAGGAGCCTGACGACGGTCGGCGTGACCAGGATCCGCTGCTCCTCCGCCAGCCCCGGCCGGGCCACCACGTCCACCACCTCCAGCTCATAGCCTCCCGGCAGCCGCTCCCCGGCCAGCGCCCGCAGATTCGCCTCGGCAGCGCTGGACCGTTCCGACTGCCCGGCCACGTACAGGCGGAACGCGAAGTCCGTCATCTCCCGTCCGCCTTTCCCGGTGGCACGGCATGCGAAGGCGCTCCTGCCCGGTCCTCACCACCCGCGACGCGGCCTCCGCCGCCCCGCCACTCCGTGACGTCCATCCAGGCACCTGCCTCACCCTGCTCGGGAAACACCCGGGGCGCTTCACCGCAGAGACACGCAGCGCAACCGCTACCGAAGACGCGTGAACGCCTCCCGGGCCGTCCCAGCACCGGGGCAGTCCTCTCACACCGACGCGGGCGGTCCGTGCCGCCGACCGGGGGCTGCTCCGCCCTCACACCGTCGCACGGCCTCCCACCGGGTGCGAGCAGGAGACGGCCGTGCGAGTAGGCAGGGATGATCAGGGCGTACTCCCCCGGTAGGCGCCTGGACCGCTGCATCAGCGATGGCTGCATCGGCGATGGCTGCATCAGCGATGTAGGGCTCTCCGCGTCCTCTGCGACGGCGTGCCTGATCGTCCGGGACCGCATTCACCGCATTCACCGCAGCACCTGAACGCTGGAGGCCGGCACCCTCAACCCGCCCTCGACATGTCCTGGCTGGCCCTGCAAGGCAGGCGTCACCAAACGGCAATCAACGTTCCAGGCATACAGCGCATCCCCGGCAAGCCCCGAAACCTGCGTGCCACTCTCGTACCACATCGGAAGGACGATCACGGTCGCCAGCGGAAACCAACGGACCAGCCGAAAAACGCCCCCTGACTGCGTTTCCGCAGTCAGGGGGCGTTTCCTTCAGTGTGGCGGCGCCAGGATTCGAACCTGGGAAGGCTGAGCCGGCAGATTTACAGTCTGCTCCCTTTGGCCGCTCGGGCACACCGCCAGGGAAGCTGCTCCGTGGCCTGCTCTGGGCGGACCCCGGCGCAACGACGTAAACGATACCTGATCGACGAGGGTGCTTCGCCACCGGATTGATCGCCGCCCGTGGTCGGCCCCGGGCGCACCCAGGGTGACTAGGCTGGGTCGGTGCGGCCACCGGTGACGGGAGGCCGTGACCTATGTACCCGGATACAAGGAGCCACAGGACATGGCCGACTCCAGTTTCGACATCGTCTCGAAGGTCGAGCGGCAGGAGGTCGACAACGCCCTCAACCAGGCCGCGAAGGAGATCTCGCAGCGCTACGACTTCAAGAACGTCGGGGCCTCGATCGCCTGGTCCGGCGAGAAGATCCTGATGCAGGCGAACTCCGAGGAGCGGGTGAAGGCGATCCTCGACGTGTTCCAGTCCAAGCTGGTCAAGCGCGGTATCTCCCTCAAGTCGCTCGATGCGGGCGAGGCCCAGATCTCCGGCAAGGAGTACAAGATCTTCGCCTCCATCGAGGAGGGCATCTCCCAGGACAACGCCAAGAAGGTCGCGAAGATCATCCGTGATCAGGGGCCCAAGGGCGTCAAGGCCCAGGTCCAGGGCGACGAGTTGCGGGTCAGCTCGAAGAGCCGCGACGACCTCCAGGCCGTGATCGCCCTGCTCAAGGGAGAGGACTTCGACTTCGCCCTGCAGTTCGTGAACTACCGCTGACCGGGGCCGGTACGCCGCCGCCGGCGCGGCGGTCCGTCCGGCCCGCTCAGCGCACGACGACCTCCGCACGACGACCTCCGCACGACGACGTATGCACGACGACGTGTGCACAACGCCTCTGCCGGGCGCCCCGCGTGCTACGGCCTCGTATACCGCGCGAGGTCGAGGCCCTCGGCCCACGCGTCACCGTCGCGGCTTCCGGCGGCCCGCCGCCGCGGTCGGGGCCCTCGGAGTCGGACCGTGCAGGCCTCTGCAGCCTGGCCCGATTCGGCCGGGCCGGGCCGCAGAGGTCTGGAGCGGTGACCACGCCACCTTGGCCATCGCCACCGTGACCCGTCGGCACCGCGAGCCCGTCCCACCATCGAGGGAACGTTCCTGACTCACCGTTCCCCGGCAGCCCGCGGACCGGGCCGAACGGCACGGACACCGGACCGGGTGCTGGCTGGGGCCGCCCCGGCCCCCTCATCCCCGCCGCCGTCCCCCTCACCTGTTGCGCGAGTTCCCGAAGAAGATGCGGTAGAGGATCAGCAGGACGAGCGAGCCGCCGATCGCCGACAGCCATGTCGCGCCGTCGAAGAAGTCCTTGGTGACCGGGTGGTCCAGGAATTGGGTGGAGATCCAGCCGCCGAGGAAGGCGCCGATGATGCCGATGACCGTCGTGCCGATCAGGCCGCCCGGGTCGCGGCCCGGCAGCAGGAACTTGGCTATGCCGCCGGCGAGGAGTCCGAGGATTATCCAGCTGATGTAACCCATGCAGGGTTCTGCCTTTCGTGCGTGTCACCGTGGCACTGCGCGCCGCGGCGGTCGGGTAGCGGAGGTGGATTGGGGTGTCGTGGAAGGCCGGGACGACGGGGGGGGAGGCGGCGGGGCGGGGACGGGGCGGGTCTGTGGGGACGGAGTCGGTGAGATGCTGTGCGGTGGCGGCACGGCCCGGGGACGGCCGGCGCCCGTGCGCCGTCAGCCACGGGCCGTGTTCATCCGGACTGTGGTTCGTCCGGATGGTGGTTCATCCGGATCGTGGCTCGTCCAGACTGCGATTCATCCGGACTGCCGTTCGTCCGGACGGCGGGCGCCCGGACGGGTGACGACCGGGCGATCGTACGCCCGGGTGATCGTATGCCCGGAGATCGCGAACATATGGCGTTCGAGTGACGTCGCCAGGGAGGACGCTCGCAGAACGTCACCGGTTGCGTGTCCGGCCACCGTCCGGCACTGGGGGGCATGACAACGATGACGACGGGGCTCGTGCGCGCCGGGAAACGGGCGGGGGAACCTCTGAGTGGCGAACCCACTGAGCGAGGGAACCTCTACTCAGGAGGCGATCACCGTCTCCACGCCGCGCTTCCGCACCGGGCGCGCAGTCCGTTGAACGTGGGCGGGCACTCGGTCTGCGGGGCTACGCCCAGGCAGGCGCGGGCGACCGCGGAGCGGTGGTGCCAGATGCCAGATGACGGTGAACGGCGGCAGCGGATCGGCGCAGAGATCCAGTGCGTCCCCGCAGGGCACCCGCAAGGGCTCGGTTCCGGGTCCCTCAGCGGCCTGCTCACGGGGTGCTTCGGAGCGGGGGCGGGGTAAGCGGGATGGTTGCCCTCCGTCCTCCTCCGCACGCCCTCCGGGAAGCCGGGGCGTGCGGGGATCACCCGGCGTCGTACGCCACAAGGGCGCACACCGGGGGACGCATGGTCCGCTACCAGCGGCGATCCGCCTCGAACGGCCGGTCGGTGCGGACGATTTCACGGCCGAGGGGCAGCAGCGCGACGGGGATCAGCTTGAAGTTGGCGACGCCGAGCGGGATGCCGATGACGGTGAGGCACAGGGCGACACCGGTGACGATGTGCCCCAGGGCTATCCACCAGCCGGCCAGGATCAGCCACAGGGCGTTGCCGACGAGCGAGGGGGCTCCGGCGTCGTTGCGCTCGATCGTGGTGTAGCCGAAGGGCCACAGGGCGTAGATCCCGATACGGAACGCGGCGATGCCGAACGGGATGCCGATGATGGTGAGGCAGAGGAGCAGCCCGGCGACGAAGTAGCCCAGGAACAGCCAGAGACCGCTCAGGATCAGCCAGATGATGTTGAGGAGTGTCTTCACTGGTAGCGACCTGCCATCTGCTCTAGCCGGGCGATGCGCTCCGACATGGGCGGATGGGTCGAGAACATCCTGGCCATGCCCTGCCCGGGACGGAAAGGATTCGCAATCATCATGTGGCTCGCCGTCTCCAGCCGCGGCTCGGGCGGCAGCGGGAGCTGACGGGTACCCGCCTCCAGCTTGCGCAATGCGCTGGCGAGTGCAAGAGGATCACCGGTGAGCTGGGCACCGGAGGCGTCGGCCTCGTACTCCCGGGAGCGGCTGATGGCGAGCTGGATGACCGAGGCGGCCAGCGGGCCCAGGAGCATGATCAGCAGGTAGCCGAGGATGCCAGGGCCTTCGTCGTTCTCGTCGCGGCCGATGGGGATCAGCCAGGCGAAGTTCACCAGGAAGATGATGACGGACGCGAGGGCGCCGGCCACGGAGGAGATGAGGATGTCGCGGTTGTAGACATGGCTCAGCTCGTGCCCGATGACGCCGCGCAGCTCGCGCTCGTCCAGGATGCGGAGGATTCCGTCGGTGCAGCACACGGCGGCGTTCCGGGGATTGCGGCCGGTGGCGAACGCGTTCGGGGCCTCGGTCGGGGAGATGTAGAGCCGGGGCATGGGCTGGCGGGCCTGGGTGGAGAGGTCGCGGACCATGCGGTAGAGGCCGGGCGCCTCGAACTCGCTGACCGGGCGCGCGCGCATGGCGCGCAGGGCCATCTTGTCGCTGTTCCAGTACGCGTACGCGTTGGTGCCGAGCGCTACGAGGAGCGCGACGATGAGCCCCGTCTGCCCGAAGAAACTGCCGATCAAGACGATGAGTGCGGACAGTCCCCCGAGGAGTACAGCGGTCTTGAGCCCGTTGTGCCGGCGGTGCACGGTGCGCCCTCCTGTGTGGTGCTGCAGGGACCTCTGCCTACTGGTGCCACGGTCCGGTGGACCCTCTGTACGAATGAACGCCAGGCGTGTGGTTCTAGTTCCCTGATACCGGGGGTCGCGGGGCGCGGATGTCCGGCTGACCGGCGCATCCGTCACGAGGCCGTCGCTATCGCCTGCCACTGGGACAGCCACGGAACGGTCGCTGGGACACGCACTGAAACCGGCGCTGGAACGGGCACTGGAACGGGCACCGGAACACGCACTGGAACAGGCGCTGGGACACCCGCCGCGGCAGTCACCGCGACGGCCGCAGCGGCCCCCGCGCGGACGCCGTGGGACGGACCCTCAGAAGAGCCCCATCGCCGAGAACCGCAGCACCAGCTGCGGCGCCCCGGAGAGCACCACCGCCAGGACCGCCGCGAGGGCGAGCGCCGCGGCGAGCGGCGCCGGCACGGCGGCGGGTGCGGTGGCGGTGCCGTCACTCCCGGTACGGCCACTCCCGGTGCCGTCGCCCCCTGTGCCGTCATCGCCGGTAACGTCACTCAGAGTGCCGGCGTCCCCCCGGCCGACCTCCCTGGCGACCCCTCTGGCCTCCTCCCGTGGCTGCGGAGACCGGAAGAGCAGCGCCGTCCATTGGAGGTAGTAGTAGAGCGCCATCACGACGTTCACGGCCATGATCGCCGCGAGCCAGCCGAGGCCGGCGTCGACCGCCGACGAGAAGACGGTGACCTTCGCGAAGAGGCCGATCACGCCGGGTGGCAGCCCGGCGAGGCAGAGCAGGAAGAAGGCCAGCAGGAGGGCGGTCAGCGGTCGCCGTGCGTGCAGGCCGCGGTAGTCGGCGAGCCGGTTGAGGGGACTGCTCCGGGCGACGAGCGCGGCCACGGCGAACGCCCCCAGGTTCACCGCCGCGTACATCAGGGCGTACGCGACGGTGGAGCCGACGGCCCGCTCGGGGTCGTCGCCGTAACCGGCCGCCGCGATGGGCACGAGCAGGTAGCCCGCCTGCCCGACCGACGACCAGGCGAGCAGCCGGACCGCGCTGTACGCGCGCGTGGGCCGCTGCCGAAGCGCTGCGGCGTTGCCGGCGGTCATGGTGAGCGCGGCGAGGACGGCGAGCGCGGGGCCCCACACGTCGGCGTAGGACGGGAACGCCTCGACGGTGACCAGGATGAGCCCGGAGAAGCCGACCGCCTTGCCGGCGACGGAGAGGTAGGCGGCGATCGGCAGCGGGGCGCCCACGTACGTGTCGGGCACCCAGAAGTGAAAGGGCACGGCGGCCGTCTTGAAGGCGAAGCCGACGAGGGTGAGCGCGACGCCGGTGGCGGCGAGGGTGTGCAGCCGGCCGTCGACGCCGGGGAGCCGGGTGGCGATCTCCGTCAGGTAGAGGCTGCCGGTCGCCGCGTACACGAAGCTCGCCCCCATGAGCGTCACGGCGGTGGCGGTCACGGACGACAGGAAGAACTTCAGGGCCGCCTCGGCCGAGGTGCGCTCGCCGCGCCTGAGGCCCACGAGGGCGAAGGCGGGCAGGGACGCGACCTCCAGGGCGACCACCAGGGTGGCCAGGTCCCGGGCGGCGGGCAGCAGGGCGGCGCCCGCCGCGGAGGACAGCAGCAGGAACCAGTACTCGCCGTCGGGGATGGCGGCCTCCCGCCTGCCCGCCGTAGGGGTCCCCTTGGCGGCTGCCGAGCCGTCGGCGCCATCGCGTCCCGCCCCGGCGTCCCGGAGCGTGCTCACCGACAGCAGCGCGGCCAGCAGTGCGCCGCCCAGCACGAGGAACTGGACGACCAGCGTGAAGTGGTCCGCGGTGTAACTGCACGCCGCGGGGTGGCCACCGCGGCAGAAGGCGGACCGGTGCCCGGCCCGCAGCGGCAGCAGGGAGAGCCCCGCCAGGGCGAGGCCCGCGACGGAGACCCAGCCGAGGACGTGCTTGCGGCCCTCGTCGGTGAAGAGGTCGGCGACAAGCACCACCAGGCCCACCAGCGCGGCGATGGTGGGAGGCGCGATGGCCTGCCAGTCGATGGACTGCACGACTCCCGCGGCGGACTCGGTCACTTGGGGCCTCCTGCGAGGAGCTGCTGCACGGCCGGGTTCGTCAGGCCCAGGAGGGCGGCGGGCCAGAGTCCGGCGAGGACGGTGAGGGCGACCAGCGGCGTCCAGGCGGCGAACTCGTGCCCCCGCACGTCGGGCAGCTCGGCGAGCACCGGGGCGGGCCCGCCGCCGGCCGTTCCGGCACCGGTGCCCTCAAGGCGGCCGGGGCCCATGCAGACGCGGCGCACGACGACGAGCAGGTAGGCGGCTGTGAGCAGGGTGCCGAGCCCGGCCAGGGCCATGAAGGTGAGGTACGCGGGGCGGCTGAGGCCGTCGGCGGGCCGGAACGCGCCGAACATGGCCAGCATCTCGCCCCAGAACCCGGCGAGGCCCGGCAGTCCCAGCGAGGCGACCGCGCCGAACGCGACAAGACCGCCGAGCCGCGGGGCCCTGCCGTAGAGCGCGGCGCCGGAGTCCTCGGCCAGGGTGTCGAGGTCGGTGCTGCCCGTGCGGTCCTTCACGGCCCCGACCAGGAAGAACAGCAGGCCGGTGATGAGGCCGTGGGCGACGTTCGCGAACAGCGCGCCGTTGAGCCCGGTCGGCGTCATGGTCGCGATGCCGAGCAGGACGAAGCCCATGTGGCCGACGGACGAGTACGCGATGAGCCGCTTGAGGTCGCCCTTCGCGCCGGCGCGGGCCAGGGCCAGGCAGGCCAGCGACCCGTAGACGATGCCCGCGACGCCGAAGGCCGCGAGGTAGGGCGCGAAGGTGTGCATCCCGTGCGGCGCGATCGGCAGGACGATCCGCACGAACCCGTACGTGCCCATTTTCAGCAGGACACCGGCGAGCAGCACCGAGCCGACGGTGGGCGCGGCCGTGTGCGCGTCGGGCAGCCAGCTGTGCAGCGGCCACATCGGCGCCTTCACGGCCAGCCCGAGACCGATCGCCAGAACGGCGATGACCTGCACGGACGCGCTCAGCCCCCGGCCGTTGTCAGTGGCGAGTGCCACCATGTCGAAGGTGTGGGCGCGAAGCCCGACCAGCAGCAGGCCCAGCAGCATCACGACGGACCCGAGGAGCGTGTAGAGGACGAACTTCAGGGCGGCCGCCTGCCGTCCCTCGCCGCCCCACCGGCCGATGAGGAAGTACATCGGGACGAGCACCGTCTCGAAGGCCAGGAAGAAGAGCAGCAGGTCGAGGACGGCGAAGCTGGCGAGCGTGCCGGTTTCCAGCAGGAGCAGCAGCGCGACGAAGCTCCGAGGAGAAGGGGCGGACGGGGCTGACGGGCCCTCGGGCGGGCGGGCGTAGCTGTGCAGGGCGCAGAGGAAGGTCAGCAGCGCGGTGAGGAGCAGGAGGGGGAGGGAGATGCCGTCGACGCCGATGTGGAAGTGGATGTCCAGCGCCGGGATCCAGCTCACGTCCGTGCTGGCCTGGATCGTCGAGGGGTGGTCGCGGTCGAAGCCGAGCGCGAGGACGATCGCCGCGATGAGCACGGCCCCGGTGACGGTGACGCCGTGCCGCAGCACGGCCTGCTCGGGTGACCTGCCCTTCAGCCCGGGCGGCGGTGGCAGCAGGGCGGTCGCAGCACCCAGAAGCGGTCCGGCGACGATCAGAACAAGCAGGGCCTGCATCACGGACGAGCTGATATCGATCACGGCTGCTCACGCTCCCGTGGTGGCGACGAGGACGACGGCGATGGCCAGCACGGCGGAACCGGCGAGCAGGGCGCTCAGGTAGGTCTGCACGTTCCCCGTCTGCGCGCGGCGCACGGCCGTGCCCAGCAGCCGCGGCAGCGCGCCGGCGCCGCGTACGTACGTCTCGACGACCTCGCGGTCCAGGAAGCGGACCAGCCGGGCCGCGGCCCGCACAGGGGCGACGAGGAGCGCCGCGTAGGCGCCGTCGAGGTGGAAGCCGGCGGCGGCGTGCCGGTGCAGCGGGCCGAGCAGCAGCCGGCCGGGGTCGGCGGGGTCGTCCGCGGCGGCGACGCCCCCGTAGATCGGTGTGTGCGCGGCGATGGCCTCGGCCTCGACCCAGCCGGCGTCGGCGTCGCGTTCGGCGGCGACGGCCCCGAGCGGGACGCGGGCGGCCAGGGCGGTGGTGTGCCGCCAGGCGCCGTAGGCGACGAGGCCGCCGGCCAGGGAGAGGCCGGTGCCGAGGACGGAGGTGGTGAGGGCGGGGGTGAGGTCGGCTCCGCCGAGCCAGTCGGGCAGCACACCGGTGGCGAGGCCGAAGGCGAGGGAGGGGATCGCGAGCACCCAGAGTACGGCGTTCATGGTCGCGGGCTGGCTGTCGTGGTCGGGGGCGTCGCCGGTGCGCCCGCGGAACGCCAGCAGCCAGAGCCGGGTGGCGTAGGCGGCCGTGAGCAGAGCGGTGATCATGCCGGCGACGAGCACGATCCACCCGGCCGCACCGGGCACGCTCCCGATGCCGGGCCCGCTCGGCAGGCCCGCGTCGTGCGCGCCGATGGGGCCGGCCTGGCCGGTGGCGGCGTGCTCGGCGGCACCGAGCACCGCCTCCTTGGAGAAGAAGCCGCTGAACGGCGGGATGGCGGCGAGTGCCAGCAGCGCCACCGTCATCGTCCAGTAGGCGTCGGGGACGCGCTCGCGCAGGTTCCGCATCCGGGACATGGCGGCGAGCGAGTTGGTGCCGGCGGCGTGTATGACGACGCCCGCTGCGAGGAACAGCAGCGCCTTGAAGGCGCCGTGCGCGAGGAGGTGGAAGACGGCGGCGGCCCGGTCGCCGACGGCGAGGGCGCCGGTCATGTAGCCGAGCTGGCCGACGGTCGAGTAGGCGAGGACGCGCTTGATGTCGTCCTGTGCCAGCGCGGCCAGCGCGGAGCCGGTCATGGTCACGGCGGCCAGCACGGCCAGCACGACGAGCGCGGCCGCGGAGGCGGCGAAGACGGGGAGGAGGCGCGCGACGAAGTAGACACCGGCGGCGACCATCGTCGCGGCGTGGATCAGCGCGGAGACGGGCGTGGGGCCCGCCATCGCGTCGGGCAGCCAGGTGTGCAGCGGGAACTGCGCGGACTTGCCCGCGACTCCGGCGAGCAGCAGCAGCGCGATCAGCGTGGGGTGGCCGAGCCCGCCGCGGGCGACGGTGTCCAGGACGGTCGTGATGCGGAAGGACCCGGCGTCCGCGGCGAGCGCGAACAGCCCGATCAGGAAGGGGACGTCGCCGAGCTTGGTGACCAGGAACGCCTTCAGGGAGGCGGCGCGTGCCTCGGGCGTCTCCCAGTAGTGGCCCACCAGGAAGTACGAGCAGATGCCCATGACCTCCCAGCCGACCAGCAGCACCATCAGGTCGCCCGAGTAGACGACGAGCAGCATCGCGGAGGTGAAC
Organism: Streptomyces sp. TS71-3; assembly: GCF_018327685.1. NCBI lineage: Bacteria > Bacillati > Actinomycetota > Actinomycetes > Kitasatosporales > Streptomycetaceae > Streptomyces > Streptomyces sp. TS71-3. The sequence goes on along the minus strand of NZ_BNEL01000001.1, from coordinate 553,743 downwards.
AGGGAGACCAGGGCGGCGTACGAGGAGTAGCGCGGGTCGTCGCGCAGATAGCCGGTCGAGTAGATCTGCACGCAGGTGGCGACGAGGCCGACCAGCACGGCCACGAGCACGGCGAAGCCGTCGAGGTGCAGGGCGAGGTCGATGGGCACCGAGCCGGTCGGGGTGAGCCGGGTGGCGGCGTCGAGGGGGTGCCCGCCGCCCTGGCGTGCGGCCACCAGCACGGCGAACACCGTCGAGATCAGCGTGGGCAGCACCGCCACCGGGCGTACGTAGCCCGGCGCGACCCGGCCGATCAGCAGCCCGGTCACGGCGCCCAGGAACGGCAGGAGGGGGACGAGTACGGCGAGAGTGGTCGTGGTCACGCGGTGGCCTCAGTCCTGTGTGCCGTCCGTGCCGGTGCCGCCGGCACCGCGGCGTCGTCCTCGTCGTCGCCGTCGTCCGGCGCCGCGGCGTCGTCGCCGTCCCGCGTTGCGGCGGCGCCTTCGTCGTCGTCGGGGCCGGGCTCGGCGGTGTCGCGGAGCCGGTCCACGTCCGACGTGCCGCGCCCGCGGTGGACCATCAGGACGATCGCCAGGCCGATGCCGATCTCAGCGGCGGCGATGGCGATGGTGAAGAGGGTCAGCGCCTGCCCGGAGTGCAGCCGGTCGCGCAGCCAGACGTCGAAGGCGACCAGATTGAGGTTGACGGCGTTGAGCATCAGCTCGACGGCCATCAGCACGAGGATCGCGTTGCGGCGGGCCAGCACTCCGTACACGCCCACGGAGAAGAGGAGGACGGACAGCGTGGCGGGGAAGACGAGGTGCATCAGCGGCCGCCTTCCCGGGGTGCGGCCGGCGGAGCCGTGCTCGACCGAGCCACGTCCGACGGGGCCGTGCCCTGCGAGGGCGTTTGCGACGCGGGCATCTTTGACGAGGGCGTTGGCGACGACGGCGTTGCCGGCGAAGGCGTTGCCGGCGAAGGCGTTGTCGACGAGTGGCTTCCCGGGGCGGCCGGGTTGGGGCCGGGGAGTGCACCTCGCGGGGCGGCCTCGGAGGGCGTCCTGCGGGAGAGGGCGATGGCGCCGACGAGGGCCGCGAGCAGCAGCACCGAGAGTGCCTCGAAGGGCAGTACCCAGTGCCGGAAGAGGCTCGCTCCGGTGACGGCGGTGGAGCCGGCGGCCGGTCCGTCCAGGTCGATCCACGTCGTCCGGAAGGCGTCCGCGACGACCCACACCAGGACGGCGGCCGAGGCGGCGGCGACCACGAGCGCGGCCCAGCGGTTGCCCGAATCCGCGTCCGGGGAGCGCCCTATGGGGGCCTTGGTGAGCATCAGCCCGAAGAGCAGGAGGACGACGACCGAGCCGACGTAGATGAGGACCTGCACCCAGGCGATGAACTCGGCCGTGAGCAGCAGGTACTCCACGGCGATGCCGCCCAGGGCCGCCACCAGCCACAGGGCGGCGTGGACTATCTGCTTGGTGGTGACGGTGACGATCGCCGCCCCGAGGGTCACCAGGCCGACGAGGACGAACGCGACCTCGGCGCCCGTCGGCGAGAGGAACCCGTGGGTCTGGGCTGCGAGGCTCACGTGGCTCCCTCCGGGGGCTCCTCGGGGGGCGTGCGCCGGCCTCCGTGGCCCTCGGCAGGGGATCCACCGGAGCCGCCGGGGCCGGCCTCGGCCGTGGATCCACGGGAGCCGCTGGGACCGGCCTCGGCCGCGGGGCCGCCGGCGCCCGGACCGGACTCGGCGGCGAGCCGGTCAGCGGTCTTGCGGGCGGCGGCGAGTTCCTTGGGCTCCTCAGCCGCCGGGTCGAGGGCGGGCGGCGCCGGGACGGTCCACATCCAGTCGCGCAGCTTGTCGCGCTCGTGGGTGAGTTCGCGGATGTCGGTCTCCGCGTACTCGAACTCGGGCGACCAGAAGAGCGCGTCGAAGGGGCACGCCTCGATGCAGATGCCGCAGTACATGCACAGGGCGAAGTCGATGGCGAACCGGTCGAGGACGTTCCGGCTGCGCTCGCGCCCGCCCGGAGCGGCGGGCGGGACGGTCTCCTTGTGGGAGTCGATGTAGATGCACCAGTCCGGGCACTCGCGGGCGCACAGCATGCAGACGGTGCAGTTCTCCTCGAAGAGCCCGATCACACCGCGGGTCCGGGGCGGAAGGGCGGGCAGCACGTCCGGGTACTGCTCGGTGACCGTCTTCCGCGTCATCGTGCGCAGAGTGACGGCGAGTCCCTTGGCGAGGCCGGAGCCCGGGATACGGGACCGGGCGGGCCGGCCGGAACGGCCGGGCCCCGCGGAGGGGCCGGACCCCGCGGAGGGGTCGGACTGCTCGGACGGGTCGGACCCGGGGGACCGTGACGGCTCCGTCATTGCTGGATCACCACCTTGACGACTCCGGTGAGGGCGATCTGGGCGAGGGCGAGCGGGACCAGCACGGTCCAGGAGAGCTTCTGGAGCTGGTCCTCGCGCAGCCGGGGGTAGCTGACGCGCAGCCAGATCACAAGGAAAGCGAGGACGGCGGTCTTCAGCAGGGTCCACACCCAGCCGAGTCCGTCGCCGCCCCAGGGGCCGTGCCAGCCGCCGAGGAAGAGGACGGTGGTCAGACCGCACAGGACGACGATCCCGGCGTACTCGGCGAGCAGGAAGAGGGCGAACCTGAGCCCCGTGTACTCGGTGTACGCGCCGAAGATGATCTCCGAGTCGGCGACGGGCATGTCGAAGGGCGGACGCTGGAGCTCGGCGAGCCCGGAGACGAAGAAGACCACCGCGCCGACGATCTGCCAGGGCACCCACCACCAGGCGAACGCGTCGAGGATGCCCGGCAGCGACAGGGTCCCGGCCGCCATGGCCACCGAGGCGGCAGCCAGCAGCATCGGCAGCTCGTAGGCGAGCAGTTGGGCGGCCGTGCGCAGGCCGCCCAGCAGGGAGAACTTGTTGGCGGAGGCCCACCCCGCCATCAGCGACCCGAGGACCCCGACGCCCATGACGGCGAGCACGAAGAAGATCCCCGCGTCGACGACCACCCCCACGGCGCCCTCTCCGGGCCCGACGGGGACGGCTATCAGCACCAGCAGATACGGCAGGAGGGCGACGGCGGGAGCGAGCTGGAAGACGCGCCGGTCGGCGTCCGCGGGGACGACGTCCTCCTTCTGCGCGAACTTCACGCCGTCGGCGACGAGCTGCGCCCAGCCGTGGAAACCGCCCGCGTACATCGGGCCCAGGCGGCCCTGCATGTGGGCCATCACCTTGTGCTCGGTCTGGCCGACCACGAGAGGGAGTGCGAGGAAGACGACGAAGACGACGAGGAGTCGCAGGACGACGTCGAGCACGCCGTTCACTCGGTGCCTCCTCGGGGGGCCTCGCCGTTCTCCGTGCGGCCCGGGGCCGGGGTGTCGTCGTCTGCGGGGGGTTCGGGGAGCGTCGCGTTCTCGCCTGTGCCCGTGGTTTCGGGGAGCGTCGCGATCTCGCCTGTGCCCGTGGTTTCGGGGGGCGTGGTGCCTTCGTCCGTACCGGTGGTTTCCGGGGACGCGCTGCTCTGCCCCGTGCCGGTGATTTCGGAGGGCAGGGTGCCCTCGTCCGTACCGGTGCTCCCGTCCGTGCCGGTGCTCCCGTCCGTGCCGGTGGTTTCGGGGGACGCGGTGCCCTCGTCCGTGCCCGTGCTCCCGGAGGACTTCGCGCCCTCGCCGGCGTCGGTGGCTTCGGAGGACCTGGTCCCCTCGTCCATGCCGGCACCACCCGGCGCCGCGGCGCCACCGCCCGTGCCGCCCCCCGGCGCCGTGCCACCCTCCGCCTCCGCCGTGCCGGCCCCGTCCGGTGTCCCCGGAGGCTCGTCGGACGTGGGACGGGCCTGGTGCCAGGGGGCGTCGCCGGAGGGGCGGTTCGGGGCGGTGTCCTCGCCGGTGCGTTGCGAGGCGGAGCCTTCGGAGGCGCTACGCGCGCGTCGGGGGCGGGTACCGCCGCGGGCCGGGCGCCCGGCGGCACCGGTGGCGCCCGGGGCGGCCGTCTCGTCCGTGGCCCCCGCCGTGCCGCGTGCCGGGCGGTCGCCGGCGGTCCGCGCGGCCCCGCGCGCGGGGCGGGCGGGAGCGGCGGGCAGCGTGCCCTTCTGCGGGCCCCACTCGTTCGGGTCCGGGACGCCGGGCGGCAGCATCTGGCGGCGCCGCGGGCCGCCGTGTCCGGACTCGCCGGGCTCCTTGGCGCCCGGCCAGGCCTTCACCACGCGCGCCGCCAGCACGAAGTCCTTGCGCAGCGGGTGCCCCTCGAAACCGTCGGGGAGCAGCAGCGGCACCAGATGGGGATGGCCCTCGAAGCCGATGCCGAACATCTCGTGGGTCTCGCGCTCGTGCCAGGCCGCGCCCGCGTACACGTCGACGGCGGATGCCAGCGCCGGCGCCTCGTGCGGCACCGTGGTGCGCAGCAGCAGCCGGCGCACCGGGGCCAGCGCCACGACATGCGCCGCCACCCGGAAGCCGGCCTCGGGCTCGTCGACGGCGCTGAGCCAGTCGAAGAACGTGCAGCCGAGCACGGAGTGCGCCGTCCGCAGGGCCGCGGTCCAGGAGGACGGCGGCACGTCCACGGTGAGCAGTTCGTACGCCTCCTCCGCCGTGGCGTCGGCTCCGAAGAGCTCGGCGACGGGGGCGGTCAGCCAGCCGGTCACGGCGTGCCCTCTCCGGGCGCACCGGGCCCCGGCGGCGGCTTCGTGAGGCCGCTCTGCAGCTCGGCGGCCGACGGCCGGGCCGCGGGGGCACCGGCACCGCCCGCACCGCGGCCGTACCGCTCCCCCAGCGACTCGCGTGCGATCTTCTCCTGGAGCTTGATGATCCCCTGGAGCAGCGCCTCTGGCCGGGGCGGGCAGCCCGGCACGTAGACGTCAACGGGGATGATCTGGTCGACGCCCTTGGTGACGCAGTACGAGTCCCAGTAGGGCCCGCCGCAGTTGGAGCAGGCCCCGAAGGAGATCACGTACTTGGGCTCGGGCATCTGCTCGTACAGCCGCTTGACGGCGGGGGCCATCTTGTCGGTGACCGTGCCGGAGACCACCATCAGGTCGGCCTGGCGCGGCCCCGGAGCGAAGGGGATGACGCCGAGCCGGATGAAGTCGTGCCGGGCCATGGAGGCGGCGATGAACTCGATGGCGCAGCACGCCAGCCCGAAGTTGAAGACCCAGAGGCTGTAGCGGCGGCCCCAGTTGAGGACCACCTTCATGGGCTCGGGGGCCAGACGGGCGAGCGCGCCGATCCGACCGCCGGGCTCCACGGGCAGGCGCACCGGGTCGGGCAGGGAGACGGCGGTGCTCCCCGAGCCGCCGGCAGGGGCGCCCGAACCGTCAGCAGGGGCACTCCCGCGGCCCTCAGGGGCACCCGAGCCGTCAGCGGGGGCACTAATGCGGCCCTCAGAGGCTCCCGCGGCATCGGCGAAAGCGCCCGCGCCGTCGGCGGAGGCTTCCGCGCCCGCGCCGTCGGCGGAGGCTTCCGCGCCCCCGCCGGAGGCGCCCGCCTGGGCGGCACGGTCGGCTGGCCGGTTCACATCCATGTCAGCACGCCCTTCTTCCAGGCGTACAGCAGGCCGACGGCGAGGAACCCGAGGAAGACGAACATCTCGACCAGTGTGGTGACCCCGTAGCCGGGCGCGGCGAACACCGTCGCCCAGGGGAAGAGGAAGACCGAGTCGACGGCGAAGATCACGTACAGGAAGGCGTAGACGTAGTAGCGGACCTGGGTGTGTGCCCAGCCCTCCCCCACCGGGTCGACGCCGCATTCGTACGTGAGCAGTTTCTCGGGGGTGGGCACGACGGGCCGCAGCAGCCGGCCGGCGCCGAACGCGACGGCGACGAACAGCACGCCCACCACGGCGAGCAGCCCGACGACGGAGTACGAGTGGAAGTAGTCCGCCGCGAGCACGGTCGGTTCCGGCACTTCCGCCCTCGCTCCCTGGCCTGATGACCCCCGGACGCACGTCGCGGGACGCCCGGCTCAACGACTTGTACGCATCCTGTACGCATGCTGGTGTACGGACGGGAGTCTAGGGCCTGGCAAAGACAGGGTGAGCAGCACGTCTAAAGTCCCGGTAAGCGGGCGGCCGGTGGAACTGCGGGCCTCCGGGCCCCTCGGCGGGGTGCAAGCGGGGCGTTCGAGCACGGGTGGGCGGCGCCCCGGCGTGCGCGGACGGGGCGGACGGCGCGGCTCCGGGCGGGGGTGGACGGCGCGTGTGCGCGGCGCGCACGGCGCGGTCGGACGGTGCCGTCGGGGCGGTGCCGGCGAGGCGGTGCCGTCGGGGCGGGGCAGGAACGCGGGCGGGCGCGGTGACCAGGTGCACGGCGCGGGCGCCTCGTGACCGCGAAGGTGGGGTTAACCACAGTGCAACGTGGCGGTGCACCTCATGGCGCGGCCGGCGGCGGGCGGGCACGCTGTCCCGTATGACCGCACGCACGTTCACCGTCTCGCTCGGCGGCCCGGCGCCGGGCGCGAGCGGACCGGGCGGCCCCGACCGGCCGCCACCCAGGCTGTTCAGGTACGACCGGCGCACGTTCAAGGAGATCGCGCACCTTCTGACGAATCTGCCCGCCGCGATCGTGGGCTTCGTGTACGTCGTGGCCACGCTGGCCATCGGCGCGGGCCTGTCGGTGACGCTCGTCGGGCTGCCGCTGCTCGGCCTCGGCATGGCGGTGACGCGCCTGCTCGGCAGGGCCGAGCGCTCGCGGGCCCGTGCGCTGCTGGGGCTGCACATAGCGGAGCCGCGGCGGAGGCGGAAGGAGCCGGGCGGGTTCGTGGCGTGGCTGCGGGGCACCCTGAAGGACCCGCTGGCCTGGCGCACCGCGCTGTACTCGTTCATACGCCTGCCCTGGGGCATCTTCACCTTCACCGTCACGCTGGTGGGGCTCGTCGTCCTCTTCCCCGTGCTGCCGTTCCTGACCAGGGGGCTGACGAACGCCGACCGGGCGATGGTGCGCGGCCTGCTGACCCCGACGGACGAACTGGAGGAGCGGATAGCCGAGCTGGAGTCCGACCGCGGCATCGTCGTGGACACGGCCGCAGCGGACCTGCGCCGCATCGAGCGCGACCTGCACGACGGCGCGCAGGCCCGGCTGGTGAACCTCGCCATGGGGCTCGGTCTCGCCAAGGAGAAGCTCCTGGAGGACCCGGAGGCGGCCGCGGCCATGGTCGACGAGGCCCACGGTGAAGTGAAGCTCGCCCTTCAGGAGCTGCGCGACCTGGCCCGCGGCATCCACCCCGCGGTGCTGACGGACCGCGGCCTCAGCGCGGCGCTGTCCTCCGTCGCCGCGCGCTGCACGGTTCCGGTGACGGTCGCCGTCGACCTGGAGACCCGGCCCGCGGCCGCCATCGAGGGGATCGCCTACTTCACCGTCTCGGAGCTCCTGCAGAACGTGAGCAAGCACAGCAGGGCGCGCACGGCCTCGGTGGACGTGTGGCGTACCGACAACCGCCTGCTCGTCCAGGTGGGCGACGACGGCACGGGCGGGGCCGACCTGTCGGGCGGCACGGGCATGGCGGGGCTCGCGGACCGGCTCGGGGCGGTGGACGGCCTGTTCGTCATCGACTCCCCCGTGGGCGGCCCCACGACGATCACCGCCGAACTCCCCTGGCGCGACCGCCAGACCGAGCCCGCCGAGCGGGCCCAGCCGGCACGGGGCGGCCGGGGGTAGGGAAAACCCCCGGTTCATGGGGCCGACGCGCTGGATGGTCCGGCGGCCGCCCCGGGAGCAGTCTGGGAACGCAGCGCCGCGGTGCGGGGAGTCTTCGGATTCACCGGCGGGGGCGGGCGAAAGACCTCACGCAGAGCATCTTGGGCGCCTTCCAGAGGGGAACGGACAGACCGATGGCCACGGGTTATGGAGAGGGCCCCGGGCAGCACGGCCTGCCCGGGTACGGCGGAACGGGGGCCGGCAAGCCGGGGCACCGCATACCGGCGGTCCTGCGGGCGCCGCTGGAGGGGCGGACCTGGCGGGAGTACGGGTACGTGCTGCTCGGCTTCCCGCTCGGCATGGCGATGTTCGTCGTCACGGTGACGGCGTTCTCGTGCGGTGCCGGGCTGCTGATCACGTTCCTGGGCATCCCGGTCCTGGCGGGCGGGCTGGCCGCGTGCCTCGGGTTCGGGGCGACGGAGCGGGCACGGGCCCGGGCCCTGCTGGACCTGGAGGTGGCCGCCCCGGAGCCGGTGCGCCCGCGCGAGAGGGGGCTGATGGCGTGGACGATGGCGCTTCTCAAGAGCGGCGCCGCGTGGCGGGCCTTCCTCTACACCCTGGTGTACTTCCCCTGGACCGTCTTCACGTTCTGCGTCTGGCTGACCTTCTTCACCTGCGGTTGGACGCTGCTGGCGTATCCGCTCTACCAGTGGGTGTTCCCGATGTACGGGGGCACCGGCGGCATCCAGCTCTACGGCGACGGCACGCACAGCGTGTACCTGGACAACCCCTTCGAGATCACGGTCACGGCCCTGGTGGGCCTGGTGATCACGCTCGCCACGCCCTGGCTGGTGCGGGTGCTGACGGGGGTCGACCGGTTCCTCGTGCGGGAGCTGCTCGGCCGTTCGCCGCTGGCCAGCCGGGTGGTGGAGCTGGAGTCGGACCGCGGTGCGGTGGTGGACACCGCCGCCGCGGACCTGCGCCGGATCGAGCGCGACCTGCACGACGGCGCGCAGGCCCGGCTGGTGAGCCTCGCCATGGAACTCGGTCTCGCCAAGGAGAAGCTGGCGGAGGACCCCGACGCCGCGGCGCGGATGGTGGACGAGGCGCACGGAGAGGTGAAGACGGCGCTCCAGGAGCTGCGCGACCTCGCCCGCGGCATCCACCCGGCCGTGCTCACCGACCGCGGGCTGGGCGCCGCGCTCTCCGCCGTCGCTGCCCGCTGCACGGTCCCCGTGCAGGTCGACGTGGACCTGCCGGCCAGGCCGGTGCCGGCCCTGGAGGGCATCGCCTACTTCACCGTCTCGGAGCTGCTCCAGAACGTCAGCAAGCACTCGGGGGCGGCCCATGCCCTGGTCGACGCCTGGCAGGTGGACAACCGGCTGATGCTCCAGGTCACCGACGACGGCACGGGCGGGGCGGACTCCACCGCCGGTTCGGGCCTGAGGGGGCTCGCGGAGCGGCTGGGCGCGGTCGACGGGGTCCTCGTCGTCGACTCCCCGCCCGGCGGCCCGACCCGCGTCACGGCGGACCTGCCCTGGCGGGCCTGAGCTCGCGGAGGAGGTCAGGCCGAAGGCGCTGGTCGCCGCCACCGGACCGGCCAGGGGCGCCCGGACGAACCGAGCCGTCAGACGGACCGACCGGTCACGGTGCCCGGACGGGTCCCCGTGGGGAACCGCCTGGAGCGGGGTGACCCCGCCCCGGCGTGCCCTGGCCGCGGTGGTCTATATCACTCCGCTCACCGTCTCGCCAGTTCCGCACCCACCACATGTGGACAATGACAGTTATCCACAGGCCCGACGCATGAGCACCCGATCCCTGCGATGCTGGTTGCTGTCAGAGGTGACGGACACGAGCGCTGCGCCGGGGGCGGCCGTGTCGGGGGTGCGAACCGGGGGGCCGGAATCGTGGAGGGCAAGGTGCGGGTGGTCATCGCCGAGGACTCGGTACTGCTCAGGGAGGGCCTGACCAGGCTGCTGACCGACCGCGGGCATGAGGTTGTGGCAGGCGTCGGCGACGCCGAGGCACTGATCAAGACCATCGAGGACCTGGCATCGCAGGGGGCTCCGCCGGACGTGGTCGTGGCGGACGTCCGCATGCCGCCGACGCACACGGACGAGGGGGTCCGGGCCGCCGTGCAGCTCCGCCGGTCGTACCCGGGCCTCGCGGTGCTGGTGCTCTCCCAGTACGTGGAGGAGGAGTACGCGACGGAGCTGCTGGCGGGCTCCAGCCACGGCGTGGGCTACCTCCTCAAGGACCGCGTGGCGGACGTGCGCGAGTTCGTGGACGCGGTGGTGCGGGTGGCCGAGGGCGGTACCGCGCTGGACCCGGAGGTGGTAGCCCAGCTCCTCGGCCGCAGCCGCAAGCAGGACGTCCTCGCGGGCCTCACGCCGCGCGAGCGCGAGGTGCTGAGCCTGATGGCCGAGGGCCGCACGAACTCGGCCATCGCCCGCCAGCTGGTGGTGAGCGACGGCGCCGTGGAGAAACACGTCAGCAACATCTTCCTGAAGCTGGGGCTCTCCCAGAGTGACGGGGATCACCGGCGGGTCCTGGCAGTCCTGACGTACCTGAACTCCTGACGCCCCCCGCCGATACCGCACGCGTGGCCCAACGTGCAGTACGGCGCTGTCCGCCGCCCCCGCACCGGCTGGCACCGACCAAAGTCCTCAACCGAAAGAACCAGTAGGAACGGCCTCCCAGCGGAGAGCCAGAAGGCGGGCAAAACATGGCAAAAACGGGCGGATATCCGTCTCAAAGAGCCGTCCACCATCCGATCAGCCAAGGGAAGGCCACCCTTAGCGACGTAGGGTGGTGGCTGGGTGGCCGGTCGGCCGGCCGAGCCCGCACAGCTGTCCCGAGGGAGGTCCAGTTCAGTGACCAGCCAGGTCAGTAGCCCAGCCGGGCAGAACGCCGGCACCACCGCCGGCGGTCCGCCCGCGACGCTGCCCACGGAGCCCGGCGACAAGGCGGTCCGCCGCCTCGACCGGGTGATCATCCGGTTCGCGGGGGACTCGGGTGACGGCATGCAGTTGACGGGTGACCGTTTCACATCGGAGACCGCGTCCTTCGGCAATGACCTGGCGACGCTGCCGAACTTCCCGGCCGAGATCCGGGCGCCCGCAGGCACCCTGCCCGGTGTCTCCTCGTTCCAGCTGCACTTCGCCGACCACGACATCCTCACCCCGGGCGACGCGCCGGACGTGCTGGTGGCCATGAACCCCGCCGCCCTGAAGGCGAACATCGGCGACCTGCCCCGCGGCGCGGAGATCATCGTCAACACCGACGAGTTCACCAAGCGCGCGATGCAGAAGGTCGGCTACGAGGCCTCCCCGCTGGAGGACGGCTCGCTGGACGGCTACCGCATCCACCCCGTCCCGCTGGGCACGCTGACCGTCGAGGCCCTGAAGGACTTCGACCTGTCGCGCAAGGACGCGGACCGCTCGAAGAACATGTTCGCGCTCGGCCTGCTGTCGTGGATGTACCACCGTCCCACGGAGGGCACGGAGCGGTTCCTCGCGGCGAAGTTCGCCAAGAAGCCGCAGATCATGGAGGCGAACCTGGCGGCCTTCCGGGCCGGCTGGAACTTCGGCGAGACCACCGAGGACTTCGCCGTCTCCTACGAGGTGGCCCCCGCCGCCACGGCGTTCCCCCCCGGCACGTACCGCAACATCTCGGGGAACCTCGCCCTGGCCTACGGCCTGGTCGCCGCCTCCCGCCAGGCGGACCTGCCGCTGTTCCTGGGCTCGTACCCGATCACGCCGGCCTCGGACGTCCTGCACGAGCTGAGCAAGCACAAGAACTTCGGCGTGCGCACCTTCCAGGCCGAGGACGAGATCGCCGGCATCGGCGCGGCGCTGGGCGCGGCCTTCGGCGGCTCCCTGGGCGTCACGACCACCTCAGGACCCGGTGTGGCGCTCAAGAGCGAGACGATCGGCCTCGCGGTCTCCCTGGAGCTGCCGCTGCTGATCATCGACATCCAGCGCGGCGGCCCCTCCACGGGCCTGCCCACCAAGACCGAGCAGGCGGACCTCCTCCAGGCCATGTACGGCCGCAACGGCGAGGCACCCGTGCCGATCGTCGCCGCGCAGACCCCCGCGGACTGCTTCGACGCGGCGCTGGAGGCGGCCCGGATCGCCCTCACCTACCGCACTCCGGTCTTCCTGCTGTCCGACGGATACCTCGCCAACGGCTCCGAGCCGTGGCGCATCCCGGACGTGGAGGACCTGCCGGACCTCAGGGTGCAGTTCGCCCAGTCGCCGAACCACGTGCTGGACGACGGCACGGAGACGTTCTGGCCCTACAAGCGCGACCCTCAGACGCTGGCCCGTCCCTGGGCCGTCCCCGGCACCCCCGGCCTCGAACACCGCATCGGCGGCATCGAGAAGCAGGACGGCACGGGCAACATCTCCTACGACCCGAACAACCACGACCACATGGTCCGCACCCGCCAGGCCAAGATCGACGGCATCTCCGTGCCGGACGTGACGGTCGACGACCCGTCGGGGCAGGCCAGGCTGCTGGTCCTCGGCTGGGGCTCGACGTACGGCCCGATCACCGCGGCGGTGCGGCGGCTGCGCAGGGCCGGGGAGGACGTCGCGCAGGTGCACCTGCGGCACCTCAACCCGTTCCCGGCCAACCTCGGCGAGGTTCTCAAGCGGTACGACAAGATCATCGTTCCGGAGATGAACCTCGGCCAGCTCACCACCCTGATCCGGGCCAGGTACCTGGTCGACGCCAGGCCGCACACCCAGGTGCGCGGTCTGCCGTTCAAGGCGGAGCAGCTCGCCACGGCTCTCAAGGAGGCCCTCGATGACTGAGACAGCCGAGACGGTGTCCCCCGGCGCCGGTTCGGGCGCCGGCCGCGCCCTCGACTCGCTGTCGCTGGTTCCCAAGGCGACGGCCAAGCAGTCCATGAAGGACTTCAAGTCCGACCAGGAAGTCCGCTGGTGCCCGGGCTGCGGCGACTACGCGGTGCTCTCGGCCGTGCAGGGCTTCATGCCCGAGCTGGGGCTGGCCAAGGAGAACATCGTCTTCGTCTCCGGCATCGGCTGCTCCTCCCGCTTCCCGTACTACATGAACACCTACGGGATGCACTCCATCCACGGCCGGGCGCCCTCGATCGCCACGGGCCTCGCAGCGTCGCGCCCCGACCTGTCCGTCTGGGTGGTCACGGGCGACGGCGACGCGCTGTCCATCGGCGGCAACCACCTGATCCACGCCCTGAGGCGCAACGTCAACCTGAAGATCCTGCTCTTCAACAACCGGATCTACGGGCTGACGAAGGGCCAGTACTCCCCCACCTCGGAAATCGGCAAGATCACGAAGTCGACGCCGATGGGCTCGCTGGACCACCCGTTCAACCCGGTCTCGCTGGCCCTGGGTGCGGAGGCGTCGTTCGTGGCGCGCACCGTCGACTCCGACCGCAAGCACCTCACCAGCGTGCTGCGGGCGGCGGCCGACCACCCCGGCACGGCCCTGGTGGAGATCTACCAGAACTGCAACATCTTCAACGACGGCGCGTTCGAGGTCCTCAAGGACCGCGAGCAGGCGCAGAACGCGGTGATCCGGCTGGAGCACGGGCAGCCGATCCGGTTCGGCCCGGACGGTTCCATGGGGGTCGTGCGGGACACGCTCACCGGCGACCTCGCGGTGGTGCCGATCACCCCGGAGAACGAGTCGGCGATCGTGGTCCACGACGCGTACAACCCGAGCCCGACGACCGCGTTCGCGCTCTCCCGGCTCGCCGACCCCGACACCCTGCACCACACCCCCATCGGTGTCTTCCGCTCGGTGGACCGGCCCATCTACGACCGGCTGATGTCCGACCAGCTCGACACCGCCGTGGAGCAGAACGGCAAGGGCGACCTCGCCGCGCTGCTCGCCGGCGGCGACACCTGGACGGTGGTCGGCTGACGCCCGCCCGGTCACCCGTTCGGCGGCCGGCGGCGCTTCGGCGCCGGGACCGGGAGCGGTGACCACGGTGCTCATGGGGCCCGGATCTGCACAGGCAGGTCCGGGCCCCGTCGTATGTCCGGGTCCCCCTGGCGCGGCCATCCCGTCATGACCGTATGGCGATACGCACATGACAGGCGGGGGGTCGCGGCGATACGGTCGTCGGGCTGCCGTGCGGCAGCCGGCCGGCTCAGGCGCCGGCCCCCGAAACGACTACGACGGAGGTCGGGCCGGTGACCAGCAGGGGCGAGCAGCGCGTCGGGGTGTTGAACGGCGTCGCGGCATACGGCCTGTGGGGCCTCGTACCGCTGTTCTGGCCCCTGGTCGACTCGGCCGGTCCGGTGGAGATCCTCGCGCACCGCATGGTCTGGTCGCTGGCGCTGGTCGCCGTGGCGCTGCTGGTGACCCGGCGGTGGGCCTGGGCCGTGGAACTGCTGCGCAACCCCCGCCGGCTGGCGCTGGTGGCCGTGGCCGCCACGCTGATCAGCGTCAACTGGGGCGTCTACATCTGGGCCGTCAACTCCGGCCACGTCGTGGAGGCGTCGCTCGGCTACTTCATCAATCCGCTGGTCACCATCGCCCTCGGGGTGCTGCTCCTCAAGGAGCGGCTGCGGCCGGCCCAGTGGGCCGCGGTCGGGGTCGGCCTCGCCGCGGTGATCACCCTGACCATCGGATACGGCCAGCCGCCGTGGATCTCGCTCTGCCTCGCGTTCTCCTTCGCGGGGTACGGGCTGGCCAAGAAGAAGGTGGCGCTCAGCGGGCTGGAGTCGCTGGCGGCCGAGACCGCGGTCCAGTTCCTGCCCGCGCTGGCCTACCTGCTGTGGCTGGGTGCGCGCGGCACGGGCACGTTCACCTCCGAGGGCGCCGGGCACGCGGCGCTGCTGGCGTCGACGGGGCTGGTGACCGCGGTGCCGCTGGTGTGCTTCGGGGCGTCGGCGATACGGGTGCCGCTGTCGACGCTGGGGCTGCTCCAGTACCTGACCCCGGTGCTCCAGTTCCTGCTCGGGATCCTGTACTTCCACGAGGAGATGCCGCCCGAGCGGTGGGCGGGCTTCGCGCTGGTGTGGGTGGCGCTGACGGTGCTCAGCTGGGACGCGTTGCGCACGGCCCGGCGGAACCGGGCGGAGGCCCGGCGGTTGCGGGCCCAGCAGGGCGTCGCCGTCGAGGGTTCGGCCCCCTCCGAGCGGGCGGTCTGACCCGGGGGCCGTCCCGGCGCGCCAGAACCCCTTGGGCCCACTCTGGAAGCCGGCTATAACGGTGGCCGTGACTCAGCCCGTACTGCACTGGAAACTCGTCGTGGACGCGGCGGACCCGCACGCGCAGGCCGCCTTCTGGGGCGCCGCGCTCGGCTATGCCGTGGAGGACAACAGCACCCTGATCGAGCGCCTGCTCGCCCAGCAGGCCCTTCCTCCGAGCGCCACGGTCGAGGTCGGGGGGCGTCCGGCGTTCCGGGATCTGATCGCCGTCCGGCATCCCGCGGACCCGTACGACCCCGACAGCGGCACCGGACTCGGCCGCCGCATCCTCTTCCAGCGGGTGCCGGAGCCCAGGGTGGGCAAGAACCGCCTGCACATCGACGTGCACTCCGGCGCGGGCCGGCGCGCGGACGAGGTCGCGCGCCTGGAAGGGCTCGGTGCGGGCGTCCTGCGGCACGTCAAGGAGCCCGGCGGCGAGTGGACGCTGATGCAGGACCCGGAGGGGAACGAGTTCTGCGTGAGCTGATCGTCCCGGGCGGCCGCCGGCCTACGGGGCCCGCCGAGGGAGTGCACCGGGCGAGGGGCGAGCCGAACCAGGGGCGCGCCGGCCGATGGACGCGCCAGGCGAGGTCAGCCACGGCCAGGGCCGCCCCCTTGCCGACCCCCCCGGGACCGTCTCCCGGCCGGAGTCGCCCCTCGCCCCCGGGCGGGCGGAATGTTTCCGTGCATCGGTGTCGTTCTCCCAGCCGCAGAGAAGCGTGTGAAGCGTGAAGAAGAGCCGCGGAGGGCCGCGGAAGACCGCGGGAGAGCCGCAGATGGGGAAGACCTCGATGGACCGCAGCTTTCTGTTCGTGCTGGGCAGCAGCCGGCGCGACGGCAACACCGAGTCGCTGGCCCGCAAGGCGGCCGAGCAGTTGCCCGCCGAGGTGGCGCAGCGCTGGATCCGGCTCGCCGACCACCCGCTGCCCGACTACGAGGACCGGCGGCACGACGCCCGCGACCACGCGGCGGACGACAGCGCGTCGCAGCTCTTCGAGGCCACCCTGGGCGCCACCGACCTCGTCATCGCCTCGCCCCTGTACTGGTACTCCCTCTCCTCCACCACCAAGCGCTACCTGGACTACTGGTCGGGCTGGCTGCGGTCGCCGGGTGTGGACTTCAAGGCCGCGATGGCGGGCCGCACCCTGTGGGGCGTCACGGTCCATTCGCACGCGCACCGCGAGGAGGAGGTCGTCGCGCCGCTGGCGGGGACGCTGGAGCTGACGGCCGCCTATATGGGGATGCGGTTCGGCGGGGTGCTCGTCGGCGCCGGCAACCGGCCGGGCGACGTGCTCGGCGACCCGGTCGGGCTGGGCCGCGCCAAGACGTTCTTCGCCCGGGAGCCGGTCCCGGCCCGCTTCCCCTACGAGGCCCGGGAGGCCCACGAGACCCGGGAGGCCCCGGCCGGCGACGGCGGCGGACCGGGCGCCGCGGAGGCCGCGGCTACGCCGTGACGTCCTTCGTCGTGAACCGCGCCCAGGCCGCCGAGCCGAACACCGCCGCGTACACGGCCTGGAGGCCCAGGTTCCTGAGCACGTCGGTCCAGTAGACGGGCTGGCGCATCACGTCCGCGAAGGACAGCCAGTAGTGCGAGAAGAAGTACGGCCGGATCCCGTGCAGCTGGGGGATCACGTCGAGGATCTGGAGCGTGATCAGCAGCCCGACGGTGGTCGCCATGGCGGCGATGCCGCTGCTGGTCAGCGTGGAGATGAACAGGCCGAGCGCCGCGAGCCCCAGCAGTGACGCGGCGACCAGCAGGGCGATCAGCAGCGCGCGCAGCAGGCCGTCGCCGAAGCCGATGGTGGTGCCGGAGATGGTGGTGACCTCGCCGAGCGGGAAGAGCAGTGCTCCGGTGGCCAGCGCGAAGACGGCCACGGTCACGGTCGCCACCAGGCAGAACGTCATGACGGTGGCGTACTTGACGAGCAGCAGGCGGGTCCGGCCCGCGGGCGCGACCAGCAGGTAGCGCAGCGTGCCGCCGTGCGCCTCGCCCGCGACGGCGTCGCCCGCGATCACCCCGACCGACATCGGCAGGAAGAACGGCAGGGTGGCGGCGAGCGCGGTGAACACGAGGAACAGGCCGTTGTTCGTGACCTGGGCGATGAACGGCGGGCCGCCGTCCCCGCCGCCGGGCCCCGCGCTCCCGCCGCCGTCGGTCTCCAGCTTCACGGCGATGCCGACCAGCACCGGCACGGCGGCCAGCACCGCGAGCAGCGCGAGGGTGCGCCAGCGGCGGAACGTGATGGTCAGCTCGCTGCGGAACAGGGTGAGCCAGCCGCCGAGGCGGGGCGGACGGCCGGCTGTGGTGCCGGGCTTCCCCGGCGAGGGGGCCGGTACTCGTGCCGGTGCCGCGGCCGAGGTCGGGTTCGGGGTCGAGGCCGGGTTCGAGGCCGAGGTCGGGTTCGGGGTCGAGGCCGGGTTCGAGGCCGAGGTCGGGTTCGGGGTCGAGGCCGGGTTCGAGGCCGGGGTCGGGGTCGGTTCCGGTGCTCCGGTCAGTTCGTCAGCCCGCGACATCGAAGCCCTCCCCGGTCAGGGCCACGAAGGCGTCCTCCAGCGAGGGCCGCTCCAGGCCGAAGCCGCGGACCCGGACGCCGCCGGCCACGAGTGCGGCGTTCACCTCGGCGAGGTCGGTCTCCGGCGGGTCGCCGGTCACCCGGTCCCCGCTCACCATGACATCCGTCACACCCTGCTCCTTCAGGATCCGCGCGGCGTCGCCGGGGTCCGGGGTGGCCACCGCGAGCCGGCCGCGCAGTCCGGCCCCGAGGGAGCCGACCGGGCCCTGCACGATCAACCGGCCCCGGGCCATCACCGCCGCGTGCGTGCAGACCTGTTCGATCTCGTCGAGCAGGTGGGAGGAGAGGAAGACGGTCGTGCCGTCCGAGGCCAGTTCGCGCACCAGCGACCGGATCTCGCGCATGCCCTGCGGGTCGAGGCCGTTGGTGGGCTCGTCGAGCACCAGCAGCCGGCGGGGCTGGAGGAGGGCGGCGGCCAGGCCGAGGCGCTGCTTCATGCCGAGCGAGTACGCCCGCGCCTTCTTGCCGGCCGCGGCACCCAGCCCTACGCGGTCCAGCGCGGCGGCCACCCGGGTGCGCCGGGTGCGGGGGTCGGCGGCCGGGTCGGCGGCGTCGTAGCGCACGAGGTTGTCCCGGCCGGACAGGAAGCCGTAGAGGGCGGGGCCCTCGATGAGCGCGCCGACCTCGGGGAGGACGGCGCGCGCGCTGCCCGGCATGCGGTGGCCGAGGACCTGGGCGGTGCCGGAGGTGGGCTCGATCAGGCCCATCAGCATCCGGATGGTGGTGGTCTTGCCGGAGCCGTTGGGGCCGAGGAAGCCGAAGACGCTGCCGGCCGGGACGGCCAGGTCGAGCCCGTCGACGGCGAGCTGGCCGCCGCGGTAGCGCTTGGTGAGCGCACGGGCGGCGATCACGGTGCCGCCGTCCGTGCCGCCGTCCGCGGTGGGCAGGTCTGCCATCAGCACTCCTGGGTCGTTGGCAGAACTAAGGATACGTAGCGCCCCGTAAGGGGCGCGGGGAACCGCGCGCTCAGGTCCCACCGGCCGGTGGCCGCCGGCCAGACCGCGTGAGACTCGGCATCACGGCCCACCACAGGTACATCGTGGTTGCTCGCGCAGTTCCCCGCGCCCCTTATCGGGGCGCTTCGCGCCCAACATCCGCCGATGGCGCCCCGAAGGGGCGCGGGGAACTGCGCGAGCACCCCCCACCCACCGGTGGTCGCGAGCGAGACCGCAAGGGGCTGGGCGATGCGGCCCTCCCCCACTGCCTGAAGGACGTGGGAGGTACCCCCAGCAGGCGCATCGTGGGTGAGCGGCCAGCTCCTGCACGACGCGCCTAACGGTGGGGCCGCATGCCCAGTCGGTTCAGTGGCCGCTCTCGGCGGCCTTGAGCAGGGCATCCTTCGTGACCATGCCCGCGTACACCTTGCCGTCGTCCGTGATGAGGGCGTTGACCAGGCGGGTCGAGAAGACCGTGCCGGTGCCGAACTTGCCGTGCACCCGGTCGCCCAGGGACTCCAGCATCTGCTGCTGGCCGTGCGGGTTCATGCCGTCCGGGGACGCGGCCGACCCGTGGCCGCCCTCGCCTCCGAACTCGGCGATGGCGCTCCAGCCCTTGCCGATGACGGTCGGGGCGCCTGCCGCACCCGCCGCGTGCGGGGCCCTGAGGTCCCCGCGGGCGTGCGCGGACGCGTGGGCCTTGGCGTGGTCCGCGCCCTTCTGGTCCGCCTCGGTGACCTTCGTGCCCTTCGGCGGCGTGAAGTCGAACGTGCTCGCCGCCGGCTTGCCGAAGTCCACCTTCGTGAAGCCCGCGTCGATGACCGCGGCGCCGCCGCTCGACGGGGTCAGCGTGAACTTCAGCGGCACGCCCTCCTCGGCGTCCACCGCCACGCTGATCTGCCCAACCGTCGACCCCGCCTGCTTGGGCTCGACCACCAGCTTGTACGCGTCGCGGCCGGCGATCCGCTCGGTGCCGTCGACCTTCACCGAGGTGGTGTCGTCGATGGACTTCAGCGCCTCACGGGCCATCTGGTCGGGGCTGGTGGGGACGTTCTCGGGGAGCTTCTTCCGCTCGCCCTCGCGGGGTATGCGGTCGGCGCCCTTCTGCGTCGCGTGGTACGCCTGGTTGGAGGCGCTGTCATACGCCCAGAGCTGGTCGCCGTTGTGGATGATGCTGTACTCGGAGGCGTTGCCGAGGACGGAGAGCTTCTGGTGCTGCTGCCCGTCGGCGGCGACCTGGAGCGTGTGCGTGCCGGAGGCCAGCTCCATCAGCTTGGACTGCGGGTCGGCGGAGGAGCCCCCCGCGCCGCCCTTGCCGCCCTGCTGGGCGCCGTTGAGGAGGCCCGAGGCGGCGCTGAAGTCCGGCAGGCCCAGGTCTGTGTTGATCTTCACGGTGCCGGAGAGCTGCTGGGTGTCCGACTTGGCGATCTTCGTGAGGAGTTGCTCGGCGCTGACCTTCGGCAGGTCCGGGTCGCCCGAGTCGGCGAGCGCCGGGACCAGCCCGATGGTCGCGGCCGCCACTCCGACCACCGCGAACGGGACCACGTACCGGGCCGCCTTGCGGCCCCCGAGGGGCCTCGTGGCGTCGCTGCCCTCGGGCGCCCCCTGGCGCTCGGGGCCCCTGGGCCCCTCTGCCGGGGTATCGCCGTGTTCGTACGGTGCCATCTGTGCCCTACCTCCGTGGCTCGGCGGCGGCCTTTCCCTTACCCGTCACTGTCCCCCCGCTGGGCGCGTGGGGCCACCACCCCCGCGCCGCCGTTCTCACCCGATCTGGTCAGGAGTGGTGTTAACCATCTGACCAAATCGGCCGCGACTAAGCGTCAACCCGCGGGATGCACTCGATGTACGCCTCCGGTATGACACCGCGCACGATCCGCTTCCCCCACCCGTAGGGGATGCGGTCGCACCGAGGTAAGGGTCCGTCCGGGTGACGGAGGCGGAGATTCCCGGCTGCTGCCGGACACCGGGATGGCCTGGTTGCCGAGACGGGAGCGGGGAACGGGGGCGGGAGCAGGAGGGTGTCCGGGGACGGGCGGGCAGGACCCGGCCCGCTGGGCGGACCACGGGCTCAGCCCCACCCGAAGGACCGCGGGCTCAGCCCGCCCGGTCGACCACCGCGTCGCAGAGTTCGAGGAGCGCGTTCTTGGCGTCGCGCTCGGGCAGCGGCGCCAGCGCGGACCTGGCCTCCTCCGCGTACCGCAGGGCGTCCCTGCGGGCCTGCTCCAGCGCCGGGTGGGCACGCAGCCGGGCCAGTGCCTCGGCGTGCCGTGCGTCGTCGGTGAGGTCGGAGTCGAGCAGCTCGGCGAGCTCCACGTCCTCCGGGAGGCCGAGTTGCCGCACCCGCTCGTGCAGCCGGAGCACCGGCAGCGTGGGGATGCCCTCACGCAGGTCGGTGCCGGGCTTCTTGCCGGACTCGCAGGTGTCGGAGGCGATGTCCAGGACGTCGTCGGCGAGCTGGAAGGCGACGCCGAGCCGCTCCCCGAACTGCGTCATCACGTCCACGACGGTCTCGTCGGCGCCCGACATCATCGCGCCGAAGCGGCCCGAGACCGCGATCAGGGAGCCGGTCTTGCCGCCGATCACGTCCAGGTAGTGCTCGACCGGGTCACGGCCGTCGCGCGGGCCCGCGGTCTCCAGGATCTGGCCCGTGACCAGGCGCTCGAACGCCTCGGCCTGGATACGGACGGCCTCGGGGCCGAGGTCGGCCAGTATGTGGGAGGCCCGGGCGAACAGGAAGTCGCCCGTGAGGACGGCCACCGAGTTCCCCCACCGGTTGTTGGCGCTCTCGACGCCACGGCGCACTTCCGCCTCGTCCATCACGTCGTCGTGGTACAACGTCGCCAGGTGGGTCAGCTCGACCACCACGGCGGACGGCACCACACCCGGCGCGTACTGGTCACCGAACTGGGCGGCGAGCATCACCAGCAGCGGGCGGAACCGCTTGCCGCCCGCGTGCACCAGGTGCTGGGCGGCCTGCGTGATGAACGGGACCTCGCTCTTGGTGGCATCGAGCAGGCCCTCCTCGACAGCCGCCAACCCGGCCCGGACATCGGCTTCGAGAGCCTGGTCCCGCACGCTCAGCCCGAAGGGCACGGTGACGGTCACGAGGGTTCTCCTGTCTGCTGACGATCACAAGGTCAGTCACATGGTTTGTCGATGTGTCGCTGCTCCCACTCAAGTCAGCGTATCCGGTCCACTTTCGATCAGAGTGAGCGCCTGCCCGACCAGTGCGGACGGCATGCGACCGGCGAGGGTTGGTTTTCGATCAGCTCATCCGACTGCGCTCCTCGCGTTCCCAGGTCGGACCCATTCCGAACCTCGCCCTGCGTGCGGATGTGCGCCCGGCCTCCGGGGACCGATGTCACCCACGCACCTGCACCCGTCCGGGCTGTCGTAGCGCCTCGGGGGGCAGGGCCACCGGCCGCAGGGCACGGCCGCCGGTGGGCCCCCGGGAGGCGACGGCACGGCTCGGGAGCGGGGCGCGCACGAGCGGACCGACAGCCTGCCACGAGCAGGGGCGGCGCACGAACGGGCGGACCGCGCCCTGGAGCGCCCCCTCATCCGTACAATCGTTCGAGTATCACGGCGATCCCGTCGTCCTCGTTCGAGAGCGTGATCTCGTCCGCTACGGCCTTCAGCGCCGGGTGAGCGTTCGCCATCGCAACGCCGTGGGCGGCCCAGGCGAACATGGGGATGTCGTTCGGCATGTCCCCGAACACGATGGCGTCCTCGGGGCCGAGCCCCAACCGCTGAGCCGCCGCCGCGAGCCCGGTGGCCTTCGTCACCCCGAACGGCTGGAGTTCCACCGTGTCCGGGCCCGCCATCGTGACCGTGACCAGATCGCCGACGACACCGCGTGCGGCCACCACCAGCTCCTCGTCGGACAGCTCGGGGTGCCGCACCAGCACCTTGTTGATCGGCGCGGTCCACAGGCCGAGCCGGGCCCCGACCCGGGTGGCGGGCAGCGTGGGGTGCGGCATGCGGTAGCCGTGCTCGGCGAGGGTGAGGCCGTCGGCCGCGGACTGGTTGACCGCCACGTGGACCAGGCCGACCTCCGCCTCGATCTTGCCGAGCGCGGTCTCGGCGAGATCCCGGTCGAGGGTGAGCGAGCTGAGCATGGTCTCGGTGCCCGTGTCGTAGACCTGGGCGCCCTGCCCGCAGACCGCCAGGCCCCGGTAGCCGAGGTCCGCCAGCAGCGACCGCACCTGGGGCACCGGGCGGCCGGTGGCCACGATGTGCCGTGCGCCGGCCTCGGCGGCCCGAGCGAGGGCGGCCCGGGAGCGGCGCGAGACCGTGTCACCGGCGCGCAGCAGCGTGCCGTCGAGGTCGGTCGCGATCAGCGCGTACGGCTGCGGGGTGAGCATGATCCAAGGATACGGAGAGCACACCAACGGGCAGGTCAGCGCGTGGACTTAACGGGGCCCCGGGACCCCGGGCCGCGGCCTCCTCCCGGGGGGACAGCCCACCGGTGCGCGCACACGCGCCTACCGCCAACTGCGCGCCCCCGGGGCCCACTCCCCGCCGGGCCTGGGCCCACGCGCGCCCTTTCACGCCCGGGTGCGCGGCCGGTGGCGCTGCCCCGGTGGGGCCGGTGGCCCGTGGCTGCTGGTACCCGCCGTACGGCCGGTGCCGGCACCACCCGGTGCCCCGTTAACGTGTGGCCCACCCACACGGAAAGCGAGGCGCACCGATGTCCGAGCAGACCCCGCTCGACCTTGCCGAGGGCGACCCCTTCGGACCGCACAACCTCCCGTACGGAGTGTTCACGCCGGCCGGTTCCGCCGAGCGCCGGGTCGGTGTCCGGCTCGGCTCCTCCGTGCTGGACGCCGGGGCCGCCGCGGCCGTGCTCGGCTCCCCGTACGCCTCGCTGCTCGCCCAGCCGTCGCTCGGCCCGCTGCTGGCAGCGGGCCGCACGGCGTGGCGGGACGTGCGGCGCGCGCTGACCGCCTGGGTGACGGTGCCCGCGCACCGCGAGTCCCTGGCGGACCTGTTCTTCCCGCTCTCCACGGTCACGCTGCACCTGCCGTTCGAGGTCGCGGACTACGTCGACTTCTACTCCTCCGAGCACCACGCCCGGCACCTCGGCTCGATCTTCCGCCCGGACGGCGAGCCGCTCACGCCCAACTGGAAGCACCTGCCGATCGGCTACCACGGCCGCGCCGGCACGGTGGTGGTCTCCGGCACGGACGTCACCCGGCCGAGCGGCCAGCGCAGGGCACCCGACGCGGGGGACGCGGCGCCTCTGTTCGGGCCCTCGACCCGGCTGGACATCGAGACCGAGGTCGCCTTCGTGGTGGGCGTGCCGTCCGCGCTCGGCACGCCTGTGCCGCTGAGCGCCTTCCGCGACCACGTCTTCGGGTTGTGCCTGCTCAACGACTGGTCGGCGCGGGACATCCAGGGCTGGGAGAACGTTCCGCTCGGGCCGTTCCTCGGCAAGTCGTTCGCCACGTCGCTCTCCGCGTGGGTCACCCCTCTGGAGGCGCTGGACGCGGCGCGCGTCGCACCGCCGGAGCGCGACACTCCCCTGCTGCCGTACCTGGACGACGGCGGCGAGGGCCTCGCGGACGAGCCCGGCGGCTACGACCTGCGGATCTCCGTCGAGATCAACGGCCAGGTGGTCGCCGAGCCGCCGTTCGCCGCCATGTACTGGACGGCGGCCCAGCAGCTCGCCCATATGACGGTGGGCGGGGCGAGCCTGCGCACCGGCGACCTCTACGCCTCCGGGACGGTCAGCGGGCCCGAGCCCCGTCAGTACGGCTCGCTCATCGAGCTGACGTGGAACGGGCGCGAGCCGCTGTCCCTGCCCGGCGGCAGCCGGACCTTCCTTGAGGACGGAGATGAGGTCGTCCTCGGCGGGTGGGCGCCCGGGCCGGACGGGACCCGGGTGGGGTTGGGGGAGGTTCGGGGGCGGATCGTGGCGGCGGGCGACTTCGGGGCCTGAGGGGTTCGCATTCGCACATTGCCGAATTGCCGGGGTGGGTGGGTGTGCGGCCGGCCGCGGGCTCGCTGGCCGGCGGGCTCGCTGGCCGTGGGGCTCACCCCGGATGCCCCCGCACAGGCACGTCGTGGCTGGTCGCGCAGTTCCCCGCGCCCCCTTCAAGGCGCTACCGCGCCCACCCTCGCGGGCAGCGGCCCGCCAGCGACCAACCGCCAGCCCGCAGGCCCGCCACTACCACATCTGCCCCCTCCTGCCGGTGGCGACCCGCGCGTCTCGTCACGGCCGGTCGCGCAGTTCCCCGCGCCCCCTTCAAGGCGCTACCGCGCCCACCCTCGCGGGCAGCGGCCCGCCCGCCGCGACCACATCAGACACCTCCCGCGCTCGCCGACCCGCACCTCTCGTCGTGGCCCCGCGCCCCCTTCAGGGGCGCCTAGCCGGCTTCTGCCAGGACCTCCAGTACTCCCTCTCCGTACGTCATGAGTTTCTTCTCACCCACGCCGCTGATGCCGCCCAGCTCCGCCAGGGTCGTGGGGCGGGTTGCGGCGATTTCTCGGAGGGTGGCGTCGTGGAAGATCACGTAGGCCGGGACTGCGTTCTCCTTGGCCTGGGTGGCGCGCCAGGCGCGTAGGGCCTCGAAGAGGGGCATGGCCTCCTCGGGGAGGTCGACGACCGCGGCCTTCGCACGCTTCGCGCCCTTCTCCCCGCGGCCCGATCCGGTGCCGCCCCGGGACGTCGTGGGCCGCTTCGGCTCCCTGCGCAGCGGGACCTCACGTTCGCGGCGCAGGACCGTGCCGCTGGTGTCCGTCAGCACCAGGGTCCCGTAGTCGCCCTCGACGGCGAGGAGTCCCTGGGCCAGCAACTGCCGTATGGCGCCACGCCACTCGGCCTCCGTCAGGTCCTCGCCGATGCCGAACACCGAGAGCTGGTCGTGGTCGAACTGGATGACCTTGGCCGTCCTGCGGCCCATCAGGATGTCGATGATCTGCCCGGCGCCGAACTTCTGCCGGCGCTCGCGCTGGAGCCGCACGACCGCGGACAGGACCTTCTGCGCCGCCACCGTGCCGTCCCAGGTCTCGGGCGGGGTGAGGCACGTGTCGCAGTTGCCGCACGACGGCTTCTCGGGGTCCTGGCCGAAGTACGCGAGGAGCTGGCCGCGGCGGCACTGCACCGTCTCGCACAGCGCGAGCATCGCGTCCAGGTGGGAGGCTGCCCGCCGCTGGAACGCCTCGTCCCCCTCGCCGGACTGGAGCAACTTGCGCTGCTGGACGACGTCCTGGAGGCCGTACGCCATCCAGGCGGTCGACGGCAGGCCGTCACGGCCCGCGCGGCCCGTCTCCTGGTAATACCCCTCGACCGACTTGGGGAGGTCCAGATGCGCCACGAAGCGGACGTCGGGCTTGTCGATGCCCATGCCGAAGGCGATGGTCGCCACCACGACCAGGCCCTCCTCGCGCAGGAAGCGGGACTGGTGGGCGGCGCGCGTCCCGGCGTCCAGGCCCGCGTGGTACGGCACGGCCTCGACGCCGTTGGCGCTCAGGAACTCCGCCGTCTTGTCGACGCTGCTGCGCGAGAGGCAGTAGACGATGCCCGCGTCACCCGGGTGCTCCTCGCGGAGGAACGCCAGCAACTGCTTCTTGGGGTCGGCCTTGGGCACGATCCGGTACTGGATGTTGGGCCGGTCGAAGCTCGCCACGAAGTGCCGGGCGGCCGGCATGCCCAGGCGCTGGGTGATCTCCTCGTGGGTGGCGTGCGTGGCGGTGGCCGTGAGGGCGATCCTCGGCACGTCGGGCCAGCGCTCGCCCAGCAGGGACAGAGTCAGGTAGTCGGGCCGGAAGTCGTGGCCCCACTGGGAGACGCAGTGCGCCTCGTCGATGGCGAAGACGGAGATCTTGCCACGCCCCAGCAACTCCAGCGAGGTGTCCAGGCGCAGCCGCTCCGGAGCCAGGTAGAGCAGGTCGAGCTCGCCGGCGAGGAACTCCGCCTCGACCACGCGGCGCTCGTCGAAATCCTGTGTCGAGTTGATGAAGCCGGCGCGCACACCGAGCGCCCGCAGGGCGTCGACCTGGTCCTGCATCAGGGCGATCAGGGGTGAGACGACCACGCCCGTACCGGGCCTGACCAGCGCCGGGATCTGGTAGCAGAGGGACTTGCCGCCACCGGTGGGCATCAGGACGACCGCGTCACCCCCATCGATCACATGATCGATGACCGCTTCCTGCTCGCCCCGGAAGGAGTCGTACCCGAAGACGCGGTGGAGCGTGGCCAGCGCCGCGCTCCGTGCCTCTGCCTCGGCGCCCGGCCCGGCCGCCACCGGCCCCGTCGCGGCCGGCCCTCGCACGCTCCGCCCGTCGGCCCTCGGCTCATCCCCGCCCCGCCCGTGCCCGCCGGAGTCCGGCCCGTCGGCGCCCCAGTCCTCGGGGATCGGTCCATCAGCGGCCCAGTCCTCCGGAGGCGGCCCGTCCGCCGACCAGTCCTCCGGAACCCGGTCGTCGGCGGCCCAGTCCTCGGCATCCGGTCCGGGCGCCGTCCACACCGCGCCCCTCTCGCCCTCTTCGATCGCCACGTCCGTCCCGCCCATCGCTGCATCGCCGATCCCCCGTCCTTGCCGTGCCCACCGCGCATCCCCCGCGCCCCTCACGTCCAGCGCCGAGCACACAGCCACGATAGGGGTCCGCGCCGACACCACCCGAGTTATCCACAGGCCCACCGGCGCGCGGCCCGAACCCCGGGCGCCCCCGTCAGCGCTGGTGCGCCCCAAGCCCCGGGACCCTCGCTCGCCGCAGCCCGACCACGGCCGCCCGGTGGTGGGCACCACCGGCGCAGGAAGCCGGCCTCCACAGGCCCCCGTGGACAGCCCTCAACCGCCCCCTACGACGCTTCCGTCCAGCAGCGGCCCCAGCTCAAGGGCGACCGTCTCCAGCGGCCCCACGCCCCCCTCGGCGCGCGCCATCAGGATCGCGCCCTCCAGGGTGCTGATCATCAGCGTCGCCAGCGGCTCGGCCCGCTCGGTGGGCACGCCCATCCCGGCGAGCGCCCGCGCGACCGGGCGGCGCCAGGAGGCGAACGCGTCCCCGGCCGCCTCCCGGACCGCCGGCGCCGACCGGGCGCAGTCCACCGTCGCCGCTGCGACCGGGCATCCCGCGACGTATCCGAGCGCGTCCGCCTCGTCCGTCCACTGCCGCACCATCGCGGTGAACAGCCCGCTCGGCGTGGGCGGGTCCATGGCCGCGACGAAGCGCGCCACGCGCCCGGCCGCGTACCGGCCCGCCCACGCCAGGGCCTCGCCCACCAGCTGCTCCTTGCCACCCGGGAAGTAGTGCTGGAGCGAACCGCGGGGGGCCTCGGCATGGCCGACGACGTCCCGCAGGCCGGTCGACGTGACCCCGTCGCGCCGGATGAGCTGGGCGGCGCTGAACACCATGCGCTCCCGGGGACCGTACCGCCCGGCCGCGGACGGCCCGGGCTCCCGCTCCCGCGGGTGCGTCTCCCGTCCGGAAACCGCCATGCCGACCTCCCACCGACCACCGCGGCACCGGCCGCGCGACCCGGGCAACCCTATCGACGGCCACGACACCGCACCCTCGGCGACGGCCACCTACACCGAACGCCCAGCCGTCCGATGACCCCGACCCGGCCCGAGCAGACCCGACCCGGCCCGAGCAGACGCGACTCGGCCCGACCCGAGCAGACCCGACCCGTTCCGAGCAGACGCGACTCGGCCCGACCCGAGCAGACCCGACCGGGCCCGAGCAGACGCGACTCGGCCCGCTCCGACCGGACTCCACCCGGCCCGACCACTATGACGACCGTCGTAATCTCTCCTACTATGACAGCCGTCATAACCAGGCGACGGGTCACTCACCACACCCCACGACGGCCACAGGCACGAGACCCGCGACAGCCACTTAAACGGAACGGAACGAAGGGAAGGGACGGCAGCGTTGGAGAGGACGCAGGAGGCGCACCGCAACCCGGATGGGCCTGCCCCCACCCCCACCGTGGGCTTCATCGGCCTCGGTGTGATGGGCACCCCCATGGCGCTGAACCTGGCGCGCGCGGGCACGCCTCTGACCGTCTGGAACCGCACGCCGGAGAAGTGCGAGCCGCTCCGGGCGGCGGGCGCCGTGGTGGCCGCCGACCCTGCCGAGGTCTTCGAGCGGGCCGGTACCGTCCTGCTGATGCTCGCCGACGAACCGGCGATCGACGCGGTCCTGGGCCGCGGGACACCGGACTTCGGGGCCCGCGTCGCCGAGCGCACCGTCGTCCACATGGGCACCACGTCACCCGCGTACTCGCTGGGCCTCGAAGCCGACGTCCGCGCGGCCGGCGGCGCCTACGCCGAGGCTCCCGTCTCCGGGTCGCGGATCCCGGCGGAGGCCGGGCGGCTGGTGGCGATGCCGGCCGGGCCCCAGGAGGTGCTCCAGGCCGTGCGGCCCCTGCTGGCGCCCGTCTGCCACGAGTCGTTCGACTGCGGTCCGGTCCCGAACGGGATGGTGATGAAGCTGGCGGTGAACCTCTTCCTCATCACGCTGGTGACGGGACTCACCGAGGCGTTCCACTTCGCGGAGCGCCAGGGGTTGGACCGGGAGCTGTTCCTGACCGTGCTCGACGCGGGACCGATGGCCAGCGGCGTCTCCAGGATGAAGGCGCCCAAGCTGCTCGACGGGGACCTCAGCGCCCAGGCGGGCGCGCTCGACGTGCTGAAGAACAACCGGCTGATCGCCGAGGCCGCCAGGGCCGGCGGGCTCGCCGCGCCGCTGCTTGAGGTCTGCCACGCCCTGTTCGGCGAGACGGTGGCGCTCGGCCACGGGGATGCCGACATGATCGCCGTCCTGCACGCCATCGAGGCCCGCACGACAGCACTCCGCGACGCGTGAGGCCGAGGCAGCGGCCACCACCCCGGGGCATCCACCGCCCGTCGAACCACCCGCCACGCGCGCGTGCACCCCCCCACACACGTGAACCGCACGCGCGCGTGGACCCCACACAAACCGCACGCGCGACAAACCGCACGCGCGCGCGTGGCCCGCGCACGCACGAGGCCTCCACTCCACAGGACCCCGAACGCAGGAGGGCCCGGCCCCCGAAGGGACCGAGCCCACGGCCTACATGTGCGCCGCCGCACAGCTCAGCGCACGAACACCCCCGCCTGCCCCGCAAGGTCCAGGAAGTACTGCGGCGCGAGGCCCAGCACCAGGGTGACGATGACGCCGAGCGCGATCGCCGTGGTCGTCAGGGGGGACGGCACGGCGACCGTCGGCCCCTCCGGCTTGGGCTCGCTGAAGAACATCAGCACGATCACCCGGATGTAGAAGAACGCCGCGATCGCCGAGGAGATCACACCGATCACGACCAGGGGCGTGCCGCCGCCCTCCGCCGCCGCCTTGAACACCGCGAACTTCCCGGCGAAGCCGGACGTCAGCGGGATGCCCGCGAAGGCCAGCAGGAACACCGCGAAGACCGCCGCCACCAGCGGCGAACGCCGCCCGAGCCCGGCCCACTTGGACAGGTGCGTGGCCTCGCCGCCCGCGTCGCGCACCAGCGTGACGACGCCGAACGCGCCCAGCGTCACGAAGGAGTACGCCGCCAGGTAGAACAGCACCGACGAGATGCCGTCGGGGTTCATGGCGATCACACCGGCGAGGATGAAGCCGGCGTGTGCGATGGACGAGTAGGCGAGCAGCCGCTTGATGTCGGTCTGGGTGATGGCGACGATCGCGCCGCCCAGCATGGTGACGATCGCGACCGCCCACATCACGGGACGCCAGTCCCAGCGCAGCCCCGGCAGCACGACGTACAGCAGCCTGAGCAGCGCGCCGAACGCGGCGACCTTGGTGGCCGCGGCCATGAAGCCGGTGACGGGGGTGGGCGCGCCCTGGTAGACGTCCGGCGTCCACATGTGGAACGGCACGGCGCCGACCTTGAAGAGCAGGCCCATCACGACCATCGCGCCGCCGATCAGCAGCAGCGCGTCGTTGCCCATGGTGCCCGCGAGCGCCGGGTCGACCGTGCGGACCGTGCCGTCGATGACCTGCCCGATGGTCGCGTACGACACCGAACCCGCGTACCCGTACAGCAGCGCGATGCCGAAGAGGGTGAACGCGGAGGCGAAGGCGCCGAGCAGGAAGTACTTGACGGCCGCCTCCTGCGACATGATCCGCTTGCGGCGGGCCAGGGCGCACAGGAGGTACAGCGGCAGCGAGAAGACCTCCAGGGCGACGAACAGCGTCAGCAGGTCGTTCGCCGCTGGGAAGACCAGCATGCCGCCGACCGCGAAGAGCGCCAGCGGGAAGACCTCGGTGGTGGTGAAGCCGGCCTTCACGGCGGCCTGCTCGCCCTCGCTGCCGGGCACGGACGCGGCCTGTGCGGCGAAGGAGTCGACGCGGTTGCCGTGGGCCTCCGGGTCGAGGCGGCGCTCGGCGAAGGTGAAGACGGCGATCAGGCCGGTCAGCAGGATGACGCCCTGGAGGAACAGCGCGGGGCCGTCGACGGCGACGGCACCCATGGCCGCGATGTGGCTCTTGGTCGTGGCGAACCCGCCGGCCGCGAGGCCGATGACCGCCGCGAACGCCGCCGCCAACGCGACCACGGACACGAACACCTGGGCGACGTACCGCGACCTGCGCGGCACGAACGCCTCGATGAGGACCCCGACGATCGCCGCCGCGAGAACGATCAGGGTGGGCGACAACTGCCCGTATTCGATCTTCGGCGCGTCGATCTTCGTGATCGGATCGGCCGCCGTTGTCCACAGGCTGTGGACGGCTGTCGGACTCACTGGGCCGCCTCCACCTCGGGCTTGGGGTCCTTCTTCTGGACGTCGGACATGGTGTGGTGCACCGCCGGGTTGACGATGTTCGTCAGCGGCTTCGGGTAGACGCCGAGGAAGATCAGCAGGGCGATCAGCGGGGCGACCACCAGCAGCTCGCGCGCCTTCAGGTCGGGCATCGCGGAGACCTCCGCTTTGACCGGGCCCGTCATCGTGCGCTGGTAGAGCACGAGGGTGTAGAGCGCGGCCAGCACGATGCCGAAGGTGGCGATGATGCCGATCACCGGATAGCGCGTGAAGGTCCCGACCAGGACCAGGAACTCGCTGATGAACGGGGCGAGGCCCGGGAGCGAGAGGGTGGCGAGGCCGCCCACCAGGAAGGTGCCCGCAAGCACCGGGGCGACCTTCTGCACGCCTCCGTAGTCCGCGATGAGCCGCGAGCCCCGGCGGGAGATCAGGAAGCCGGCGACCAGCATCAGCGCGGCGGTGGAGATGCCGTGGTTGACCATGTAGAGCGTGGCGCCGGACTGGCCCTGGCTGGTCATCGCGAAGATGCCCAGGATGATGAAGCCGAAGTGCGAGATCGAGGCGTACGCCACCAGGCGCTTGATGTCCCGCTGGCCGACCGCCAGCAGCGCTCCGTAGACGATGCTGATCAGCGCCAGGACCAGGATCACCGGGGTGGCCCAGCGGCTGGCGTTCGGGAAGAGCTGGAGGCAGAAGCGGAGCATCGCGAAGGTGCCCACCTTGTCCACCACCGCCGTGATCAGCACGGCGACCGGGGCGGTGGACTCGCCCATGGCGTTCGGCAGCCAGGTGTGCACCGGCCACAGCGGCGCCTTCACCGCGAACGCGAAGAAGAAGCCGAGGAACAGCCAGCGCTCGGTGCCGGTCGCGATGTGCAGCGAGCCACTCGCCCTGGCGTGGGCGATCTCGGTGAGGGAGAAGTTCCCCGCGACCACGTAGAGCCCGATCACCGCGGCCAGCATGATCAGGCCGCCGACCAGGTTGTAGAGCAGGAACTTCACCGCGGCGTAGGAGCGCTGGGCCGCGGCGGCCTCCTCGCCGCCGTCCGCCCCGCCGGTGCCCGAACCGCGCGCGGCGCGGTCCCCGAAGCCGCCGATGAGGAAGTACATCGGGATGAGCATGGCTTCGAAGAGGACGTAGAAGAGGAAGACGTCGGTGGCCTCGAAGGAGAGGATCACCATCGCCTCGACGGCGAGGATCAGGGCGAAGAAGCCCTGCGTCGGCCGCCACCTCCTGTTCTCCGTCTCGTACGGGTCGGCGTCGTGCCAGCCGGCCAGGATGATGAACGGCATCAGCAGCGCCGTGAGCGCGAGCAGCACCACCGCGATGCCGTCCACGCCCAGTTCGTACCGGACCCCGAAGGCCCTGATCCAGGAGTGCGACTCCGTGAGCTGGTACCGGTCGCCGCCGGGCTCGAAGCGGGCCAGCACGATGGCGGCCAGTACCAGGGTGGCGAGCGAGAACAGCAGCGCCAGCCACTTGGCGGCGGTCCGCTTGGCGGCCGGCACGGCGGCCGTGGCCACCGCCCCGACGGCCGGGAGGGCCGCCGTCGCTGTCAGCAGAGGAAAGGACATCGGTATCAGACCGCCCTCATCAGCAGGGTCGCGGCCACGATGATCGCCGCGCCCCCGAACATGGAGACCGCGTAGCTGCGGGCGTAGCCGTTCTGCAGTCTGCGCAGCCGGCCGGAGAGCCCGCCGAAGCCGGCCGCCGTGCCGTTGACGACCCCGTCGACCAGGGAGTGGTCGAGGTAGACCAGCGAGCGGGTGAGGTGCTCGCCGCCGCGGACCAGCACCACGTGGTTGAAGTCGTCCTGGAGGAGGTCGCGGCGGGCCGCCCGGGTGAGCAGCGAGCCGCGCGGGGCGACCGCCGGCACCGGACGGCGCCCGTACTGGAGGTAGGCGATGCCCGCGCCGACCACCAGCAGGACCATCGTGGCGATGGTGACCGTGCCGGCGCTGACCGGGGAGTTGCCCTCCTGGTGCCCGGTGACCGGTTCCAGCCAGTGCAGGAAGCGGTCGCCGATGCCGAAGAAGCCACCGGCGAAGACCGAGCCGAAGGCGAGCACGATCATCGGGATCGTCATCGACGAGGGCGACTCGTGCGGGTGCGGCTCGTGGCCGGCCGCATCCTTCTCCCAGCGCTTCTCGCCGAAGAACGTCATGATCATCACGCGGGTCATGTAGTACGCCGTGATGGCCGCGCCCAGCAGCGCGGCACCGCCGAGGATCCAGCCCTCCGTGCCGCCCTTGGCGAAGGCCGCCTCGATGATCTTGTCCTTGGAGAAGAACCCGGACAGGCCCGGGAAGCCGATGATGGCGAGGTAGCCCAGGCCGAACGTGACGAAGGTGACCGGCATGTGCTTGCGCAGGCCGCCGAACTTCCGCATGTCCACTTCGTCGTTCATGCCGTGCATCACGGAGCCGGCGCCGAGGAACAGCCCGGCCTTGAAGAAGCCGTGCGTCACCAGGTGCATGATCGCGAAGACGTAGCCGATCGGGCCGAGCCCGGCGGCGAGGATCATGTACCCGATCTGGCTCATGGTCGAGCCGGCCAGCGCCTTCTTGATGTCGTCCTTGGCGCAACCGACGATCGCACCGAAGAGGAGCGTGACCGCCCCGACCACGGTGACGGCGAGCTGGGCGGTGGGGGCGGCGTTGAAGATCGCGCCGGAGCGGACGATCAGGTAGACGCCCGCGGTCACCATCGTCGCCGCGTGGATCAGGGCCGAGACGGGCGTCGGGCCCTCCATCGCGTCCCCGAGCCAGGACTGCAGCGGCACCTGGGCCGACTTGCCGCACGCGGCGAGCAGCAGCATCAGGCCGATGGCCGTCAGCTTGCCCTCGCCCGTGTCGTCCACCGAGCCCAGCACCGGGCCGAAGGCGAAGGTGCCGAAGGTGGTGAACATCAGCATGATGGCGATCGACAGGCCCATGTCGCCGACGCGGTTGACCAGGAACGCCTTCTTCGCGGCGGTGGCGGCGCTGGGCTTGTGCTGCCAGAAGCCGATCAGCAGGTACGAGGCGAGGCCCACGCCCTCCCAGCCGACGTACAGCAGCAGGTAGTTGTCGGCGAGGACCAGCAGGAGCATGGCCGCCAGGAACAGGTTCAGGTAGCCGAAGAAGCGGCGGCGCCGCTCGTCGTGCTCCATGTACCCGATCGAGTAGATGTGGATCAGGGTGCCCACACCGGAGATCAGCAGCACGAACGTCATCGACAGCTGGTCGAGCTGGAAGGCGACGTCCGCGTGGAAACCGCCCACCGGCACCCAGCTGAAGAGGTGCTGGTGGAGCGACCGGTCGTCGGGGGACTTGCCCAGCAGGCCGGAGAAGAGCACCACGCCGATGACGAAGGAGACACCGGCCAGCAGGGTGCCGATCAGATGACCGACCCGCTCCAGCCGCCGCCCGCCGCACAGCAGGACGGCCGCTCCCAGCAAGGGCGCTGCGATGAGCAGCGCAATCAGGTTCTGCACGTTTGACCGACCCCTTACAGCTTCATCAGGCTGGCGTCGTCGACCGAGGCCGAGTGGCGGGAACGGAACAGCGACACGATGATCGCCAGCCCGACCACGACCTCCGCGGCGGCCACGACCATCGTGAAGAACGCGATGATCTGGCCGTCGAGGTTGCCGTGCAGCCGGGAGAAGACCACGAACGCGAGGTTGCAGGCATTGAGCATCAGCTCGATGCACATGAACACCACGATGGCGTTGCGCCTGATGAGCACGCCGGTGGCGCCGATCGTGAACAGCAGTGCCGCGAGGTAGAGGTAGTAGACCGGATTCACTTGGACGCCTCCTCGGTTCCGGCCCGCTCCAGGCGGTCGGCGGAACGCTGCTCCAGCGCCTTGAGGTCGCCCAGGGCCTCCTGGGAGACGTCGCGGATCTGGCCCCGGGCACGCAGGGTCTTGTTGACGGTGAGCTCCGACGGCGTGCCGTCCGGCAGCAGGCCGGCGATGTCCACGGCGTTGTGCCGGGCGTAGACGCCGGGGGCCGGGAGCGGCGGGAGGTGCTTGCCGTCGCGCACCCGCTGCTCGGCGAGCTCGCGCTGGGTCTTCGCGCGCTCGGTGCGCTCCCGGTGGGTGAGCACCATGGCGCCGACGGCCGCCGTGATCAGCAGCGCGCCGGTGATCTCGAACGCGAACACGTACTTGGTGAAGATCAGCGCGGCGAGGCCCTCGACGTTGCCGCCGGCGTTGGCCTTGCCGGCGCCCGCGAAGTCCTTGAGGGAGGCGTGCCCGATGCCGGCGATCAGCAGGACGCCGAAGCCGATCCCGCAGAGCGCGGCCAGCCAGCGCTGGCCCTTGATGGTCTCCGTCAGGGAGTCCGCGGCCGTGACGCCGACCAGCATCACCACGAAGAGGAAGAGCATCATGATCGCGCCCGTGTAGACCACGATCTGCACGATGCCCAGGAAGTAGGCGCCGTTGGCCAGGTAGAACACCGCGAGGATGATCATCGTCCCGGCCAGGCAGAGCGCGCTGTGCACCGCCTTGTGCATCAGGATCGTGCACAGGGCGCCGATCACCGCGACCACGGCCAGCACCCAGAACTGGATGGCCTCGCCGGTGGAGGTGGTGTAGGCGGCGAGTTCCGACATCAGCCGATCACCTTCTCGGAGGCCGGTTCGCCTGGGCCGAAGTCGGAGGCGGCCTCCTGCGGGCCCTCGCCCCTGGAGACCGCGACCTGCTGCTCCGTGCCCGGCGCGGCGTGGGTGACCAGGCCGCGGTAGTAGTCCTGCTCGTCGGTGCCCGGGAAGATGGCGTGCGGGCTGTCGACCATGCCCTCTTCCAGGCCGGCGAGCAGCTGCTCCTTGGTGTAGATCAGGTTCTCGCGGCTGCTGTCGGCGAGCTCGAACTCGTTCGTCATCGTCAACGCGCGCGTGGGGCACGCCTCGATGCACAGGCCGCACAGGATGCAGCGGGCGTAGTTGATCTGGTAGACGCGGCCGTACCGCTCGCCCGGGGAGTAGCGCTCCTCGTCGGTGTTGTCCGCGCCCTCCACGTAGATGGCGTCCGCCGGGCAGGCCCAGGCGCACAGCTCGCAGCCGACGCACTTCTCAAGACCGTCCGGGTGGCGGTTGAGCTGGTGCCGGCCGTGGAAGCGGGGCGCCGTGACCTTCTTCTGCTCCGGGTACTGCTCGGTGAGCCGCTTCTTGAACATGGCCTTGAAGGTCACGCCGAAGCCCGCCACCGGGTTCTGGAATCCCTCCTTGGACTCACTGGGCTTCCCGGACTCGATCTGCTTACGGGGTCGCTCAGCCATCGGACGCCTCCTTTCCGTCACTGGCATCGGGGGTCCGGGGGTCGCCCCCGGGACTGGCACTGCCGGTGGCACCGCTGGCAATCAACTCGCGCTCGTCCCAGCGGGGCCGGCGCCGCGGTACGGACGGCAGGCTCTGGCCGGGCAGCGGCGGCACGGGGAAGCCGCCCGCCATCGGGTCGAAGGCCACCGGCTCCTGATCGGCGTCGCTCTCGCGGGCCTTGCCGCGGAAGAGGTCCACGACGAAGGAGAGCAGCAGCACCGCGAGGACGGCGCCCGCCACGTACAGCACGATGCGCGAGAAGTCGTAGTTCTCGTTCCGCAGCGTGCGCACCGTGGCGACGAGCATCAGCCAGACCACCGAGACCGGGATCAGGACCTTCCAGCCGAGCTTCATGAGCTGGTCGTAGCGGACCCGTGGCAGGGTGCCGCGCAGCCAGATGAAGAAGAACAGCAGCAGCTGCACCTTGATGACGAACCAGAGCAGCGGCCACCAGTCGTGGTTCGCCTCCGCCCAGAACGTGCTGATGGGCCACGGGGCCCGCCAGCCGCCCAGGAAGAGCGTGGTGGACACCGCGGAGACGGTCACCATGTTGATGTACTCGGCCAGCATGAACATCGCGAACTTGATGGACGAGTACTCGGTGTTGAAGCCGCCGACGAGGTCGCCCTCGGACTCCGGCATGTCGAAGGGGGCGCGGTTGGTCTCGCCGACCATCGTCACGATGTAGATCAGGAACGAGACCGGCAGCAGCAGGATGTACCAGCGGTCGTGCTGCTGCTCCACGATCTGCGAGGTCGACATCGAGCCCGAGTACAGGAAGACCGAGGCGAACGCGGCGCCCATGGCGATCTCGTAGGAGATCATCTGGGCGCACGAGCGCAGGCCGCCGAGCAGCGGGTACGTCGACCCGGAGGACCAGCCGGCGAGCACGATGCCGTAGATGCCGACGGAGGCCACCGCCAGGATGTACAGCATCGCGATCGGCAGGTCGGTGAGCTGCATCGCGGTGCGGTGCCCGAAGACGGAGACCTCGTTGGAGGGACCGAACGGGATCACCGCGACCGCCATGAAGGCCGGGACCGCCGCGATGATCGGCGCGAGGACGTAGACCACCTTGTCCGCGCGCTTGACGACGACATCCTCCTTGAGCATCAGCTTCACGCCGTCGGCGAGCGACTGGAGCATGCCCCAGGGGCCGTGCCGGTTGGGGCCGATGCGCCGCTGCATCCAGGCGACGACCTTGCGCTCCCAGACGATGGAGAACAGCACCGTCACCATCATGAAGGCGAAGCAGAACACCGCCTTGATGGCGATCAGCCACCACGGGTCGCGGCCGAAGGCCGACAGGTCCTCCACAGCGAGCGGCGCCAGCACCTGGGGCGTCATGACGTCACCTCCGTGACCTCCTGGGACACCGGCGCCACGGCCGGGCCGATACGGACGAGTTCACCGGGGTGCGCGCCGGTGTCGGCGGCGATCCCGGAGCCGGTGGAGTTCAGCGGCAGCCAGACGACGCGGTCCGGCATCTGCGTGATGTGCAGCGGGAGTTCCACGGCGCCGGCGGGGC
Organism: Streptomyces sp. TS71-3; assembly: GCF_018327685.1. Classification (NCBI taxonomy): domain Bacteria; kingdom Bacillati; phylum Actinomycetota; class Actinomycetes; order Kitasatosporales; family Streptomycetaceae; genus Streptomyces; species Streptomyces sp. TS71-3. The sequence continues at coordinate 515,863 of NZ_BNEL01000001.1, read as the reverse complement.
CGGTGACGGCGAGCACGTCGCCGTCCTTGACGCCGGCCTCGGCCGCGGTGGCCGCGGAGAGCCGGGCGGGGGCGGCGTGCCGGGTGCCCGCGAGGGCCTCGTCGCCGTCCTGGAGGAGGCCCTGGTCGAGCAGCATCCGGTGGCCGGCGAGCAGCGCCTCCCCGGTGCCGGGGCGGGGCAGCGTGGCCTGGGTCCCCACGGGCTCGGGGGCCCGCGGTCCCTCCCAGGTGCCGAGCCGCGTGAGCTCCGCGCGCGCGGTGCGCACGTCCGGCAGGCCGAGGTGGACGTCCATGGCGTCCGCCAGCATGTGCAGCACGCGCAGGTCGGCGGGGGACGGCCGGCGGGTCATCTGGTCGGGCTTCAGGGCGGCCTCGAAGGGCCGTCCGCGGCCTTCCCAGTTGAGGAAGGTGCCGGCCTTCTCGGCGACCGCGGCCACCGGGAAGACGACGTCCGCCCGCTCGGTGACCTCGCTGGGCCGCTGTTCGAGCGCCACCACGAAGCCGGCCGCGTCGAGCGCGGCGCGCGCGGCCTCGGGGTCGGGCAGGTCGGCGACCTCGACGCCCGCGACGAGCAGTGCGCCGAGCACGCCGCCGGCGGCGGCCTCGACGATCTGGGCCGTGTCGCGTCCGAAGTGGTGCGGCAGTTCGGCGACGCCCCAGGCGGCGGCGACCTCCTCGCGTGCCCCCGGGTCGGTGGCCGGGCGGCCGCCGGGCAGCAGCGTGGGCAGCGCGCCCGCCTCGATCGCGCCGCGCTCCCCGGCCCGGCGCGGGATCCACACCAGCCGGGCGCCGGTCGCGGTCGCGGCCCGTACGACGGCGGTGAGGGCGCCCTGCACTCCGGCGAGCCGCTCGCCGACGGCGATGACCGCGCCGTCCGCGTGCAGCGCCTCGGCCGCCCTCGCCCCGTCGTCGTGGAGGCCGACGCCGCTGGCGAGGGCGTCGAGCCACTCGGTCTCGGTGCCCGGGGCGGCCGCGAGCAGCGTGCCGCCGGCCTTTTCGAGGCCCCGGGTGCCGTGGCTGGCCACCGCGAAGGTGCGCTGGCCGTGCCCCCGCCAGGCCTTGCGCAGCCTCAGGAAGACGCCGGGCGCCTCCTCCTCGGCCTCCAGGCCGACGAGCAGCACCGCGGGCGCCTTCTCCAGGGCGGCGTACGTGACGCCGGTGCCGTCCAGGTCCCTGCCGCGCCCCGCCACGCGTGCGGCGAGGAAGTCGGCCTCCTCGGCGCTGTGCACGCGCGCGCGGAAGTCGATGTCGTTGGTGTCGAGCGCCACGCGCGCGAACTTGCTGTACGCGTAGGCGTCCTCCACGGTCAGCCGGCCACCGGTGAGGACCCCGGCCCTGCCGCGCGCGGCGGCCAGGCCCTTCGCCGCGGCCTCCAGCGCCTGCGGCCAGCTCGCGACCTGGAGCTCACCGGTCTCGGCGTCGCGCACCATCGGCTCCGTGAGCCGCTCGGGGCGCTGCGCGTAGCGGAAGGCGAAGCGGCCCTTGTCGCACAGCCACTCCTCGTTGACCTCCGGGTCGTTGGCGGCGAGCCGCCGCATGACCTTGCCGCGCCGGTGGTCGGTGCGCGTCGCGCAGCCGCCCGCGCAGTGCTCGCACACGCTCGGCGAGGACACCAGGTCGAACGGGCGGGAGCGGAACCGGTAGGCCGCCGAGGTGAGCGCGCCGACCGGGCAGATCTGGATGGTGTTGCCGGAGAAGTACGACTCGAACGGGTCGCCCTCGCCCGTGCCGACCTGCTGGAGCGCGCCGCGATCGAGCAGCTCGATCATCGGGTCGCCCGCGATCTGGTTGGAGAACCGGGTGCAGCGGGCGCACAGCACGCAGCGCTCGCGGTCCAGCAGCACCTGCGTGGAGATCGGGAGGGGCTTCTCGAAGGTGCGCTTGGTGCCCTCGAAGCGGGAGCTGGGGTCGCCCACCGACATCGCCTGGTTCTGGAGCGGGCACTCGCCGCCCTTGTCGCAGACCGGGCAGTCCAGCGGGTGGTTGATGAGCAGCAGCTCCATCACGCCCCGCTGGGCCTTCTCCGCGACCGCCGACGTCACCTGCGTCTTGACGACCATGCCGTCGGTGCAGGTGATGGTGCACGACGCCATGGGCTTGCGCTGGCCCTCGACCTCGACGATGCACTGCCGGCAGGCGCCGGCCGGGTCGAGCAGCGGGTGGTCGCAGAACCGGGGGATCTCGATCCCGAGCAGTTCCGCGGCCCGGATGACCAGAGTGCCCTTGGGCACGCTGATCTCGACGCCGTCGATGGTCAGCGAGACGAGATCCTCGGGTGGGGTGGCAGCCTCCGAGCCCCCGGAGGGAGCGCCAGTGGTTACCGTCATGCGTTCACCTCCGTGGTGTCGATGGGGCCGTCCGCCCAGACGGTCGACCGTGCCGGGTCGAACGGGCAGCCCCTGCCGGTGATGTGCTCCTCGTACTCGGCGCGGAAGTACTTGAGCGACGAGAAGATCGGCGAGGCGGCGCCGTCGCCGAGGGCGCAGAAGGACTTGCCGTTGATGTTGTCGGCGATGTCGGCGAGCTTGTCGAGGTCGCTCATGGCGCCCTTGCCCGCCTCGATGTCCCGCAGCAGCTGGACGAGCCAGTAGGTGCCCTCACGGCACGGCGTGCACTTGCCGCAGGACTCGTGGGCGTAGAACTCCGTCCAGCGGGTCACGGCGCGCACGACGCAGGTGGTCTCGTCGAAGCACTGGAGCGCCTTCGTGCCGAGCATGGAGCCGGCGGCGCCCACGCCCTCGTAGTCCAGCGGGACGTCCAGGTGCTCCTCGGTGAGCAGCGGCGTGGAGGAGCCGCCGGGAGTCCAGAACTTCAGCCGGTGGCCGGGGCGGATCCCGCCGCTCATCTCCAGGAGCTGGCGCAGCGTGATGCCGAGCGGGCCCTCGTACTGGCCGGGGCTCGCGACGTGGCCGCTGAGGGAGTACAGCGTGAAGCCCGGGGACTTCTCGCTTCCCATCGACCTGAACCATTCCTTGCCCTTGTTCAGGATCGCGGGAACGGAAGCGATGGACTCGACGTTGTTCACGACAGTGGGGCACGCGTAGAGGCCCGCGACGGCAGGGAAGGGAGGACGCAGTCGCGGCTGGCCGCGGCGGCCTTCGAGGGAGTCGAGAAGCGCGGTCTCCTCACCGCAGATGTACGCGCCCGCGCCCGCGTGCACGGTGAGTTCCAGGTTGAGTCCGCTGCCGAGGACGTTCTTCCCGAGGTACCCGGCCGCGTACGCCTCGCGGACGGCCTCGTGCAGCCGCCGGAGCACGGGGACGACCTCGCCGCGCAGGTAGATGAAGGCGTGCTCGGAGCGGATCGCGTAGCAGGCGATCACGATTCCCTCGATGAGGGAGTGCGGGTTCGCGAAGAGGAGCGGGATGTCCTTGCAGGTCCCCGGCTCCGACTCGTCCGCGTTGACGACGAGGTAGTGCGGCTTGCCGTCGCCCTGCGGGATGAACTGCCACTTCATGCCCGTCGGGAAGCCCGCGCCGCCACGGCCGCGCAGGCCGGACTCCTTGACGTAGGCGATGATGTCGTCCGGCTCCATGGCGAGGGCCTTGCGCAGGCCCTCGTAGCCGTCGTGCCGCCGGTAGGTGTCGAGCGTCCAGGACTTCTCCTCGTCCCAGAAGGCCGACAGCACCGGCGCCAGCAGCTTCTCCGGGTTGCTCTCCGCGTGGGTCCCGGAACCGGACTCCTGCGCGGCGGCCCCGTTCTCCGGGTTCTCGGCTGTGGTGGTCATCACTCCCCCTCCTCGGTGACCGGTCCGGCAGGGTGCTCGGGGTCGGAGGCCGAGGTCTGCTGCGGTGCGTCATGAGAGCTGAGGTGCTCGGCTCCGGCGGCCGGGGCGGCGGTGGGCGCCGCGCCGCGGGGGTGCACCACGCGCGCGGCGGCGGCGCTCTCACCGCGGGACAGGCGCAGCCCGATCAGCGACGCGGGGCCCGCGCCGCCGGTCGCGTCGACGGCTCCGGGGCGCTCGTCGGGGAAGCCCGCGAGGATCCGGGAGGTCTCCCGGAAGCCGCACAGGGGGGCGCCCCGGGTGGGCTCGACGTCGGCGCCGGCGCGCAGGTCGTCGACGAGGCGCTTGGCGGACTCGATGGTCTGGTTGTCGAAGAACTCCCAGTTCACCATCAGCACCGGCGCGAAGTCGCAGGCGGCGTTGCACTCGATGTGCTCCAGCGTGACCTTGCCGTCCTCGGTGGTCTCGCCGTTGCCGACGCCCAGGTGCTCCTGGAGGGCGGAGAAGATCGCGTCGCCGCCCATCACCGCGCACAGGGTGTTGGTGCAGACGCCCACGTGGTACTCGCCGCCCGGCTTGCGCCGGTACATGGTGTAGAAGGTGGCGACGGCGGTGACCTCGGCGGTGGTCAGGTCCAGCAGCTCGGCGCAGAACTGCACGCCGGTGCGGGTGACGTAGCCCTCCTCGGACTGCACCAGGTGCAGCAGCGGCAGCAGCGCGGAGCGGGAGCCCGGGTAGCGGCCGATGACGTCCTTCGCGTCCGCTTCGAGACGGGCGCGCACGTCGGCCGGGTAGGCGGGGGCGGGCAGTTGGGGCATGCCCAGGCTGACGTCCGTCACCGGTCGACGCCTCCCATCACGGGGTCGATGGACGCGACGGCGACGATGACGTCGGCGACCTGGCCGCCCTCGCACATCGCGGCCATCGCCTGAAGGTTGGTGAAGGACGGGTCGCGGAAGTGGACCCGGAAGGGGCGGGTGCCGCCGTCGGAGACCACGTGGGCGCCGAGCTCGCCCTTGGCGGACTCGACGGCCGCGTAGGCCTGCCCGGGCGGGACCCTGAAGCCCTCGGTCACCAGCTTGAAGTGGTGGATCAGGGACTCCATGGAGGTGCCCATGATCTGCTTGATGTGGTCGAGGGAGTTGCCGAGGCCGTCCGGGCCCAGGGCGAGCTGGGCGGGCCAGGCGATCTTCTTGTCGCCGACCATCACCGGGCCCGGCTCCAGCCGGTCGAGGCACTGCTCGACGATGTTCAGCGACTGGCGCATCTCCTCCAGGCGGATGAGGAAGCGCCCGTAGGAGTCGCAGGTGTCGGTGGTCGGGATGTCGAAGTCGTAGCTCTCGTAGCCGCAGTAGGGCTGCGCCTTGCGCAGGTCGTGCGGCAGGCCCGCGGAGCGCAGGATCGGGCCGGTCGCGCCGAGCGCCATGCAGCCGGTGAGGTCGAGGTAGCCGACGTCCTGCATCCGGGCCTTGAAGATCGGGTTCCCGGTGGCGAGCTTGTCGTACTCCGGGAGGTTCTTGCGCATCGTCTTCACGAACTCGCGCACCTGGTCCACCGCGCCCGGCGGCAGGTCCTGGGAGAGGCCGCCGGGACGGATGTACGCGTGGTTCATCCGCAGGCCGGTGATGAGCTCGTAGAGGTCGAGAATGAGTTCACGATCACGGAATCCGTAGATCATGATCGTGGTGGCGCCGAGCTCCATACCGCCGGTGGCGATGGCGACCAGGTGCGAGGAGAGGCGGTTGAGCTCCATGAGCATCACGCGGATGATGTTCGCCCGGTCCGGCACCTCGGCCTCGATGCCGAGCAGCTTCTCCACGCCCAGGCAGTACGCCGCCTCGTTGAAGAACGGCGTGAGGTAATCCATCCGGGTGACGAACGTGGTGCCCTGCGTCCAGGTGCGGAACTCAAGGTTCTTCTCGATGCCGGTGTGCAGGTAGCCGATGCCGCAGCGGGCCTCGGTGACCGTCTCGCCGTCGATCTCCAGGATGAGCCGGAGCACGCCGTGCGTGGACGGGTGCTGGGGGCCCATGTTGACCACGATGCGCTCGTCGTCGGCCTTGGCGGCGGCCTCGACGACCTCGTCCCAGTCCCCGCCGGTGACCGTGTAGACGGTGCCTTCCGTGGTTTCGCGTGCCGATGCTGACTGCGTCGTCATGAGTACGACCTCCGCTGGTCCGGAGCCGGGATCTGGGCGCCCTTGTACTCGACGGCGATGCCGCCGAGCGGGTAGTCCTTGCGCTGCGGGAAGCCCTGCCAGTCGTCCGGCATCATGATCCGCGTCAGCGCCGGGTGACCGTCGAAGACGATGCCGAAGAAGTCGTACGTCTCGCGCTCGTGCCAGTCGTTCGTCGGATACACGGAGACCAGCGAGGGGATGTGCGGGTCGCTGTCCGGGGCGCTGACTTCGAGGCGGATCAGGCGATTGTGGGTAATTGAGCGCATGTGGTAGACGGCGTGCAGCTCGCGGCCCTTGTCGCTCGGGTAGTGGACGCCGCTGACGCCGGTGCACAGCTCGAAGCGGAGCGCCGGGTCGTCACGCAGGGTCTTCGCCACCCGCACCAGGTGCTCGCGCGCGACGTGGAAGGTCATCTCGCCGCGGTCGACGACGGTCTTCTCGATGGCGTTCTCCGGGAGGAGGTCCTGCTCCTCCAGGGCGCCCTCCAGCTCGTCGGCCACCTCGTCGAACCATCCGCCGTAGGGCCGTGACGCGGCCCCGGGCAGCCGGATGGAGCGCACCAGGCCGCCGTAGCCGCTGGTGTCGCCGCCGTTGTTGGCCCCGAACATGCCGCGCTGGACCCGGATCTCCTCGCCCTGCTCGCCGCGCTGGCCGGGCAGGTTCTGGCTGTTCAGGTCCTGTTCGGGGTTGGTTCCGTTCTGCTCGCTCACCGCAGCAGCCCCTTCATCTCGATCGTGGGAAGCGCCTTGAGGGCCGCCTCCTCCGCCTCGCGGGCGGCCTCCTCGGCGTTCACGCCGAGCTTCGAGGTCTGGATCTTCTGATGGAGCTTCAGGATGCTGTCCATCAGCATCTCGGGCCGCGGGGGGCAGCCGGGCAGGTAGATGTCCACCGGAACGACGTGGTCGACGCCCTGCACGATCGCGTAGTTGTTGAACATCCCGCCGGAGGACGCGCAGACGCCCATCGAGATGACCCACTTGGGGTTCGGCATCTGGTCGTAGACCTGCCGCAGCACCGGCGCCATCTTCTGGCTCACCCGGCCCGCCACGATCATCAGGTCCGCCTGCCGCGGAGAGCCGCGGAAGACCTCCATGCCGAAGCGCGCCAGGTCATAGCGCCCGGCGCCGGTCGTCATCATCTCGATGGCGCAGCAGGCGAGGCCGAATGTCGCGGGGAAGACGGAGGACTTCCGCACCCAGCCCGCGGCCTGCTCGACGGTGGTCAGCAGAAACCCGCTCGGCAGTTTCTCTTCGAGTCCCATAGGCCCCTCAAGCCCCTCTGTTCCCTCGCGTGGTCGTTCACGCGGTCGCGTGGTCGTTGCGCGGTCTGACGCTTCTCAGTCCCATTCCAGGCCGCCGCGCCGCCACACGTATGCGTAGGCGACGAAGACGGTGAGCACGAAGAGCAGCATCTCGACGAGCCCGAACAGCCCCAGGGAGTCGAAGGTGACGGCCCAGGGGTAGAGAAAGACGATCTCGATGTCGAAGACGATGAAGAGCATCGCCGTCAGGTAGTACTTGATCGGGAACCGCCCGCCGCCCGCCGGTGTCGGCGTCGGCTCGATACCGCACTCATAGGCTTCGAGCTTGGCTCGGTTGTACCGCTTTGGACCGATAAGCGTGGCCATCACCACGGAGAAGATCGCAAAAGCTGCCCCGAGGGCTCCCAGTACGAGGATGGGCGCGTACGCGTTCACCGCTCCTCGCTCCTCTCAGTCGGCGCTGACTCCTACGGCGGTGTCGAGCCCGCTCCCCCGTGCGGGAGGCACCTCGGACACCGGTCCCGACCGGCCGATCCATCCAGCGATCGGCCGCCGTTCCGGCGATCCGGGACCCCACCGCTCCTTCACGGAGTCCACGAAGATCGTGTTCATGTGAAGCAGGTCACAAGCCCGACTGCCTCGCATCTTATGCCCGCCGGTCTGTGATCTGCGACACGGGGTCACGCATCGCCCTTGTGATCTCCACCACCTGACGAACGATCATGAAGCCGGAACAGCCGTGATCTTCACACGAGAAGCGGCGCGACGGTCACCCGAGGTGACATTTTTCCGCGTTTCCGCTGATCAAAGCCGGAGCCCCTTATCAAGGCAGCGCGTCTTGGCGCAAATTCGCGCTGGACTGAACTGCCTGATAAAGGGCTGGTTCATACGGAGAGGGGCGCAGAAGGGAGGAGACGGGAGGAGAGGAGACGAGTGCACCCGAGAGCGAGGGAACGGGGGAAGTGGTGCGAGAGGGACGCTGCGTCCGGGTCTGGGCGTGTGCTCCCGTTCACGTGAGGAATGCGTCATGTTCACGTAACGGGCGCGTGGTATGGCCCTCGGTGCGGGGTTCCGTCGCGCGGCGGGTGGGCCGGAGGGCACTCCGGTCGACGGGTCCGAGGGTCGGTGGGCCGGAGGGACGGAGCCGGCGGGTCAGAGCGACGACAGCCGGCGAACCGAAGCGAACGGAGCCGGCGGGACCGGAGGGGCGGAGGGGCGAACGCCCCCCTTTGCGACGCTGCGGCCCTTTATAGACGTACGGCCGGGGAGCATCGTTCCGTGACACTGGCCACATCACCCCGGGCCGCCGCACCGTCGGGGCTTGGCAGGGGTACCCAACAGATGGTAGGCACGGAGCAATTCGGGCGTATCGCGGAAAGTGCATGAGCACGGGCTTGATCGCCTCAATGTGAAACCGCTCCCGGAGTGGCACGAAATCCGACACACCCGGGATTCAGGACCCTGTGAAGCAACTGTGGCGCACCCCACGTTTCTTGAACGATGCGGTCGGGCCCTGGTAGCGGTTGTTCACATGTCCCACACCGCTCATATACCCAGCCACCGGAAGCCCCGACGCAGCGCGCCGAGATTCGCGCTGTGTGCGGGCGTCGCCGGCGGTGTTCTCAGCACCCTGGCCGTGACCGGCGCGTCGGCGCAGTCGGCCCCCGCCGAACCCGCTCACGACACGGTCGAGATGCCCGCCGTCACCGACGGTCTGGCCACGCAGGCCGCCGCGTCCGCGGACGCCACCCGTCAGACGGCGGACACCTACGCCACCCGGGCGGTGCAGAACACGGCCCTGTCCCAGGCCGTCAAGGAAGCCAAGAAGTCGCGGGCGGACGCCGAGAAGAAGGCGGAGGCCAAGAAGAAGGCCGCCGCCGCCCGGAAGGCCGCCGAGGCGCGCGCCTCGCGCTCCGCTCCCCGCACCACCCTCAGCACCAAGTCCACCGCCGCCGAGGTCCCCCTCCCCGGCGGCAACGTCGGCTCCGTGCTCGCCTTCCTGAACTCCCAGGTCGGCGACGCGTACGTCATGGGCGGCACCGGACCGAACTCCTGGGACTGCTCCGGGCTGGTCCAGGCCGCCTTCAAGCAGGCCGGCGTGAACCTGCCGCGCACCTCGCAGGACCAGTCGACGGCCGGCACGCAGGTGCCGGTGTCCAGCGCCCAGCCCGGCGACATCCTGTACTGGGGTGGCGCGGGCAGCGCCTACCACGTCGGCGTCTACATCGGCGGCGGCAAGTACCTGGACGCGGCGAACCCGTCCAAGGGGGTCGTCGTGCAGGACCTCTCGGGGTATCCGGCGAGCGGGGCCGTGCGGGTGCTCTGATCTTGGGGCGCGGGGTGTCCCGCGTGCCCCCTTCTTGTCATGGCGCGCCCTTGTCGGGGGTGCGGGGGGCTTCGCCGGCAGCCGTTCTTCGCCTGCGGCGGGCCATCGGGTCCAGCCCCTTGCGGGTGGTTTGCTTGACCATCTGCCGGTTGGGGCCGGTCGCGCCCACGCGGCGGAGCCGCACATCGGACACAGCCCCGCGCCCCTGACGGGGCGCGCTTGGCGCGAAAGCGCCCCGAAAAGAGCGCGGTAGCGCCCGGAAAGGGGGCGCGGGGAACTGCGCGAGCAACCACGACGAGAGGGGCAGGTCGCGACCGGCCGGAGGGGGCAGCCGGACCCGTCCCCGGCCACCGACCAGGCGCGGTAGCGCCCTGAGAAGGGGCGCGGGGAACTGCGCGAGCAACCACGACGAGACCGCCATGTCGCCACCGGCCGAAAGAGGTGGCCGGAGCCGCCCCCGGCCACCGGGGGAAGGGAGCAGTCGGCTCGCGCCGGCCGCAGGCACTAGCCCAGGTCGAACGTGTTCGGCAACCCCAACCGGTACCGGAGATCATCCACCCGCTTCAGCGGCTCCATCTCGGGTGGCCGGTAGAGCTCCCAGATCCGGCACCGCTCCGCGCCGGAGCCGTCGCGATCGAGCAGGGCGTTGACGGCGCGGCGCGCGGACTCGTTGGCGCCCTCCATCGTCGCCAGGTCGACGTCCGTGTGGACGTAGTCGCCCGCCAGGAAGAAGTTCGGGACCGCCGTGCCCGCGGAGGGGCGGTTGTAGAGGGTGCCCGTGGGGTGGATGAGGAGCTGCTCGCGGTTCTGCGGGTCGGCGCCGCCGAGTCCGGTCACCGCCGGGTCCATGAACCAGCCGAGCCGGTCGCCGTCCGTGAGCGTCGTCTTGCCCGCGTCGTTGAGCGCGTCCTTCAACTGCGCCCAGCACTCCTCGATGATCTCCTCCTTGGTGCACTCCCGCGCCGTCTTGCCGTAGAGGATGCCGGGCTGGTCCCACTCGGAGATGATCGCCGAGAGGCAGTCGCGGGCCGTGCCGTCGCCGTAGTCCGCCGGGAAGTCCCGGTCCCAGAACTGGGCCTGGCCGATGCCGGTCACCGACCACGGCGAGTCGAGGCAGTTGATGTGGCCGTGCACCACGGGCGTCGGCGCCCGCAGGTAGTACTGGATGCCGACCATCCAGTCCGTCTTCAGCGCGTCGCACCTGGCGAGCTGCGGGTCGGCGGCGCGCAGGGCGCTGCCCCAGGTGGTGCGGGCGTGCTCGACGGGCATGGCCGAGACGTAGTGGTCGGCGGTGACAACGCGCTCGTCGCCGCCGTCCCGCGCCGCGACCCGGACGCCGCTCACCCGGCCGTCCTCGTACAGCACCTCGCGTACCTGGGTGCCGAGGACGAACTCCACGCCGAGGGAGCGCAGGTGGCTGCCCCAGGGGTCGATCCAGGCCTCGTTGGTGGGGGCGTTCAGCACGCGGTCGATGTCGGCGTCGCCGTCCATGCCCTGGCCGAGAATGCCCCAGAGCAGCAGTGCCTCGATGATGACGCGGCCGACGGTGCGGGTGGACGCCACCTGGGCGCGGGTGGCGACGAGGTTGCGGGTCTGTCCGATGCCCAGCAGGAGCTGGTACTCGCGGCTCATCTCGCCGGCCCGGATGAAGTCCCACCAGGAGACCTTCTCCCACTGGTCCTCGCGGCGCGCGTCGCAGCTCGTGAGGTGCACGAGCACCCGGTTGGCGAAGTACGCGGCCTCCTGGGCCGGCAGCCGGGTGCCGAGGTCGAGCACGGAGAGCAGCTGGTCGCGGATCCAGGACGTGGTGAGGTCGCCGGGGGCGGGCAGGCTGGTGGCGCGGCGCAGCGGGAAGTGCAGGTCGGGCCGGCCCTTCTCGCGTGCGAAGAGGGCTTCGGTGCCGCTGCGGAGGTTGTCGTGGACGCCGTTCGCGTTGCCGGGGAAGGGGATGCGGCGGAAGGTGTCGGGGAGGTTCCGGTAGAAACCGGGAAAGAACCGGAATCCGTGCTCGCCGGGCAGGGGCTTCCGCCCGCCCGCGCCGGTGTCGGGGACGTCCATCGAACGGGCCTTGCCGCCGATCACGTCGTAGTACTCGTAGACCGTCACGGCGTAGCCGCGCTCGGCCAGCTCGTGCGCGGCGCTCAGCCCGGACACGCCGCCGCCGAGCACGGCGACCCGCTTGGCCCCCGCGCGCGGCGCGGGAACGGCGTGTGCGGCCTCCGTGGCCGCCACGGTGAGCGCGGCGGCGCCGGCCGCGGCCGACGCGCCGGCGAGGAAACGTCTGCGGGTGTGCCCGGACGGCCCCCGGGCCTCGTCTTCGGACGCCGTGCGCCCGGTCGGTTCCGCTGCGGACGCCGTGCGCCCGGTCAGTTCGGCTGCCATGGGCACGGAAGGTACGGCGGCGCCGGGCCGTTGCGGAAGCCCGCACGACGGGCCGCCCACAGCACCCTCACACTCCGTTCGAGGCTCCGAACTCCCGCGCGTGCCGACGCTGTAGAGCTCTGGACGGGCGCCCGGGAACCACGCTGACAGCAGCCGTGAGGGCTAAGCCATGTCCGTGGGGTGATGGTGAGCGCACAGCGGGAACCACGATGTGCCTACTGCCCGTCGCCCCGCGGGTTCCGCGCCCAAGGCGCCCGCTCAGGCCTTCGGGGCGATCTTCGTCAGGCCGTTGATGATGCGGTCCATGCTGTCGCCGCCCGTGGGGTCCGTGAGGTTGGCGAGCATCTTGAGGGTGAACTTCATCAGGAGCGGGTGGGTCAGGCCGTGCTGGGCGCCGATCTTCATCACCTTGGGGTTGCCGATGAGCTTCACGAAGATCCGGCCCAGCGTGTAGTAGCCGCCGTAGGTGTCCTTGAGGATCTTCGGGTAGTTGCGCAGGGCCAGTTCGCGCTGGGCCGAGGTGGAGCGGGCGTGCGCCTGGACGATGACGTCCGCGGCGATCTGGCCGGATTCCATCGCGTACGCGATGCCCTCGCCGTTGAACGGGTTCACCAGGCCGCCCGCGTCACCGACGAGCAGCAGGCCCTTGGTGTAGTGCGGCTGGCGGTTGAAGGCCATGGGGAGTGCGGCGCCGCGGATCGGGCCCGTCATGTTGTCCGGCGTGTAGCCCCAGTCCTCGGGCATCGAGGCGCACCACGTCCTGAGCACCTCGCGCCAGTCCAGCTCCTTGAAGGACGTGGAGGTGTTGAGCACGCCGAGGCCGACGTTGGAGGTGCCGTCGCCCATGCCGAAGATCCAGCCGTACCCGGGCAGCAGCCGCTCCCGGGCGCCGCGCCGGTCCCACAGCTCCAGCCAGGACTCCAGGTAGTCGTCACTGTGACGCGGCGAGGTGAAGTAGGTGCGCACCGCGACGCCCATCGGGCGGTCCTCGCGGCGGTGCAGGCCCATGCCGAGGGAGAGGCGGGTGGAGTTGCCGTCCGCCGCGACCACCAGCGGGGCGTGGAACGTGACCGGGGTCTTCTCCTCGCCCAGCTTCGCGCGTACGCCCGTGATCCGGCCGGTGCGGTCGTCGGTGATCGGCTCACCGACGTTGCACCGCTCGTACAGCCGGGCGCCCGCCTTCTGCGCCTGCCGGGCGAGCTGCTCGTCGAAGTCGTCCCGCCTGCGGACGAGGCCGTAGTCCGGGAACGAGGCGAGATCCGGCCAGTCCAGCTCCAGCCGTACGCCGCCGCCGATGATCCGCAGGCCCTTGTTCCGCAGCCAGCCGGCCTCCTCCGACACGTCGATGCCCATGCCGACGAGTTGCTTGACCGCGCGCGGGGTGAGGCCGTCGCCGCAGACCTTCTCGCGCGGGAACGCCGTCTTCTCCAGCAGCAGCACGTCGAGGCCGGCCTTGGCCAGGTGGTACGCGGTGGTGGAGCCGGCGGGCCCGGCGCCGACGACGATCACATCGGCGGTGTGTTCGGAGAGGGGCTCGGTCACGGCGGGGGCTCCCCTGGGCTTCGAAATCTGTGTGCCGGACGGCACGGGACATGGGCAGTCTATGCAGGAGAGCCGATCGTCCGACCGAAGGGCTGCCCGTGACGGAACACCGCGTCCCGCCTGCCGTACGTCTGCGCGTACCCACCCACGAGGACGCCTTCGCCTGGCACGGCGTCTTCGACGACCCCGACGTCATGGAATTCCACGGGGGCGCCTCCGCCGAGCTGTCCGTCTACGAGGAGCTGACCGCGCGCCAGCGCAAGCACGACGCCGAGCACGGCTTCTGCTTCTGGACGCTGCTCGGCGAGGACGACGAGGTGCTCGGCTTCGCCGGCGCACAGCCCTGGCCGCACCTCGAATGGGGGCCGGTGGGCGAGATCGAGCTCGGCTGGCGGCTCGGGCGCGCGCACTGGGGGAAGGGGTACGCGACGGCCGCGGCGCGCGCCGCCCTTGAGCGCCTGCGGGCCACGGGGGTGCCCAGCGTGGTCGCCATGGTCGACGTCCGCAACGAGCGGTCCATCGCGGTGACGCGGCGGCTCGGGATGGAGGTGGAGGAGCGGTTCGGGATGCCGGGGTCGGATCGGCGGGGGTTGCGGTTCCGGCTCCGGTTGTAGTTCCGGTTCCGGTTGTAGTTCCGGCTCCGGTTGTAGGGCCCGGACGCGCCCGGGCCCCGAACTGCCCCGGCCCGGACGCGCCCTGGCCCGGACGCACCCTGGCCGGGATTGCGTATCGCGATATAGCGTTAGTCTCGCAGTCGCGTCGGTGGTGGCCCTGGCCGCACCGCGTGAAGACGTGTCGACACGACCAGGACGGAAGCATGTCGGGAGAGACCTCGCCCACCGGTAAGCGCTCCGGCCCCGGCTCGTCGCCCGAGCTGCGCCCGTCCCCCGGCCTGCGCGCCTCTCACGCGGATCGGGACCGCGTGGTGGACGTACTGCGTGTCGCGGCGGGGGAAGGCCTGCTGACGGCGGACGAGTTGGACGAGCGGCTGGAGGCCGCCCTGTCGGCGCGGACCGTCGGCGAGCTCGCTCCGCTCACCGCCGACCTGCCGCCCGTCTCCGCCTCGGCCGGCCCGACCGCGGCGGAGGTCAAGGACGTGCTCCGGATCGAGCGGAGGTTCAGTGCGGTCGAGCGCGGGGGACGCTGGGTGTTGCCGCGCAGGCTGGAACTCAGGGTGGAGTGGTGCGAGGTGACGCTCGACTTCACCCAGGCCGTGATCACGCAGGACACCTTGCAGATCGACATGGACATGCGCGGCAAGAGCCTGACCCTGATCACCAGGCCGGGCATCGTGGTCGACGCCGACGCCCTGGCACTGGAGTTCAGCAAGCTCGACGTCCGTCAGGCTCCGGCTCCGGATCCGGATCACGGGACGCCGATCACGCTACGGGTGGAGCTGGTGGGCAGCAAGAGCTTCGGCCGCGTCGTGGTGCGGCCCCCGCGGCGGTCGTTCGGGCAGTGGCTGCTGCGCAGGCACCCGGGCCTGCCTGCGGGCGACTGACGAGGCGGCCCCGGGGCTCCGGAGACCCCGGTTCCTTCAGGGCCCCGGACACTCCCCCTTCAGGGGCGGGCCTCAGGCCCCGAGTGGGTGCTCTCGGCGCCTGCCTGCTGGTTCTGCCAGAGGAAGGCGCCTGCTGCCACGGCGGAGCCCAGGAGCAACGCGGCCGCGAGTGAGGCGAGCCAGATGACGGCGGGGCTGCGGGGCCGGGGGCGTGGGGCGCCGTCGGGTGGGGCGGCCGGGGACGGGATCGTCGCGGCGGCGGGGGCCTGCTCCGTCGTACGGGACGGTGCGGGCCCACGGGGAGGTGGCGGCGACCCGGTCCACCATGCCAGCCAGGGGCCCGCGATGACGGCGCCGATCAGCCAGGGCAGGACGGCGAGCAGGGTGTCCGGGAGGTGCAGGGCCACGGTCGCGCCGCCGGTGCCGCTCGCCCCGTGGGCGGACGCGGTGCCCTGCGCCTGGACGCCCGCGCCGCTGAGGGCGGCCAGAAGCAGGAACAGGGCGAAGAAGACGCCCGTGGCGAGCAGTCGCTCCCCTCGGCCCTTGCTGCGGCGTGCCGCGAGCGTGCCGACCACCAGCGCGCTTGCCAGGCCGAGGGCCATGGCGCCCGTCACCGCGCCCGGGCCCGCCGCCTCGGCGAGCTTGGCGAGGCCGAAGTACCCGCTCTCGTAGCCCCCTCCGTACGTCGAACTGCCGCCCGCCGTCGCCCGTACGGGTGCGCCCCAGCCGATGCCGAGCGCCGCCACGCCCAGGTTGGGCAGCACCAGCAGCGCGACGAGTTCCGGCGAGGCGCCGGTGTCCGGAAGGTTGAGCGCCCGGCCCAGGTCGTCCACCTGCGTGAGGGCGAGGTACGCGGCGGCGGAGCCGAGCGCCAGGACGGCGCCGAGGGCACGCAGGGCGGTGGTCGTCGCGCGTAGCAGTGTCCGGATCCTGGGCCGGCTGCCCAGCCACCAGGCGGCCTCCCCGCGGTGCAGCACGGCGGTGGAGACGGCCAGGCTCAGGAACAGCGCGCCCAGCGCCCCGAACACCGGCGAGGACGAGAACCGGACACCCAGCACGGTCGGCTGCGCGCACAGCTCCAGCGCCAGGGTGGACCCGCTCACCACTGCCGCGACCCGGACGGCCGCCTCCAGGCCCGCCGTTCGGGGCGCGGGACCCGCCGTGCCGCTGCCGGCCGCCGACCGCGGGCCCGGGGCGCGCAGCGGCAGGCGGGCGCGCAGGCCGCGCAGGCCCAGGAGGAGCGCCGCGATCCACAGGGCGGTGACGGTCATGGGGACGAGGGAGAGGGAACTTCCGCCGTCGAGCCGCAGGACGACTCCGTGGCCCGGGTGCTCAAGACCGTGCACCTCGAAGCCGCCGCCGACGGCCTGGAGAAGCAGGGCGAGGGCGAGGCGCAGCCGGGTGCCGAAGTCGATGAGTTCCGCTCCGTCCCGCTGCCCGTACGCCGGAACCGCCACCGCCACGGCGGCGACCAGGACGCCGCCCACCGGCCACAGCGCGGCACGGGCGGCCCCGGCCCAGTCCCCGCCCAGGACCCGCCCGAGGAACGCCCCGGCCGGGGAGGGCGGACGGGCCCCGCCGGGTCCGGCCCGATGTCCGGATCCTGGCTGCACCCGGGCGGGCAGCCCCCGAGGCGCGGGCGTCGGAACCGGAGGCGCGCCGGGCGCATGGGCCGGCGGCGGCACGACGGGGTGCGGGGGTGGCGGGGCGGCGGGATGCGACCCGGAGGCGGGGGGAGGCTTGGCGGGGTGTGGCGGTTGTGGGGCGCGGAGCGGGGGTTGCGTGGCGGGATGCGACTGCGCGGGCCGCGGCGAGGTGGGCGGGACCAGTGCGCGCGAGCCCCGGGAGCGGGAGTCCCGGGAGCGCGAGTCCGGAACGTGTGGATCCGGCGCACGCGAGTCCGGCGCACGCGAGTCCGGAACATGCGGGTCCGGAGCGGGCCGGGGCGCGCACTCCGCGCAGGTGCGGGTCTCGTCGGGAAGCCGGGTCCGGCAGTGTGCGCAGTACGACGCCATCGGATCGCTCCGTTCGCTCCGTCATGCAGGAGGCGGCGGGGGCCCGGGCGGCCCGGGGTTGTGCGGGCCGGCGGCGCCGGCCCGGTACGGGGCCGTCAGCCCTGCTTGAAGCCCCGGTGCAGGGCCACGATTCCGCCGGTCAGGTTCCGCCAGGCCACCTTGGACCAGCCGCTCTTGAGCAGCCGCTGGGCCAGCGCGGGCTGGTCGGGCCAGGCGCGGATGGACTCGGCGAGGTAGACGTACGCGTCGGGGTTGGACGACACGCCACGCGCCACCGGCGGCAGCGCACGCATCAGGTACTCGCTGTAGACGGTGCGCAGCGGCGCCCACGTCGGGTGCGAGAACTCGCAGATCACCACGCGGCCGCCCGGCTTCGTCACGCGGTACAGCTCTTGAAGGGCCGCGTCGGTGTCGTGGACGTTCCGCAGCCCGAAGGAGACCGTGACGGCGTCGAAGACGTCGTCCCTGAACGGCAGCCGGGTCGCGTCGCCCGCCGTGAACGGCAGCCAGGGGTTGCGCTGCTTGCCGACCCGCAGCATGCCGGTCGAGAAGTCGCACGGCACGACGTACGCGCCGGTGCGGGTGAACGGCAGCGAGGAGGTGGCCGTGCCCGCGGCGAGGTCGAGAACCTTCTGCGCGGGCCCGGCGTCGACGGCTCTGGCCACCTCCCGGCGCCAGAGCCGGGTCTGGCCGAGGGACAGCACGTCGTTGGTGAGGTCGTAGCGCTCCGCGACGTCGTCGAACATCGAGGCGACTTCGTGCGGCTGCTTGTCCAGGGATGCGCGGGTCACGGGCCCAGCATACGGACCGCCCGCCCGATCCCGGTGGCCCACCGCCTCCCCGGCGGGCCGCCGGGTTCCCGGGCCCGCCGGACGCCCGGGTCAGCGGGCCATCCGGGTCAGCAGACGACCTGGGGCAGGGGCGACCTGGGCCAGCGGACGACCCGAGTCAGGGGCCGACCCGGGTCAGCAGGCGACCTGGATCAGCACGTGACACGGGTCAGTGGGCAACCCGGCTCAGCCGGCTCAGCCGGCGTCGACGAGCTTCAGCGAACGGCGGCCCGTCCCCGTACCGTCCAGGGCGGTGGAGGAGAGGTGGGAGACGACGCGGTCGTCGACGGGGTCGTCGGCCGGGTCGTCGTGCACGACGAGGTGCTCGTAGGTGGTGGCGCGCTGCGCCGGGACCCGGCCCGCCGAGCGGATCAGGTCGATGATCTCCATCCGGTTCGAGCGGTGCCGGGCGCCCGCGGAGGAGACCACGTTCTCCTCCAGCATGATCGAGCCGAGGTCGTCCGCGCCGTAGTGCAGGGAGAGCTGGCCGACCTCCTTGCCGGTGGTCAGCCAGGAGCCCTGGATGTGGGCGACGTTGTCCAGGAAGATCCGCGCGATGGCGATCATGCGCAGGTACTCCAGGAGGGTGGCCTGCGTCTGGCCCTTCAGGTGGTTGTTCTCGGGCTGGTAGGTGTACGGGATGAAGGCGCGGAAGCCGCCCGTGCGGTCCTGTACGTCGCGGATCATGCGCAGGTGCTCGATGCGCTCGGCGTTGGTCTCGCCGGTGCCCATCAGCATCGTGCTGGTGGACTCCACGCCCAGCCCGTGCGCGGTCTCCATGATCTCCAGCCAGCGCTCGCCGGACTCCTTCAGCGGGGCGATGGCCTTGCGCGGCCGGGCGGGCAGCAGCTCCGCGCCCGCCCCCGCGAACGAGTCCAGGCCCGCGGCGTGGATGCGGGAGATCGCCTCTTCGACGGTGACGCCGGAGATACGGGCCATGTGCTCCACCTCGGACGCGCCGAGGGAGTGGATCACCAGCTCGGGGAACGCCTTCTTGATGGCCGCGAAGTGCTTCTCGTAGTACTCCACGCCGTAGTCCGGGTGGTGGCCGCCCTGGAACATGATCTGGGTGCCGCCCAACTCGACGGTCTCCGCGCAGCGGCGCAGGATGTCGTCCAGGTCGCGGGTCCAGCCCTTGTCCGTGTCCTTCGGCGCCGCGTAGAACGCGCAGAACTTGCACGCCGTCACGCACACGTTGGTGTAGTTGATGTTCCGCTCGATGATGTACGTCGCGATGTGCTCCGTGCCCGCGTAGCGGCGCCTGCGGAGGGTGTCCGCGGTCCGGCCGAGGGCGTGCAGCGGGGCGTCGCGGTAGAGGACGACGGCTTCCTCTGGCGTGATCCGGCCGCCGGCCGCGGCCCGCTGGAGGACGGCTGTCACGTCGACATCCGCCGGGGTGCCCGCGGAAGCGGTGTCGGCCTGGTCGGTCACCGGCGTCCCTTTCGTAGGGGTGTGAACGGACCGTGCCAGCGTACGCCAGGGACTTCGGCCCTTGGGCGGCCCCTTCACGGGGTGGGCGCTGCCGCGCGCCTGCGCGGGCCCCGGAGACCCCCGCCGTCCGGTGGCCCGGACACGACTGTTCGCCGCACTCCTGACCCGGCTCCACCACGCCGTCAGGTGTGCTGATCGATGTCCGACATGTCTCCGTACCGGTCTCCGTGGGACGCGGACAGGGACTGGAGGCGCTGGAGTTGGGGGCGGGTGAGGCGCACGCAGGTGGCCGCGATGTCCTCCTCCAGGCGGGAGACCCGCTTGGTGCCGGGGATGGGGACGACGTCCTCGCCCTGCGCGAGCAGCCAGGCCAGCGCGACCTGCGCGGGAGTCGCCCCGGCGTCGTCGGCGACGGCCTTGACCTCGTCGGCGATCCGCAGGTTCGCCTCCAGGTTGGCGCCGGAGAAACGGGGGTCGGTCTTGCGGAAGTCGTCCTCCGCGATCTGGCCGCTGTCGCGGATGGTGCCGGTGAGGAACCCGCGGCCGAGCGGGGCGTACCCGATGAAGCCGATGTCCAGGTCCCGCAGCGTCGGCAGGATCTCGTCCTCCGGCTCCCTGGCCCACAGGGAGTACTCGGTCTGGAGGGCGGTGACGGGGTGGACGGCGTGCGCGCGGCGGATCGTCTCCGGTGCGGCCTCCGAGAGGCCGATGTGCCGGATCTTGCCCTCGGTGACCAGTTCCTTCAGCGCGCCCATGGTCTCCTCGATGGGCGTGTCGGGGTCGACGCGGTGCTGGATGCAGAGGTCGATGTGGTCGGTGCCGAGCCTGCGGAGCGAGCCCTCCACGGCGTGGCGGACGCTCGCCGGGCTGCTGTCCAGGGCCTGCCGGCCCGAAGGCTGGGAGAGGTAACCGAACTTGGTGGCCAGCACCACGTGGTCCCGCCGCCCGGCGATCGCGCGGCCGACCAGTTCCTCGTTGGTGTACGGGCCGTAGACCTCGGCGGTGTCCAGCAGGGTGACGCCGAGGTCCAGCGCACGGTGGACGGTGCGGACGGACTCCGCGTCGTCCACGCCCTGGCGGCCGTAGATGGCGGCCATGCCCATGCAGCCCAGCCCGATCCGGGAGACCTCCAGGTCCCCGAGTTCGACGCGCTTCATTTCGGGTCCCTCCGGCGGGCGGCCTTCGTCCCACACAGCGAGTACCGCCTCGCCATCGGGCGAAACCGCGCGACGGCGCTCCGGCGTGCCTGGGCCACCGCACCGGTGCGGTCGCGCCGGGGCCGCGCACCGGCGCCGCTTCCCGCCGCCCCGCTGGCCGTGTGGCCGCGTGGCCGTGTGGCCGTGTGGCCGTGTGGCCGTGTGGCCGGTTCAGGCCCGCTATCCCATCCCCGGCACCAGCCGCGCCGCGTACGGCGCCCGGATCGTGAGGCGCAGGAAGCGGACCGTGGTGCGCACCACCTGCTCCTTCGTGCGGGCCGCGAGCCAGCCGGTGAGGGCGCGCTCGCGGGGCGAGTCGTCCGCGCGCACGAACTGCACCAGGCCGTCCGTGCGGCCGAGGCTGATGCACTGGATCCGGTACGAGAAGCGCAACGGCCGCGGTGCGCCGCCGCGCAGCTCGGCGATGATCGACCGTGCCGCGGACACGCCCGTCGGCAGGGCCGCCGCGCACCCCATCCGCATCGCCCCCGCCGTGGCGGAGTGGGCCGCCCCGGCGTCACCGGGCACGTACACCTCGGGGTGGCTGACGGAGCGCAGCGCCTCGTCGACCGCGATCCGGCCGGACGGGTGCAGGGTGAGGCCGGCCTGGGCGGCGAGTTCCGCGTTCGGGACCATGGCCGCGGCCCAGACCACGGTGTCGGCGTCGACGTCGTCGGGATGGGCGACCCGGTGCCCCTCCTCGATGCGTACACCCCGCGCTTCCAGGACGGCGTGCACGTGCGCCCGGCCCTTCGCGGACAGGCCCGCTCCGACGAGGCCGTCCGAGAGCAGCCGCACCCGGTGCCCCTCCGAGCGTTCCGCGATCTCGGCCGCCATCTCGATGCCGGTCAGGCCGCCGCCGACGACGGCCACCGAGCCGGGGCCCGCCGCGAGCCGCCGGTGCAGCTCGGCGGCGTGCTCGGTGGTGTGCACGCGCCCGGTCCCGCCCGAGGCGCCGGGGGCGATTCCGGTACGGCTGCCGAGGGCGTAGACCAGCCGGTCGTACCCCAGGGTCCGGCCGTCGTCCGTGGTGATCGTGCGGGCGGCCGGGTCCAGGGCGGCCGCGCGGGCGGCCACGTGCGTGACCTGCCTGCCGAGCAGGCCGCCGCGGCCGGTCAGCGGGTGGGTGACGTCGCGGCCGCCCACGGCCTGCTCGTGCAGCCGGACCCGCTCCGTGAAGCGGGTGGCCGGGTCGACGACGGTGACGCGGGCGTGCCCGGCCAGCTGGGTGGCGGCCGCGAGACCGGCGTAGCCCGCGCCCAGGACGACGACGTCCTGCCGCTCGGACCGCCTGGCGGCCGTGCCGTGCTGCCGCGTGGCCCCGGCGCTCTCGGGGTGCTGTCCGCCGGTGTGCTGTGCGTCGGTTGCCGTTGTCCCCGTCGTCGTGCCTGTCGTTGTGCGCGGTGTCTGCGTTGTGCCTGTCGTTGTGCGCGGTCTCTGCGTTGTGCCTGTCGTTGTGCGCGGTGTCTGCTTCATGCAAGGGGGACGACGCGACCCGCCCGACTGTGAGAGTGATGCCGGTCACATGTCGCTCACCCACCGTCGGATGCCGCGCGGGTGCCGCGCGCACGCCGGTCGCATGCCGCTCGCGCGCCGGTCAGCGCAACAGGGTGGTCAGGTGGCGGAGCTTGTCGGGGTTCATCATGAAGTCGATCTCGGTGATCCGGCCCTCGTGCACGGTGAAGCCGATGACGGCCGCCAGGCCGCTCGCCGGGTCGGAGAAGACCAGCCCCGGAGCGCCGTTGACGTCGCGGATCCGCGCGTCCATCGCCACGGGGTCGTACCCGCGGGTGATGCGGTGCGCGTAACGGGCGACCTTCTCGCGGCCCCGCACCGGGAGCCGGGCCGTGGTGAACCTGCCGCCGCTGTCGCTGATCCACACGGCGTCCGGGTCGAGCACCTCCAGCAGCGCGTCGAAGTCGCCCTCGGTGACGGCGGCCAGGAACGCTTCGACGGCCCGCCGGTGCTCCCCCGGTGCCAGTGAACGGCGCGGTGCCTCGGCGCGCACCCGCTTGCGCGCCCGCGAGGCCAGCTGCCGTACGGAGTCCTGGGTGCGGCCGACGACCTCGGCGATCTCCGGGAACGGCACCGCGAACACGTCGTGCAGCACGAAGGCGGTGCGCTCCGCCGGGGTGAGCCGTTCCAGGACGGTGAGCAGGGCGGTGCCGACGGACTCGTCGAGGGTCACCCGGTCCTCGGGGCCGGCCTCGGTGACCACCGGCTCGGGCAGCCAGGGCCCGACGTAGGACTCGCGGCGGGCCCGCGCGGAGCCGAGCTGGTCGTAGCAGATCCGGCTGACCACGGTCGTCAGGTACGCGCGCGGGTGCTCGATCCCCTCGACCTCGGCATCCGTCAGGGCCTGCCAGCGCAGCCAGGTCTCCTGGACGACGTCGTCACTGTCCGCGACCGAGCCGGTGATGCGGTAGGCGATGCCCCACAGGCGGCTCCGGTAGCGCTGGAAGAGCCCGGTCCTCTGGTCTCCCGGTGCGGTGGGCGGCTGTTCCCCCGGCGCGTCCGGCCACCGTTCCCCCGGCGTGGCGGGCGGCTGTTCCCCCCTCGCGTCTGGCCACCGTTGCCCGGGCGCGTCTGGCGACTGTTCCCCCGCCGCGTCTGGCGACCGTTCCCCCGACGCATCTGGCTCATACGCTCCCGAGATGTCTGGCGCATGGGCTCCCGACGTGGCCGGTTCCTGATCTCCGGAGGCGGCCGGGGGGTGCTCTGCCGGTGTGGCCGGCCTCCGGTCTGCTGGCCTGGCTGGCATGTGCGTTCTCCTTGGTTCCGGCGGCTGCCGGGAGGGCGGCCGGGCACGGCGTCCGGCGGGACGGCTGCCGTGCGGCTCACCGCGGCCGGGCGTACGCGGCCCGGCGGGCGGCTCCCGGTGCCGAGCGGGCGTTTCCGTTCGGCCGAAAGGAGACGATCCGCAGCCGCGATCCGTGACATCAGCGCCATCCGTGACGTCAGGCCGGGCGGTGGGGGGAGACGGGGGGTGCGGCGGGCTCCGTCTCAGTCCTTCGTCATCCGTGCCTCGGGGTTCCCCGCGCGGGGGTCGTCCGACGTGTACTGGAGGTCGTCACCGACCGGGCGGAGCGTGACGGAGTGGGCGGCCCCCGAGCAGTGCGACGCGTTGCCCTCGGCGCCCCTGCCGCTGGCCAGCAGCTCGTCCCCGCCGGCCTTCTTCAGCGTCAGGATGTCCTTGCAGGTGCCGCCGAGGAGGTCGGTCTGCGTGAGGTCCGCGAACTCGGTGCCCTCCTCCGCCTGCCGGACGACGAGTTCGAACGTGCCGTCGGGGATGCCGGAGGCGCTTGCCTCGCCGCGCCAGGTGCCGAGGAACCGGTCGGGCACGTCGTGCGGAGCCGAAGGGGTGCTCGAACCCGGGGGGTCCCCGACCGGACCGCCGCCGCCGGTGCCGCCGCCCGAGCTGTTCTCCGAGGCACCGCCCGTGTCGTTCCCCGCGCCGCCGCCCGGCAGCAGGTCGAAGACGAAGACGGAGCCGATGGTCAGCGCGGCGAGCGCGCCCGCGATGGCGAGCGTCACGGTGCACGTCAGCTTCCTGCCACGGCCGTGCGGACCCGTCCCACCGGCCGGCTTCCCGTCGCCGGATCCCGTCACCCCCTCGCCGCCGGGGCCGCCCGGAGGGGCACCGTGCGGCACGTAGGTGTCGGCGTCGTGCGGGCCGGGGGCGGGGGCGTCGTGCACGCCGTCTGCGGGGGCGCCGCGGCGGCCGAGCGGGAACGTGCGGCTGGAACCGGATGGCACGGCGCCGGGCGGCACGGCACCGGGCGGCGTGTCCTGCCCCGGGGACCGGCCGCCGGGTCCGGTGGTGGTGTCCGGGGCGCCCGGCGCCTCGTCCGGGGCGTGCTCGCCGTACGACGGGTCCGGCGGCCCGAAGCCCTCGCGGGGACCGGGCGCCGCGGCCTCCAGGTCCAGCAGCCGCTGGGTGAACCGCCCGGCCTCCGCCACGAGGGGTGCGGGCAGCCAGCCCGCCGCGACCGCGCGGGCCACGCCGTCGGGCGCGAGGCGCCGGGCGAGGTCGGCGGGGGCGGGCCGGGCGTCCGGGTCCTTGGCGAGGCAGGACCGCACCACGTCGCGCAGCTCGCCGGTGAGCCCGTCGAGTTCGGGTTCCTCGTGGACGACCTTGTAGAGCAGTACGGCCGACGAGTCGCCGGCGAACAGCGGCCGCCCCGTGGCGGCGTACCCGAGCACCGCGCCCAGCGAGAAGACGTCGGCGGTGCCGCTGACGTCCGTGCCGAGGATCTGCTCCGGCGCCATGTAGCCGGGCGAACCCACCGAGACACCCTGCGAGGTGAGGGAGGCGGTGCCGTCCACGGCCCGGGTGATGCCGAAGTCGATCAGCCGGGGGCCGTCCATGGCGAGCAGGACGTTGGACGGCTTGACGTCGCGGTGCACCAGGCCGAGCCCGTGCACGTGCGCCAGCGCCTCGGCGAGCCCGGCGCCGAGCACCCGCACCGTGGACTCGGGCAGCGGCGCGGGCTCCGGCGGCACGTCGTCGGGCCCGTCGGGCGGCGGGATCACGGCCTGGGCCAGCGAGGGCCCCGCCACGTACCCCGTGGCGACCCAGGGCACCGGGGCGTCGGGGTCGGCGTCCAGGACGGGGGCGGTCCAGGCGCCGCCGACCCGGCGGGCCGCGGCCACCTCGCGCCTGAAGCGCGCCCGGAACTGCCGGTCCGCGGCGAACCCCGGGTGCACGATCTTCACCGCGACGGTCCGGCCGCCCGCGCTCCGCCCCAGGTAGACCCGGCCCATGCCTCCCGAGCCGAGCCGACCGAGCAGCCGGTAGGGCCCGATGGCGGTCGGCTCCCCGGCTCCGAGCGGCTCCATGCCCACGGCCTCCCCCGAACTCGCCGTGCTCCCCCGGCGCTTGGCTGCTCCAGCAGCGTAGTCGCGTGCCAAGATCCGCCACAGGGGGCGTGGCCGCGGTCGCGCACCGGCTCCCGCTCCCGCGGGGCCCGAGCCCGTACGGCGCGTTTCCGTTCCCCCACATGCGGTGACTCCGGCGGCGGTACGCGGGGCGCCGCCGGCGGGACAAATCCGGAAGCAGGCCCTGAGGCCGATCCGGAGGGCGACCGGGAAGCCGATCGGGAAGGGGACCGGGAGGCGATCCGGAAGCCGCCCCAGAGGGGGTCCCCAGGCAGATCCGGAAACCACCCCGGGGGTCCGCAGACCGATCCGGAAGCCGCCCGAGAGAGGGATCCGCGGGCCCGTCCGGAAGCCGGGGTAACGGCCCCTGCCGGAATCACCGCCGGATCGAATTCCTGGCGCGTCCCTGGCGCCCTATTGCCGCCGCGTTCACCCACCGGGCCCTTAAATGGCCAGAAAGCCACCGGGCCGTCATACGGAATTAACCGGGGCCGCCCGGAAAGCGGACGGCCCCGTGAAAACAGGATGCGGAAAGCGCCGGCAGCTGCTATGGCTCCAGGAGTTCCACCCGGACGTCCGCCGGGAAGCCGGTGGTGGGCCCCACGCGCCGGGCGAACTCCGTCACGCCGGCGAGCTGGTCGGGGCCGAAGCGGAAGTCGAGCGTCGTGAAGTAGCGGGCCAGCACGTCCTGGCCGAACACCTCCCACCTGGCGGCCTGCTCGGCGACCTTGCCGACCTCGTCCAGCGACAGGTCCCGGGAGTCCAGGAACGCACGGTGGACCTGGCGGACCATCTCCGGCTCGGCCGCCAGGTAGTCCCGGCGGCTGGCCCAGACGGCGAAGACGAAGGGCAGACCTGTCCACTCCTTCCACAGGGTGCCCAGGTCGTGCACGTCGAGGCCGAGCCTGGGGCCGTCGTGCAGGTTGGCGCGGAGCGCGGCGTCGCCGATCAGCACGGCGGCGTCCGCCTCCTGCATCATCAGGCCGAGGTCCGGCGGGCAGGTGAAGTAGTCGGGGGTCACGCCGTACCGCTCGGCGAGCAGCAGCTGGGCGAGCCGCACCGACGTACGGGACGTGGAGCCGAGGGCGACCCGGGCGCCGTCGAGCTGGTCGAGCGGCACCTGCGAGACGATCACGCAGGACATCACCGGGCCGTCGCAGCCGACCGCGAGATCGGGGAAGGCGACCAGGTCGTCCGCGTTGCGGAGGAATTCCACCAGCGTCACGGGCGCGATGTCGAGATCGCCCCGCACGAGCTGCTCGCTCAGCTTCTCCGGGGTGTCCTTGGAGAGTTCGAGGTCCAGGAGGGTCCCGGTGCGTGCGAGCCCCCAGTAGAGGGGGAGGCAGTTCAGGAACTGGATGTGGCCGACACGCGGCCTGACGCGATGCGGGCCGGGGCGCTGGTCGCCGCCCGGGCCGGTGACTGAATCCGCGGGAGAATTGTCCACATCGCGAGGCTAGACCTCCGGCTTTCCCCGTCCGCCACCAGGTCCCGGGCGACACCCCGCGACCGCCTGCGCGCCTCGCCCGGACGGCCGCCGGTGCCGGCCCTCCACCCCGTCCCACCGGCGGTGCGCCTCGGTCCGCCTCGGTCTATCCGGGTCCGTCCGGATCCGTTCCGGTGCGCCGCGGGCGGGCCGCCGCGGGTACGGTCCGTAGCCTTCCGGCATCCGAGTGAAGTGATCTTTCCCTCTATTGCTTTTGGGGGGCTGCGTGCTAGGCTTCCACGCAAGTTGCAGTTTGGTTTCCCTTGCAGTACAGAGCCTGCGGAGCATGTGACCCGCAGGCTTTCGTCGTTTTAGGACTTTTGCAGTTGCCTCACAACAGCAGGTTCTGGAGCAGGGCAACCCTTTGGCCCAAGGAGGGCTTATGGCTACCGGAACCGTGAAGTGGTTCAACGCCGAAAAGGGCTTTGGTTTCATCGCCCAGGAAGGCGGCGGTCCCGACGTCTTCGTCCACTACTCCGCGATCAACGCGACCGGATTCCGCTCCCTTGAGGAGAACCAGTCCGTGAGCTTCGACGTGACGCAGGGCCCGAAGGGTCCGCAGGCGGAGAACGTCACCCCGCTGTAGTCCTTTCCCGGATCACGTGATCCGGTCCAGAACCGGAAGCAGTACCCAAGGGGCCCCGCCCCGTCGCCCTCGGCGACACGGCGGGGCCCCTGCCTTGCGCCCACGAGCGGCGCGGGGAACCGGCATGCCCAGCCCCCACCGGCCGGTGGGCCGAACACGGTCGCGTCTGCCCCTTCGGGCCGGTGGCGACGCGCGGGTCTCGTCGTGGCTGGTCGCGCAGTTCCCCGCGCCCCTATGTGGGCCGGGGAGCAGCCCCGTCCTATAAGGGGCACGGGCAACTGCGCGAGCAACCACAGCGAACCCGCAGTCCGCCACCCGCCCGACGGGGCAGGCGCGACCGCTCCCCGGCCCCCGGAACAAGGGCTCCCCGGCCCCCCGGGGCACGGGGTCGGCGAGGGCACCGCCCCCGCTTACTTGGCGTAGAGCCGGTCGATCTCCGTCGCGAAGTCCCGCTCGATCGCCCTCCGCTTCACCTTCAGCGAAGGAGTCAGATACCCGTTCTGCTCCGTGAAGTCCACCGGCAGAACGGCGAACCGCCGGATCGACTCGGGCCGCGAGACGAGCCGGTTCGCGTCGTCGACGGCACGCTGCAGCGCCGCCCGCAGCTCCGGATCCTCCGCCAGCTCCTCGAACGTGAGGCCCGCCTTCCCCCGCATCTCCTGCCAGTGGGCGATACCGTCCGTCTCCAGCGTGATCAGCGCCGCGATGTACGGACGCCCGTCGCCGATGACGAGGCACTGGCCGACCAGCGGATGGGCCCGCAGCCAGTCCTCCAGGGGCGCGGGCGCGACGCTCTTGCCGCCGGTGGTGATGAGGATGTCCTTCTTGCGGCCGGTGATGGTGAGGTAGCCGTCGTCGTCGAGGACCCCGATGTCGCCGGTCGCCAGCCAGCCGTCCGTCTTCGCCTCGACGGGGCCGCCGCTCTGGCTGTCCCAGTAGCCGGAGAACACCTGGCCGCCCTTGACCAGGATCTCGCCGTCGTCCGCGATGCGCACGCCCGTGCCGGGCATCGGCCAGCCGACCGTGCCGAACCGGGGCCGCAGCGGCGGGGTGCACGTCGCGGCCGCGGTGGACTCCGTGAGGCCGTAGCCCTCGAAGACCTGGATGCCGGCGCCGGCGTAGAACGCGGTGAGCCGGCGGCCGAGCGGGGAGCCGCCGCAGATGGTGTAGCGGACCTTGCCGCCGAGGGCCGCCCGGATGCGGCGGTAGACCAGCGGGTCGTAGACCGCTCGGGCCATCCGCAGCGCCGCCCCGGGGCCGGGGCCCTTGCCGAACAGCCGGGCCTCGGCCGCCTCGCCGTAGCGCCGGGCGATGGTGGCGGCGCGCTCGAAGGACGAGGCGCGGCCGATCCTCTCGGCGGTGGCCCGGCCGGTGTTGTAGACCTTCTCCAGGACGTACGGGATCGCCAGCAGGAACGTCGGCCGGAAGCCGGCCAGGTCGCCGAGGAGGTCCTCGGTCTTGATGGACGGCGCGTGCCCGAGCCGCACCCGGGCGCGCAGGCAGGCGACCGCCGCCATCCGCCCGAAGATGTGCGAGAGCGGCAGGAAGAGCAGGGTGCTCGCGGGCTCCTTGCTGATCGACTTGAAGCAGGGGTGCAGCAGTTCGATGGCGTTGTCGACCTCGGAGTAGAAGTTGCCGTGCGTGATCACGCAGCCCTTGGGGCGGCCGGTGGTGCCCGAGGTGTAGGCGATGGTGGCCACCGAGTCGGGGGTGAGCGCGGCGCGGCGCGCGGCGACCTCCTGGTCGGTGACGTGGGCGGTGCGGCCCAGTTCGGCGAGGCGGCGCACGCCGCCCTTGCCGGACCGGTCGCCGGGCGCCTTCTCGAAGGTCCACACGTGTTCGAGGTCGGGCAGCCGGTCGCGCTCCGTCTGGAGCGCGGCGGCCTGCGCGGCGGTCTCCATGGCGATCGCGACGGCCCCGGAGTCCTGGAGGATCCAGCGGATCTGGAACGCGGACGAGGTCGGGTAGACCGGCACGGTGATCAGGCCCGCGGCCCAGGCGGCGAAGTCGAGCAGGGTCCACTCGTAGGTGGTGCGGGCCATGATGGCGAGCCGGTCGCCGGGCGCCAGGCCGGCGGCGAGCAGGCCCTTGGCGACGTCCAGCACCTCCCGGGCGAACTCGCGCGCGGTGACGTCGATCCAGCGCCCGCCCGCGTCCTTCCGCCCGCCCTCGCCTCCGTGCGCCCCGGGTTCCAGGACCACCTTGCGGCTGAGGACGACGTCGTCGGGCGCCTCGCGGGCGTTGTCGAACGGGATGTCGGCGAGCGAGCCGCGCGTCACCTGCTCCTTGAGCAGCGGGACCGCCGCCTCGCGGACCTTCCCGTCGAGCTTGCGCAGGGTGGGCGGCACCAGGGGCGGCGGGGGCGCGATGATCTTGCCGGCGCCCGGGACGCGGTCCACCGGGGGCTCGGGGCCCTCCGGGGGGAGCCCGACGAACGTGTCGGCGGCGGGCTCACCGGACCCGCGCGACGAGCGACGGCCGCCGTGCCGGGGCAGGCCGGGGCCCTCTTCGGGGACGGCGGACACGGCGGGGCGCCGGGAGGCAGCGGACGCTGAACGGTCGAACAGGGCGGGCTCCAATGGATCGGGGTCCGACACGCCTCCTGTGGCGGGCGCCGGTGACCCATCCGCCCGGAACCATGGGGTGCGGGGCGGGCGCGGTTCAGAGGGGCTGGCAGGCTGGCGTGGCACGGGCGTCTCCTTGTCTGCCGGGAGGGTAAACACGGTGTGCGGCCCTCGGCCAGACAAGTTCTCGGCACCCCCACACGACTCCCACAGGCGGGCACGACCTGACGGGGCATTAGCCCAGACCAACGCCGGTGTTCCGCTCTTCTGGCAGGCCCCGAACCCTACTTGACGGCTTCTCAGTCGCGGGGGGCCGGTACGTGGGCCCCGGGCAAGCCGGCGACGGCCGGCACGCGAGCCCCGAGCGGGCCGCGCCGGCCGGTGGGTGGGCCGGGGGCAGTCCTGCACCGGCCCCGTCAGCCCCGCCGGACCCGTTGGACCCGTTGGACCCCATCAGCCTCGCCTCAGGCCCCATGGGGCCCCACCAGACCCGCCCCAGACCGCCATGGGACCCCACC
Source organism: Streptomyces sp. TS71-3 (assembly GCF_018327685.1). Classification (NCBI taxonomy): domain Bacteria; kingdom Bacillati; phylum Actinomycetota; class Actinomycetes; order Kitasatosporales; family Streptomycetaceae; genus Streptomyces; species Streptomyces sp. TS71-3. The sequence goes on along the minus strand of NZ_BNEL01000001.1, from coordinate 485,445 downwards.
AGACCGCCCTCAGACCCGCCTCAGCCCTGCCTCAGCCCTGCCTCAGACCCGCCTCGGACCCGCCTCAGCCCTGCCTCAGCCCTGCCTCAGACCCGCCTCAGACCCGCTCCAGGATCGCCGTCACCCCCTGCCCGCCCGCCGCGCAGATGGAGATCAGGCCCCGGCCGGGCCCGCCGCGTTCCGCGAGGAGGGTCGCCAGCGTGGCGACGATCCGTGCGCCGGTCGCCGCGAAGGGGTGGCCGGTGGCGAGGGACGAGCCGGCGACGTTCAGTCTGGTGCGGTCCACCGGCGCGAGGCCGCGCCTCTCCCATGCCGCGAGCGTGGCCAGCACCTGGGAGGCGAAGGCCTCGTGGATCTCCACGAGGCCGAAGTCCTCGATGCCGAGGCCCGCCCGCCGCAACATCCGCGGCACGGCGTACGCGGGCGCCATCAGCAGTCCGTCCTCGCCTCCCGCGACGTCACCGGCGACGAAGTCGACGGCCGCCGTCTCGTAGGCCGTCAGATAGGCGAGCGGTTCCAGGCCGCGCGCCGCCGCCCACTCCTCGCTCGCCAGCAGGACCGTCGCGGCGCCGTCGGTGAGGGGCGTGGAGTTCCCCGCCGTCATGGTCGGCTCCGGTCCGTCCGTGCCGAACACCGGCTTCAGCGCGGCCAGTCTCGCCACCGTGGAGTCGGGGCGCAGGTTCTGGTCGCGCTCCAGGCCGCGGAACGGCACCACGAGGTCCCGCATCAGCCCGCGCTCGTACGCGGCGGCGAGCCGCTGGTGGCTGGCCGCGGCGATCGCGTCCTGCGCCTCGCGGGTCACGCCGGCCGCGCGGGCCGTCACCGCGGCGTGCTCGCCCATGGACAGGCCGGTGCGCGGCTCGGCGTTGCGGGGGATGTCCGGCACCAGGTGGCGGGGCCTGATCCGGGACAGCGCGGCCAGCCGCCCGCCGGCGGACCTCGCGCGGCGCGCCGCGAGGAGGATCCTGCGCAACTCGTCGTTGACGCCGAGGGGCGCGTCGCTCGCGGTGTCCGCGCCGCCCGCGATCGCGGAGTCGAGCTGGCCCAGCATGATCTTGTTGGCGGCCGCGATCACGGCCTGGAGGCCGGTGCCGCAGGCCTGCTGGACGTCGTACGCGGGGGTGCGCGGGTCCAGGCGGGAGCCGAGGACGGTCTCGCGCGCGAGGTTGAAGTCCCGGCTGTGCTTGAGGACGGCACCGGCCACGAACTCGCCGACCGGCAGGCCCCCGTCGCCGCTCCTCTCCCCTACTCCCCCGGAACCGTCGAGCCCGAAGCGCTCGACCAGGCCGTCCAGGGCGGCGGTCAGCATCTCCTGGTTGGACGCGGTGGCATAGGCGCCGTCCGAGCGGGCGAACGGGATGCGGCAGCCGCCGATGACCGCCACGCGACGGGTGCCGGGCGGGGCCGCCTGAGCGGGGCGCGCGGCGCCCGGCCGACCGGTCCCCTGCGGCGGTGGGCTGTCGGGACTCATCTCGACCTGCTCCTGACTCTTGAGTAACCTTACTTAGTAGTTAAGTTACGACCGTCGCATCCGAAAGGCGAGGAGCTGGACCATGGCCGACCGCTATCTGGCCTTCTCGGGGACGGCGCCCGGCCGCTTCCTCACCCGCCGCATGGGGCTGCCGCAGCCCGCCGTGCTGCGCCGCTCCGCACCCGGGCACCGCACCCTCGACGGCCCGCTGCTGCACCTCACCGCGGGCAAGCCCGCCACCGGCCGTGACGGCTCCGGCGCGCTCGCCGAGGTACTGGCCGGCACCGGCCTGGCCGTGCACCGGGCCACCCCCGAGGCGGATGAGCGGTACGCGGGCGTGGTGCTGGACGCCCGGGGCGTCACGGGCGTCGACGCGCTCGCCGAGGTGCACGCCGCCCTGCATCCGGTCGTCCGGTCGGTCGCCGAGAGCGGGCGCGTGGTGGTGCTGGGCAGCCCGCTGGACCCGGCCGACCACCACCAGAGCGCGGCCCAGCAGGCCCTGGAGGGGTTCACCCGCTCCCTCGGCAAGGAGATCGGCCGGGGCCGCACGGTCACGCTGGTGCGCCTGGCGGGGCCGGCCGCTTCCGCCGGTTCGACGGTGCGCTTCCTGCTCTCGCCGAGGTCCGCTTACGTCAGCGGCCAGGTGATCGAGGTCGCGGACACGCCGCCGGACGTTCCCGTGGGCTACGACCCCGAACGGCCGCTGGCCGGCCGTACCGCGCTGGTCACCGGCGCGGCCCGCGGCATAGGCGAGGCCGTCGCCGAAACGCTGGCCCGCGACGGCGCCCGGGTGGTCTGCCTGGACGTGCCGGCCGCGGCGGACGCGCTGGAGGGCGTGGCGCGGCGGCTCGGCGGCGACGCGCTGACGGTGGACATGACCGCGCCCGACGCGGGCGAGCGCATCGCGGCCGGGCTCCCGGACGGCGCCCTGGACGTCCTCGTCCACAACGCCGGCATCACCCGCGACCGGCGCCTCGCCAACATGCCCGCCGAGCGCTGGGCAGCCGTGCTCGACGTCAACCTCGCCAGCGTGCTCAGCAGCACGGACGCGCTGCTCGCGGCCGGAGCGGTGCGGCGCGGCGGGCGGATCGTCGCCACCGCGTCCATCGCGGGCCTCGCGGGCAACGCCGGCCAGACCAACTACGCGGCGAGCAAGGCCGGGATCGTCGGCCTGGTCGGCTCCCTGTCGGGGCGCGCACGCGACGAGCACGGGGTGACGGTCAACGCGGTGGCGCCCGGCTTCATCGAGACGCGGATGACGGCCGCGGTGCCGTTCTTCATCCGGGAGGCGGGCCGGCGGATGAACTCGCTCGGGCAGGGCGGGCTGCCGGTGGACGTCGCGGAGACCACGGCCTGGTTCGCGGACCCGGTGTCCGGGGCGGTCAACGGGCAGGTGGTGCGGGTGTGCGGGCAGAGCCTGCTCGGCAGGTAGGCAGGCGGCCGTCGCCCCAGGGCAATCGCCTGGCCCAGAGGGCAATCGCCCGGCCCAGAGGGCAGTCACTCATCCTCCAAGGCAGTCACTCCTCCAAGGCAGTCACTCATCCCCAGGGCAATCGCTCGTCCCCCAGGCAGTAGAAGGAGTCCCCCGTGCTGGTCGCCCATCTCGTCCGCGGTGCCGTGCTCTCGCCGTTCAAGCGGCCGGGCGCGGGGCGTGGACTGCCCGGGGAAGCCGTGGTGGCCGAAGGGGTGCGCGCGGTGGACGGGCCGCTCACCGCGTACCGGGAGCTGTGCGGGTTCCCCGCGGGCGGGCCGGGCCTTCCGGTGACGTACCCGCATGTGCTCGGGTTCCCGCTGGGGATGCGGCTGATGTCGGCCCGGCGGTTCCCGCTGCCGCTGCTGGGGCTCGTCCACACCTCGATCGGGATCCGGCAGGTGCGGGAGCTCGGCGCCGGTGAGGAGTTCACCCTGAGCGTCCGCGCCGTGGAACTGGCACCGCACCGGCGCGGCACCGAGGCACACCTCGTGACCGAGGCGCGGGCGGCGGGCGAGCTGGTGTGGGAGTCCCGCAGCACGTATCTGGCACGGCACCGGACCCCGGCGGACGCGGCGCCGCCCGCCTCGCCCACCCCGTCCGTCCCACCCAAGGACGCCGCCTCCCCCAAGGACGCCGCCTCACCCAAGGACGCCGCCCGCGCCCTCCCCGTCCGGGCCGAGTGGCGGCTCGGCGGGGATCTGGGGCGGCGGTACGGCACCGTGTCCGGGGACCGGAACCCGATCCACCTGCACCCGCTGTCCGCCCGCCTGTTCGGCTTCCCGCGGGCCATCGCGCACGGCATGTGGACCGTCGCGCGGTGCCTGGCGGAGCACGGTGCCGGGGGTCCCGTGCAGGTGGCGGCACGGTTCCGGGCGCCCGTGCTGCTGCCGGCGACGGTGGTCTACGCCGCCGAGGACACGGCGTTCGCGCTGCGCGGCGGCACCGGCGGGGACGGCACGCGGGTGCATCTCACCGGAGAGGTCGCCCCGCTCGAAGCCGGAGAGGTCGCCCCGCTGGAAGGCTGAGCTGAGCTGAACTGAGCGGGCAGCGACGCCGAGACGGTGACCGGCGCCGGAGCACCGGAGCACCGGAGCACCGGAGCACCGGAGCACCGGAACGTACCCGTGCTACCCCTGGGGAGGCGACCAGGTCCGCCCCGCCATCAGGTTGCCGAGGCCGGCCCAGGCGAAGTTCATCAGGGTGGCCGCGGCGTCCTTCGCCGCTACGGCGCCGTCCGTGTTCGCCCAGGCGGCCAGCGACTCGGCCGCGCCGACCAGGGCCTGCGCGAGGCCCTCCATCTCGCGGACGGACGGCCCCGGGCCGCCGTGCGCCTCCCGGGCCGCCGCCCTGATCAGCTCCGCCACGAACGCGGTGATCTCCGCGCGGAGCGCCTCGACCTCGGCCGCGGACGGCTCGCCACGGGTGCGGGCGTGGCGGTGCAGGATCGCCCATCCGTCGGGGTGCTCCGCGGTGTGCGTGAAGAACGCCCGCAGCCCTTCCCAGAGCCGGCGGTCCGCCGGCAGCGACAGGTCCACGCCCTCCCGCACGGCGGCCGAGAGGGCTTCCGCCTCGCGGCGGATGCAGGCGGTGAAGAGGCTTTCCTTGGAGTTCAGGTACAGGTAGACGAGGGGCTTGGAGACGCCCGCCAGCTCGGCGATCTCGTCCATGGAGGCGGCACGGTAGCCGCGCCGGCCGAAGATCTGCACGGCGGCGTCCAGCATCTGCCGCTCGCGGACCGCCCGCGGCATCCGCTTGCGCCGTGGCTCCGGCTCCGTTCGCGACTCCCGTTCCGTTCCCGACTCCGGTTCCGTTCGCAGCTCCAGCCCCGGTCGCGGCTCCGCTCGTCGTTCCTCTGCGCCGGATGCCGCTCCGGACGCCGCTCCGGTGCGCTCGGCCTTCACCACGTCCACCCGGTGCCCCTTCCCGTACCCCGTGCCACGGGGTCCGTCCCCCTGCAAGCCTACGGCCCGCTCGCACCGTTCCCCCGCCCCTGCGTCGGGCGCCTGCCTGGTCACCGCAGGAGCAGGCGGAACAGGTGACGCGCCCGCGCCGGCGGCTTCGCTGATCGCGGATCGGCAGGGGCCGGCCTCGGAACGCTCAGGGCACCCCGCGTTCGAACTCGACCAGCAGCAGGGCGAAGTCGTCGCTGCTCCGCTCGACGACGGTCTCCTCGGCCCGTTTCACGATCATGTCCGCGAGCAGCTCCGGCGGCTCGTCCCCCGCAGCCGCGAGCTGGTCGGCGAGGCGGTCGATGGACTCCCCCAGATCCGTACCGGGCCGCTCCACGAGACCGTCGGTGTAGAGCGCGAGCAGCGCACCGGGCCGCACCGGCACCTCCACCGTCTCGAAGCGCGTGCCCTCCTCGACGCCGAGGAGCAGTCCGGGCGGCAGGTCGAGCACCTCGGTGCGGTGGTCGGGATGGCGCAGGATGGGCGGCGGGTGGCCTGCGGAGGCCAGGAGCACCCGCTTGCCGGGGGTGTCGATGTGGGCGAACAGGCAGCTGCAGAACATGTCGTCGCTCAGGTCCAGCACGTGCCGGTTGGTGCGGGCGAGGACCTCCTCGGGGGAGGCGCCGACCCTCGCGTGCGAGTGAACAGCGCTGCGGATCTGCCCCATCATCGTTGCCGCCTGCACGCTGTGCCCCTGGACGTCGCCGATCACCGCCCCCGCGGTGCGCTCGCCGCAGTCGACGAGGTCGTAGAAGTCGCCGCCGACATCGAGGGCGTGGGTCGCGGGCCGGTAGCGTGCGGCGACCTTCAGGCCGGGCACCCGCGGCAGGCGGCGCGGCAGCAGCCCGTCCTGGAGGCCGCGTGCCACCCGGGCGTTGTTGTCGTAGAGCCGGGCACGCTCCAGTGCCTGCGCGATCAGCCCCGCCAGCGAGACGAGTTCGGCGCGCTCGTCCGGGGGGAAGGCCCGTGGCCGGTCGTACCCGAGCACCAGGCAGCCGAAGGTACCGCCGGAGACCGTCAGGGGGATGAACGCCCAGGCCGCCATGCGCCCGTAGAGCGGGTGGTGGGGGTAGGTGCGCAGCAGCTCGGCGTTGGTGGGGTGGAAGCCGGGGACGCCGCTCTCCATCGTCCGCACGCCCTCGGACCTGGTGGCGAGCGGCTGGCCCTGGAAGTGGTCCGGAAGCTCCTGCGGGAAGCCGCCCGAGCCCGCCACCCGCTCCCGGCCCTCCTCCGCGACCAGCAGGGCCAGGCCCTGGGCGCCGAGCGCCGGCATCATCTGGTCGATGAGCGAATGGGTCACCTCGTCGACGTCCGCCGCCTCGGTGAGCGCGGAGGCCAGGCGCAGGAGGTGGAACAGGGTTCCGGCGCGGGCCGGGGCGTCCGGGGGCTCACCGCTCACGGGCTCCCGCCCTCCGACGGGGGCCTCCGCGGGCCTGATCCGCACGCTGATGCCGGTGGCGTCGGGGTAGAGCAGGAACGAGAGCCAGTCGCCGTCCGGCCGCCGGGCGGCGAAGCCGCTGGGCAGGCGGCTGAAGATCGCGGCGAGGTAGGCGTTCTCGTGGTCCGGGTCGCCCAGCCAGGGCAGTGCCCTCCAGGGCTCGGCGCCCACCAGATCGGCGGGGTCGCGGTCGAGCAGGCGGGCGGCCGCGGCGTTGACGAAGGTGATCCGGCCCTGGAGGTCGAGTGCGGCGAACCCCTCGTTCAGACGCTCCATGAGGGCGGCCGCGGGCTCACCGGGTTCGCTCGGCGCCCCCAGGGAGAGCGGTTCGTCCCTCGGCACCACCGCGTTCCCCCTGTCGGCGGCCTCCTTCAGCATCCGGGCCATCCCCTCGGCGCTCCCGCCGATCCGCGCCACCTCGGCGGCGGACAGCTCCGCGGGGCGCGTGCCGGGCCAGAGCAGCAGCACGGCACCCCAGCAGGTGCCGTCGACCATCAACGGGACGATGTACATGGCAACCGTGTACGGGAAGGAGAGCGCGGTCCGGGGGAAGCGGCGGGCCAGCTCCTGCTGGTCCGGGATCCACACCGGGACACCCGAGCGGGCTGCCTCCGCCGTCGCCACGGGCGCTGCCAGCGACACGCGTGACCAGGGCCTGGCCAGCCTCGTCGGCGCTCCGGTCACCGTGCTCATGTTGAGCACCTGCCGCTCCGGGACCTTCAGGTACAGCGCCCCGAGGTGCGCCCCGGCATCCCGGGTGACGCTGACCAGCGCCAGGTCGAGGCGTTCCGCGGCGGGTGCCGCGGCGCTGTCCTCGTTCCCGTGCACGTCTTACCGCCTTACGCACGACCTGCCGCTGTTCGCGGGGGCCCGCTCCGCTCACCACGGGGCGCGCCTCACCACGGAGCGCGCCTCACCACGGAGCGTGCCATCCGGTCACCCTCCGGCGGTGGCCCGTCCGCCGCGACACCTGTCACCACCGGTGACCACGCTCGCGCCGCGGTGGAGACCGGGACCGCGGAAGAGACAACGCCCCATTTATCCAAGATTAGCCCAATGTAGTCGCCACACACCGCCCACGGCCCGGAGTCGTCCACGAGCGGGAAGAGGACATCCACGAGCAGGAAGGGGACGTCCGCGAACAGGAGGAGGCGTCCGCGAACAGGAGGAGGCGTCCGCGAACAGGAGGAGGCGTCCGCGAACAGGAGGGGACTGCCCGAAGCCGGCCGGAGCGCCGACCCCGCACCACCTCAGTCGAGATCGGGAGGCGGAGGCATCCGCTCCCCCTTGACCTCCTGCGCGATGGTGTCGAGCACGGCCAGTTCCCCACCGGTCAAGGTGAGGCGGAGCGCGTCCGCGTTCTCCCGGAGCCGCAGCGGGCTGCGGGTGCCGGGAATCGGCACGACGGGGATGCCGTGCACGGCCGGACGGTGGAGGAGCCAGGCGAGGGCGACCTGGGCCATGGTCGCCCCGCGGGCCTCGGCGATGCGGCGGATCGGCGCCAGCAGGGTGGCGTTGTGCACGGCGTTCGGGGCGGCGAAGCGGGGCATGCTGCGGCGCAGGTCGTCCGCGGCCAGCCCGTCGGTGGAGGTGTGGCGTCCGGTCAGGAAGCCGCGGCTGAACGGCGAGTAGGCGACGAAGCCGATGCCCAGTTCGGCACAGACCGGCACCACCGAGTCCTCGTACTCGCGGGTGAACAGGGACCACTCGTTCTCCACGGCCGCGATGGGATGCACCCGGTGCCCGGCGCGCAGCTGGGCCGCGGTCACGTTGGACAGGCCCAGGTGGCGGACCTTGCCTGCGGCGACGAGTTCCGCCATGGCCCCGACGGTCTCCTCGATGGGGGTGACGAAGTCGGGGTGGTGCACGTAGTAGAGGTCGATGTGGTCGGTACCCAGCCGGCGCAGGCTCCTCTCGCACGCGGCACGGACGTGGGCGGGGTCGCTGCGCACGCCGATCAGCTCGCCGGTCCCGGGCGCGCGGACCGGCCCGAACTTGGTGGCCACGGTGAACCCGCTCCGGCCGGCCGCGGCCTTCGGCAGGAACTCGCCGATCAGGCGCTCGTTCGCGGAGTCGACGCCGTAGTAGTCGGAGGTGTCCAGGAAGGTCATGCCGACCTCGGCGGCCGCGTGGAGCGTGGCGAGGGAGCCGTCGCGGTCCACGGGGCCGTAGAACTCGCTCAGCCCGACGCACCCCAGGCCGAGCGCGGGGACTTCCGGTCCGGTGTCGCCGAGTTTCAGCGTGCGCATGGCAGGGCTCCGTTCGGGCGGGGGCGTCGCATAGAATCGAGAGAGAAGCGGGACACCCGTCCCGCTTCACCGAAGATACGGGACACCCGTCCCGGTTGTCTATGAGGGCTGGAGACACCGCTCGATGAACAGGCCGATGCGATGAGCAGGCCGATGCGCGCCGACGCCCGGCGCAACAGGGCACGGGTCCTGGACGTGGCGGCCGAGGCCTTCGCCACGGAGGGCCTTTCGGTGTCGGTCCACGAGATCGCCCGCCGCGCGGGGGTGGGCACCGGCACCGTCAGCAGGCACTTTCCGACCAAGGAGGCGCTGTTCCAGGCGGTGCTGCTCGACCGCGTGGAGCAGGTCGTGCGGCGGGCGGACGCGCTGGCGACGGGCGAGGACCCCGGCGAGGCGTTCTTCGCCTTCTTCTCGCTCATGGTCGACGAGGGCGCGGCGAACCGCGGCGTGGTGGACGCCCTCGCGGGCGCCGGCTACGACTTCGAGGCGGACGCTGCCGAGAGCAGGTACGACGTGATGGGGGCCTGGGGCCGCCTCCTCCAGCGCGCCCAGCAGGCCGGTGCGCTACGCGCCGACGTCGACATCTCCGACGTCAAGGCGCTGCTGGCGGGCTGCCTGGACCGGGAACGCCATGGGGCCGATCCGGCCGCGCGGGACCGAATGCTCGCGGTCGTCCGGGCGGGGCTGAGCGCCTGACGGCCCGGGGTGAGCGGGCCGGGGGTGAGGCGGCCGGGGGTGAGCCGGCCTTCTCCGATCAGCCGGCCTGCTGCTGGGCGCCCTGGGTGGCCTGAGCGCTCTGGCCGGCCTGGGCGGCCTGGGTGCCCTGGGAGTCCTGCGCGCGCCGTGCGCGGTCCGCGTCGTCGGCGGCGTCTTCCTGGCTGGCGTTGCGGTCGAAGTTCGCCTTGGCGCGGTCCACCCGGGCCACGATGTGCTCGGAGGCCCGGTCGCGCTCCTTGCGCAGCACCACGTAGCTGATGGGGGCGGAGATCACCAGGGCGAGCAGGGCGACCCACAGGTAGTTGGAACCGCCCAGGCCGCGCGGCACGACACGGGCCACGACGAGGCCCCAGATGACCAGGAAGCTGGCCGCGAAGATCCCCAGGCGCATCAGCGTGTAGCGGAGCATGTGAATCCGACTCCCGTTCCGGAGTGTCCCGATTTCCGATCCGGTCGGCTCCGGTCAGTCCCGTTCCGACCGGTCCGAATCGGGCAATGCCTTTGAATCGGTACTGCCCGCCCAGTGAAGCACGCGGGAAGGCCGCTCCCGCCAGCGGGTCGGGCCCGACACCCCTGACCAGGGCCTCACGCCGGGCGCCGGAGGACTGCGCCGACGGCCGGAGACTTACGGGAGCGGGCGGAGGCTGTACGCGAGCGCCCGGAGCCGGAGGCTTACGCGACCGCCCGGAGGCTTACGCGACCGGCCGGAGGCTTACGCGACCGGCCGGAGACTCGTGCAGGCGGCCCGGGGCTTACGCGAGCGCCCGGACCGCGACCTCCAGGTCGGCGACGAGGCCGCCGAACGCCTCTTCCCGGTCGTCCTTGTCCGCGCGCAGCACCGCGGAGGGGTGGATGGTGGCGACCAGGTGTTCCACGCGGCCGTGGATCTCCCTCTCCATGAGGGTGCCGCGCTCCTTCGTCACCCGGAAGGACGACCCGAGCAGGGCCTTGCCGGCGGTGGCGCCGAGCACGACGACGACCTCGGGTTCGACGACGGTCAGCTCGGCGGCGAGCCAGGGCGCGCAGGCGGCCGACTCGCGCAGGGTGGGCGGCTTGTGGATCCGGCGCTTGCCGTGCGCGGGGTCCCGGCTGAACTTGAAGTGCTTGACGGCGTTCGTCATGTACGCCTGGCCGGGGTCGAGGCCGGCGGCGTCGAGCGCACGGTCGAGCACGTGCCCCGCGGGCCCCACGAAGGGCTTGCCCTGCCGGTCCTCCTGGTCCCCGGGCTCCTCGCCGACAAGCATCACCCGGGCGTGCTCGTCGCCCTGGCCGAAGACGGTCCGGGTGGCGTCGCGGTGCAACGGGCAGCCTCGGCAGTCCGCGGCCGCCCGGCGCAGTGCGGCGATCCCGCCGCGCCCGGGAACGAAGGGTTCGGCACTGTACGCGTCCTCGGGCCCGTCCGCCGGGCGCCCATCAGCCATGCGGCTCGGGTACCCCGGGCCACGGGGGTCACTCGCCGGGGGCCTCCGCCGGGGGCCGTCCGGGGTTACCGGGTGGCGTTGCAGCCGGTCATTGCTCCGCGCCGGTCATTCCTCCGCGCCGCGGACCAGGAGCGCGATCTGCACCCGGTTCTGGACCGCCAGCTTGGCGAACAGGTTGCCCGTGTGCGCCTTGACGGTCGCGACGCTGATGTGCAGGCGCTCGGCGATCTCCGGGTTGCCCAGCCCGTCCGCGATGGCCCGGGCGGTGTCGAGTTCCCGTGCGCTCAGCGCGGACAGCCGTTTCCGCGCGGCTTCGCGGGACGAGCGGCGGGCCTCGGAGGACCGCGGCCCCGTGGCCGCGGCGATCACTCGTGCCGTGGCCGCCGGGGACAGCACGGGGTTCCCGCCCGCGACCGTGCGCACCGCGTCGAGGATCAGTGCCGGCGGGGTGTCCTTCATGACGAACCCGAGGGCTCCGGCGCGCAGCGCGCCGAGCACCAGATCGTCGGAGTCGAACGTGGTCAGCATGAGCACCCGGGGCGGCACCGGCAGGGTGAGGAGTTCCCGGGTCGTGCTGAGACCGTCACGGCCGGGCATCCGGATGTCCATCAGCACGACGTCCGGCCGCTGCTCCTCCACCACGGTGAGCGCGGCGTCCCCGTCGGCCGCCTCCGCGACGACGGTCAGGTCCGGCTCGCCGTCGAGGACGAGTCGTAGCGCCAGCCGCACCAGTTGCTCGTCGTCGACGATGACGACACGCACCGGCTCACGCTCGCCGTCCACTCAGCTTCTCTTCTCGTGGTCGTGGTCGTGGTTCGGCCAGGGTAGTCGCGCGGTGAGGACGTATCCGCCCTCGGGTGTCGGGTCGTGGCTGAGCTTTCCGCCGGCGAGGGTGATGCGTTCGGCGAGGCCGAGCAGGCCGAATCCCGATGCCGGCGGTCGAGTGGTCGGCGTCGTGGTGGCCGGGGAGTTGTGGACGCTCACGTGCAGTTCGTTGCCGGCCGTTCCTTCGACGGTGACGTGTACGCGGGCGCCCGGGGCGTGTTTGGCGGCGTTGGTCAGTCCTTCCTGGACGACCCGGTGGCAGGTTCGTCCCACGGCGTCGGACGGTTCTGCCGTCACCGTGGTGGTGAGCGCGACGTCCAGTCCCGAAGCGCGGGCGTCGGCCACCAGCTCCGGGATCCGGTCCAGGGAGGGCTGCGGCGGTTCCGGGTGGCCCGGGTCGGCGCGGAGCACACCGAGGACGTCTCGTAGTTCTTCCAGCGCCTGGTGGGAGCCGTCGGCTATGCCGCGGATCAACGTGCGGTTCTCCTCGGTGGTGAGGTTGCCGCGGTGGTCCAGCACGCCGGCCTGCATGGCGACGAGGGAGATCCGGTGCGCGAGCACGTCGTGCATCTCCCGGGCGATGCGGTTCCGTTCCAGGGCCCGCGCCTGCGCCGCCCGTGCGGTCTGTTCCCGTTCCGCGCTCTCCGCCCGCTCCCGCAGGGACCGCACCTCGACGCGCCGTGCGCCGACGGCCACGCCTATGGCCACCGCGATGCCCGCGCTCAGTGCCGTGAGCGCGAGTTGGAGCCATACCGAGCCGGGCGGGCTCCCGATCGGGTAGAGCACGAGCGTGAACTGCGACGCGGCCACGTAGCCGAGCGCGACGGCTCCGATCTCCCCCGGACGGCGACGAGTCGAGATCGAGCACAGGGCCAGAAGCGCGGCACCGGTGGCGAGTGCCGAGCCGCCCGGGGCGATGGCGACCGCCATGGCGACGGCGAGCGGGAAGCGTCGCCGCAACAGGAGCACCGCCAGGCAGCCGAGTGCCACCAGCGGATCACCGGTGGCGAACCAGGAGCAGGTGTCGGTCGCGCACCCCCGCGGCAGCGCCGTTCCGGTGGAGAGCCAGAAGGGGATGCCCAGTGCCGCGGCCGCCACCAGCCGCCAGGTCTGCTGCCACCCCCCGAGCGGTGGCGCGACGTCCGTGTCCATCACGTCATTGTCGCGAGACCGTGCGGCCGGTGCAGCAGCCCTGGGGATACTCCCGACCCCGCCCAGGGTCGGATCACCGCTTCGACTCCGGTCGAAGGTGACTCGGGCCGCCGGGCCGATGTGCCGGTGACGCCGGATGAACAGACTCGTGTCCCTCACCCGTCCGTTCCGGCGCGCGGCCTCGTGCGCCACCCCAGGAGGACACCAGATGCGCAAGATCTTCTCCCTCGCCCTCGCCGCGACCGCGGTCGCGGCGGCAGCGGTGCCGGGAGCGCCGGCGGCGGCGACCGCGGACACGGTGACGGCCGCGCCGGACGCCCTGCGGTGGGGCCCGTGTCCGCAGCAGGCCGAATCGCACCAGGCCGAATCGCAAAAGGGCGAACCGCAACAGGCCGGATCGGAGAACGCCGACGCGCCCCGTCTCCGGTGCGCGACGCTCGGCGTCCCGCTGGACTACCGAGACCCCGGCGGCCGGCAGATCGAGATCGCCGTCTCCCGCCTGGCGAGCAAGGACCCTTCGAAGCGCCGCGGCGTGCTGCTGACCAACCCGGGCGGCCCCGGCGGCTCCGGGCTCGACTACCCGGCCCTCCTCGCCGGCGCCAGGCTGCCGCAGTCCGTCCTCGACGCCTACGACGTGATCGGCTTCGACCCGCGTGGCGTCGGCCGCAGCACGCCGGTCACCTGCGACCTGACACCGCAGCAGCAGGCACGCGGCAACTTCCCGTCGTACGCGCATACCGCGGCCGACGTCGCCAAGGAGGCGCCGAAAGCGCGGGCCGTCGCCGAACAGTGCGCCACGTCGCGGACGGCGTGGATGCTGCCGTACACCACCACCGCGAACACCGCGCGCGACATGGACCGGATCCGGGCGGCGCTGGGCGAGCAGAAGGCCTCCTACCTCGGTGCCTCCTACGGCAGCTACCTGGGCGCGGTGTACACGACGCTGTTCCCCGGGCGCAGCGACCGGATCGTGCTCGACAGCAACATGGGCCCCGGCGGCTACGACCTGGCGAACTTCCGCCTGCTCGCCCGCGGCATGGAGGACCGGTTCCCGGACTTCGCGGCGTACGCCGCCGCGCACCCCGAGTACGGTCTGGGCACCACGCCGAAGCAGGTGACCGCCAAGTTCTTCGAACTCGCGAAGCGGCTGGACGCCGAGCCGGTCGGCGGCATCGACGGGACGCTGTTCCGCGGGGTGACGTTCGACCGGCTCTACGTCGACGGCCTCCTGCCCACGCTGGCCGAGGAATGGCAGGCGCTGGACAAGGGCAAGCCGCTGCCGGCTCCGCCGCCGGTCCCGGAGAACCTCCTGGCCAGCCATCTCTACGTGATCTGCGGTGACTCGCGCTGGCCCGGCACGGTCCGGGACTACCAGCGCAACGCCGCGACCGACCGGCTGAAGTACCCGATGCTGGGCGGCACCACCGGAAACATCAAGCCCTGCGCGTACTGGCCGGACAGCCACATCGAGCCGCCGGTGCGGATCGGCGACCGCGGCCCGTCCAACGTGCTGATGGTGCAGAACGAACGCGACCCGGGGACACCCCTGGCCGGTGCCATGAAGCTGCGGCGGGCCTTCGGCGACCGGGCCACGATGGTCACCGCCGACCAGGGCGGACACGGTGTCTACCCGTTCGGCCGCAACATGTGCGCGAACAACACGGTGACGGCGTTCCTGACGGGCGGACAGCGCCCGGCGGAGGACCTCGCCTGCGCGGCGGAGCCGAACGGGTAAGGGGAGCGGAGTGGCTGGGCTGATCCGCCCAGCCACCCGAGCCTTGGCAGCCGCGCCGGCGGCACCCCGTCGGCGCGGGCGAGCCCGGCTGCGCGAGGAACTCGAACCCCTCGCCGCGGCCGGCCGGGGACCGAGAAGGCCGTGGCCCCCAACCGGCAAGAGCACGACCTGTGGCAGGAGTACCAGGTCACAGCAAGTGGTCTGCTTTGCCGGCCTTGATGTCGGCGATCAGCGTGCGCAGGGCTTCGAGGGAGTCGGTCACGTAACGGGCTTCCTGACCGTTGACAGCTATGTAGGCGTTGCCTTCGGCGTCGGTGCCTATGCGGAAGCAGTTGTTTCCTTCAGCGCAGAAGGGGGCTTCCCAGGTGATGTCAGGCATGGCGGTTCCTCCCAGCTCACAGCAGGTGGTCGGCCTTGCCCGCCTTGATGTCCTGGATCAACGTGCGCAGGGCACCGACCGAGTCCCTCAGGTAACGGTCCTCCTGACCGTTGACGGCTATGTAGGCGTTGCCTTCGGCGTCGGTGCCTATGCGGAAGCAGGAGTTTCCTTCGCCGCAGAAGGGGGCTTCCCAGGCGATGTCAGGCATGACGGCTCCTCCAAGCTCACAGCAGGTGGTCGGCCTTGCCCGCCTTGATGTCCTGGATCAACGTGCGCAGGGCACCGACCGAGTCCCTCAGGTAACGGTCCTCCTGACCGTTGACGGCTATGTAGGCGTTGCCTTCGGTATCGGTGCCTATGCGGAAGCAGGAATTTCCCTCGGCACAAAAGGGCTCTTCCCAGGTGATTTCAAGCATCAGGGTGTTCCTCACAATTGGCGTGCTAGCTCACGGATGAAGTCTCGCGACCGCTCTGGCGGCAGGGCCAACTCTTCCAACCACTCGAACTGTGCCCGGTATTTCGTGAGTTGACCCTCGGCGTGCAGGAAGGCGGCTCCGTGCAGGCTGTCCACCTGCACCGTGTCGAGTTGCGGCACGGGCCCATCGACATACACGGCGTTCTGCCCAGCACCCGGGAAGGCCCCCTTCGCGAAGGGCAGAACCAGGACGGTCACGTTGTCCCGCTCTGACATGTCCAGCAGGTATTCCAACTGGGCCCTGGCCACGTCGGGGCCGCCGAACTGCATGCGGAGCGCAGCCTCGTGGATGGTGGCGACATACGGGACTGCCTCGTCACCGGTGATCACCTGCTGGCGCTCGGAACGGTGCGCCAGGCGAAGCGCGACTTCGTGTTCCGGGAGCTTGGGCACGGCAGTGCGAAAGACGGCCGTCGCGTGCTCCGACGTCTGAAGCAGTCCAGGAATGTGCACGGTGTTCGCGCCACGCATACGCACCGAGTGCGCTTCCATCTCGGCGATGTCGAGCATGCCTTGGGGCAGGCTGCCCCGGTAGCGTTCCCACCAGCCCGAGCTGGGCTGCGCCATATCCACGAGCGCTTCGACGTAAGCGTCGTCACCGCAGACGTAGTTGCTGGCCAGCGTCCGCACACGCTCGGGGCTGATGGTCCGGATGCCGGACTCCATGTTGGCAATGCGCGTGCGATCCATGTCCAGCAGGCCAGCCGCGAACTCGGTGGAGATGTCTGCGGCGGTGCGGAGCTTGCGCAGTTCCGCTCCCAGGCGCTTCTGGCGCTCAGTTGGCGTGCGTCGCGTCGACATGCCTTCCCCTCATCTGGCCCGCGCCCCGTCTCCCCGGAACCGGCCTCCGACCCCCATGGGGGGGTAATTGTATCGCCGGTGCAGACATTTACCCACACGCACGCTAGCGTTCAGTTACGCGCACGCTACACAAGGCAACAGCCGGAAGCGCACCGCGCGGTCATGCCCGTCCGCCCTGGGACGGGTGTGCCCGCGTCCAGGGCGGTAGGCCACCGGCGATCCCACATCCTCACGTACACAACGGAGTTCGCCATGCCCGAGATCCCCGTCGTACCCGCGCTCTGGCGCTTTCCCGCGCACCCCGCGTCCGTGCCGAGGGCCCGGCGGGCCGTTGCCGGTGCGCTGGCGCCCGAGGTGCGGCGCCATCTGAGGGACGACCTCACGCTGTTGACGTCCGAGCTGGTCACCAACGCCATCCGGCACGGCACCCGGCCCGCCGGGGACGACCTCGTCGAACTCGTGCTGTGGCCCGCGGACGGCCACTACTGGCTCGCCGTGTCCGATCCCGCGTCGCGCGACGGCGCGCGCACGCCCGTGGTGGCGCGCCCCTGCGTGGAGTCCGAGGGCGGGCGCGGCCTCGTCCTCGTCGATCATCTTGCGGCTGTCTGGGGCACCCGGCCGCGGCCCGTGCGCGGTACCTCCGTCATCGCCGGGCTTGCGGTCCGCCCGTGAACGGCCTGCGTCAGACCCGCATCGGCTGCGGCGCGTCCCGGCGTCCGGGGTCGGCCCCCTCGTGCTCCCGCACGACCTCGTACCGCGCGTCCCGCTCGACGGGCCGGAAGCCCGCGTCCCGGACGAGGTCCAGCAGGTCGTCCCGGGTGGGCTCCGCGGGCGCGTCCGAACTCTCCTGGGCGTTGACGAACGACGCGTCCACCTCGTCCGCGCCGTGCTGGAGTGCCAGCAGCGCCGCGCGCTCGCCGTGCGTCGCCCAGCAGGCCGCGAGGTGCGGGACGTTGTCGAGGAGCAGGCGCGAGACCGCGAACGTCTTCAGGATCTCCAAACCGGTGAGCGCGCCGCCCAGCGGGGCGAAGACGGGGAACCCGCCGGTCTCGTCCTGGAGTTCGCGCAGCCGCAGGAGGTCGTCGACGCGGTGCGGAAGGTCCCGGTCGCGGTCGAGGAGCAGGGCGGCGGGCGTCTTCAGGCCCTTGGCGTGGGCGAGGCGGTGGATGCGGGACCAGTCCTCCCAGCCGTCCTCCCCGGGGCCGGCGTCGGCCGTGAACGACTCAAGGCCGGCATCCACGAGTTCGGCGAGGATCTCGTCCGCGGACAGGCCGGTCGCCGTCTCGAAACGGTGCACGTCCGCGGCCGTGCACGCCCTTAGTGCGATCCCGGGCGCGGCCTCGCGCAGCGCCCGCAGCGCGCTCGTGCACGCGTCCCGGTCGAGGCCCTGGCCGATCCCGACGCGCAGCTCGGTCACGCCGTCGGCCCCCAGAGCCGCCGCATGCCGGACGGCCTCCTCGACGCCGGAACCGTCCGCCAGGACCAGCCCGCGGCTGACGCTGAAGTACCCCGCGTCGCCGTGCCTCCGGGTGCGTGCCTCGTGGGCCAGGTCGCCGAGCCACGCCAGGTCGTCCGACCCGTACAGCGCGAGCCCGTCCTCGCGGGACAGCCGCTCGCCGCCGCGGACCTTCTCGTCGAGCTCGCGCCTCAGCCCCGCGTCCATGCGCCGACCGCCTCCCATGTGCCTGACCGTTCGTTCCGGGCCGCTCCCTGCCGTCTCCCGGCGGGCGCCGCGGGCCCCGTTCACCGTACGCCAGCGGCCCCCGCCGCCCCGCACCCAACCCCACCTGCGGCGCGCCCCGCGAGGCGGCCGGGTTCCGGAAGGGCTCAGATCTCCTCGGGCAGGTCCCCGACCCGGTTCTCCCACTTCGTGGACAGCACGATCGTGGTACGCGTCCGGGAGACCCCCTTCGTCCCGGAGAGCCGTCTGATCGTCTTCTCCAGCCCGTCGACGTTGTTGGCGCGGACCTTGAGCATGTACGAGTCGTCGCCCGCGATGAACCAGCAGTCCTCGACCTCATGGAGGTCCCGCAGCCGGTGGGCGACGTCCTCGTGGTCGGTGGCGTCGGACAGCGAGATGCCGATGAGGGCGGTGACGCCGAGGCCCAGGGACGCCGAGTCGACCGTGGCGCGGTAGCCCGTGATGACGCCGGCCGCCTCCAGGCGGTTGATGCGGTCCGTGACGCTGGGCCCGGAGAGACCGACGAGACGGCCGAGTTCGGCGTAGGAGGCCCTGCCGTTCTCGCGCAGGGCCTGGATGAGCTGCCTGTCCACGGCGTCCATAGCTCCATTGCCTTTCATCGTGTCGCGGTCCCGCGCTCTGCGGTCCCGCGTTCCGCAGTGCCACGCTCGGCGGTCCCGCGTTCCGCGGTCCCGCCGGAATCCGTAAGTCTAGAATCTAAGGCACCCAGCGTCGGCAGCCTGCGAACCCATCAGCTCACCCGGGTGGTGAAGAGGCCCCCGCAAGGTACGGGCGCCCGCCTGGCGCATCCCGGGCACCGTCCGGCCGCGGTCGCCGGCCCCGGACGCGGTGCGCGCCGTCAACCGCTCCCCGCCCCGCCGCCCAGCGCCCCCTCCCAGCGGCGGTACAACGTGTGTCCGACCCCCGCCGCGTCGAGCACCCGGCCGGCGACGAAGTCCACCAGGTCCTGGATGTGGGTGGCGCCCGCATAGAAGGCCGGTGAGGCGGGCACCACGCTCGCTCCCGCGTCGTCGAGGGCCACCAGGTGCCGCAGCGTCTGCCCGTTCAGCGGGCTCTCCCGGACCGCGACCGCCAGCGCCCGCCGCTCCTTCAGCGTCACGCTCGCCGCGCGTTGCAGCAGGTCCTTGGAGAGGCCGAGCGCGACCCCCGCCACGCACGCCGTCGACGCCGGCACGATCACCATGCCCTTCGTCCGGTACGAGCCGGAGGACGGGCCCGCCGCGAGGTCGCCCGCGGGCCAGTACCGCACGCGTGTCGTGTCCACGTCCTTGAAGGCGTCCGGCGTTCCGTCCGCGCCGCGGGCCAGCCATCGGCCCAGGTCGGACTGCCAGTGGGCGTCCCGGAACGCGATCCCGGTCTCGTCCAGCACGGTCAGCCGGGACGCCCGGGAGACGATCAGGTCGACACCTTCGCCGGCGGCGAGCAGCGCGCGCAGCACGGCGGCGGCGTACGGCGTGCCGGAGGCGCCGGAGACGCCCACGATCCAGGGCACACGCTCCGGCGCGCCCTCGCCCGTCCCCGGGTGACCGGGTGCGTTCTCGTGCTCCACGGCACCGAGCCTAGCGGCGCGGCGACCGGGTCCCGTTCCCAGGTCACCCTGCCGGCCCTCTCCCCCGGTCGCTCCGGCGCCCACGGGCGACCGGGGCTCGGACGGTCAGACGGTCAGCCCCCGTACCAGCAGGTCCAGCAGCGCGCACACGAAGAGGGCGATGCCGATGAAACCGTTGACGGTGAAGAACGCCCTGTTCAGGCGGGACAGGTCGTGCGGGCGGACGATCGAGTGCTCGTAGAGGAACGCTCCCGCGACCACCAGCAGGCCGAACCAGAAGAACGGGCCCGCGTGGGTCTCGACCGCGTACCACGCGAAGAGGCCCATCACCACGACGTGGCAGGCTCGGGCGCCGTGCAGCGCGGCCGGGATGCCGAAGCGGGCCGGCACCGACATCACGCCGTGCGCCCGGTCCGCCTGCACGTCCTGGCAGCCGAAGATCAGGTCGAAGCCGCCGATCCACACCCCGACCGCGAGGCCCAGCAGCACCGCCGGCCAGGACCACTCGCCGGTGACCGCGATCCAGGCGCCGATCGGGCCCATCGCCTGCGCCACGGCGAGGATGGCATGCGGGAAGTTCGTGAACCGCTTGCCGTACGGGTACACCACCATCGGCACCACGGCGATCGGCGCGAGCGCCAGGCAGAGCGGGTTCAGCAGCGCCGCCGCGCCCAGGAAGACGGCCACCGCGATCAGCGCGCCCGTCCACGCGGACCGCACGCTCACCGCGCCGGTGACCAGCTCGCGGCCCGCCGTGCGCGGGTTGCGGGCGTCGATCTCCCGGTCGATGATCCGGTTGCAGGCCATCGCGAACGTGCGCAGGCCCACCATGGCGACGGTCACCAGCAGCAGCCGGCCCCAGTGGACGTTCCGGTCCAGGCCGTACATCGCCGTCAGCGAGGCGATGTACGCGAACGGCAGCGCGAAGACCGAGTGCTCGATCATCACCAGGCGGAGGAACGCCCTGACCCTGCCGTGCGGCTGGGCCGGACCCGGCCCGCCGATGACTCCTTCGACGGTACTCAAAAGCCGTACTCCCTCCACCGGCGGTCGACGGTCGCCGCCGTATCAGGGTCGGACAGGATCATGTCCGGCCAGCCCCCGTCGCGCGTGTAGCCCTCCTCGGGCAGCTTCCGCGTGGCGTCGATGCCCGCCTTCCCGCCCCAGAACTGCTGGTACGAGGCGTGGTCCAGATGGTCGACGGGGCCCTCGACGATGCTCAGGTCGCGTCCGTAGTCGGTGTTGCCGAGGGCGCGCCAGGCGACCTCGTGCAGGTCGTGCACGTCGCAGTCCGCGTCGACGACCACGATCAGCTTCGTCAACGACATCATGTGCGCGCCCCACACGGCGTGCATGACCTTCTGCGCGTGCTTCGGGTACTTCTTGTCGATCGAGACGATGGCGCAGTTGTGGAAGCCGCCCGCCTCCGGCAGGTGGTAGTCCACGATGTCCGGCACGATGATCTTGAGGAGCGGCAGGAAGAACCTTTCCGTGGCGCGGCCGAGCGGGCCGTCCTCCGTCGGCGGGCGGCCCACCACGATGGACTGGAGCAGCGGCCGCTTGCGCATCGTGACGCAGTCGATGGTCAGCGCCGGGAACGGCTCCTTGGGGGTGTAGAAGCCGGTGTGGTCGCCGAACGGGCCCTCCGGGAGCATGGTGCCGGGCTCCAGCCAGCCCTCCAGGACCACCTCGGCCTGCGCGGGCACCTGCAACGGCACCGTCCGGCAGTCGACCATCTCGATCCGCCTGCCCTGCACGAAGCCCGCGAAGAGGTACTCGTCGATGTCGCCGGGCAGCGGCGCCGTCGCCGCGTAGGTCACGGCGGGCGGGCAGCCGAAGGCGATCGCCACGGGCAGCCGCTCGCCGCGCCGGGCGGCGACCTGGTAGTGGTTGCGGCTGTCCTTGTGGATCTGCCAGTGCATGCCGATGGTGCGCCGGTCGTGCCGCTGGAGCCGGTACAGGCCGAGGTTGCGGACGCCCGTCTGAGGGTCCTTGGTGTGCGTGAGGCCGAGGTTGAAGAACGAGCCGCCGTCCTTCGGCCAGGTGAACAGCGCGGGCAGCCGGTTCAGGTCGACGCCGTCTCCGTGCAGCTCCACCTCCTGGACGGGGGCGGAGCCCTGCTTCACCTTCTTCGGCGGCACGTGCGCCATCGCGCCGAGCTTGCCGAACGCCTCGCGCACGCCCGTGAATCCCTGCGGCAGTTCGGGCTTCAGGAGCCCGCCGATGCGGTCGCTGATGTCGGCGTAGGACTTCAGGCCGAGTGCCTTCAGCAGGCGGCGGTCCGTGCCGTAGACGTTCATCGCCAGGGGCATGTCGGAGCCCTTGACGTTCTCGAAGAGGAGGGCCGGGCCCTTGGCCTTCTGCACGCGGTCGACGATCTCCCCGACTTCGAGGTGGGGGTCGACCTCGGCCTTGATGCGCTTGAGGTCGCCCTCGCGCTCCAGGGCCCTCAGCAGCGAGCGAAGATCGTCGTATGCCATGGGGTCCAGTATCGCCGAGGGGGCGGCGCCCCCTGCGCCCGCCCCGCTCCGTGGCCCCGGCACTCCGGACTCGGGGCTGCGCCCCGGTGCCCCTCGGTGCGACCGGCTGAGGGTTCTCGGGATCTGGGTCTCAGCCCCGGTGCCCCTCAGTGCCCCGGCTGAGGGTTCTCGGGATCGAGAGCTGTGCCCCGGCCGACCCAGGGGCGCGGGGCTGTATCGATGTGCGGCTCCGCCGCGTGGGCGCGAGCAACCAGCCACCGGCCGGTGGTCCGGAAACGACAGCGACTGCCCCCTCGGGACGGTGACGACCTGACCGTCTCGTCGTGGCTGGTCGCGCAGTTCCCCGCGCCCCTGAGGTGGGCTCGACCTCGCCGTCGGGGCGCCCCCGAAAGGGGCGCGGGGAACTGCGCGAACAACCCTCACCGGCCGGTGGTCCGGAGACGGCAGAACCAGCCCCCTCGGGACGGTGACGACCTGACGGTCTCGTCGTGGCTGGTCGCGCAGTTCCCCGCGCCCCTTTCGGGGCACCGGGGCTGGGCCCCGAGTTCAGGCTGAGGGTCAGGGCTGCTCGGTGTCCGGGGTGCCGCCGGCCTCGCCGGCCCTGCGGCGCAGGTCCTCCTCGCGGCGCCGGAGATCCGCCTCCCAGTCCTTGAGGAGCGCCTCGTCCTTCTTGTTGTCGTTGCGGAGGGATGCGAGGAACTCGGGGTCGTCGTCAGGGGCCTGCCACTGCGTGCGGTGGTTCCTGTGCCACTCGGACGGTGTGGCGCCGGCCGCCCGCAGGGGCCCGCGCTGCTTGCCCGCGATCAGCCAAGCGATCGGGCCCACCAGCACCTCGCCGAAGAGCAGCACGATGAGGACCCACGCCACCTTCGGGAGGTACCTGACCTCTTCCTCGGGAGTGGTCAGGCAGTCGATGAAGGCGTAGATCCACAGTGCGAGCACCAGCAGATAGGGCACATACCTGAGCATCTCGGTCCGCTCCCCCCGGAAGGCGTGGGGCCCGTCGGGCCCGTGTGGAGCCCACAGGGTAGCGGGCCCCAACGGTGGCCGACGGGCCGGATACGGCGTGCCGGGCGCCTGCCCGCGTGCCGCCGGACGCGCGGGTACCGTCAGACGCGCATGCCGTCCATGCCGTCACACGCGCGTACCGTCAGACCCCCGCGTACGAGTGCTTGCCGGAGACGAAGATGTTGACGCCGTAGTAGTTGAAGAGCCAGCAGCCGAAGGCGACCAGGGCCAGGATGGCGGCCTTGCGGCCCTTCCAGCCGGCCGTGGCGCGGGCGTGCAGGTAGCCGGCGTAGGCGACCCAGGTGATGAACGACCAGGTCTCCTTCGGGTCCCACTCCCAGTAGTGGCCCCACGCGTCGCCGGCCCAGATGGCGCCCGCGATGATCGTGAACGTCCACAGCGGGAAGACCGCCGCGTTCACCCGGTAGGAGAGCTTGTCGAGCGAGGACGCCGCGGGCAGCCGCTCCAGCACGGACGTGGCGAACGCGCCGGGCTGCCCGCCCGCCGCGAGCTTCGCCTCGTAGCTGTCCCGGAAGAGGTACAGCAGCGTGGCGACCGCGCCCACGTAGAAGCAGGCGCCGCAGAAGATGGCGGTGGAGACGTGGATCCACAGCCAGTACGAGTGCAGGGCCGGCACGAGCTGGTCGCTGGCCGTGTAGAGGACGGTGACGGCGAGGCCGAGGTCGAGCAGGACCGTGAGGACCAGCGGCAGGCCGATCCAGCGGACGTTCTTCTTCAGCGCCAGCAGAGCGAGGTAGACGGCGACGGCCACCGTGGAGAACGTGATGTTGAACTCGTACATGTTGCCCCACGGCGCCCGCTGCACGGACAGCGCGCGCGTGAGGACGCCGCCCGCCTCCACCAGGAAGGCGAGCACCGTGAAGGAGATGGCCATCCGGCCGTACATGTCGCCCTGGGCGTCGCCGCCGTGGGCGCCGGGGCCGTCGGGAACGTTGCGGCGGCCGGCCGCGGTGCGGGTCACCACCTCGGGGCGCTCCAGCACGGCGGTTCCGCCGCTCTGCTGCCTGACCTGCACCCCCGGGCCCGCGGTGGCCGCGGCACCGTTCGCCGCGGAGGAGGCGGAGGACGCGGTGAGCGCGGCGGCCGTGCGGCCCACCTTGCTGCGGCTGCCGAGCAGCCACTCGCCCGTGTGGGCGAAGAAGGCCAGCAGGTAGACGGCGATGGCGGAGTAGATCAGCACATTGCTGATGTGCGCCAGGTTCTCGTTGGTGGTGGCGGCGAGCTGGTTCACTTCGTGGCCCCTTCGGCGGATGCGACGTGGGGATGAGGTTCGGGGGTGGATGTCCCCGCGGCGTCGGGGCCGCTCGGGGCCGCGCCGGCGGCGCCGGACGCGGAGTTTGGCCCGGTGGTGTCCGGGGTGTCGGGGGTGTCCGGGGGCACGTCGTCGTGGCGGACGCTCGGGGCGCGGTCGTGGACGAGCGCGGCCAGGTCGCCCAGCTCCTGCGGGAGCCGGGCGGACTCGCTGCGTCCGAGGCCCGCCATCTCCACCACCGTGCGGCCGTCGGGGCCGGCGGTGGCGCGCACCCAGACCCTGCGCCGCTGGATGAAGAGCGACCCGGCGAGGCCCCCGATGGCGGCGATGGCACCGCCGAGCGCCCAGCCGCTGCCGGGCTGGTGGGTGATCTGGAAGCTGGCCCACTGCTGGAGGTTCCGGTCGAACGTGATCGACCCCTCGCCGTTCGGCAGCTTCATGGTCTGCCCCGGCTTCAGCCGCTGCTTCAGCAGGGCGCCCTTGGCGTCCTCGAACTTCTTCAGGTGGGCGGTGTCGAGCTGGTAGACGTTCTGCGGCACGCCGGAGTCCACGCCGAGGTCGCCGTGGTAGGCGGAGAGCGCCAGCACCGGGTTGTCCGCGGAGGGGAACGTCGAGAACATCTGGCCCTTGCCCGCGCCCGCGAAGGACGGCACGAAGAAGGCGTTGAAGCCGAGCTGCTCCCGCTTGCCCGCGGCGTTGCGGTAGCCGTCGAGCACCTTGATCGCGCCGGACGACGTCTCGTTGGAGTCGATCGGCAGCAGCGGCACCGAGTCGTGGTAGACGACCTTGCCCCGCCCGTCCCGGACGGTGACCGTCGGGGCGAAGCCGTGGTTGATGAGGTAGACCTTCGATCCGGAGATCTTCAACGGCTCGTTGACCTGGATCGTCGTCTTCTTCGGGGCCCCGTCGACGCCGTCGCTGTAGGTGATGTACGCCTTGTACGTGCGGGGGGTGCCGCGGTTCGGGCCCGAGCGCTCGTAGGTGCCGACGAACTTCTGGAGGGTGAAGCTGAACGGGGGCAGGTCACCCGGGTCGAAGAGGTTGCCGGAGCTGAAGTCGTCGTACTGCGTGAGCGTGTTGGCGAAGCCGTCGCCCTCCACGATCAGCTTGCTGCCCTCGGACTTGAAGAGCTGCCCGGAGGCGAAGGCCACCAGCATGACGACCAGGGCGATGTGGAAGATCAGGTTGCCGGTCTCGCGGAGGTAGCCCTTCTCGGCGGCGACCGCGCCGTTCACGGTGTGCGTCCGGAAGCGGCGGCGCCGCAGCACGTCGTACGCGATCTCCCGCACCTCGTCGGGCCCGGCGGCGGTGCGCCACGTGCTGTACACGGGCAGCCGGTCGAGCTTCCTGGGCGCGCCCGGCGGACGTCCGCGGAGCTGGCCCACGAACTGCCAGGTGCGCGGCACGATGCAGCCGATGAGCGAGATGAACAGCAGTATGTAGATCGCCGAGAACCACACCGAGCTGTAGACGTGGAAGAGCCCGAGCTTGTCGTAGACGGGCGCGAGCGTGGTGTGGGCGGTCCTGAACTCCTGGACCTTCAGGTCGTTGCTGTTCTGCGGGATCAGCGAGCCGGGGATGGCGGCGAGGGAGAGCAGCAGGAGGAGGAGCAGCGCGACGCGCATGGAGGTGAGCTGGCGCCAGAACCACCGGGCCCAGCCGATCACGCCCATGGACGGCAGGTTCGCCAGGGTCTCCTCGCGGGGCGCGGTGGAGAGCTGGGAGCCGGCGGCGCCGTACTCCCTGTCGTCGGAGGCGCCGGAGCCGTCGGCCTGCGGTGAGCCGGCGGTCCGCGGTGAGTCCTCGGCCTGCGGCGGGTCTTCGGCCTGCGGCGCGCCCACGCCGTCCCTGTCGTTCGTGGTGTGCGTCGTGGACTTGCTCATGGTTCAGATCCCCACCGTGAAGCCGTCGGACCAGACCTGCATCTCCTGCACGATGCCGTCCCACGCGCCGGTCAGCAGCAGCAGGCCGGTCGCGATCATCATTCCGCCGCCGATGCGCATCACCCACGCATAGTGGCGCTTGACCCAGCCGAAGGCGCCCAGCGCCTTGCGGAAGGCGACCGCCGCGACGACGAAGGGCACGCCGAGGCCGAGGCAGTACGCGATCGTCAGTATGGCCCCGCGCCCCGCGCTCGCCTGATCCAGGGCCAGCAGGTTGACGGAGGTGAGGGTCGGGCCGAGGCAGGGCGTCCAGCCGACGGCGAAGAGCGCGCCGAGCACGGGGGCGCCCGCGAGCCCCGTCATCGGCCGGGTGTGGAAGCGGAACTCGCGCTGGGTGAGCCAGGGCATCAGGCCCATGAAGAAGGCGCCCATGAGGATCATCAGCACCCCGAGCACCTTGGACGAGACGCCCTGGTAGCCCCGCAGCGTGGTGCCGAAGTACCCGAAGAGGGCACCGCCCGAGACGAAGACGGCCGTGAAGCCCAGCACGAAGAGCCCCGCGCCCGCCGCCATCCGCCCCCGCCGCGCCTGCACCAGGTCGGTGCCGCTGACGCCGGTGACGTACGAGAGGTAGCCGGGCACCAGAGGGAGCACGCAGGGCGAGAAGAACGACACCAGCCCGCCGAGCACCGCGATGGGAACGGCGAGCAGCAGGGCCCCGCTGTAGACGGTCTGGTTCACGCGCCCGCTCCGTTCGCGGCGCGGGGGCGGGGGCGGGGCGCCCGGTGGGGGCCGGAGGTCTGCGTGCGCACGGGGATCAGTGCTCCGCGATCAAGGGGTCGAGCATCTTGTGCAGGTCGTCCACGGTCATCGCCTTCAGCGAGCGGGCGGCGACCCTGCCCTGCCGGTCGAGGACGACGGTGGAGGGGATGTACTGCGGGTTGAGCGTGCCCTTGGGGAAGCGCAGTATCAGCTTGCCCGTGGGGTCGTACAGGCTCGGGTAGGGGATGTCGTGGTCCTGCTCGAACGCCTGGGCCGGGCCCTTGCTGTGGTCCCGGGTGTTGATCCCGACGAACTGCACGCCCTTGGACTCGGTCTCCTTGGCGACCTTGGCGAAGTTGGGCGCCTCGGCGCGGCAGGGCGGGCACCAGGAGCCCCAGACGTTGAGGACGACGATCTTGCCCTTGAACGAGGAGACGTCCAGCTGCTTGCCGTCGACTGTCTCCCCGGAGAGCTTCGGCCCGGCCTGGCGGCTGGCGGCCTTGACGGTGGCGACCCCGCCGGCGGAGGTGACGAACCCGGTCTGCCCGGAGCCGCCGCTGACCCCGCCGGAGCCGCATCCGGCGAGCACGGTGGCCGCGGCGGCGGTGAGCAGGGCGATGCGGGTCCCACGGTTGCCGCGTGGGGTCCGGTGCCCGCGGCGGCCGCGGGGTCCCGATGCGAGGGGGTGCAGGAGGCTACGGGCGGCACTCATGTGAAAAGTTTCGCATGCCCCTTTAGGGGATCTTCCGCACCCCCCTTCCTACGGAAAGCGCCCTTTCAGGGCTGCACCCCGGTTCCCTCAAGGGGCGCGGGGAACTGCGCGACCAGCCATCCACCGGCCGGTGGTCCGGAAACGACAGAACCGGCCCGCTCGGGACGGTGACGACCTGACGTCCCCCACTGCCTGAAGGGCGTGGCAGGTGCCCCCAGTCGTGGCTGGTCGCGCCGTTCCCCGCGCCCCTTTCAGGGGCGCTACGCGCCGTACGCCTTGTCCTTGCCCTTCACCGGTCGCGCCCCCGCTCGCAGGTGCGAAGGAACCAGGTCGATCGCCGGCTCCGTATAGCCGACCGTCACGAGGCGGTCGCCGTGGAACGTGAACGTCGTCAGCGACGCCAGCGTGCACTGCCGCTTGCGCGGATCGTGCCAGAGCCTGCGCCGCTCGACGAAGCTCCGCAGCACCCAGATCGGCAGCTGGTGGCTGACGCACACCGCCTCGTGCCCGCGCGCCGCGTCCCGTGCGGTCTCCAGCGCCTCGAACATCCGCGCGGCCTGCTCGGCGTACGGCTCGCCCCAGGACGGCTTGAACGGGTTGACCAGGTGCTTCCAGTTCGCCGGCCTGCGCAGCGCGCCGTCGCCGACGCCGAAGGTCTTGCCCTGGAAGATGTTGTCCGCCTCGATCAGCCGCTCGTCGGTGGCGACGTCCAGGCCGTGCGCCTTCGCGATCGGCGCCGCCGTCTCCTGCGCGCGCTCCAGCGGCGAGGCCACGACATGGGTGACGTCGCGGGGCGCGAGGTGGGTGGCGACGCGGTCGGCCATCTGCCGGCCCAGCTCGGAGAGGTGGTAGCCGGCCAGGCGCCCGTAGAGCAGCCCGTCGGGGTTGTGCACCTCGCCGTGCCGCAGCACGTGGACGACGGTGCGCTCCCCGGCGCCGTCCGCCTCGTCGTCGACGATGTGCACCGTGGTGTCCGTGCCTGCCGTTGGCTCGCTCATGCCGTCGCCTCCGCGGCGGCGCGGGCGGCGGCGGGCAGTGCCGTCGCGATCCGCTCGACGGCCCGCTCGTCGTGGGCGGTCGAGACGAACCAGCACTCGAACGCGGACGGCGGAAGGTAGACGCCCTGGGAGAGCATCGTGTGGAAGAAGGCCGCGTAGCGGAAGGACTCCTGCGCCTTGGCGTCGTCGTAGTCCAGGACCTCGTCCGCGGTGAAGAACACGGAGAACATGTTTCCGGCGTTCTGCACGCGGTGCGCGACGCCCTCCTTGGAGAGCGCCTCGCCCACCAGGCCGCGCAGCTCGCCGGAGACCCGGTCGAGGGTGGCGTAGGCGGCGTCGTCCAGCAGCCTGAGCTGGGCGAGGCCCGCGGCGGTGGCCACCGGGTTACCGGAGAGGGTGCCCGCCTGGTAGACGGGCCCGGCGGGCGCGAGGCGGGCCATCACGTCGGCGCGTCCGCCGAACGCGGCGGTCGGGAAGCCGCCGCCCATCACCTTGCCGAACGTCATCAGGTCCGGCCGCACGCCGTCCAGGCCGTACCAGCCGGCCTTCGAGGTACGGAAGCCGGTCATGACCTCGTCGGAGACGTACAGCGCACCGTGCTCGGCGCAGAGCTGCTTCAGACCGGCGTTGAACCCGTCCCGCGGCGGCACGCAGCCCATGTTGCCGGGCGAGGCCTCGGTGATCACGCAGGCGATCTCGCCGGGGTGCGCCGCGAAGGCGGCACGGACCGAGTCCAGATCGTTGTACGGCAGCACGAGGGTCTCGGCGGCCTGGGCGCCGGTGACGCCCGGGGTGTCCGGCAGGGCGAAGGTCGCGACCCCGGAGCCGGCCGCGGCGAGCAGCGCGTCGACGTGCCCGTGGTAGCACCCGGCGAACTTGATCACCTTGCTGCGGCCGGTGAACCCGCGCGCCAGCCGGATCGCCGACATCGTCGCCTCGGTGCCGGACGAGACCAGGCGCACCTGCTCGACGGGCTCCACCCGGGCCACGATCTCCTCGGCGAGCGTCACCTCTCCCTCGCTGGGCGTGCCGAAGGACGTACCGCGCCGGGCGGCCTCCAGCACGGCGTCCAGCACCTCGGGGTGGGAGTGGCCGAGGATCATGGGTCCCCACGAGCACACGAGGTCCACATACTCGCGGCCATCGGCATCGGTCAGGTACGGTCCCGTACCGGACACCATGAACCTGGGCGTTCCTCCCACGGCGCCGAACGCACGCACGGGGGAGTTCACACCGCCGGGTGTCACGAGGGCCGCGCGGTCGAAGAGGTTCTGCGAAACTGGGGCGCTGTACGGATAGGTCACAAGACCATGGTGTCAGAGCCCTCCCCCTGTCCCGTGGACAGGTGCGCTGCCGCACGTTTCACGGAGCGGGTGGTGGGGAGGTCAATGTCACGATGATCGGTGGGGGTACCTCGCGGGTTCGCGGGCACGGTGGGCGCGGCGGCGGCCCCGCGTCCTGAGAAGATTTCAGTCGGGTGGAGATATGCAGCGCGGTGGCGGACTGGGCGAAGGGACCGATGACCTGGGTCCCCGGCGCCGGCTCCCCTCTGCCGACGGCCAGGGCCGCGGCAGGCACCGGCGGGAGCACCAGCGCTCCGAGGGCGAGATGACGGATAATGCCCCTGCGGCGTCCGCCGACCGGACGCGCGGCGAGGCAGAGTGGGTGCGGGCAGGGAGCGGGAGTGGCCGGGTGGGGGTGACCTACAAGTACTTCGGCGCCCCCGACGGCGCGACGGCCGCACGTGTGCCCATTTCCATGCGCCCGGAGGAGCTCGGCGGCGACGAGCTCGGCATGGGTGGCATGTTCACGAAGATCAAGCCGGAGACGATGGCCGCGATGGTCCTCACCGGTATCCAGGGCATACCCCTGCACAAGGTCCCGCCGCTGGAGCTGGTCGTTCTGCACCCCGACTACGCGGTGGTCAAGCTCCCCACGACGGTGGTGGATCCGCTGCGCGGCATCGGCGAGGAAGCGGTCGGGGCGGCGGCGTTCATCTGGTCCACGGTGCCGGATCGGGGCGGGCCGCGGGATGCGTTCAACGTCTACCAACTTCTGCATGAATGGCAGGATTTCAGCCACCGGCTGCATGAGGCCGGGCATCACCCGTACTGCCTGGTCTGGCCGTAGGGCGTTGCGCCAGGGCGCGCGGCTGATCCGGTCGGCGCGGTGCGGTGCCGTCGACCTGACGGCTGCTCATCGACCATCGCGCCCAACGGCGCGCATGGCGCCTGACGGCGCCTGTCACCCGCTCCTGCCTCACGGGCCGGTGGCCCGGATACGGCAGCGACTGCCCCCTCGGGCCGGTGGCGACCTGGCTTCCCCCACTGCCTGAAGGGCGTGGGAGGTGCCCCCCCAGTCGTGGGCTGGTCGCGCAGTTCCCCGCGCCCCTTAAACGCGGGACTTCGCCCCGATAACGAGAACCCGGAAGCCGCACGGACCGATAAACGGCCCTGATACGGCCCTGATAAGGGGCGCGGGGAACTGCGCGACCAGCCGCCACCGGCCGATGGACAGACACGAGACAGCAAGCACCACCGCCTGATCAGGGGCGCGGGGAACTGCGCAAAAAGCCACCACCGACCGATCGCCGAACACGAGACAGCAAGCACCACCACCCGATCAGGGGCGCGGGGAACTGCGCAAAAAGCCACCACCGACCGATCGCCGAACACGAGACAGCAAGCACCACCACCCGATCAGGGGCGCGGGGAACTGCGCAAAAAGCCACCACCGACCGATCGCCGAACACGAGACAGCAAGCACCACCACCCGATCAGGGGCGCGGGGAACTGCGCAAAAAGCCCCGCCGGCCGGTGAACGAGCAAGGAACCGCACCTCGCCCGGTCCGATGGCCCGCCGCAGGCGCATGCCGGCTGCTCACACGGCCCACCGCACCCCGGCAGCGGCACCCCCACCGTCAGGTGGCCCCGTCAGGTGCCCCGCGGCGCCCACAAAGGATCCCGCCCCGTCTCGGCGAGGAGACGTGAGAACCCGTCACCCCCGGCCCCGCCGTCAGGCAACCGCACGGGCGCCGCGAAGAGCCCCATCCGCCGGGCGACCGGCCCCATCTGAGTCACCGACTCGTCGAGCACCCGCAGCACCGGCACCTCGGCCGCGCCGATCCGGTACTCCTGCCCGGTGGCCCGCGCCAGATCCCAGACGTGCACGGTCAGGTCGAGCAGCGCCATGCAGCCGACCGTCCTGGCCGGCATGTCCATCGTCCCGGTGGTGCCCTCCTCCGCACCCGGCTCGCTCCACGCCGCCACCAGCCGCTCCGTCGCCGCGGCGAACCGTTCGCGCCAGTCGTCGCCCTCGGCCACGTAGTCCGGGACGAGGTCGAAGTCGGCGTTCTGCTTCTCTGCGAGGCCCCGGAACTGGACCACCACGTGGAAGAGGTGGTTCAGCAGGGCCCGCACGTCGTAGTCGCTGCACGGCGTGGGCGCCGTGAGCAGGTCGCCCGGGATCGCCCGGACCACCGGGACGGCGCGCCGCGCGGCCAGGTCGAGCAGCTCGCCGACCGGCGGCGCCGACCCGTTCCCGGCCGTCCTGCCGGCCGTGCTCCCGCCCGCGCCGGAGGGCGCCGTATCGCCTGCGTGAGGGTGCATGTCGTTCATGTCCCGACCGTAGGACGGCCGCCGCCCGCAGGCTTGAACAAACGCGACGAGGCCGGCATACGATCCCGGTATGGCAGCGCCAGGCCGGGGCACCGCGCCGGGACGCGGCGGGCCCGCACCCGGACGCCCCGGCCCCGGGCCTCTTCTCCCGGGTGGACTTCCGCCGCCGCACCGCCGCCCCGACGGCGTACGCACGGCGGTGAACCGGCGGCCCCAGGGGCGCACCCCCGCCCCTCCGCAGGTTCGCGCCCCCGCTCGGACGCCCGGTCCCCCCGCCGTGCCAAGCTGCGGACATGCTCGTCGCCCGCTCCATCGCCCTCTTCGTCGTCGCCGCCCTCTGCGAGATCGGCGGCGCGTGGCTGGTCTGGCAGGGCGTACGCGAGCACCGGGGCCTGCTGTGGGTGGGGGCCGGGGTGCTGGCGCTCGGGGCCTACGGGTTCGTGGCCACGCTCCAGCCCGACGCCCACTTCGGCCGGATCCTGGCGGCCTACGGCGGGGTGTTCGTGGCGGGCTCGCTCGCGTGGGCCGCGGTGGCCGACGGGTACCGGCCCGACCGCTGGGACGTCACCGGTGCCGCGATCTGCCTCGCCGGGATGGCGATCATCATGTACATGCCTCGGGGCCGCTGACCGGGCACCCGGGCACCACCCCCGGTGCCGTGGACTTCGCCCTGATTATCCTTGGCCACGGGCGGGCGGCCGGCGCCCGCACGACGCCAAGGAGCACCTCGCATGACCGCCGCGCACGACGCGCCAGCCTCCGACGCCCGTACCGCCGTCGTCACCGGCGCCAGCAGCGGCATCGGCGCCGCCACCGCACGGCGGCTCGCCGCCGCCGGGTTCCACGTGGTGCTCACCGCGCGCCGCAAGGACCGCATCGAGGCGCTCGCGGGCGAGCTGACCGCCGCCGGGCACCGCGCCACCGCCCAGGTGCTCGACGTCACCGACCGCGCCGCCGTGGACGACTTCGCCCGCGGCCTCGGGAGCTGCGCGGTGCTGGTCAACAACGCCGGCGGAGCGCTGGGCGCCGACCCCGTCGCCACCGGTGACCCCGAGGACTGGCGCCGGATGTACGAGTCCAACGTCCTCGGCACCCTGCACGTCACGCAGGCCCTGCTGCCCGCGCTGACCGCGAGCGGCGACGGCACGGTGGTCGTGCTGTCCTCCACCGCGGGCCACGCCACCTACGAGGGCGGCGCGGGCTACGTGGCCGCCAAGCACGGCCAGCACGTGCTCGCCGAGACCCTGCGCCTGGAGATCGTCGGCACCCCGGTCCGGGTCATCGAGGTGGCGCCGGGCATGGTCAAGACCGACGAGTTCGCCACCACGCGGTTCCGCGGGGACACCGCGAAGGCGGCGAAGGTGTACGAGGGCGTGGCGCGGCCGCTCACCGCCGACGACGTCGCCGAGACCATCGAGTGGGCCGTCACCCGCCCCAGCCATGTGAACGTCGATCTGCTGGTGCTGCGCCCCCGCGCGCAGGCCTCCAACACGAAGGTGCACCGAGAACTGTGAAACCGTCCGACGCCGCACCCCACGCCGAGGGCCCCGACGCGCCCGCCCCGGCCGCGCAGCCCGGCGACGGCACCCCCGACCCCGCCGACCTCGCGGCGGACGCCGCGTACGCGCACGAGGAGGCGATACGCCGCGCCGACGCCGCCCTGCGGACGTACACGCTCTCCGAGGACGGGTGGCGGACCGGGCCCAGCGCGACGTTGCAGCGGATGCTCGCGGATCTTCTGCACTGGTGCGACGACACGCAGCGGGACTTCGGGACGGTGCTCGCCCGTGCGCGTGATCTGCACGCCACGGAGCGCGGCACCGATGCCTGACGCCACCCCGGCCCCCTCCCCCGGCGACCCCGAGCCGGGGCCGTCCGGCACACCCGGTCCGGCCGTGACCCCCGCCGGCAAGCGGGACAGCGAGGACCGGACCACCGAGCGCCAGATGTGGTGGAACCTCGCCTACTTCCTCTTCGGCATCCACCTGGTCGCCCTGATCATGATCTACGCCGTCCGCCACCACGGGTAAGCGCCCGTTCGGGGCGCGGGAAGCCGACATCGCGTGGCCGCTCCCGGTTGGGCTCCGCCCCGGCCCACTCAGGGGCGAAGCCCGTCGCGAAGGCGCCGCACCCTCTGATCGGGTCCCGCCGAGCCCCTTGCGGTCTCGTGCCCGGCCACCCCCCGGTGGGGGCTTGTCGCTCCCCCACTGCCTTGAAGGCGTGGGAGGTACCCCCATCCCCGCGCCCCTGCGTGGGCCAGGGGAGAGCCCTCCAGAGCGCAGCCCCACCAGGGGGGTCCAAGGGGGTCACCCCTTGACACACACCACCTGCTTCAGCCGCGCCACCACCTCGACCAGGTCCCGCTGCTGGTCGAGGACCTCCTCGATCCGCTTGTACGCGCCGGGGATCTCGTCCACCACCCCCGCGTCCTTGCGGCACTCGACGCCCCGCGTCTGCTCCTCCAGGTCCCGCGCCGTGAACCGCCGCTTCGCCGCGCCGCGGCTCATCCTGCGGCCCGCGCCGTGCGACGCGGAGTTGAAGGACTTCTCGTTGCCGAGGCCCCGCACGATGTACGAGCCGGTGCCCATCGAGCCGGGGATGATGCCGTGGTCGCCGGCGCCCGCGCGGATCGCGCCCTTGCGGGTGACCAGCAGGCCCACGTCGTCGTAGCGCTCCTCGGAGACGTAGTTGTGGTGGCAGCTGATCTCCGGCTCGAACGTCACCCGGACCTTCTTGAACTCCTTGGCGACGGCGTCCTTCAGCAGCGCCATCATCAGGGCGCGGTTGCGGCGTGCGTACTCCTGGGCCCAGAAGAGGTCGCGCCGGTAGGCCGCCATCTGCGGGGTGCCCGCGACGAAGACGGCGAGGTCGCGGTCGACCAGGTCCTGGTTGTGCGCGAGCCCCCGGGCCACCCCGATGTGGTGCTCGGCGAGCTCCTTGCCGATGTTCCGCGAGCCGGAGTGCAGCATCAGCCAGACCGCGCCGTCGGTGTCCGTGCAGACCTCGACGAAGTGGTTGCCGGACCCGAGCGTGCCGAGTTGCTTGGCGGCCCGCTCCCGACGGGGCCGTACGGCCTGCGCCAGCGAGCCGAAGCGCTCCCAGAAGTCCGCCCAGCCGGCGGTCGGGAAGCCGTGCAGGCGGTGCGGGTCGACCGGGGTGTCGTGCATGCCGCGGCCGACCGGGATGGCCCGCTCGATCCTCGCGCGCAGCCGCGACAGGTCGCCCGGCAGGTCGTTCTCGGTCAGGGACGTGCGCACCGCCGACATGCCGCAGCCGATGTCCACGCCGACCGCGGCGGGGCACACGGCGTCCCGCATCGCGATCACCGAGCCGACCGTGGCGCCCTTGCCGTAGTGCACGTCGGGCATCACGGCGAGACCCTCGACCCACGGCAGCGTGGTGACGTTCCTGAGCTGCTGGAGAGCGGCTCCCTCGACCGTGGCCGGGTCGGTCCACATCCGGATGGGCACCTTCTCGCCCGGTACCTCTACGTACGACATCCTCGCTCCCTTTCCCCCGTGGTTCCCCCGCACCGCGCACCGATGCATGGCGGGGCGCGCGGACCGGGCGCGCCCCGGGCAGCTGTGGTGTGGAAAACTCCGTCCCGCATTCCGGACCGCGGATCCGGACTGTGAATCCGGACCGTAAATACCGGAACAACCTCCCACGAAAGACCCGCTCGACCGGCGGGTCCGGGTGGCTGTGCGGTAGACATTGTGTTCAGCGGGCCACCGCCCGCGGCAACCTCATTTCGCCGTCGAACCCCCGCCGAGAGGAGCCAGCACCGTGCAGCGGAAGGCGTTGGTGACAGGCAGCACAGCGCTTCTCGCGGCCCTCGTGGCCCTGCTCGCCGGCTGCACCGCGGACTCCGGCTCCCGCGATGCCTCCGGCGACGCCAAGCCCGCCGGTGCCGGCACCTCGGCACCGCCCGCGCCCCCCGGCAAGTACCGCACGCTCCCCGAGCCGTGCGGCGAGGTCGAGAAGGGCAGCCTGGACACGATGCTGCCGGGCATCAAGACCATCTCCGACGAGCAGCAGCGCGAGCGCGCCTACGAGGGCAGCGCC
Source organism: Streptomyces sp. TS71-3 (assembly GCF_018327685.1). Classification (NCBI taxonomy): domain Bacteria; kingdom Bacillati; phylum Actinomycetota; class Actinomycetes; order Kitasatosporales; family Streptomycetaceae; genus Streptomyces; species Streptomyces sp. TS71-3. The sequence continues at coordinate 449,310 of NZ_BNEL01000001.1, read as the reverse complement.
GCGCTCACCTACGACACCGACCGCCGGGTCGGCTGCCGCTGGAGCGGCGAGTCCCCGTACGCCACGGACCACCTGCTCATCGACTTCGAGCGCGTCGTGTCGTACGACACCACGGTCAGTGACGACACCCGTGCGCAGCAGGTCTTCAGCACGAAGGAGACCGACGCGGGGCTGACGCCCTCCACGCCCCCGGGCAAGCCCCAGAAGGGCTCCTCCAGCTCCCCCAGCGCGTCGGCCGGGGCGGGCGGGTCCGGCGGTTCGGCCATGAACCCGGACTCCCTCGACGCGGGCGACTCCGGCGTGCCCGGCGGCTCCTGCGCGGCGAGCGGCACGGGCGGCTCCGGCGCCCCCGCGGGCCCCGGCGCGACCGGCTCCTCGGGCCTCTCAGGCGCCGGCGTGCCGCCGTCCCGGGCGCTGAACGGCCTCGGCGACGCCGCGTTCCTCGACGACACCTGCTCCAGCCCGTCCTCGGCCGCCCGGCACCGCACGGTCACTGTGGTCTTCCGCACGTCCAACGTGATCGTGACCGTCCAGTACGACGAGCAGGCGGGCAACCCGACCCTGCTGCCGGACAGCAAGAAGATGCAGGACAGCGCGCAGGACCTGGCACACGAGCTGGCGGGCCGGCTCAGCGACTGACCGCCGCGCGCGGCCCCGTCCGGCTCCCGCGCGCCGGACGGGCCACGGCCGGCCGGGCGGGCACGGCGTACCGTGACCCCTCGGACCCGCCTCCACGGCATCTTCACCGGGGGCCCGGGCCCTGCACCACCCACGTACGAGCGTCACGAGTGAAGGAACCATGCACCGACCTGCACAGCGACTCACCCGCATACTCGCCTGCGCGGCCGCCGTCCCCGTGATCCTCGTCGCGTCCGGATGCACGTCGGGATCCGGCGACGGCGGGTCCGAGCCGGGCGACGGCTCCTCGTCGGCCGCCTCCAAGGACTCCGGCTCCGACGGCGCCGCCGGCGCGCAGCCGGCGTACTCCGCCCTGCCGGGGGCCTGCAAGACGCTGTCCGACAAGACGCTGGAGAAGCTGGTGCCCGAGGCCGACCCGTCGGGCACGATGGCCAAGTCCGCGGACACGTCGGTGCGCAGCTCCTGCTCCTGGAGCAGCCTCGACAACAACGGCGTCAAGGGCTCGCAGTTCCGCTGGCTGAACGTCTCCCTGGTGCGCTTCACGTCCGACCAGTCGCGCGACGGCGCCACCACGCAGGCGAGCCAGTACTACGCCAAGCAGGTGGCCGGCGCGAAGGCCACCGAGGGTGCCACCGGCGTGAGCAGCCAGCCGGTGTCCGGCACCGGAGACGCGGCGACGGCCGTGAACTACGGCCTGAAGAAGGACGAGGGCTCCTTCAAGCAGCAGACGGTCGTGACCCGCATCCAGAACGTCGTGGTGACCGTCGACTACAACGGCGCCGGGCTCGCGGGCGAGAAGGCCCCGGACACCTCCGGGCTGCTTCAGGACACCCAGTCGGCGGCCAAGGAGGCCATCGCGGCGGTCGTGGCGGCGAACGGCTCGTCGGCGTCGGGGAGTTCCTCCTCGGGCTCCTCCGACTCGTCCTCCTAGCCGGGGAACCCGCCGCGGCGGGCAGTCGAGCACCGATCGAACCCGGCGGCTCCGCCTCCGGAAGGCGGCGGCAACCCGCCCGTACATGACGGCACTTGTCGGGAGATACAGGCGCCGGGACGGCATGGCTCGCGGTATGCCGACCCGGCGCGCGCCGCACACATGTGCCAGTCTGTTGCGCGGCACCCTCGGGGGCGCCGGTGCCCGTTGGGGGCGACAGGGAGGGAGCAACGGTGGCCGCGCCACTCAAGCTGACACGGACACACCGGATACTCGTCGGGCTGGTCATCTCCGGTGCGCTGGTCATCGCCGGAATCGGCTTCGTCGGGTCGTACTCGGCCGTGCGGGCGCTCGCCGAGCGGAAGGGGTTCGGCCAGTTCTCCCTGGTCTTCCCGATCGGCATCGACGCGGGCATCTGCGTGCTGCTCTCGCTCGACCTGCTGCTGACGTGGATCCGGATCCCGTTCCCGCTGCTGCGCCAGGCGGCGTGGGTGCTGACGGCGGCCACCATCGCGTTCAACGGCGCGGCGGCCTGGCCGGACCCGCTGGGCGTGGGGATGCACGCCGTCATCCCGGTGCTCTTCGTGGTCTCCGTGGAGGCGGCCCGGCACGCGGTGGGCCGGATCGCGGACATCACCGCCGACAAGCACATGGAGGGCGTGCGGCTCACCCGCTGGCTGCTTTCCCCGATACCGACGTTCCTGCTGTGGCGCCGGATGAAGCTGTGGGAGCTGCGCTCCTACGAGGCGACGATCAAGCTGGAGCAGGAGCGGCTGGTCTACCAGGCGCGGCTGCACTCCCGCTTCGGGCGCGCGTGGCGCCGCAAGGCGCCCGTCGAGTCCCTGATGCCGCTCAGACTCGCCCGCTACGGCGTGCCGCTCTCCGACACCGCGCCCGCCGGCCTGGCCGCCGCCGGCATCGAACCGGTGCTGCTGCCGCCGGCGCCCCGGAGCGCGGAGCTCGAGCCCGGCGCGCAACCCGCCCAGGGCGCGGACCGGTCCACCGAGGCGCCCCCGCGGCACGAGGTCGCCCCACCGCCCGGCATCGACGCGATGAGCCCCTGGTTCGCCGCCCACCCCAACCGGCCGTACGAGGGCGGGTACGACCCCTCCTACGCCCCGGACCAGCAGTACGAGCAGTGGTACGCGCAGCAGCAGGCGCTCGCCCAGGCCCAGGGCGTCCCGGGGCCCCAGCAGTACGTGCAGGGCCCGCAGGGGCCCGTGCCCCAGGAGTACGCCGGGCAGGGGCAGCAGGCGCCCGGACCGGGGCCGTACCCGGACCCGCAGCAGTTCGCCGACGCGCAGCAGTACGCGGAGGCACAGCAGCAGTACGCCGAGGCGCAGCAGCGGTACGCCGCCGAGGCGGGGGCCGGGCAGCCCGGCGGGCCCGGCCCGGCGGAGCAGGTGGGGCAGGTGGGGCCTGACGGCATGCCCGTCGACCCCGCCGCGATGGAGGGGATCGATCCGGCCACCGGCAACCAGTTCCTGGTTCCGGCCGGGCCCGGCCGCACCCGTCCGCTGGGCGGCAGCCCGATCCCTGCGCCGCGCATGGAGCAGACGGCGTGGTCGGGGGCCGGCGAGGAGCTGCCGTTGCCGGAGTCGGGCGGCGAGGAGCCTCAGCCGGTGGGCCTCCCGGACGGGCTCTCCCGTGACGAGGCGTACTTCCAGGCGTTCCGCAAGTACGTGGGCGAGCACATGGACTTCCCGAACGCCCGGCAGTTCGGGCTCTACCTCCAGGATCTGTACGGCATCGTCGGCCAGTCCGGCGGGCCCCTGACGGAGCGGACGCTCCGCCCGTACGTCCGCGAGTTCCGTGAGCGGTACCAGCAGAACCTGGACGCCGAGGAGAACATCGCGTAGCCCGGTCTCCGGGGCCTGCGCGGCCCACGGCACCCCGTCGGGGCAGCGGCGCCTGTGCGGCCAAGGTCAGCCACTTAGGGGCGCGGGGAACTGCGCGACCAGCCACGACGGACCCGTCAGGTCGTCACCGTCCCAAGGGGGCAGTCTCTGTCGCATTCGGACCACCGGCTGGTGGTGGTTGCTCGCGCAGTTCCCCGCACCCGTTTCGGGGCCCGGGGTCGCCCCGGAACGAAGTCAGAGGCGGTCCGGGGTGCGGATGCCCAGGAGCCGCATGCCCCGGTGCACCGTCCGCGCCGTGACCTCGCAGAGGAACAGCCGGTTCTCCACGACCTCCGCCGGATTCTCCTCGCTCAGCACCTGGCACTCCGCGTAGAACGTCGTGAAGAGCGAAGCCAACTGGTACAGGTACGCCGCCAGCTTGTGCGGCGCGTACTCCGCCGCCGCCTCCGCGGCCGTCTCCGCGAACCGGTCCACGTGCAGCCCGAGCGCCCGCTCCGCGGGGGCGAGCGCCAGCTCGGGGTGCGCGACGGGCCGCGCGTCGCCGGACAGCCGCAGGATCGACTGGATCCGCGCGTACGCGTACTGGATGTAGACGGACGTGTCGCCGTTCAGCGAGACCATCTGGTCCAGGTCGAACTTGTAGTCCCGGCTGGCGGACGTCGACAGGTCGGCGTACTTCACCGCGCCGACGCCGATGTGCGCGCCGTTGGTGACGATCTCGTCCTCGCTGAGCCCGACCTTCTCGTTGTTCTTCTCGCGCACCACCGCCGTGGCCCGCTCGATCGCCTCGTCCAGCAGGTCCTCCAGGCGGACCGTCTCGCCCGCGCGGGTCTTGAACGGCTTGCCGTCCTTGCCGAGGACCGTGCCGAACGCGAGCTGGAGCGCCGTCACGTCGTCGCCGAGCCAGCCGGCCCTGCGTGCGGTCTCGAAGACCATCCGGAAGTGCAGCGCCTGCCGGGCGTCGACCACGTACAGGAGGGTGTTCGCCTTGAGGTTGAAGACTCGGTCGCGGACGGCGGACAGGTCCGTGGCCGCGTAGCCGTAGCCGCCGTCGGACTTCTGCACGATCAGCGGGACCGGATTGCCTTCCGGGCCCTTGATGTCGTCGAAGAAGACGCAGAGCGCGCCCTCGGAGCGGACCGCGACGCCGGACTCCTCCAGCAGCCGGCAGGTCTCCGCCAGCATGTCGTTGTACCCCGACTCGCCGACCACGTCGGCGTCCCGGATCTCCATGTCCAGCTTGTGGAAGACGGACTGGAAGTAGAGCTTCGACTCGTCGACGAACCGCTGCCAGAGGGCCAGCGTCGCGGGCTCGCCCGCCTGGAGGTCCACGACCCTGCGCCGGGCCCGGGTCTTGAACTCCTCGTCGGAGTCGAAGAGCCGCCGCGCGGCCTTGTAGAGCCGGTCCAGATTGGACATGGCCTCTTCGCCGCTGGCCTCCTCGCCCGCGGCGCCGGCGGCCTTGTGGTCCAGCTCGTGCGGGTGCTCCTCCAGGTACTGGATGAGCATGCCGAACTGCGTGCCCCAGTCCCCGATGTGGTGCCGCCGGACGACGCTCTCGCCGGTGAACTCCAGCATCTGCACCAGCGCGTCGCCGATCACGGCGGACCGCAGGTGGCCGACGTGCATCTCCTTGGCGACGTTCGGCTGGGCGTAGTCGATCACCGTGATGCCCGGGTGGTCGGCGAAGGGCGCGCCGAGCCGGCCGTCGGGGTCCGCGGCGCGCGCCGCGAGGTTCTCGGTGATCGCGCTGTCGGTGACCGTGATGTTCAGGAAGCCGGGGCCCGAGACCTCCACGTCCGCCAGCAGGTCCGGGGCGTCGACCTCCGCCACGACCCGCTCGGCCAGCTCTCTCGGCTGCGCCTTCGCCCGCTTCGCCAGCGCCAGGATGCCGTTGGCCTGGAAGTCGGCGCGGTCGCTTCGGCGCAGCAGGGGGTCCGCTGCCCCGGCCTGGGGCAGGGCGGCCGAGAGGGCGTCCGCGAGACGCTGGTGGACCGAGGCGCTGAGCGAGGTGACCGAGGCCATGAAAGGAATGCCGTTTCTCCTGGACGATGCAAGGGCGACGTGGGGCGACCGGTGGTGACCAGTGGACTGTGCCGTAACGCACTCAGTATCCCATGCCCTGACAAGCCGTTTTCGCGGTTGGGGCGCGAGCTGGGAGAATGGGGGAACAGGGATGCGACGCGGTGTGCACGTGCGTGCACGCGCGAGGCACCCGGTGGGGCGGGCACCGCGGACGGCACCGAGGTCGCCACCCCGGGCAGGAGCAGGACGCGCGCCGAGCGGCCGCGCACACGGCAGCAGGCGCACGGCACGCAGCGCACGAGCGCACAGCGGAAACGCGCACAGTGGAACGCGCACATCAGAAAGAAGGACGTACCGATCGTGGCTCAGAGCACCGAGACCACCGACTGGGTCTCCCGTTACGCGGACGAGGTCAGCGCCGAGTCGGAGCGCCGCGCCCCGGGCAAACCAGTCGTCGTCGCGTCCGGGCTCTCCCCCTCGGGCCCGATCCACCTCGGCAACCTCCGCGAGGTCATGACCCCGCACCTGGTCGCCGACGAGCTGCGCCGCCGCGGCCTCACCGTGCGGCACCTGATCTCGTGGGACGACTTCGACCGCTTCCGCAAGGTCCCGGCCGGTGTGAGCGGCGTCGACGAGTCCTGGGCCGAGCACATCGGCAAGCCGCTGACCTCCGTGCCCGCGCCGAAGGGCTCCCCGCACGCGACCTGGGCCGACCACTTCAGGTCCGCCATGGAGGCCGCGCTCGCCGAGATGGGCGTGGAGTACGACGGCATCAGCCAGACCGCCCAGTACACCTCCGGTGCCTACCGCGAGCAGGTCCTGCACGCGGTGCGGCACCGCGGCGAGATCGACGCGATCCTCGACCAGTACCGCACGAAGAAGCCCGGCAAGGGCGCGGACGGCGGCGGCCAGGGCGCCAAGGGACAGGGCGGCAAGCAGCAGAAGCCCGCGGACGAGGCCGAGCTGGCGGCGGCCGAGGGCTCCGGCGCCGCCGCCGAGGAGGACGGCAGCGGCGGCTCCGTCGGCTACTTCCCGTACAAGCCGTACTGCGGCGCGTGCGGCAAGGACCTCACCACGATCACCGCCTACGACGACGACACCACCGAGCTGGCGTACACCTGCGAGGCCTGCGGCCACACCGAGACGGTGCGGCTCGCCGAGTTCGACCGCGGCAAGCTGGTGTGGAAGGTCGACTGGCCGATGCGCTGGGCGTACGAGGGCGTGGTCTTCGAGCCGAGCGGCGTGGACCACAGCTCGCCGGGCTCGTCGTTCCAGGTCGGCGGGCAGATCGTGCGCGCCGTGTTCGACGGCGAGCAGCCGATCGGGCCGATGTACGCGTTCGTCGGGATCTCCGGCATGGCGAAGATGTCGTCCAGCAGGGGCGGGGTGCCGACGCCCGCGGACGCCCTGCGGATCATGGAGCCCCAGCTGCTGCGCTGGCTCTACGCGCGGCGGCGGCCCAACCAGTCGTTCAAGATCGCGTTCGACCAGGAGATCCAGCGGCTCTACGACGAGTGGGACAGGCTCGCCGCGAAGGTCGCCCAGAGCGCGGCGGGGGGCGAGGACGCGCCGGCGGTGCTGCCCGCCGACGCCGCCGCCCACGCGCGCGCGGTCGGCACGGCCGCGGGTGAACTGCCGCGTACGCCGCGCCCGTTGCCGTACCGCACCCTGGCGTCGGTGGCCGACATCACGGCCGGGCAGGGCGAGCAGGCGCTGCGGATCCTCAGCGACCTCGACCCGGAGCACCCGCTCGACTCGCTCGACGAGGCACGGCCGCGGTTCGACAAGGCGGAGGCGTGGATCAACACGTACGTTCCCGCGGAGCAGCGCACGCTCGTGCGGGAGGGGGCCGACACGGAACTGCTGGCCTCGCTCGGCGAGTCGGACCGCGAGTCGCTGCGGCTGCTGGTGGAGGGCCTGGACGAGCACTGGTCGCTGGACGGGCTGACGGGGCTGGTGTACGGGGTGCCGAAGACGATGGCCGGGATCGCGGCTGACGCCGCGCCCACGCCGGAGCTCAAGTCCGCCCAGCGGGCGTTCTTCGTGCTGCTGTACCGGTTGCTGGTCGGTCGTGACACCGGGCCGCGGCTGCCGACGCTGCTGCTGGCGGTGGGCGCGGACCGCGTCCGCAAGCTCTTGGGCGCCTGACGGCGCCGGTGCGCCCCGTCTCCCCGCGCCCCGTCTCCACGCGCCCCGTCGGCGGCGCCCCGGAGGGCCCGGGTGAGCCCCGAAAGGGGCGCGGGGCCGTATCGTGGGGGCACCTCCCACGCCCTTGAGGCAGTGGGGGAGGCTCCGCCGCGCGGGCGCGAGCAACCACCCACCGGCAAGTGGTCCGGACACGACAGAACCAGCCCCCTCGGGACGGTCACGTCGGGGCTGAGCGCGACCGGACGGTGGCTAACGGCTTCGTTGGCGCCTGCCGGGGTTGCCGATGATCCTCGGCAAAGCCGCGACCGCCGACACCGCCAGCGCGGCGACGAACGCCCCCTCGACGGCGAAGGCGAAGAAGGAGCGCTCGACGATCGGGCGAAGGCCCGCGAACGAGCTGTGCAGCAGGGCACCGAGGACCAGGGCGACGGGGACGGCGACCAGGGTCGCGCGTCGTACGGGGTGGCGGGCCGTGACCGCCGCTGCCGCGCCTGTCGCGGCGGGGATGCAGGCCAGCAGCACGGCGTCGGACAGCGGGTCCAGCGACAGCCCCCAGAGCGCGGCGGTGAACTGGTACACCAGCCACCACAGTGCCGCGTACGTCGACACGGCCACGAGCCATCGGAGCGGGAAGCCTGCCTTGCGCGCCGGCACTCGCGGGGCCGGGGCCGCCGCCCGGCGGCGGGCGCACCAGTGTCCCAGGGCCGGGAGGCCGTAGAGCAGCGCGGCCGTTCCCAGCAGCCACGGGATGTGGCTGAAGTAGTCGTCGAGGGCGATCATCTCGGCCACCGCGAACACGTGCGGCAGTCCGGGCAGGTGGCTCATGAGGGAGCCGTCGTACTGCGACAGGACGAAGGAAGGCTGCATGTCGAAGACCGGCCGGGCGGCGGCCAGGACGGCGGCGGCGACGCCCGCGCCGGGCAGCAGCGCGATCCACAGCGGGTGGCGGGCCGCCGCGATCACCGGGGTCCAGGCCGCGATCAGGTACTCGCACCACAGCACGAGCAGCACCAGCAGGCCGCTGAGCAGCAGCGCCGTGCCCGCGACCGTGCCGGGCGACGCCGGCATGCCGAGGCTGTCGGCGATCAGCGTGGGCGAGAGCAGGTAGCCGACCACCGCCCCGAGCCCGAGGCCCCAGCGCAGTGCGGGGAGCCGGGACGTGCCCCGGTACAGCGTCGCGCGCAGCACGGCCAGGCCGAGCACGATCACCAGGAGCACGGTGAACGGCTCCGGCCGCCAGATGCCCCAGATCGTGCCGTAGGCCCAGTGTGCGACGGGGGAGCTGCTGGGCTGCCACACCAGCACCAGGCAGGCGCCGAGCACCAGCGCGAAGCCGAACGCGGGCGTCACCAGCGGCCGGGGGTCGGCCAGTGCCGCCCTGCGGTCCGCGCCGGACGGGTGCGTGATGCTCAACCGCAGGGCCAGCCTCCGCAGGGGCCCGGCGGCCCGCCCGCGCGCCGCCGGAGTCCGGCGGGTCCGCCCGGTGTCGTCGACGGCGGCGAGGAGCCGCCCCAGGGGTGCGCTGCGGCCCTGCCACTCGACCACGCGCGCGTCGGCCCCGTACTCGCGGGTCCGCAGCACCTGCGCCCGCGCCACGACGAGCAGGAGGGCGAGACCCAGCATCTGCGCGAAGCTCTCGCCGTAGACCCGGGGGTAGAGGCCTATCACGACGGCGATGAGCCGCCCCAGGGCGACGGGGGCGAAGGCGAGCACGGACCAGACCCGGAGGAACCCGAGCGTGATCATCGTCAGGTCGACGTCGTGGTTGCGCAGGTGGGCGAGTTCGTGCAGGACCAGTGCCTCGAACGCCTCCCGGTCGCGGTCGAGCAGCGGCAGCACTCCCCTGCCCAGGAGCACGTACCGGCGGCCGGCCCGGCCGAACGCCACCCCGTTCGCCGCCGGGTCGAGGAGGTCGATCAGGAACCGCACCCTCACACGGGGCACCGCACGCTCCGCGAGGGCGCCCAACTCGGTGTGGAGGTCCGGCAGTGCCTCGGCGGTGACCGGCCGGACTCCCCGGCGCCGGGCCCGGCTGGTGGACCGGAACCAGTAGTGCAGGGCGGTGGCCGTGGCCAGCAGTCCGGTCGTCGTCAGGAACGACTGGGTGATCGGGCCCGACGGGTTGCGGCGGTTGCACTCCGCGACACCCGGCAGGTGGCCCCCCTCGCCCCACAGCCGCATGGTGGCCTCGGGGCCGCCGATACGTGCGATGGCCCTGCGGACGCACGAGTCGACGGGGTCGCCCAGGTGGGAGGAGAGGCCGCCGGTGAGGGCCGTGAAGTAGTTCGGCGTCAGGAGCACGGTGCACGCCAGGACCGCCACGATCAGCAGGATGAACGCGATCAGGGTGGCGGACGGCAGATGCGGCGGGCGCCTGGGCGGGGCGGGTGCGCCGGGCCTGTCGAGCGGGCCGGAAGCGACCGGTCCGCCCGCCGTGGCCGGGACCGGCTCGTCCACGGCGGTCAGCCCCTCCGGGCGGTGCGCTCGCGCAGGTAGGCCACGACGGTGTCTGCCAGCACTCCCGCCCGGTCCTCGGGCAGGCCGAGCAGGATCGCCCGGCGGCGGGCCGTGCCGTGCACGTCCTCCAGGACGTCCGGCGGCAGCGGTGTGAGGACGCTCTCGTACGGGTTCCCGGCGTCGGGGGCCGCCTGGGGCCGGGGGCGGCGCAGCCGCCGCAGCCACCCCAGCGCGCGGCCGGTGGCGCGCTGTCCGGCGGCCTGGACCAGGTCCTTGAACACCTCGGTGGCGACGCCGTAGGCGACGCCCGTGAACAGGACGGTGGCGGCGTCCACAGCGCCGAAGCCGAGGGGGTCGTCGCGGCGCCGTCCGCCCCGGCCACCGCGGGCCACCGCCGCCGCGGTCTCCTCGAAGAGGGGCAGTTCCTCGGGGGCGAGGCGGGCGACGAGGTGGCGCGCGAGATCCAGCTCGGCCGCGCCCTCGTGATCGTTGTCGCGGCCCATCCGCACCCCCCGTACGAACCCCTGTTGAACTCCACCGTACCAACCGCGAGTTCGGCCTTCGACGCACCGGCCCAGGCAAGGCACCGGGGCCACCCCGGTTCCCTCAGGGGCGCGGGGAACTGCGCGAGCAACCCCCACCGACAGGTGGTCCGGAAACGGCAGAACCAGCCCCTCGGGACGGTGACGACCCGACGGCGCCGTCGTAGCTGGTCGCGCCCACGCGGCGGGGCCGCACATCGACACAGCCCCGCGCCCCTGAAGGAACCGTGGGTGCCCCCCACCAGCAGGTGGCCCCAGCCAGCAGGTGCCCCCACCGGGGGGTGGCTCCGAGACAACTGCAACCGAACCTTTTCGGCCATCCCCGACCACTGGCCGGTTATAGTCACGCCAGTGACCCGCCCCGCATCCGTCCACCTCGCGAACCTGGACCTGAACCTCCTGGTCGCTCTCAGAGAGCTGCTCCGCGAGCGGAACGTCACCCGTGCGGCGGCCCGTATCGGCGTGACCCAGCCCGCGGCCAGCGCCGCGCTCGCGCGGCTCCGCCGGCACTTCGCGGACGACCTGCTGGTCCGCAGCAGGAACGGCTACGTCCTCACCCCGCTCGCCCTCCAGTTCGCCGAGCAGGTCGAGACGGTGTGTGCCGCCGCGGAACGCCTCTTCAGCACGGACAGCAGCTTCGACCCGGCGACCTCCCGCCGGCAGTTCACCCTGCTCATGGCCGATTACACGGTGTCCGTCCTGGGCGCCCGGCTCTCCGCGGCGCTCGCCGAGCAGGCCCCCCGCGTGGAGCTGCACATCCGGATGGTCCGCGAGGCGTTCAGCACGGACGCGGCGGAGACGATCCGGTTCATCGACGGCATGATCGCCCCGCCGGTCAGCCGGTTCGAGGTGCCGGGGCTGCGCTCCACGGACCTGTTCAGCGACCACTGGACGTGCGTCGTGGACGCCGCGCACCCCTGCGCCCGGCGCGGCCACCTCACGCTGGAGGACATGGCGCGGCTGAGCTGGGTGGCCCCCTTCCAGCCCGATCCCGGTTATCTGACGGCCGCCCCGACGACACGCCAGCTCACCCTTTTCGGAATTCAGCCCGATGTCCGGGTGCGCGTCGAAAGTTATCAAGCGGTGCCGCATTTCGTCGTCGGAACCGACCGCGTAGCCCTGCTGCAAAAGCGCCTCGCCGAACGCATAGCGGCACCGATGGGCCTCGCCGTACTGCCGTGCCCCGGAGATCCGGAACCCATCGTGGAAAGGCTCTGGTGGCATGACGAATACGACGGCGACCCGGCCCACCAATGGCTGCGGAAGACGCTCACCGCGGTGTCGGCCGGCCTCTGATCCACATCCGGAGCATCGGTCACAACACCGTCCCCACCTGCGGAGATAAATCCCGTCGATGATCGGCGAGACGTAATGTCTATCTTCCGCCGCCTTCCCAGGCCCCGCCCCGGTCCTTACGTTGTCCGGCATGCCCCACGCGCTTACCGACCTCGAAGTCCACACCGTCACCCGGCCCGAGCGGCCGGCCGTCCATGAACTCGCCGCCGACGTCTGCGTGGTCGGCGCGGGAATCGCGGGACTTTCCGCGGCCGTGGAATCCGCACGGCTCGGCAGAAGCGTCGTTCTCGTCGACGCGCTGCCGGTACTCGGCGGGCAGATGGTGAATTCACTGATCGGCCTGTTCTGCGGGGTCTTCGGAAACGCCCCCGAGCACCACCAGCTCACGCACGGAATCTTCGACGACATCTTCCGCGACCTCGGCGCGAGCGGTGACCTGTTCTACAACCGCACGCACACCACGACCGTCGGCTACGACGAGGTCGCCCTCGGCCGCTGGGTGGAGGACACCGTCCTCGCCCTGGGCATCCAGCCGGTCACCTCCGCGGTGCTCACCGGCGTCGAGCGGGACGGCGAGCGGCTGCGCTCGGTGCGCCTGGCCACCCGCTACGGCACCCTCGACATCCGGGCCGGCGGCTTCGTCGACGCCAGCGGCGACGCGGCGCTGGCCTGGCAGGCCGGGCTCGAATGCCGGCTGCCCGACCGGGAGATCTACGGCTCGCAGCAGCTCGTCGTCGAGCACCTGGCCGAGAGCGGGCGTCCCGAGCCCGCGGAGCTGGCCGCCCGGGTCAAGGAGAAGGCCGCCGAGTACGGGCTGCGCCGCCACGACGGGCTGGCGTTCTTCTTCCCCGGCCGCGGCACCGCCGTGCTCAACATGACCCACATCGAGGCCCCGCTCGAACCCGTCGCCGCGGCCCGCGCCCAGCTGGAGGGCAAGGTGCAGGCCGACCGGGTCGTGGCGTTCCTGCGCGCGGAGTTCCCGGAGGCGTTCGCCAAGGCCCGGGTCCGCTCGTACGGGTTCCCGGGGCGGCGGCAGACCCGCTGGGTGAAGGCGGCGCACCAGCTGACCGTCGACGAGGTGCGCGCCGGCACCCGCTTCCCGGACGCCGTGGCCCGTACCGCCTGGCCGATCGAGCTGCACGACAGCCCGCAGGGCTATGTCTGGGAGACGTTCGGGCCCGAGCACCTGCACTACGTCCCGCTGCGCTCGATGACCCCGCCCGATGTCGCCAACCTGCTGGTCGCGGGCCGGTGCGTGGACGGCGACGCGGCGGCGCTGTCCAGCATCCGCGTGATGGGGCCCTGCGGGGCGATGGGGGCCGCCGCCGCGCACGTCCTGCAGATGGCGGACGAGCGGTCCGGCAGCGGCAGCGTGCACGACATCGACCACGGCGAGCTCGCGGCCCGGCTGGCCCGCAACCTCGACGGCTAGACCGGGCCCGCACCCGGCCGACGTGCCGACGTGCCGACGTGCCGACGTCCACAGGAGGACGCATGTACCGCAGCAACTACCCGCCCGGCTCCGTCCGCTGGGCCACCCGCCGCGCCCAGTGGCGTGCGCTGGGCCTCACCGACGAGGACATGCAGAAGCCGAAGATCGCGGTGGTGAACACCTCGTCGGACCTCGCCATCTGCTTCAGCCACCTGGACGCGGTGGCGGCCCGGGTCAAGGACGGCATCAGGGCGGCGGGCGGGCTGCCGTTCGAGGTGCGCACCACCGCGCCCAGCGACTTCATCCACTCCGCGGGGGCCGGCGGCGGCTACATCCTCTCCGCCCGCGACCTGATCGTGAACGACATCGAGGTCGCCGTGGAGGGCGCGCAGCTCGACGGCATGATCTGCCTGGCGAGCTGCGACAAGACCGCGCCCGCCCAGCTCATGGCGGCCGGCCGGCTGAACCTTCCCACCCTGCTGCTGGCCTGCGGCTACCAGCCGAGCGGCCGGTTCCGCGGCGAGCAGTGCGACATCGAGGACGTCTTCCTGCACGCCTGCGGCACCCCCGGGCCCGCGCTCACCGGTGAGCTGACCGAGATGAGCGAGGACGCCGTGCGCGGGCCCGGCGTCTGCGCGGGCATGGGCACCGCCAACTCCATGCACATCGTCGCCGAGGCGCTGGGCATGGCCCTGCCCGGCTCGACGCCCGTCGCCGCGAACTCCCCCGCGATGTGGCGGGCCGCGGACGAGGCGGCGGCACGGATCGTGGCCGTGGTGGACGAGGACCTGCGGCCCCGGACGGTGCTCACACGGGCGGCCTTCCACAACGCCGTCCGGGTGGCCCTGTCCGTCGGCGCCTCCATCAACACCATCAAGCACCTCCAGGCGGTCGCCGCGGAGGCCGAGGTGGAGATCGACATCACCGCGCTCTACGGCGAACTGGGCGCGAGCACCCCGCTGCTGTCGGCGGTGCGGCCCAACGGCCCCCACACCATCGAGCAGTTCGACGCGGCGGGCGGCGCGCGGGCCGTGCTTGCGCGGCTCTCCGATCTGCTGGAGCTCGGCGCCGCCACGGTGACGGGCACGACGCTCGGCGAGAACCTGGCGGACGCGGCGGTGGCCGACCCCGAGGTCATCCGCTCCGGCGAGCGCCCCTTCTCGCGGGATCCGCTGATCCTGGTGCTGCGCGGCTCGCTCACCCCGCTCGGCGGCATCGTCAAGCTCTCCGTCGACGAGGAGCGGCCGGCCGAGTTCACCGGGCCCGCGCGCTGCTTCGAGAGCCAGGAGGACGCGCTCGCCGCGCTCGCGGCGGGCACGATCACCGCGGGCGACGTGGTGGTGGTGCGGGGGCTCGGCCCCCGCGGGCGCCCCGGCATGGGCATGGCCTCGCAGATCGTCTTCGCGCTGGACCGCGCGGGGCTCACCGGACGGGTCGCGGTGGTCACCGACGGCCAGCTCTCCGGGCTGGTCAACCGCGGTGTCGTGGTCGGCGAGGTCCGGCCCGAGGCGGCGGACGGCGGTCCGCTGGCGCTGCTGCGGGACGGCGACGTGGTCCACGTCGACCTCCCCGGCCGGCGCTGCGACGTCCGGGTGCCGGCGGACGAACTCGCGGCGCGGACCCCCTCGGCGGGGCGCGACCACGGCGAACGGGGCTGGTTGTCGGTGTACGGCCGCACGGTCCGCCCCCTCGCGGAGGGAGCGACGCTCAGGGCCACCTGACGGGACGGCTCCCGGTCCCACCGCCCGTCCCCGTTCCTCGCGCTCCCGTTCCCCGCGTCCCCGTCACCCGTCCCCTCTCCCCTCTCCCCGAAGCCGCGGTCTCCCCTTCCTCCCCGGATGAGAGCGCGGACCGCTCGGCAATCCAACCCAGGAGCTGGCAATGACGCTGCCCCAACCCCACCCCGCCGCCGGTGCCGGCACCGGCACCGGTCCGGCCGGAGAGCATCCGGCCCCGCTCATCGGCGAAGCCGAGGAGCGCCGCTCGGCGCGTGCCGGCGCCTTCTCGATGTTCGTCGACAGCTACGACGTCTACCTCCCCGCCCTCGTGCTGCCCGCCGCCATGGCGTACTTCATGCCGGAGGGCGCCCCCGCGGCCACGCGGGCGACGATGACGACGCTGATGTTCACCGTCGGCCTGCTCGGCCGCCCCATCGGCAGCGTGATCTTCGGGAACATCTCGGACCGGATCGGGCGCAAGCGCACCACGATGATCAGCGGCTGGGGCTTCACCGTCTGCACCCTCCTGATGGGCCTGCTGCCGGGCCACGCCAGCCTGGGCTCCGGCGCCATCGCCGTCTTCGCCACGCTCCGGCTGGTCAGCGGCGTCTTCCTGGCCGGCGGGTACGCCGCGCCGATGCCGCTCGCCCTGGAGCAGGCGCGCCCCGAGCGGCGCGGGCTGGTCGGCGGGCTGATCGGCGCCGGTGCCCCCGGCTCGTTCCTCGTGATCAACGCCCTGCTGCTGGTGCTGCTGAACGTGCTGCCCGAAGGCGGCTTCCTCTCCTGGGGCTGGCGGGTGCCGTTCCTGCTGGGCTTCGTGCTGGGCCTGGTCTACCTGTGGCAGTACCGGAAGGTGCGGGAGGACGCGGACGTCTTCGCGGCCCGCCGTGCGGAGGGGCGCAAGCAGCCCGTCGTCGAGCTGTTCACCACGCACCGGGCGCTGATCGGCAGCGTGTTCCTGTTCACGTGCGGGTACTGGTTCGCCGCGCAGATGTCGGTGTCGTTCCTGCCGACGCTGCTGGTGCAGGTGCTGGAGTCCAGCCCGAACCTCAGCACCACCTCCGAGCTGATCGCGGCCGTGCTGACCATCGTCCTGATCCTGGTGCTGGCCCGCCTCGGGCAGCGGATGGGCCGGCGGCGGCTGCTGATGACCTGTTCGCTGATCATGGCCACCGTGGTGGCCGCGGCGTTCGCGCTGCTCGCGCTGGCCAAGGATCTGGGCATGCCGGCCTGGCTGGTCGTCGTGGTCTACCTGGTGGCGAAGGTGACGCCGTCGGCCCCGCTCGGGGTGATCCTCACCTACCTCAACGAGCGCTTCCCGGCGTCCGTGCGGGCCAGCGGCTACGGCATCGGCTACATGTTCGGGCTGATCCTGCCGGGGCTGTACACGTTCGAACTGCTCTGGCTGAGCAAGCTGATGCCGTACGCGTACACGCCGATCGTGCTGATCGTCTTCGGCGGGCTGCTCATGCACGTCGCGGTGCGGCGCGGCCCCGACACCAACGCCGTGACGGTCGCCGCGGGCCCCCAGGCCGCGCCCCGGGCGGTCTCCGTCACGGCGGAGGGCGCCCGATGAGGCTCACCGACGAGGAGAAGGCCATGCTCGACGGCGCCGAGGGGCCCGCCGTCGCCGCCGCGATGGACCTGCTGGTCCGCTACGGCGAGGCGCTGGACGCCGAGCGGCTCTGCGACACCCGCAACGTCGCCGGCACCACCACCCAGCCGTCCCCGGCGAAGGCCAGGCTGGTCGAGGAGGGCGGCTGGAACCGCGCGTTCTCCGTGATCAGCCTCGACAGCGACGAGACGCTGGAGATCCCGGACATGAAGGTGCCGACCTGCCAGCTCCAGCAGGGCTTCGGGCCGGATTCGGTGGGCATCGCGCCGTATCCGCGGGAGTTCGTGGAGTTGCAGGGCCAGGCGGAGGCGTTCGCGGGGCAGCGCGGCGTGACGATCCTCGCCACCTGCACGCCCTACCAGGTGGGCAACCTGCCGGTGCGGGGCGAGCACGTCGCGTGGATGGAGTCCTCCGCGGTCGTGTACGCCAACTCGGTGCTCGGTGCCCGCACCAACTGCGAGGGCGGCGCGTCCACCGGAGCCGCCGGCCTCACCGGCAAGATCCCGTGCTGGGGCAACCACCTCGCCGAGAACCGCTTCGGCACCCACCACGTCCGCGTCGAGACGCCGGTGGAGAGCTTCCTGGACTGGGGGCTGCTGGGCTACTTCACGGGTGACGTGGTCCAGGAGGGCCGCCCCGTCATCAGCAGCGTCAGCAGCGCCGCCGGCGAACTCGCCCGCCCCGACCTCGTCGACCTCAAGCACTTCGGCGCCGCGAGCGCGTCGTCCGGCGGCGTGGAGCTGTACCACATCCCGGGCGTCACGCCGGAGGCGCCGACGGTCCGGGAGGCGTTCGGCGGGCGCCGTGTCCCCGAGCCGGTGGTGTTCGGGGCGGCGGAGCGGCGCGCGGTGTACGAGACGCTGAACGACCAGGGCACCAGCACCGACGTCGACTTCGTGCTGCTGGGCTGCCCGCACGCGTCCGTCGACCAGATGCGGGACGCGGCACGCGCGCTGGACGGCAGGAAGCTGCACTCCGGCACCCAGTTGTGGATCATGGCGCCACGGGCCCTGAAGGACGCGGCGGACCGCAGCGGGTACACCGCCGTGATCGAGGCCGCGGGCGGCCGGGTCCTCGTCGACTCCTGCCCGGCGATGTCGCGTGCGGCGCCGCCCGGCACGAAGGTCTTCGCCACGGACTCCGCGAAGCAGGCGCACTACCTGCCGGCGATCCTCGGCATCGAGGCGTGGTTCGGCACGCTGGAGGACTGCGTGGACGCGGCGGTCACGGGCCGCTGGAAGGGGGAGCTGCGATGACCCCGGCCGAAGAGGCGGCAGGAGCGGCGGCCTCGCGCACGCCCGCCGCCTCCGCCTCGCGTGCACCCGCCGCCTCCGATGCGCACCCGGCCGTCACCCCGCCCGCGCCCGCCGCCCCGGACACCGGTGCTCCCGCCCCGTTCACCCTGCACGGCCGCAAGGTCGTCGGCGGCGTGGTCGAGGGCGAGGCGCTGGTGTCGCGGGAGACGATCTCGGGGTGGGGCGGCATCGACCCGGCCACCGGCACCGTCACGGAACGCCGCCACGAGCTGTTCGGCGTCTGCTTCACCGGGAAGATCCTGGTCTTCCCCGGCGCGAAGGGCTCTTCGGGCTGGTCCGGGTTCTTCCAGGCGACGCGGCTGCTGGGCACCGCACCGCTCGGCATGATCTTCACGGTCACCACCACCAAGTCCGCCCTGGGCGCCGTGGTCACCCGGGTCCCGGCCCTCACCGACCTGGACCGCGACCCGGTCGCCGCCATCCGCACCGGCGACTGGCTCCGCCTGGACGCCGACCACGGGATCGTGACCGTCACGCCGCGGGCCGCCCGGGAGGCGGAGCGGGCGGGGTAGGGGACGTAACGGGGTGCATGACCGCCCGGAAGCACGGGCCCGGCGGGGTGCGCGACGACCCGGAAGCAGGGGCCTGGCGTGCACGACGGCCCGGAAGCAGGGGCCTGGCGGGGTGCACCGCGTCCGGAGGCAAGGGCGTAACGGGTTCGGCACCATCGGGAAGCAACGGGGTGATGTGGTTCACCGCCGCCGGGGAACAAGGTAGGGCCGTTTATCGTTCACCCATATGCGGGTGCGAAGGGGACTGTGTCCCCGGGCCTCACTTCCAGCCCGTGGGGAAGATCGTTCGGCTGAAGCCCCACGGAGCCTTTCGCCGCGAGGCGACCGCCCTTCGGGCCCGCACTCGGTTTCCCCGGCCGGTTCCCCCCACCGGCCGGGGATTTCCTTTGCGGTTTGCGCGGGTGCCGTCAGCCTTCCCGGATGCGCAGGTCCTCGTCAGCCTGGCCCTCCCGGAAACCGCTCAGCCCGCCCGGAACGCCCGCTCAGCCTTCCCGGAAGGCCACGGCGGCCTGCCGGCGGCGTTCCTCCCGCAGCGTGTCCGCCTGCTGCCGGGCCCGGTCCAGCAGGCCGTCGAGGAGTTGCGGGTCGAGCGCTTCCCCGCCGTCGGGGAGCCGGCGGAGCGCCTCCCACATGGCGGCCTTGCCCTCCACGCCGATCTGGAGGGCCTCCAGCTCCAGCAGCGAGCTGAGCGGGGAACGGCGGATGAAGCGGCCGTTGCTCTTCAGCCTGCCGAGCCGCTCGCCCATCAGGCCGGCCCCGACCTTGTACCGGCGTACGGGGATGCCCAGCCTGTGCATGATCTCCATGAGCGTCCGCCGGTCCTCCGCGATGTCCGTGCCGAGCGGGCGCATGGTCTCCGCGAGGGGCGATTCGCGCATCGTCCGCACCATGTGACCTGCCCGTTCCACGGCTGCCGTGGCTCCGGCGAGGTGGTCGTTGAGGTAGATGCCGAGCAGCTCCGAGCGGCCGGGCGGCGGAGCCTGCTGCGGACCGTTCCCGCCGGGACTCCGGGTGTCGTTCATCGCGCGCCCTCCTGCCTTGCCGTGCCGTGCCGTGTTTGCGCGCCGTGCCTTGCGCGCCGTCCGGTGCTTTGCCGAGCTTCCCTCTGCCTTGCCGCGTCGGGGATGCCGGGTACCCCCGGGGCTCCGGGGCATCCCTGGGGCACCCCTGACTCCGCCCCTGACTAGACCCGGAGCGGCCCCTGACACGGGCGTCGGGAGGGCGACGGCGCGCCTAACGTGTGGATGTGCCCCCGGCCGGGCCCGCACCCCTCTCCCGTCCCATCTCTCCAGGAGGACGATTCATGCTGCTCAGGGGCAGGTCAGCGCGGCGGCGCGGCACGGTGTGGAGCACGGCCGTGGCCGCGGGAGGGGCCCTGGCCGCCGTCGTCGGCCTCGCCACCGCTCCCGCGGTGAGCGCGGCGCCGGGAAGCGCGCCGCAGGTCAACGCCTTGGCGGAGAGCCCGCCGCCCGCGAAGGCGTCATCCCTCGACTGGGCTCCCTGCGACGACGCGGCCCACCCGGGCGCCGAGTGCGCCACCCTCTCCGTGCCGGTCGACTGGGCCCACCCGGACGGACCGAGATTCGGCCTGGCCGTGGCCCGCCGCAAGGCCACCGACCCGGGCGCCCGCGTCGGCTCGATGGTGTTCGGTCCCGGCGGGCCCGGCGACTCCGGCGTGGACAGGGTGGTCACCGGCATCAGCCGGTTCAGCCCCGAGGTCCGGCGGCGGTTCGACATCGTCAGCTTCGACCCGCGGGGCGTGGGCGGCAGCACTCCCGTGACGTGCTCAAACGACCTGCTCGCCCAGCGGCCGGCACCCCAGCTGGCGAGCCAGGCGGACTTCAACGCCACCGTCGCGTACAACACGCGGCTGCGCGCCGACTGCCGGGCGCGCACCGGCCCGGTCTTCGACCACCTGGACAGCGCGCAGACGGTCCGCGACCTGGACGCCCTGCGGGTGGCGCTCGGCGAGTCCCGGCTGACCTTCCACGGCAGCTCGTACGGCACGCTGCTCGGGGCCGAGTACGCCGAGACGTACCCGCGGCGGGTCCGCGCGATGGTGCTGGAGAGCGTGATCGACCACAGCGTCCCCACCGCCGGCGAGTTCCTGCGGGCCCAGGCGACCGCGGCCGAGGACTCGTTCGGCGAGTTCGCGGCGTGGTGCGACGGTCACGCGGACTGCGCGCTGCACGGCCGTGACGTGCGCGGCGTCTGGCAGGGGCTGCTGGACCGGGCCGGGCGCGGCGAGCTGGAGAACCCGGCGGAGCCCGGCACCCCGCTGTCGCAGTCGGACCTGGTCAACGGCATCGCCTTCCGGAAGTTCTACGACGCCGACTACGCGGGCCTGGCCACGGCCGTCGCCGGGATGGACGCGAGGAGGCCGCTGCCGGCCTCGCCCACCTCGGTGGCGCCGCTGCCGCCGGCGACCCCGGTCTTCTGCGCGGACTGGCACCTGCCGATACACGACTACCGCCAGTACGCCTCGTACGTCCGGGCCATGGAGAGGACCGCGCCCGACCTGCCGTACCTGCTGCCGGTCCACATGCTGGCCGCGTGCCTCGGCGCACCGACCGCCAACCCCCAGCACCGGCTCGACGCCCACGACGCCCCGCCGATCCTGGTCTCCAACTCGCTCCACGATCCCGCGACCGGCTACCCCTGGGCGGTCTCGGTGGCCCGGCAACTCGGCCGCAGCGGCGTGCTCCTCACCTACGAGGGGCAGGGCCACGGCAGCGTCACGAGCGGCCCCTGCATGGAGAACGCCGTCGACGTATACCTCACCGACCTGACGCTCCCGGCCCGGGGCACCCGCTGCCCGTCCATACCGTCCTGACCGCACGGATCCGGCCTCGGCACGACCGGGGCCGGATCAGGGATTGGTCAGGGTTGATCACGTCCGCCGTCCGGTGAGGTCACGACAGCGTGGAGCTCAGGCGCCGGGCGGCGGCACGCAGCGGCTCGGGGAAGCGCTCGGCCCTCAAGGTCGCCCGCGCGGACGGCACTTCACGTGCCCGACCGCACTTTACGAGCGGCTGCCCGGCTGAGCCGACGGCTCCCGCCCCGGCCCTACCGGGACTCCCGCCCCTCCCGGTCCTCCAGCGCGCTGATCGCCGACGCCGTGAGGCTCATCGTGATGTGGTCCCGCATCAGCCGCCCCGCCGCCTCGGCCGCGCCGTCCACGACGAGCGCGGCGATGCGGTGGTGCTCGTCGAGGTCGCGGGTGCGGGGCTCGTCGCCGGGCGGGAGTTCGAGGCCGAGCCTGCGGTAGCGGTCGGACTTGTCCCACAGGTCGTCCAGGAGGCGGATCAGGACGTCGTTGTGGGAGGCCACATACAGCGCGCGGTGGAAGGTGCGGTGGGCCGCGAGCGCTTCCTCGCCCCACCGGCGGGTGACCGGCAGCAAGTTACCCAGCGCGGCCCGGATCGCGGCGATGTCCGCGTCGGTGCGGCGTCCCGCGGCCAGTTCCACCGCCGTCGGGTCCAGGGAGAGGCGGACCTCGAAGAGCTGGCGGGCCTCGACGGAGTTCATGGCCGCCACCCGCACGTCGCGGTGCGTCTCCACCTCCACCAGGCCCTCGCTGCTGAGCCGCCGGATGGCCTCGCGCAGCGGGGTGATGCTCATGTTGAGCGACTCGGCCAGCTCGTACTGGGCCAGCCGGGCGCCGGGCGCGAGGCCGCCGGAGAGGATCCTGCCGCGCAGCTCGGCGTAGGCGAGGTCGCTCTTGCTCAGGAAGAGGTTCGTCGTCCCGGCCATACGCGTGGCGCCCCTTTCCTCCGCGGTCCAAGCCCCAGCCCCTTGACACCGCCCGGGTGGGCACCCAACCCTAACAGTCGTCGCAACTTATAAGATATGAGAAAGCAGGCAAGGCGCCACCATGAAGATCACCGCCGTGTACGAGGGCACCGTCCCGATCAGCTCGTCGATCCGGAACGCGTGGATCGACTTCAGCGCGATGGACTGCTCGATCGTGGCGGTCGTCAGCGATGTCATCCGCGACGGAAAGCCGGTCGTCGGCTACGGCTTCAACTCCAACGGCCGCTACAGCGCCGGCGAGATCCTGCGCCGCCGGATCATCCCCCGCCTGCTGGACGCCCCCGCCGCCTCCCTGCTCGACGAGAGCGGCGACCTGGACCCGGCACGGGCGTGGGACGTGGTGATGCGGAACGAGAAGCCGGGCGGGCACGGGGAGCGCTCGGTGGCCGTCGGCGTCCTCGACATGGCCCTCTTCGACCTCGCCGCGAAGATCGCCGGACAGCCGCTGTACCGGTACCTGTCGGACCGCTACGGCGACGGCAGCCCGGACGAGTCCGTCTTCGTCTACGCCGCCGGCGGCTACTACGCGCCCGGCAAGACCACGGGCGATCTGAAGGACGAGATGCGCGGCTTCCTCGACCTGGGCTACGACGTCGTGAAGATGAAGATCGGCGGGGCGGACCTCGCCGAGGACCTGCGCCGCATCGAGGCCGTCCTCGACGTCCTGGACGGCGACGGCTCCCGCCTCGCGGTCGACGTCAACGGCCGCTTCGACCTCGCCACGGCGCTGGAGTACGGGCGGGCCATCGAGCCGTACGGGCTGTTCTGGTACGAGGAGGTCGGCGACCCGCTGGACTACCGGCTGAACGCGGTGCTCGCCGAGCACTACCCCGGCCGGATCGCCACCGGCGAGAACCTCTTCTCCCTCCAGGACGCCCGCAACCTGATCCGCTACGGCGGCATGCGCCCCGACCGCGACGTCATCCAGGTCGACCCGGCGCTCAGCTACGGCCTGGTGGAGTACCTGCGCATCCTCGCGATGCTGCGCGCGCACGGCTGGTCGCCGCGGCGCTGCGTCCCGCACGGCGGCCACCAGTTCTCGCTGCACATCGCGGCCGCCCTGGGGCTGGGGGGCAACGAGTCGTACCCGGGCGAGTTCCAGCCCACCGGCGGCTTCGCCGACGACGCGGTCGTGGAGCACAGCCGGGTCGGCCTCACCGAGATGCCCGGCATCGGCCTGGAGGGCAAGGCCGCCTTCCACCGCGTGCTGCGCGAACTGCACGCCTGAGCGGCGGTTCCGGCCCCCGCGACGGCCGCCGCGCTCCGCGAACCCCACACCACCACACGCCCCGAACCGCCCCCCGATCCCGAGCCGCCGCACCCCCGAGCAAGGAGCACTGACGATGACGTCGACCACCGCGCCGGAGCACCCGGAGCGCCCGGAGCATCCGGAGGGCCCGGAGCGCCCGGTCCGCTCGCGGCCCGCCCGCCTGATACGCGAACTGTGGTTCCAGGTGGTGCTGGCGGCGGTCCTCGGGATCGTCGTCGGCATGGCCGCGCCAGGTGTGGGGAAGCAACTCGCCCCGCTCAACGACTGGTTCGTCAGCCTGGTCTCGATGATCGTGGTCCCGGTGGTCTTCTCCGTGGTGACCACCGGTATCGCGGCCATGGACAACCTCCGCAAGGCGGGCCGCATCGGCGGCAAGGCGATCGGCTACTTCCTGGTGCTGTCGCTGGTCTCGATGCTGATCGGGCTGCTGGTCGCCAACGTCTTCCGGCCCGGCGCCGGACTCCACGTGGACCCGAGCACCCTCAACGCGCACGCCGTCCCCGCGGACGCCAAGGAGGACGTCACCTTCACCGGTTTCGTCACCTCCCTCATCCCGCCCTCCCTCTTCGGCGCGCTCACCGGCGACAACATCCTCGCCGCGCTGCTGGTGTCGATCGTCTTCGGTGTGGCGCTGAACATGGCCGGCGAGCAGGCCGCGCCGCTGACCCGCGGCATCAAGGCGCTGTCGGACGTGGTGTTCCGGATCGTGGGCTGGGTGATGCGGCTCGCGCCGTTCGGCACGTTCGGCGCGCTGGCGACCGTCGTCGCCACGTACGGCGCGGAGAGCCTCAAGCAGCTCGGCTACCTGATCGTGCTGTTCACGGCGACCTGCGTGGTGTACATCGCCGTCGTGCTCGGCCTGGTCATGCGGGCCTGCGGCCTCGGGCTCCTGGCGCTCATGCGCTACCTCAAGGCCGAGCTGCTGGTGGCGCTGAGCACCTGCTCCAGCGAGGCGGTGCTGCCGGGGGTGGTGCGCAAGCTGGAGGGGCTGGGCGTGGGCCGCCCGGTCGTCGGCATCGTGATCCCCTCCGGGTTCTCCTTCAACCTGGACGGCTCCGCGGTGTACCTGACGATGGCGTCGCTGTTCCTCGCGCAGGCGCTCGGCATCGACCTGTCCTGGCAGGACCAGCTCGTCATGGTGGGTGTCATGATGCTCACCAGCAAGGGCACGGCGGGCATCGCGGGCGGTGCGTTCCTCGTGCTGGCCAGCACGATCACCGCCGTGGGCCACATTCCGCTGGCCGCGCTGTCCCTGATCGTCGGCATCGACCGCATCCTCAACGAGGGCCGTGTCTTCATCAACGTCCTGGGCAACGCCGTCGCGACGATCGTCATCGGCAAATGGGAGAACGACTTCGACGCAGGCCGCGCACGCGCGGCCCTGCACCCGACGAAGACGGTGACCACTCAGGCCCAGCAAATGTGAGGCTTCACCCCGGTCCACCCAGGGGCGCGGGGAACTGCGCGACCAGCCACGACGAACCGTCAGGTCGTCACCGGCCCGGAGCGGCTGGTTCTGCCGCTTCCCGACCACCGGCAGGTGGTGGTTGCTCGCTCCCCCACTGCCTTGAGGACGTGGGAGGTACCCCACCCCGCGCCCCTGGGCGGGCCGGGGCGCAGACCCGCCCTGTAGGGGCGCGGGGAACTGCGCAACAAGCCGCGACGAACCCGCACGTAGCAAACCAGCAAGAGGGGCACGGAACCCGATGGAAGGAGTCCTCACCGGCTTCGCCGCGATCGGCGCCGTCATAGCCGTGGGCTACGCGCTGGGGCACCGTGGCCACCTCGGCCGCACCGGCCGCGACGTACTCAGCAAACTCGCCTTCCACGTAGCCACCCCGGCCCTGATGTTCACCACCCTCGCCCGCGCCGACCTCTCGGTGATCCTCTCCCAGCGCCTCCTGGTCAGCGCCCTGGCCACCGCGGCCACCGCGGCCCTCTTCGCCGCGGCGGGCGTACTGCGCCGCTGGGGCACCGGCCGCACCACCATCGGCGCGCTCTGCGCCAGTTACGTCAACGCCGGCAACCTCGGCATCCCGATCGCCGTCTACGTGCTCGGCGACGCCGCGCTGGTCGCGCCCGTGCTGCTCCTCCAGCAGATGGTCATCACGCCGGCGGCGCTGACCGTTCTCGACCTGACCCGCCCCGACTCGCGCAAGGAACCGCTCTGGCGGCGGCTCACCACACCCCTGCGCAACCCGATGGCGGTGGGCTCGCTGTCCGGGGTGGCGGTCGCGGCGGCCGGCTGGACGATACCCGGGCCCGCGCTGGCTCCTCTCACGCTGATCGGCAACATGTCCGTGCCGGCCGTCCTGATGGCCTTCGGCATCTCCCTGCACGGCAGCGCCATGCCGGTGCGGGGCCCGGAACGCGGCCCCGTCCTGCTGTCGGTGGCGCTCAAGTGCGTGGCGCAACCCGTGATCGCGTGGGCGCTCGGCACCTGGGTCTGCGGTCTGGGCCACGCGGCCGTACTCGACGTGACGGTGATCTCGGCACTCCCCGCCGCCCAGAACCTCTTCACCTACGCGACCCGTTACGAGGTCGGCGAGGAACTGGCCCGCGAATCGATCCTGGTCTCCACGCTGGCCTCGGTACCGGCGCTGGTCGTGGTGGCGGCGCTGCTGGGCTGAGCGACCGGGCTCGGGCGTGCCGGTGGACTCGGTCTGCCGGTGGACTCGGGTGCGCCGGCGGGCTCGGGTGCACCGGCGGACGCGGCCCTACCAGGCAGGCTCGCTTATGCCAGCAGGCTCGGGTGGGGTTCGGGCGGCCCGCCCAGGACGTGCCGCAGGGACCGGGGCGCGCTGCCGTCGACATCCGTGACGCCGAGCAGGGCGCCCAGCTCCGCGCCGATCAGCGCCCGGCCGGAGAGCGCCATCAGATCGCCGGAGGCGTAGAGCGCGTCGATCACCCGCCCCGTGAACAGGGGCGACTCCCTCTTCTGCGCCGGCCGGTCCCGCGGGGGCAGGGAGGCGAGGTAGGCCCGTGCGCGCTCGGTGTCGAGGGGCCCCATCCAGATCGAGACCGCCGCGATCCCGTGCGGCCGCAGTTCCCTGGCCATGTCGGCGGCCATCTTGTCGGCGCCCGCCTTCTGCGCCCCGTAGGCGGCGCCGTGGTAGTAGGACACGGCGCCGTAGTGTCCGGTGTTGGCGATGAGGCCGCGGCCGTTGGCGATCAGCAGCGGCGCCGCGTGGTAGCTCGCCACGTAGTGCGAGCGCAGCCCGACGGTGATGAGGTCGGCCGTGTCCAGGGGCTTCTGCCAGAAGCCGCCCGGCAGGGTCATGCCGACCAGCTTGGCGGCGTTGTTGACCAGGATGTCCAGCCGCCCGTGAGCGCGCCGGACGGTCTCGAAGAGGTCCCGTACCGCCTCGTCGTCGCCGTGGTCGACGACCACGGGTATCCCCCGGCCGCCGGCCTCGTCGACCAGGGCCGCCGTCTCGGCGACGGTGCCCCCGTACGGCGAGTCGGAGGCCGCCCGGCTGCGCCCGGTCACGTAGACGGTCGCGCCCCTGCCGCCCAGCGCCTGGGCGATCCCCCGCCCGGCGCCCCTGCTCGCGCCGGTGACGACGGCCACGATCGGCCTGCTGTCCGGTGCTGCCATGGTCCTTCTCCCTTGCCAGGTCTGCCCCGCCACATCCGGACACTCCGTCCGCTTCCCGTCTGGGCCGACGATATGGACACCGTGTCCGGTTGTCAAATAGCCTGGCCCCATGAGCACCACGCCCGCCGGCACGCCGCCCACCGCGCCCCCCGACACGCGTCCCGACACACGTCCCGGCACGAAGCCGCTCCGCGCGGACGCACGCCGCAACTACGACGCGCTCATCGCCGCGGGACACGAGGTCTTCACGCGCGACGGCACGGACGCGCCCATGGACGACGTCGCGAAAGAGGCGGGCGTGGGGCGCGGCACGCTCTACCGGCACTTCCCCAGCCGGGAGCATCTCCTCGTCGCGATCATGAAGGACCGCGTCGACCTGCTGGACGCGGAGGCCCGCGAACTCCTCGACGCGCCGGACACCTGGGAGTCACTGGTGCGCTGGCTGCGGCGGTACGACCGGAGCGCGACCGAGTACGGCGGCATGAGCACGCGCATCGGGGACGGCCTCGCCGACGACGGCTCCCCGATGGCCGCGGCCTGCGCCCCGATGAAGGCGAGCTTCGCGCGCCTGTGGTCCCGCGCGCAGGAGGAGGGCGTGGTGCGCGGCGACGTCACGGCGGTCCAGGTCCTCGCCCTGATCTCCGCGCTCCCCAAGCACGCGGAACACGGCGCGTCCGCGGACACGTACCTCGACGTCGTGCTCCACGGGCTGCGCCGGTAGCGGAGATGACGAGCCGCGACGGGCAGGCGGGCAGGCGGGGCGTGCACCGGCCGGCGTCAGGCAGGCGCCGGTCCCGGCCCGGCGTCAGGATGCGGCAGCAGTCCGCAGGTCTTCGGCCGTCAGCAATGACAGCAGGCTGATGCCCTCTGCCTTGAGGGCTTCGGCACCGCCTTGCTCCCGGTCGATCACGCACAGCGCCTCATCCACCCGCGCGCCGAGGTTCCTCAGGTCCGCGGTCGACAGCACGATCTGCCCACCGCTGGTCACCACGTCCTCCACGACGAGCACGTTCCGGCCCGCGACCTCCGCGCCCTCGGCCAGTCGGCACGTGCCATACGGCTTGGCCTGCTT
Source organism: Streptomyces sp. TS71-3 (assembly GCF_018327685.1). Classification (NCBI taxonomy): domain Bacteria; kingdom Bacillati; phylum Actinomycetota; class Actinomycetes; order Kitasatosporales; family Streptomycetaceae; genus Streptomyces; species Streptomyces sp. TS71-3. The sequence continues at coordinate 421,067 of NZ_BNEL01000001.1, read as the reverse complement.
GCGCACGAACGCGCAAGGAAGGCCCGTGTGCCGGCCGAGCGCGGTCACCACCGGGATGCCGCCCATCTCCAGGCCGGCCAGCACCTGCGTGCCGGACGGCACCAGAGGGGCCATCCGCCGGGCGATCTCGTCCAGCAGGACGGGATCCGCCTCGAACCGGTACTTGTCGAAGTACTCCGTGGCGGTACGTCCCGACCGGAGCGTGAACCGGCCGGTCAGATACGAGGCGGCATGGATGCGGAGAGCCAGATCAGAGTGCGTCACAGGCGATTACTCTCCCAGCCCCTCCTGACCGGCGCGCCGGCCCCCCACGACGGCGGGACCAGGCGCCCCCACGACTGCGGGACCAAGCGCCCCCACGACGGACGGACCAGGCGCCGTCCGCGAACGGCACCGCGGACGGCCCCGCGGACGGCACCCGTGACCGGCGCCGTCCGGCCCGGCTCAGAGCTGCCGCGCGACCTCCGTCGCCCAGTACGTGAGGATGATGCTCGCGCCGGCGCGCTTGATGCCGAGCAGGGTCTCCATGATCGCGCGGTCGCGTTCGATCCAGCCCCGCTGGGCCGCGGCCTCGATCATCGCGTACTCGCCGGAGATCTGGTACGCGGCCACGGGCACGTCGACGTCGTCGGCGACGCGCGCCAGGATGTCGAGGTACGGCCCGGCGGGCTTCACCATCACCATGTCCGCGCCCTCTTCGAGGTCGAGGGCGAGTTCGCGCAGGGACTCGCGGGTGTTCGCCGGGTCCATCTGGTACGTCTTCCGGTCGCCCTTCAGCGAGGAGCCGATGGCCTCGCGGAACGGCCCGTAGAACGCGGACGAGTACTTGGCGGTGTACGCCAGGACCGCGATGTCCTCGTGGCCCGCCTCGTCGAGCGCACCGCGGATCACGCCGATCTGGCCGTCCATCATCCCGCTCGGGCCCAGCACGTGCGCCCCGGCCTCGGCCTGGACGATGGCCATCTCGGCGTACCGCTCCAGGGTGGCGTCGTTGTCGACGCGGCCCTCCCGGTCGAGGACGCCGCAGTGGCCGTGGTCCGTGAACTCGTCCAGGCACACGTCCGACATCACGATCAGGTCGTCGCCGACCTCGGCCCGCACATCCCGCAGGGCCTGCTGGAGGATGCCGTCCGGGTCGGTCCCCGCGGACCCCACGGCGTCCTTCTTGCCCTCCTCCGGCACCCCGTACAGCATGATCCCGGAGACCCCGGCCTCCGCGGCCTCGACGGCGGCCTTGCGGAGGCTGTCCCGCGAGTGCTGGTAGACGCCCGGCATCGCGCCGATCTCCACCGGGGCGGCCAGGCCCTCCTTCACGAAGGCGGGCAGGACCAGATCGGCCGGGTGCAGCCGGGTCTCGGCCACCATGCGCCGCATCGCGGTGGTCTGACGCAGCCGCCGGGGCCGCGCCACGGGGAAGGAACCATACGTCGTCATACATCCACGCTAAGCCCGTACCAGACGTGCTTTTGCCGACAGCCTGTCGGGCCCGCCCCGGAAGGAACGGGCCCGAAGGAACGGGACGGGAGCGGGTGGCCGGGGCCGCGCGGGAACGCGGCTCAGGCGCCGGCAGCGGCGTTGCGCGAGGAGGGGCGGGACGGGCGGGACGGGCCGACCCAGCGTACGACGGCGCCGATGAGCGCGGCGTCCGTGACGGCGCCCGCGGCGATCCCCGCGAAGTAGACGGCGGTGAACGGGCCGGTCGGCGTGCCCCCGGGCAGTACGAGGCTGACCAGGCTGACCGGGGCGGTGACCAGCCAGGGCAGGATGGCGGACATGGAGGCGTCGGGGTGGGAGACGAGGGTGTCGTAGAGGAAGTATCCGGTGGTGGCGGCGACCCCGGCGAGGTAGACACGGGAGGGCCAGTTGCCCGTGGCCAGGGTGAGCAGTGCCCGGCCGCGGCGGCTGATGCTCATGATGTTCTCCGGTGTGCGGATCGACGAATCGAGTGGCCGGCCCCCTTCTCCGGGCTTCCGGGCTTTGCGCGCCCTACCGGAGGGGGCATGGCCTCACGATGGCGGGTACCCCGTCGCGCCGGCATGAGTACCGGTACCCATCATCGACTGTGCGGTGGGGGCCGGGAGTTGGAACCGCCCGGAACCGGAGAACCACCGAAGGAGTGCCCGATGGGCAGGGAGATCCACCGTGTCGCCGTGCTCGTGCTCGACGGTGCGAAGCCGCTCGACGTCGGCATCCCGGCACAGGTGTTCTCCCAGCGGCCGAGCATGCCCTACGAGGTGCGGGTGTGCGGCGCAGCGCCCGGCCCCGTGACCGGCGGCGACGGCCTCTCGTACCAGGTGGCCGAGGGCTTGGAGGCGCTGGAGCACGCCGACACCGTCTTCATCCCCGGCTACCGGGAGCCGGCGACCACCCATCCTCCGGCGGCGGTCGTCGGCGCGCTGCTGGCCGCCCACGAGCGCGGGACGCGGCTCGCGGCCATCTCGACGGGGGCGTTCGCGCTGGCGGCGACCGGCCTGCTCGACGGCAGGCGTGCCACGACCCACTGGCACTACACGAGGGCGCTCGCCAGGCGGCATCCGCTGGTGCGGGTGGACGAGAACGTGCTCTTCGTGGACGAGGGCGCCGTGCTCACGTCGGCGGGCGCGGCGTCCGGCATCGACCTCTGCCTCCACCTGGTACGCCGCGACCACGGCGTGGGCCTCTCGAACCGCGTGGCCAGACGCCTGGTGGCGGCGCCCTACCGCAGCGGCGGCCAGGCGCAGTACGTCCCGAGGAGCGTGCCGGAACCGCTCGGCGACCACTTCGCGAGCACGCGCGAGTGGGCCCTCAAGCACCTCGCGGAACCGCTGACCCTGGCCGTGCTCGCACGCCACGCGCGCGTGTCGGAGCGCACGTTCTCCCGGCGGTTCGTGGAGGACACCGGCTACACGCCGATGCAGTGGGTGCTGCGGGCCCGCGTGGACCTGGCGCGCGAGCTGCTGGAACGCACCGACCTGGGCGTGGAGCAGATCGCCGACCACGTCGGCCTCGGCACCGGCGCCAACCTCCGCCTGCACTTCCACCGGATCCTGGGCACGTCGCCGACGGAGTACCGGCACACGTTCTCGGCCTGAGCGGGCGTGCGCCGTGGCGCACCGGGGACCGGCGGGCCGGCTGGCGAGATCCTTGCGCACGGTGGCGAGAGGTCGGGCGGGATCCTTGCGCATGTCGTCGTTCACGCCTCTGTCCACAGGGCGCCCGATCGCGGACCGTGGAGACGGAACGAAAGCGGAAGGAACGGAACGAAGGGACCCTCCATGACCCGCATCGGCATCAACGGATTCGGCCGCATCGGGCGCAACACCCTCCGCGCCCTGCTGGAACGCGGCAGCGACCTGGACGTGGTCGCCGTCAACGACCTCACCGCCCCCGGCACCCTCGCCCACCTGCTCAAGTTCGACAGCTCGCTCGGCCGCCTCGGCCGCTCCGTCGAGGTCGACGGAACGGACCTGGTGGTCGACGGCCACCGCATCAAGGTGCTCTCCGAGCGCGATCCCGCCGACCTCCCGTGGGCCGAGCTGGGCGTGAGCCTCGTGCTGGAGTCCACGGGCCGCTTCACCGCGGCGGACGCCGCCCGCGCGCACCTCCGTGCCGGCGCGGAACGCGTCCTGGTGAGCGCCCCTTCCGCGGGCGCCGACGTCACGCTCGCCTACGGCGTGAACACCGACACCTACGACCCCGCCCGCCACGTGATCGTCTCGAACGCGTCCTGCACCACGAACGCGCTGGCCCCGCTGGCGTCCGTACTGGACGACCTGGCGGGCATCGAGCACGGCTTCATGACCACGGTGCACGCCTACACCCAGGAGCAGAACCTCCAGGACGGCCCGCACCGCGACCTGCGCCGGGCACGGGCCGCCGCGGAGAACATCGTGCCCACCACCACGGGGGCCGCGAAGGCCATCGGCCTGGTGCTGCCCAGGCTCGACGGCAAGCTGTCGGGCGACTCGATCCGCGTCCCGGTCCCGGTCGGCTCGCTGGTGGAGCTGAACACCGCGGTCTCCCGCGAGGTCACCCTCGAAGACGTCCTCGCGGCGTACCGCACCGCCGCCGACAGCACCCTCAAGGGCATCCTCGACTACGCGGACGAGCCGCTGGTCTCCAGCGACATCACCGGCCACCCGGCGTCGTCCGTCTTCGACTCGGCGCTCACCCGCGTGGCGGGCAAGCACGTCAAGGTCGTGGCCTGGTACGACAACGAGTGGGGCTTCTCGAACCGCGTCGTCGACACGCTCGAACTGCTCGCACGCGACTGAGCGGGGCGCGCCTGAGCGCGCCGCAGACCGCGGAACCTCAGAGGGCGGGGCGGGACCGGACAAGGTCCAGCTCCGCCCACACGGTTTTCCGCGGCACGGGACCGCGCGCCACACCCCACCGGTCGGCCAGCTCCTCCACGAGCAGCAGCCCGTACCCGGACTCGGCGGGCGGCCCGCCGGCGGCCTCCGCCCGGGCGGGCACCGCGTCCCCCCGGGTGTCGGTCACCTCGATACGCAGCGTCGCGGGCACGTTGACGTAGAGCCCGAGCAGGAACCCCCGCCCGGCAACGCGCGCGTGCAGCACAGCATTGGCGGCAAGCTCGGCGACGACGAGCCGGGCCGGATCCAACGGCAGCCCCCACGCCCGCAGTTGCTCCCCGGCAAGCAGCCGGGCGAGCCGGGCGCCACGGCGGGTGGCGGACAGCGGCACGGAGAACTGGCGCACCGGGGCGTCCGGTTCGACGGTTTCTTGATTCATGTCACACAGCGTGTCCAAGCGTGCATAGGCTGTGAAGGAACGGGGCCCGTGCGGACGGTGGCCGTCCGGGGGACGCCGGTTTCCGTACGGGCCGTACGGGGTGACCGAGCCCGATACCCGACGTTGGACACACAGGGACTCAACGGGGAGGCGACGGACATGCGTGACTCGGACAAGGCTCTGGACGACGACGAGGCCGCGGCCGTGATCAAGTTCGTGAGCAGGCAGCTCAAGCTGTGGCGTCAGTCCGCCGGCCTCACGCAGCCGGAGTTCGGGGCGGCGATCGGCTACGGAGAGGAGCTGGTCTCCTCGGTGGAGCGGGGGAAGCGGATTCCCCGCCCGGAGTACCTGGACGCCGCGGACGAGGCACTGGGCGCGGGCGGCAAGATCTCGGCGATGAAGAAGGACGTGGAGGAGGCGCGGTACCCGAAGAAGGTGCGGGACCTGAAGAATCTGGAAGAGGAGGCGGTCGAGCTATGCGCCTACAACAACACCATCATTCAGGGTTTGCTTCAGACGGAGGAGTACATCCGAGCGTCGGCCGCCATTCACCGAGGACGAGCTTGAGCAGCACGTGACCGCGCGCCTGGCCCGCCAGGACATCCTGGACGAACGGGCACCGCTACGCGTCTTCAGCTTTGTCCAGTGCGAATCGACGCTGCGCCGCCCCATCGGCGGCAAGATGGTAATGCGACATCAGCTCGAACGTCTGCTGGAGGTCGGTCGGTTGAGGAACGTCGACTTGCAGGTCCTGCCCATGGGCCGGGAGGACAATGCCGGCTTGGCCGGCTCGTTCCGGCTGCTACGGCTACAGGACGGCAGCACGGTAGGACACAACGAGGTTCAGCTCGTCAGTCGCGTGATCACCGACCCCAAGGATGTTCAGATCCTGGACATCCGCTACGGGACCATTCGGGCACAGGCTCTCACTCCACGGGAGTCATTGGCCTTCATCGAGAAAGTGCTGGGAGAGACATGATCCGCAAGCCTTCAAGAGAAGACGGACGGGCGACTGAGTGGATAAAAAGCAGCTACAGCACTCCTGACGGCCCCGACTGCGTCGAAGTCGCCACCACCGTGGACACCATCCTCATCCGCGACTCCAAGAACCCCACCGGCCCCCGCCTCACCCTCGCCCCCACCGCCTGGACGGACTTCCTCCCGTACGCCTCCGGGCACTGACAGCACGCACCCGTGGCCCGTCTCCGACGCGACGGACGCGGGCCATGGGAGACATCTAGCTCCGCGCCGGGCACACTGGGGAGGGACCGCCGGGCAGGAGGTGAAAGGTATGAGTGTTGCCCACGAGCACACCGGACCGTGGACGCTGGACGACGTCCTCGCGCTTCCGGAGGACGCGAGGCAGCGGGTCGAGCTGGTCGGGGGCGCTCTCATGATGAGCCCCGCACCCGGCCTACGACACCAACGCGTCAGCTACCGACTGCGCGACCTGCTCGACCAGGCCGCCGAAGAAGCCGGCGCCGACGTCGAGGTCTTCGAGGCCATCAACGTCATCGTCCCGGACGGCCTGCTGATCCCCGACCTGGCCGTGGTCGACGCGGCCGCCGCCGAGGAGGCCGGGGTCGCCGTCTCCGCGCACGACGTTCTGGCCGTGGTCGAGATCGCCTCACCCTCCACCCGGGTTGCCGATCGCAAGCTCAAGCCCGCGCTGTATGCCGCGGCCGGCATCGCGCACTACTGGCGCGTCGAGCTGGAGCCCGCGCCCCGCCTTCTGCCCGCGCGCCTGAGCAACGGCACTTACGTCGATCAGCCGTCACTGCTCGCCGGGGTCGTCACACGGGTGGACGAGCCGTTCGCATTCGAGCTCGACCCCGCGTCCCTGACGCGAAGGTAGCGGCGGCGGTCACCGACCTCGTGACCGCCTGGCGCCCCACGTCCACGCTGGGCGAGCCAACGCGCAACAGCGACACGCTTGCCTCGCTGTTACTGCCCGGATACCGGCGCCCGCTCGTCCAGAAGCCCTTCTCCCCGCAGATCGTCCCAGAGCCGTGCGGGGATCTCCGTGCCGAACGCCGCGACGTTGCGCCGCACCTCGTCTGCCGTCCGCATGCCGACGACGATGCCCGAGACGGCCGGGTGGCGGAGCGGAAAGGCCATCGCCAGCGCCGGCAGCGTCACGCCGTGGGCCCCGCAGACGTCAGCCAGGCGATGTGCGCGCTCAAGCATGTGCGGCGTGGCAGGGCCGTAGTCGAAGGTGGCGTTCTCGGCGGGGCGGGGCGTGGCGAGCAGGCCGGAGTTGAAGATCGAGGCCGCGAGAACCGAGACCCCCCGGTCCGTGCAGGCGGGCAGCAGCTCGTCGAGGGCGCTGTGGTCCAGCAGCGTGTAGCGGCCGGAGAGCATCACCACATCGACGTCCGACTCCTGGACGAGCCGGGTCAGTTTGCCCGGGTGGTACATCCCCGCGCCGATCGCGCCCACCAGGCCCTGGGCGCGCAGTTCGGCGAGGGCCGGGTAGCCGTCGCGCATCGCGTCCTCGAAATGCTCCTCCGCGTCGTGCAGGAAGAGCACGTCGATACGGTCGACGCCCATCCGTTCCAGCGAGTCGTCCACGCTGCGCCGAATGCCGTCCCGGGTGAAGTCCCACACCCGGCGGTGCGTGGCGGGCACCGCGAAGCTCTCGTCCATCCGGCCCGCCGGGTCCTGCGGAACCAGCAGCCTGCCGACCTTCGTCGACAGCGTCCACTCCTCGCGGGGCTTGCCGCGCAGGAGGTCGCCGGTGCGGCGTTCGGAGTGCCCGATGCCGTAATGCGGAGAGGTGTCGAAGTAGCGGATCCCGCTGTCCCAGGCCGCCTCAAGGGCACCCGCGGCGGTCTCGTCGTCCAGCGGCTCGAAGAGCCCGCCGAGCGGACCGCCCCCGAAACCCAGCTCCGTGACGTGCACCTTGCTCTTCCCGAGCCGGTTCTGCCTCATCCACCGCTCCCCTCACATGACTGGTGACGCCGGATCATCCTGCCGGGGCCCGGACCATCTCCCAAGGGGTTTCGCGGCGACATGATCTGACGGACAACGCCTGGCCGTACACCGCCACCCGTACACCCGCCCCCCGTACGCCTGCCTGGGCCGCGTACGGGTGTCAGGTAGGGCGGGGTACGACATGATGAGGACAGGTCCACAGCGCGTCAGCAGAACCCTTCGAACACATCCGGACCGCGAGTAGAAGGCCCATCACCATGGTCAGTGTCACGCAGGAGCAGAAGGACCTGCTCACCCTGTGCGCGTTGCGTGCCGAGCGGAGATCCGTCGACTGGAGTCTCCTTGCACGCACCTGCCAGTCACCGGAGGCCGTGCAGGTCGTCCTCGGCGGAGACATCCCGGAGGAGTCCGCCGTCGCCCAAAGAGCCGTTCCGGTCCTCCGCCAGGCCCTGGCCGGCATCGATGACGCCCGGCAGCGTGTCACCGACGAGCTGGAGCAGGCGGAGGCGGCCGGCGCCCGGCTCGTGACCGTGCTCGACCCCCAGTACCCGGCCAACCTCCGGCTCGTGCCCGACCTTCCGCCCTTCCTGTTCCACCTCGGGGAGCTGGAGGATCGTGATGCCCGCTCGGTGGCCGTGGTCGGCACCCGGAGCGCGAGCGACGTCGGTCTGCGCCGCGCCGCCCGCATGGCCCGCGGCCTCGTCGAGCACGAGGTGGCCGTCTTCAGCGGACTCGCCAAGGGCATCGACAGCGCGGCCCATACAGCGACCCTCGACGCCGGGGGCCGCACCGTGGCCGTACTGGGCACCGGCATCGCCGCGAAGATCTACCCGGCCCAGAACAAGACCCTGGCCGAGCGGATCCTGTCCTCCGGCGGTGCACTGCTGTCGCAGTTCTGGCCGAGCTCGCCCCCGGCCACATGGACCTTCCCCCGCCGCAACGTCGTCACCTCCGGCGCGAGCCGCGGCAGCGTCGTCGTCGAGGCGTCCTCCACCTCCGGCGCGAAGATGCAGGCCAGGATCGCCGCCGCGCACGGCAAGCACGTCTTCGTCCTCCACTCCCTGGCGGCCACCGAGACCTGGGCCCAGAAGATGATCGACGAGGGGACCGCGGTGGAGGTCACCGAACTCGGCGACGTGCTCCGCCGCCTCGGACAGCCCGAGAAGCTCCAGCAGGTCGGCCAGCAGCGATTGCAGCTCGCGCTGGCGGGGTTGTGAGCCGCCGCTTAGACCTGGAACCGTTGGGGTTCCCCAACTGCCCGGCCTGCCCCCACCGGCTGACCGGTAGACCGTCGATCTGTGCGGCCTGTGCCGCCCGCACCCTGCGCCCACTCGCGCCCCGTCACTGCTCCGTATGCAGTCAGAGCTGGAACGAGGGCCAGACCACCTGCCGCAACGCGATCTGCGACGCCGACGTCTCGCAGGTGGCCGACTCCATCGTCCGGGTGGTCGACACTCCGCACGGCAGCCGCCCGTTCCGGGTCCACGTCGATCCCGTGGGCGACGGATCGGAAGAGGTCAGCGCCGTCGCGGACAGCGCCCGGGAGCGGTTCCTCACCCGCCTCGGCCTCGAAGACGTCCTCCACCCCCACTGACACCGCGCCGCAACGCCGGCACCTGGCGGCGCCCAGCGGGGGGCAGTGCACGGTCGTGGCGGCAACGCCCCGTCAGGACGTCGGCGGCACGTCGTCCAGGAGCGCCAGGCGTGCGGTCACGTCATCGGCCAGCCTTCCGAGCAGCCGGCCCAGGTCGCTGCGGTCCTGCTCCGACCAGCCGCTGATGGCGTCCGTGAACCAGCCGAGCATGGACGCCGTGTACCGCTGGGCCGCCTGGGTCCCCTCCGAGGTCGGCTCGATCAGGCTGGCGCGCCGGTCGTGCGGGTCGCTGACACGGCGTACGAGGTTGCGGCGCTCCAAGCCCTGCACCTGCCGGGTGACGTGCGGACCGACGACCTGCATCCGCTCCGCGATCTCCCCGACACGCAGTGGCCTGTCGGCCATGTTGAGCGTCACGAGCACTCCCAGCGCGGGGCGGTCCAGGGCGAGCCCGGCCGCCTCGGCCGCACGCTCGACAAGGCGGCCCCGGCTGATGGCACTGCTCAGCTGCGTCAGCCGCGGCAGGACCGCCAGCACGGATTCCGACGGCTGGTCGGATCCGGGACCGTCCGGTGACTCCGCGTTCAATGCGCCACCTCCACTCGTGCACCCACTCGTGCACCCACTCGTGCACCCACTCGTGCACCCACTCGTGCACCTACTCGTGCACCCATCCGCGCACCCACTTGCATACCTACCTTAGGCATCTATATCGTTGAGCCCATGGTCGCGGCGAACGGTACATCGCGACCACAAAAAGGATACCTAAGGTACGCATCTTCAGTGCGGCCGACGGAAGGAGAATGTCCGTGTACCAGTCCGCGCACCGCAAGGTCCTCATCTCCGGCGCGAGCATCGCCGGCCCGGCTCTGGCCTACTGGCTCACCCGCTACGGCTTCGAGGTCACCGTCGTCGAGAAGGCATCCGCCATCCGCGGCGGCGGCTACCCCATCGACATCCGCGGCACGGCCCTCGACGTCGTCGACCGCATGGGACTGCTCCCGCGGCTGCGCGAGGCGCACGTCGACATCCGGAAACTGTCCTTCCTGGACACCGACGGAAGTCTCATCGCGTCCGTCAATCCCGAAACGTTCTCCGGAGGCACGGAGGGTCTGGACCTGGAAGTGCGCCGCGGGGACCTGGCAGACGCCCTCTACGACCTGGTCCACGGCCAGGTCGAGTTCCTGTTCAACGACTCCATCGCCACCCTGGACGACCGCGGCGACCGCGTCGAGGTGACCTTCGACAGCGGCACCCACCGCGCCTTCGACGTGGTCATAGGCACGGACGGGCTGCACTCGAACACCCGCCGCCTGGTCTTCGGCCCCGAGGAACGCTTCCACCGCTACCTCGGCCACGCCTTCGCCGGCTTCACCCTCCCCAACGACTTCGGCCTCGGCCGGGAAGGGGTCATCTGGTCCTCGCCCGGCAGGTCGGCCGTCCTCTACTCCCACGGCCTCGGCGACCGCGTGCACGGGTTCCTCTCCTTCAGGCAGGAGACGCCCCCCTTCCACGCCTTCCGGGCCCCCGAAGCCCAGCGCGACCTCGTTGCCGCCATGTTCCCCGAGCGCGTCTGGCACATCCCGCGCCTCGTGACCGCCATGCGAGAGGCCGACGACCTGTTCTTCGACGTCGTCAGCCAGATCCACATGCCCACCTGGGCGCAAGGACGCGTCGCCCTCGCCGGGGACGCCGCCCACGCACCGTCGTTCGTGTCCGGACAGGGCTCCAGCATCGCCCTCGTCGGCGCCTACGTCCTGGCCGGAGAGCTGGCCGGCCACTCCGATCACGCGGAAGCCTTCGCCGCCTACGAGCGGAAGGCACGCCCCTTCGTGGAACGGAACCAGGCCCTGGCCACCTCGGGCTCCACCTTCGTCACCCCCGGCACCCAGGAGACGCTCGACCGCCGCAACGAGGCCCTCCGCGACCCCGCCGGCCTGAAGCGAACCGACAGGCAGGCCGCCTACACCGGCATGACGCTCCCGGAATACGGCGACGCCGAACAGCGGGCCACACGCCCCGCCGGCGCGTAGGGGATCCGCGGGCGGGGCCCGGCGTCCCCGGCTGCGTCAGTGCGTTCCGGCTATGCCAGTGCATTCCGGCTATGCCAGTGCGTCCCCGGCTGTCTCAGTGCGCCGTGTTCGACGCCCAGTACACCTGGCTCCCGCTCTCGATCACGACGTTGCCGTCGGCCTGGAGCACGAGGACCGCGCCGCCGTGGCCGTACGTCTGGGAGGCCCAGATGGGCTGGTTGGCGCTGTTGTAGACGACCAGGTTGCCGTCGGACTGGAACACCGCCCTGTTCCCCGAGCCGAAGGTGTTCGAGGCCCAGCGCGCGTGACCGTTCTCGTCGTAGACGACGAGGTTGCCGTCGCCCTGCATCACCATCCGCGCGCGCGTCGCGCTCCAGGACTGCCCGGCGTTCAGCGTGCGCTCGGCTCCGACCACGACGGTGGTGGCGGCCGTCTGCCGGGGCGGGGACTTGTGGGCGGCGGTCGTGTGGTGGCTCGCCGACTGCTTCGCAGTACCGGCGGCGCTCCCGGCCGCCGCGCCCGACGCCGCGTGCTTGGCCTTCTTCTGGGCCTGGGGCACGTGGCTCGGCGATGCCTTCGTCTTGTCGGACTTGTCGTTCTTCGCGGGGGCTCCACGGTGCTTGCCGGTGCCCGACGGAGCGGGGACGGCCGCCGCGTAGTTGTCCTGCGCGGCGTCGCCGGCACCGCCGAGCACGGTGCCCGCGGGGACCTCGTCGTGGCCGGCGGGGTGCTTCTCGTTGTCGTGGCCGCGGCCGAAGAGCATCAGCGGGACACCGATGAGCATGACGCCGGCTATCCCCGCCGCCGCCAGCATGGGCTTTCCCGGGCGTCCCGGGTGCGGTGCGGTCTCGGCCTCGGGCTCGACGGCCGACGCCTGAGCGGCCGTGGCCGCGTCCGTCCTGACACCGGTCAGGCCCTCCGCCGACGCGGCGTCCACGTCCGCCGCCTGCTCCGCGGCCGCGTCGGGCTCCGCCACGGCACCGGGCTCCGCGGCGGCAGAGTGGGCCTCCTGCGCGGCCTGTTCAGCCTGTTCGGCCTGTTCAGCCTGTTCGGCTTGCTCAGCCTGTTCGGCCTCTGCGGCCTGCGCCGGCTGTGCGGGACGAGGCCGCTCCACGGCGGGAGGCTGCTCGACGGCCGGAGGCTGCGCGGCCGGGAGGGACTGCTCGGCGGGGAGCGGCCGCGAGACGACGCCCGACCGCTCCACGGACGCGGCCGCGCCCGCCTCGGCCTCGGCCGGTCCCGCCGCTACCGCCACCGCGCCCGCCCCGGGGGCGGGGTCCTGCGCCGCTTGTCTCTGCGGGGTCAGTGCGGCCATGGTCGCTGCGGCGACGGCAGTGTCCGGGGACGCTGCCTGAGTGCCTGACGTCTGCCCCATGTGAAGTCCAAGCGTTCAGAAGCGGTTGGGCTGGTCCCTTGATGATTCCATGACCACACCCGCCACAGGAACCGCTTCCCTTACCGAAGTAGGCATCAACTCCGCATCAACTGCGGCGAACCACAGGTGCGTTGACGGACCAGGGACCGGCGCCGGAGATCAGCGGTCCTTGAACCCCTCGACGGCGCCCCGGGCCATCTCGTTCGCCGCGTCGCTCCCGGCGTGCCCCGCGTCCTCGAAGATGTGGAGCCGCGCGCCCGGCCACGCCTTCGCCAGCTCCCACGCCGTCTGCACCGGGCAGCCCATGTCGTGCCGGCCCTGGACCAGCACGCCCGGGATCCCGGCCAGCTTGTGGGCGTTCCGCACGAGCTGGTCCTCCTCCAGCCACGCGCCGTTGCTGAAGAAGTGGGCGCAGATCCGGACGAACGCTATCCGCGCGTCGGTCTCGCGGTCGCTGTACATGCCGGGCACGTTGCTCGGCTCGCCCGAGATGACCGCGTCCTCCCAGGCGAGCCAGTCGGCGGCGGCCTTCTCGCGGATCGCCCGGTCGGGGGTCTCCATCAGCCGCGCGTAGGCGGCCAGCAGGTCGCCGTCCCGATCCTCCTCGGGAACGCCGTCGCGGAACCGGTCCCATGCCTCGGGCCGGAACCGCCCGGCGCCCCGGTAGAGCCAGTCGATCTCGCTGGGGCTGGCCGTCGTCACCGCCTGGAGGGTGATCTCGCTGACCCGCTCGGGGTGCTGCTGCGCGTAGGCCAGGGCCAGCGTCGTGCCCCAGGAGGCGCCGGTCACCAACCAGCGTTCTATGCCGAGGTGCTCGCGCAGCCGCTCCATGTCGTCGATGAGGTGCTGCGTGGTGTTCAGAGCCATGTCCGCGGCAGGGTCGCTGGCGTGCGGGGTGCTACGACCGCAGTTGCGCTGGTCGAAGCGGACGAGGCGGTAGCGCTCGGGGTCCCAGGCCCGCGTCGGCCGCCGCGGTGCGCCGGCCCCGGGGCCGCCGTGGACGCTCACGGCCGGCTTTCCCTCGGGGTTGCCGAGCTGCTCGTAGTAGATGCGGTTGCCGTCCCCGGTGTCGAGGAACCCGTGATCGTAGGGACCGGTCGGAGGATAAAGGGCCACCATGGGACGGCAGGCTAACGATCCGCCCAAGCACGATCACCCGATTTTTCCCCGGCTACCTCGGCGGGGTGGGGTGCCGGGGCGGGAACGTGGCAGCGGCGGGCGAGGGTCGGCACGTACGACGGAACGACGGAACGGCGGAACGACGTCACGGCGGCACGCACCCGCGCTACCGGTGCGTGCCCCGCCGCGCGGGCCCGTCAGTGCCGCGTGTGGGATGCCCAGAGCGTCTGGCCGCCCCACTGGATCACTACGTCGCCGTCGTCCGTGAACATGAGCACGGCGCCGTTGTGGCCGCCGGTACCCGAGGACCAGAGGGGCGCGTTGGCGCTGCTGTAGACGACCAGGTTGCCGTCGGACTGGAACACCGCCCTGTTCCCCGTACCGGACGTGTGGGTGGACCAGCGCGTGCGCCCGTTCTCGTCCTGGATGACCAGGTTGCCGTTGCCCTGCATCACCATGCGCGCACGCGGCGCGGACCAGGACTGCCCGGCGCTCAGCGTCCGGTTCGGGCCGACCACGACGGTGCCGCCGTCGTGCCGCCCCGAGTTCTGGTAGCCGTGGGCCCAGCGCTCCCAGGAATCCGAGCCGGCACTCTGGTGGCCGGTACGGCCGGACCCGGCGGTGCTCCCGCCCGTCGTGCCCGGTGCCGCGTGCCTGGCCGTCTTCGGGGCTCCCGGCAGGTTGCTCGGCGACGCCTTGGCCGCCTCCGTCTTCTCGTTCGCCGCGGGGCTCCCCCGGTGTTTGCCGGTCGCGGACGGGGACGGGGACGCCCCGTCGAGGCCGCTCTTCGCACCCTCGTCGTCCGCGCTGCCGAGGGCGTTGCCCGCCGGCGCGTCGGCTCGGTCGGTGACGTCCTTGTGCTGGTCGTGGCCGCGGCCGAGGAAGAGGAAAGGGACGCCGATCAGCAGGGCACCGGCGACCCCCGCGGCCACCACGACGGGCTTCTTCCGGCGACCCGGCTGCGGTGCCGGTACCGGTGCCGCGGCGGACTCGGTCGCGGTCCCGGGTGCCGCGGTCGCGGATTTCCCGGTCGGGGGTTTCCCGGTCGGGGGCTTCCCGGTCGCGCGGGTCGAGGCCGCGGAGGTGGCCGCGACCGTCCTCGCGGTGCTCAGGCCCTGGGCGGCATGCCCGGCGCTGCCAGGGCCCTGGGCCTGCTTCTCGCCGCCACGACCCTGGGCATGCTGCCCGGCGCTGCCACGGCCCTGGGCCGGTTTGGCACCGCTCCGGCTCGGGCTCGGCTTACTGCCCTTGCCTTTGCTGCCCTTCTTCCTGCCGGCCGCGGAGCCGGTGGCCGTTTGTGCGGCGTCCGCACTCTGCTTGGCGGACGGCCGCCGTGCCGTGGCCCCAGGAGGCTGCTCGACAGGAGCAGGCTGCTCGACCGGCGGGGGCTGCTCGGGAGGAAGGGGCTGCGAGGCGACCGGCCGCGCCGCGGGCTTGCCCGCCTGCCCGCCTGCCTTGGCCCCGGCTCCCTTGGCAGCGGTTCCGGACGCGGTCTGCGCCGCCGGCCCCGCCGGAGACGGCACGGTCCGGGGATCGGGCCGCTTCCCGGCCCCCGCCGGGGTCTTGCCCGGACTCCCGGCCCGCCGCGGTGTACCGGCGCCGCCCCCCTTGCCGGCGCGGCCTGACGTCTGCCCCATGTGAAGTCCAAGCGTTCAGAAGCGGTTGGGCTGATCCCTTGATGATTCCATGACCACACCCGCCACAGGAACCGCTTCCCTTACCGAAGTAGGCATCAACTCCGCATCAACTGCAGCGAACCACAGGTGCGTTGACGGACCAGGGACCGGCGCCGGAGATCAGCGGTCCTTGAACCCCTCGACGGCGCCCCGGGCCATCTCGTTCGCCGCGTCGCTCCCGGCGTGCCCCGCGTCCTCGAAGATGTGGAGCCGCGCGCCCGGCCACGCCTTCGCCAGCTCCCACGCCGTCTGCACCGGGCAGCCCATGTCGTGCCGGCCCTGGACCAGCACGCCCGGGATCCCGGCCAGCTTGTGGGCGTTCCGCACGAGCTGGTCCTCCTCCAGCCACGCGCCGTTGCTGAAGACGTGGGCGCAGATCCGGACGAACGCTATCCGCATCCGCGCGTCGTGCCTTGGCCTGCTCGTCGTAGAGGACCCTCGGCGTCCCGGAACCTGCTCATGACGTCCGGACGCGCCCCAGGTCAGGAGTGTGGACGTCCCGGGGTGTCCCCATTCTCCCGCTCCGTCTGGTGAGCGCGGCGAAGTAGCTGGACGCTACTGCCCGAGCCGGTCGACACCGGTGAACCACCAGCGCCCGAGGCCGCTCGCGTGCCTCTTCAGGCTCGCCGCCTGGGCGTGACGACAGCGGTCGCCAGAGGCGGCCCTACCCGACAGAGAAGGATGACCGACGTGCGGAGAAAACTCCTCGCAACCCTGGCCATAGCCGCAGGCGCCACAGCGGCGTTCGTGGCACCCATGAGCACGGCTTCGGCGGCGCCCGCCGTCTCCACTACCACCGTGTCGGCGTCTCCCATGTCGGCGGACGCCTACACCTGGTACGGAAGCTACGCGACCAAGACGGGCTGCAACGCGGCCGGCTACGCCCTCCTGTACGAGGGCAACATCCACGACTTCCACTGCGACGGGACTCCGTACGGGCCGGGTGGCACGGACATCCACTACGACCTCTGGGTGCTCTGACCCACCGACGGGCGGTTGCCCGGACACCCCTACGTGGCCGGGCGGCACCGTGGCGAACCGACCGGCCGGGCCGGGCAGGCTCGGCCGCGGGAGCGCCGACACGCACGACGGCCCGCACCGAGTTCTCGCGAGTTCTCGGTGCGGGCCCCCCGGCGCGGCCACGCCAGGGGCCACGCCCGGCCCCGGTGCGAGCGCCCTACGTGGTCGTCCGCCTCCGCCGCGCCCCGGGGCGCCGCTCGCTCGGGCGGGTCACCGGATCGCCCGCCTCCACCGCCGCCTCGCGGCGCCCGGCGCCGAACTGGGCCAGGGCCTCCGCCAGCGCGTTCACGGACGGCTCGGGGGACATGACGTCCACGCGGAGCCCGTGCTCCTGTGCCGTCTTGGCCGTGGCGGGGCCGATGCACGCGATCACGGTGACGTTGTGCGGCTTGCCGGCGATGCCGACGAGGTTGCGGACCGTCGACGACGAGGTGAAGAGGACCGCGTCGAAGCCGCCGCCCTTGATCGCCTCGCGGGTCTCCGCCGGCGGCGGGGACGCGCGGACCGTGCGGTACGCGGTCACGTCGTCGACCTCCCAGCCCAGCTCTACCAGGCCGGCGACCAGCGTCTCCGTGGCGATGTCGGCGCGCGGCAGGAACACCCGGTCGATCGGGTCGAAGACCGCGTCGTACGGCGGCCAGTCCTCCAGCAGGCCCGCCGCGGACTGCTCGCCGCTCGGCACCAGGTCCGGCTTGACGCCGAAGGCCACCAGCGCCTTCGCGGTCTGCTCGCCCACCGCGGCGACCTTGATCCCGGCGAACGCGCGCGCGTCGAGGCCGTACTCCTCGAACTTCTCGCGGACCGCCTTGACCGCGTTCACCGACGTGAAGGCGATCCACTCGTAGCGGCCCGTGACCAGGCCCTTGACGGCGCGTTCCATCTGCTGCGGGGTGCGCGGCGGCTCCACGGCGATGGTCGGCACCTCGTGCGGCACGGCGCCGTAGGAGCGGAGTTGGTCGGAGAGCGACGCGGCCTGCTCCTTCGTGCGCGGGACCAGCACCTTCCAGCCGAACAGCGGCTTGGACTCGAACCAGGACAGCTGTTCGCGCTGCGCGGCCGCCGAACGCTCGCCGACCACGGCTATCACCGGGCGCCCGCCGTCCGGCGACGGCAGCACCTTCGCCTGCTTGAGGGTCTGCGCGATCGTGCCGAGCGTCGCCGTCCAGGTGCGCTGGCGGGTGGTGGTGCCTCCGACGGTGACGGTCAGCGGCGTGTCGGGCTTGCGCCCGGCGGCCACCAGCTCACCGGCCGCCGCGGCCACCGTCTCCAGCGTGGCGGAGACGACGACGGTGCCGTCCGACGCGCCGACCTCCGTCCAGCACCGCTCGGGTGCCGTGCGCGCGTCCACGAAGCGGACGTCGGTGCCCTGCGCGTCACGCAGCGGCACCCCGGCGTAGGCGGGCACGCCGACCGCCGTCGCGATGCCGGGCACGACCTCGAAGGGCACGCCCCCCGCGGCGCAGACCAGCATCTCGTCGGCGGCGGTGGTGTCGAAGCCGGGGTCGCCGACGACCGCACGGACGACCCGCTTGCCGCCCCGCGCGGCCGCCATGACAAGATTGGCGGCGTCCCTCAACGCAGGGACGTCAGCGGTTCTTGACGCGCTGTCAACAGACGCGCCGTCGCGGACCGCCGGCAAAGACGTGCCCGATTCCCCGGCCGGGGCCGTGCCCGAACCGGGTTCCGTGCCCGTGCGGGCCTCCAGGTGCGCCGCCATGGCCGTGTCCCACACGGTCACGCCTGCTCTGGTGTGCGCACGGACCACATCGAGCACATCGGGCTCGGCGATCAGCACGTCGGCGCTGGCCAGCGCCTCCACGGCACGCAGGGTCAGCAGCCCCGGGTCCCCCGGACCGGCGCCCAGGAACGTGACGTACCCCTGCGCGGTGCCGGGCGCTCTCGCGGCGCCGGTGGCACCCGGGGCGGCCCTTCCGTTGGGTGCGGCCGTGCCGCGGGCGGAGTGGGTCGGGTGGTTCGAGGTGGTGGGGCTCAAAGTGCTCGCTCCCCCATCAGACCGGCCGCGCCTTTGGCGAGCATCTCGGCGGCGAGCTCACGGCCGAGCGTCACTGCCTGGTCGTGCGACTCGGGCACGGGACCGGTGGTGGACAACTGCACCAGTGTGGCGCCGTCGGGGGTGCCGACGACGCCGCGCAGGCGCATTTCCTTGACAATCTGCCCGTCGTCCTGGGGGTCCCCCCACTCGACGAGCGGAGTCGAGAGTAGGGGGAGGTCGGCCAGCGCTCCCACGGGTGCGCTACAGCCGGCTTCCAGGGCGCCGAGCAGGGACCGCTCCGCGGTCACGGCGGCCCGCGTGTACGGGTCGTCGAGCTCGCCGAGCACGGCGGCGAGGGGGGCGTTCCACGCCGCGCACTCGACCGCGAGTGCCCCCTGGCCGGGGGCGGGCAGAACCGTGTCGACCGACAGGAGGTCGGTCACCTCGGCGCTCCGTCCGAGGCGGTTGAGCCCGGCCGCGGCGAGAACCACCGCGTCCAGCTCACCGCTCGCCACCAGGCCGATCCTGGTGTCGACGTTTCCGCGCACCGGAACGGTCCTGATGACCGCCCCGTGGTCGCGTGCGTAGGCGTTCAGCTGCGCCATCCGGCGTGCCGAACCGGTGCCGATCCGGGCGGGCCCGTCCGAGGACGCCACCAGCTCGGCGAACGTGAGGCCGTCGCGCGCGATCAGCACGTCCCGCGGGTCCTCGCGGGGCGGCACCGCGGCCAGCACCAGCCCCTGGGGCTGTGCGGTCGGCAGGTCCTTCAGGGAGTGCACGGCGAGGTCGACGTCGCCGCGGAGCAGCGCGTCCCGCAGGGCGGTCACGAAGACGCCCGTGCCGCCGATCTGCGCCAGGTGCTCGCGTGTGGTGTCCCCGAACGTGGTGATCTCCACCAGCTCGACGGGTCGGCCCGTCACCCTGCGTATCGCCTCGGCGACCAGTCCGGACTGGGCCAGGGCGAGCTTGCTGCGCCGGGTCCCCAGGCGCAGCGCGCCGGTTCCCGCGTCCCCGCCGGGTGCCCTGGCACCGGGCCCGGGTGGTTCCCCGGTCCCTGGGATGTCCCCCCGGAAATTGCGGTCGGTCATGCTCGCCCTCGGTTCTCGCCGTCGTCGACGGCCGCCTCGTTCAGGTCGTTCAGGTCGTTCCGCCCGGCCCGGGAGACGGAGGCGACCGTCTCCGGGTCGAGGTCGAACAGGGTCCGCAGCGCGTCCGCGTACCCGGCGCCGCCGGGCTCGGCCGCGAGCTGCTTGACCCGTACGGTCGGCGCGTGCAGCAGCTTGTCGACGACGCGCCGCACGGTCTGCGTGATCTCCGCGCGTTGCCTCACGTCGAGCTCCGGCAGGCGCCCGTCCAGACGGGCGATCTCGCCGGCCACCACATCGGCGGCCATGGTACGCAGTGCGACGACGGTCGGGGTGATCCGCGCGGCGCGCTGGGCCGCCCCGAACGCCGCGACCTCGTCGGAGACGATGCCGCGCACCTTATCCACATCGGCGGCCATCGGGGCGTCCGCGGAGGCCGCGGCCAGCCACTCCAGGTCGATGAGCCGGACCCCGGCGAGCCGGTGCGCCTCGGCATCGATGTCGCGCGGCATGGCGAGGTCGAGCAGCGCCAGCACCGGCGGCCCTGACGGTGACTGCTCGTGCCTCGGGCCGCGCCGCTCGGGCACCCGGCCGGCGGCCGCGGCGGCGGCCAGCAGCGCGATGGCGTCCGCGTCGGCGGCGGGGTCGTGCACCACGCCGCGTGCGGCGGGCCGGGCCGGTGCGCCGATGCCCTTGTCGACCCAGGCGGCGTGCTGCTCCAGCGCGGCGGCGTCCATGCCGGCCACGGCGGCCTCGCCCTGCACGGAGAAGCCTCCGGCGGCCTCCTGCACGGCGGTCAGGTCGACGGGGCAGGGGTCGCCCTTCGCGGTGGCGGACCCGGCCTCGCCGGCCGCCCCGGCCTCCGGGGTCTCCTGGAATGCTCCGGAACGGGACGCGCCGGAAGGGGACGCGCCGGAACGGGACGCGCCGCCCGGCCCGGTGGATCCGGTCCGGCCGTCCTGGCTCCGGCCGTCGCCGTCCGTGCCCGAGGCGTCCGGGCGGGCGGCGCCGGGCGGCAGCCGGTCGGCGATGGCGGCGGCCACGTCACGCGCGGTGAGGACGAGACCGGTGGCGCCGGTACAGGACACCACCACGTCGGCACGTGTCAGCTCGTCCCTCACCTGGGCCATGTGGACGGCTCGGGCGGTCGCGGACGTGCCGCCGTGCGGGCCCTGCCCCTCGCCGTTGCTCTCGGTGAGGATCCTGGCGAGGCGCTCCGCGCGCGCGTGCGTGCGGTTCGCGATGACGACCTCGGCGACGCCGGCACGCGCGAGCGTCGCCGCGGCCAGCGACGACATCGAACCGGCGCCGATCACCAGCGCCCGCTTGCCCGCGGCCCAGGCGCGCACGGCGGCCTCGGCGCCGTCGCCGGTGCCGGAGTCCGCGAGCTGCTCCAGGCCGAAGGTGACCAGCGACTGCCCGGCGCGGTCGATCCCCGTCTCGGAGTGCGCCCGCTTGCCGGTCCGCAGCGCCTGCTGGAACAGCTCGTTGACCATGCGGCCCGCGGTGCCCAGCTCCTGGGCCGTGGCCAGGGCGTCCTTGATCTGCCCGAGGATCTGGCCCTCGCCGACCACCATCGAGTCCAGGCCGCAGGCCACCGAGAACAGGTGGTGGACGGCACGGTCCTCGTAGTGCACGTACAGGTACGGCGTCAGCTCGTCGAGGCCCAGGCCGCTGTGCTGGGCGAGCAGCGTGGACAGCTCGGAGACGCCCGCGTGGAACTTGTCGACGTCCGCGTACAGCTCGATGCGGTTGCAGGTGGCGAGCACCGCGGCCTCGGCGGCGGGCTCCGCCTCGACGGTGTCGTGCAGCAGCTTGGCGGCGGCGTCCGCGGAGAGCGCGGCGCGCTCCAGCACGCTCACCGGCGCGCTGCGGTGGCTCAGTCCGACGACCAGCAGGCTCATGCCGGCATCACGGCGGGGATGTCCCCGTCGGGCCCCTTCGGGCCGGTTCCCGGCGCGGTGGCGCCCGGTCCCGTGGCGGCGGCTTCCGGTGCGGCGGTCCCCGGGTCATGGCCCTGCGGGGACTGGGGGGAGTCCGGGGACTGCGCGGCGGCGGCTCCTGCGGCGCCCGCGCCGGACTCCGGGACGCCGCCCGTGACCGCGCCCGCAGCGTCTGCGAAGGTGTCGGCCGGCGGTGCCACCGGGGCTCCGGGGGCCGCGGCGGCAACCGTGCCGCGCGCCGCGCCCTCGCCGGTGCCCGGGCGCTCGCCGCGCTCGCCCCGCTCCTCGCGGTCCTCGCGCTCCTCGCCGTTCTTGCGCTGCTCGTGGAAGGCGAGGATCTGGAGCTCGATGGAGAGGTCGACCTTGCGGACGTCCACGCCTTCGGGCACGGAGAGGACGGTCGGGGCGAAGTTCAGGATGGACGTGACGCCGGCGGCCACCAGGCGGTCGCAGACCTGCTGGGCGGCGCCGGCCGGGGTGGCGATCACGCCGATCGAGACGCCGTTGTCGTGAATGATCGTTTCAAGCTGGTCGGTGTGCTGCACCGGGATGCCGGCGACCGGCTTGCCCGCCATCGACGGATCGGCGTCGATGAGCGCGGCGACCCGGAAGCCGCGCGAGGCGAAACCGCCGTAGTTGGCGAGCGCCGCGCCCAGGTTTCCTATGCCGACGATGACGACCGGCCAGTCCTGGGTGAGGCCCAGCTCGCGGGAGATCTGGTAGACGAGGTACTCGACGTCGTAGCCGACGCCCCGGGTCCCGTAGGAGCCCAGGTAGGAGAAGTCCTTGCGGAGCTTGGCGGAGTTGACCCCGGCCGCGGCCGCCAGCTCCTCGGAGGAGACAGTGGGAACCGATCGCTCCGACAACGCGGTGAGTGCCCTCAGGTACAGCGGGAGCCGGGCGACGGTGGCCTCGGGGATTCCTCGGCTGCGGGTCGCCGGTCGGTGCGTTCGGCCTGTTGCCACGATGCTCCTGCGGGTAGAGCGGGGCTGTGGGCGGTCATGCGTCCCGGGACCGCCCCGTCGTATGCAGGCTATGTCTTTGTGAACGCGTGCACAAAGATTGTGTCCGAATTGCCCGTCCAACGTGACCGGGGTCACGCGTCCCGGGAACCGGCCGGAAGATCCGCCTCTCAGGCGGCTCCGTTCCTCAATGGATGAGGGCAAAGCCGAACACACTCCTCACGATCTTCGCCCCCGAGATCCGACCGCCTTCGATCGTAAGCGTCATTCGGCCCCCGTTGCGCCGTCTGACATGACTGTTCCATCACGAACGACACACGCGACACGGGATGTCCGCGATACGAGACGGAGCGCCGCGGCCGTACGAGGCGCAGCGCCGCGGCCGACGGGCGGGCCCTACGCGTGAGCGCGCGGGCGGGCCCTATGACGTGAGCGGCCCTACGACGCGGGCGGGCGCTACGACGTGAGCGCGCGGCGCAGGCGGTCCGGGTCGACCCGCCAGAAGTCGTGCTGGGCGCCGTCCACCAGCACCACCGGGATCTGCTCCCAGTACTCGCGGTGCAACTCCTCGTCCTGGGTGATGTCGCGCTGCTCCCAGGTGGATCCGAGTTCGGCGCAGACCTTCTCCACCACGGCCTGCGCGTCGTCGCACAGATGACAGCCCGGCTTGCGGATCAGCGTGACGACCCGCTCCTCGGGGGGCTTCTTCCGGGGCCGCCGGAACACAGGGCTCATGCCCCCATTCTGACCCCGCTCCGCCCGCATTCAACGACTGGTCGCGGAGAGTTCACGCATCGCGAATCCGGGGGACTCCAGAGCATCGCACGAACTGGCTATGCTCACGTCATGTCCGCTCTGGGATGGCTCCCCCACCGCAAGCACTCCGCCACCGCGCGGAGCGTGCTGGCAGGTGAAGCCTCGGCCGAGGCCGCGCGCCAATCGTCCCTCGGGGAAGCCGCCGCCGCGGAGTTCCCCGTCATCGGGGACGAGAAGGCCGCCGCCTTCTTCGACCTGGACAACACCGTGATGCAGGGCGCCGCGCTCTTCCACTTCGGCCGCGGCCTGTACAAGCGGAAGTTCTTCCAGCGCCGCGAACTTGCCCGGTTCGCCTGGCAGCAGGCGTGGTTCCGGCTGGCCGGCGTCGAGGACCCGGACCACATGCAGGACGTCCGCGAGTCCGCGCTCTCCATCGTCAAGGGCCACCGTGTCGCCGAGCTGACGTCCATCGGCGAGGAGATCTACGACGAGTACATGGCCGGGCGGATCTGGCCGGGCACGCGCGCGCTCGCGCAGGCCCACCTGGACGCCGGGCAGCGGGTCTGGCTGGTCACCGCCGCCCCCGTGGAGACGGCCGCCATCATCGCCCGCAGGCTCGGCCTGACCGGCGCGCTCGGCACCGTCGCCGAGTCGGTCGACGGCGTCTACACCGGCAAGCTGGTCGGGGAGCCGCTGCACGGCCCGGCGAAGGCGGAGGCGGTGCGCGCGCTCGCCGTCGCCGAGGGCCTCGACCTGTCCCGGTGCGCGGCCTACAGCGACTCGCACAACGACATCCCGATGCTCTCCCTCGTCGGCCACCCGCACGCCGTCAACCCGGACACCAAGCTGCGCAAGCACGCCCGGGAGCACGAGTGGCGGCTGCGGGACTACCGCACCGCCCGCAAGGCGGCCAAGGTCGGGCTCCCCGCCGCGGCGGGCGTCGGCGCGGTCGCCGGGGGCACGGCGGCGGCGATCGCGTACTCACGGCGCCGCCACACGTGAGCCTGACGGCTCGGGCGACCCCGGAAGGGGTGCGGGGCTGTATCGATATGCGGCTCCGCCGCGCGGGCACGAGCAACCACCACCTGCCGGTGGTCGGGAAGACCAGAACCAGCCCCTTCAGGCCGGTGACGACCCGACGGTCACGTCGCGGCTCGTCGCTCCCCCACTGCCTTGAGGGCGTGGGAGGTACCCCCACCCCGCGCCCCGCATAGGGCTGAACGGAGCCGCGCGGTCCACGTACGGAGTACAAGCAGGCGCTCCGTTCGGCCCAACCACGGAGCCGCTTTCATGCGTCCGTACGGCGCAAGGGCACACAATCCGACTCAAGCACGGACACGCGCACGGACACGCGGCAATCTTGCCGTCTTACCCCTGCACACCCCTCGCCAGTCGCGTTGATGCCACTCGACCACAACACACCTCGGAACCAGACCGAACTCGAACCCAAACGATCAATATTCGGTCACCGATTGCTACTTGAACGGTCGTCGATCGATAACAGAAGCGACGGAACCGACGATTTGAGCAACTGGGTGTAGTGCTGCCTGTACGAAGCGTTATTCTCCTCAGACGAAAACCGGTACCCACGCGTCGCCACGACGGGTGAATGGTCCCGTACTGCACGTGATGGAAGCTCTGCCTCTGGGAGTCTTGTGTACCCACACGTCGGGGTTGACGCCTCGGGCCTGGCTACGCTGCGCGCTACGGTCCTCGACCGCCTGCGCGGCTTCGTCCCCACCGTCCAGACCGCGTACGCCGCACCCACCGCGTGCGCCGTAGCGTACGCCGTGCCCGCGGCCGTCACCGTCCCCACCCGCACCCCGCCTCGCGACACCCCCCGCCCCACCGGACCCGCCGGCCCCTGCTACGCCCTGGCCGACGGCAGCGCCGCGGTCGGCCGCCGGGGCCGCTCCGCCCAGCCCACCGCCCCCGCCGCCCGCC
Source organism: Streptomyces sp. TS71-3 (assembly GCF_018327685.1). Taxonomy (NCBI): domain Bacteria; kingdom Bacillati; phylum Actinomycetota; class Actinomycetes; order Kitasatosporales; family Streptomycetaceae; genus Streptomyces; species Streptomyces sp. TS71-3. The sequence goes on along the minus strand of NZ_BNEL01000001.1, from coordinate 395,902 downwards.
GCCCGGCCGCCGACACCGACAGCGCCCGCATGATGGAGCTGGTCGAGCGGGCCCAGGCCGGCGAGGCCGAGGCCTTCGGCCGCCTCTACGACCAGTACAGCGACACGGTCTACCGCTACATCTACTACCGCGTCGGCGGGAAGGCGACCGCAGAGGACCTGACCAGCGAGACGTTCCTGCGCGCCCTGCGCCGCATCGGCACCTTCACCTGGCAGGGCCGCGACTTCGGCGCCTGGCTGGTGACCATCGCCCGCAACCTCGTCGCCGACCACTTCAAGTCCAGCCGCTTCCGCCTGGAGGTCACCACCGGCGAGATGCTCGACGCCAACGAGGTCGAGCGCAGCCCCGAGGACAGCGTCCTGGAGTCCCTGTCCAACGCCGCCCTGCTCGACGCCGTACGCCGCCTCAACCCCCAGCAGCAGGAGTGCGTGACGCTGCGCTTCCTCCAGGGCCTCTCGGTCGCCGAGACCGCCCGCGTCATGGGGAAGAACGAAGGCGCCATCAAGACCCTCCAGTACCGCGCCGTCCGCACCCTCGCCCGCCTGCTGCCCGAAGACGCCCGCTGACCGCACCCGGCCGCCGCGCCCAGCCACCGCGGACGGCCGCCTTCGAACGGTCACCACGCGGCCCGTCGCCGCCGAGCGCCCCGTGCCTCTGAAGCCCCCCATCCCGGGCCTTCACCGGGGCCGCCCCCTCCCGGGCACCGCCGACCTCCCACGGCCCCTGCGGCCACCCCTGGGCGCACCCTGCCACCTCCCCACGCCCCGAGCCGCCGCCACTCACCGTCACCCGCGGACACCCTCCGGCACATCGAAACACCCTCCGGCACACGGAGAGCAATTGCCAATTCACCTACGGTGAAAGACATTTGGCGTCACGATCCGATCATCTTTCGTCCGTAACCCATGTGCCGCGCCACTCGTTGTGCGGGATGCAGGATCCCTGCGGTTGCACGCCCACTGCCCTGACTCACTCGATCGTGTGAGCCTGGTTGGACGCTGCAACCCCCAGGGACTCCTGGGGAGTCGACCGTCATGACGAGAGGAGGTGCCGCCAGTGATCGCAAACGTATCGGCACACCGGCGGGCGAACGCCTTCGCCCAGGCCCTGGAGGAGCGATCCGACCGGGGCACCGCTGCCGAGCGCCCCGAGCGCCCCGAGGAGCCGGCCGAACGCACCGAGCACGGCCGGATGACGGCCCTGGCCGGCGGCCTCGCCGACCTGCCGAAGCCCGAGCTGGACAGCGACGTCAAGACCGTCCAGCGCGCCCGGCTGGTCGCCGCGATGGAGGCTTCGCAGCAGAGCGGCGAGGCGGCCACGGGCGAGACCGGCGGCGCCGAGGCGGCCGTACCCGAGCAGCGTTCCCCCCGCCGCAAGTCCCACCGAGCGGGACCGCTGCGCGGCCTGCGCCCCAGGACCCGCCTGACCAAGGGCCTGGCCGCCGGCGGGCTCACGGTCGGCGTGGCCGCGGGAGCCTTCGGCGGCGTCGCCGCGGCCAGCACGGACGCCCTCCCCGGTGACTCCCTCTACGGCCTCAAGCGCAGCATGGAGGACGTCAAGCTGGGCCTCGCCGACAGCGACTCCACCCGCGGCCAGATCTACCTCGACCAGGCCTCCACCCGGATGAACGAGGCGCGAAGACTCATGGAGCGCCGCCGCTCCGGCCCGCTCGACACCGAGTCCGTCTCCGAAGTACGGCACGCTCTGGCCGGCATGCGCCACGACGCGTCCGAGGGCCACCGCCTGCTCTTCGCCGCCTACAAGCGGGACGGCTCGCTGGCGCCGATCGAGGCCCTCTCCTCGTTCTCCCAGTCGCACCGCGACAGCTGGACCACCCTGAGGGAGCAGCTGCCCGTCCAACTCGGAGACGTCCGCGACCAGGTCACCTCGGTCCTCGACGCCATAGACCAGGAAGTCGACCCGCTCCGCCGGCTGCTGCCGCGCACGCCCTCCCAGGGCCCCGGCAGCCAGCGGCCCGGCGCGGGCCGGGACTCCGCCGGCCCCTCCGGCTCCGGCAACCCCGAGCCCTCCGCGTCCGGCGGATCCAAGAACGGCAGCCGCGAGCACACCGGCGACCCCGAGCCGTCCACGTCCGGATCGGGTGACGGCGGCGGGCTCCTCGGCACCGGCCCCGGCGGCATCTTCGCCCCGCCGACGACCGACACCGATCCCCCGAGCCCCTCCGCCAAGGGCGGCCGGAGCAGCACCCCGGAGCCGGAGATCACCCTCCCGCCCCTCCTGCCCGACGTCCTCGGGCTGGGCATCGACGGCCAGGGCGGCAAGCAGAGGTAGCGGCAGAGGTTGCGGGGCCCGTTCGCCGCTGTGCCGCCCCGGGCCGCGCCGGCGGCACAACTCCAAGTCCCCTCAAAGCACGCGGAGTTGATCGTCGTGGCTGATCGCGCAGTTCCCCGCGCCCCTAAGCGGGCCGGGGCGCGAAGCCCCATGTACGGACGCGCCCCGAAAGGGGCGCGGGGAACTGCGCGAGCAACCACCCACCCACCGGTGGCCGGGACACGACAGAAGCAGCCCCTGCCCCCGCCCCGCCCGAGGCAGCGGGCAGATTCAGAAGAAGACCGACCGCCGCTGCACCAGCAGCCGATACAACGTGTGCTGAATCCGCTCCCGCACCTGATCCGTGAGGTTGAACATCAGCATCGGATCCTCCGCGGCCTCGGCCGCGTACCCTTTCGTCTCGATCGGCTCCCCGAACTCGATCGTCCACTTCGTCGGCAGCGGCACCGCCCCCAGCGCCCCCAGCCACGGAAACGTGGGCGTTACCGGGAAGTAGGGGATGCCGAGCACCCGGGCGACCGTCTTCGCGTTGCCGATCATCGGGTAGATCTCCTCCGCCCCGACGATCGAGCACGGCACGATCGGCACGCGGGTCCGCAGGGCCGTGGAGACGAAGCCGCCGCGCCCGAAGCGCTGGAGCTTGTAGCGCTCGGAGAACGGCTTCCCGAGGCCCTTGAAGCCCTCGGGCATCACCCCGACCAGTTCACCGCGTTCGAGGAGTACCTCCGCGTCCTCCGCGCAGGCCAGCGTGTGGCCCGCCTTGCGGGCGAGTTCGTTGACGACCGGCAGCATGAAGACGAGATCCGCCGCGAGCAACCGCAGGTGCCGGTCCGCGGGGTGCCGGTCGCGGACGGCGACCTGCATCATCAGCCCGTCCAGCGGCAGCGTGCCGGAGTGGTTCGCGACGATGAGCGCCCCGCCCTCGGACGGGATGTTCTCGATGCCTTTGACCTCGACGCGGAAGTAGTTCTCGTAGAAGAGCCGCAGCAGGGAGATCAGCACCTGGTCGGTGAGCTCGGCGTCGTAGCCGAAGTCGTCGACCTCGTAGTCGCCGGTGAGGCGGCGGCGCAGGAACGCGAGGCCGTTCGCAAGGCGCCGCTCCCAACGGCCGGGCTCGCCACCCGTCTCCTGGCCCGCGGAGCCGTCGCCGGCGCCCGTCTCGCCTCGGGCCCCTTCGCCGTCGGGCTTCCCGCCCGGAGCCTCTTCGCCGGCCGTACGGTCGGCCCCACGGCCGCCCGCGCGCTCGCCCGGCTTCGCGCCGCCCGCCGCCCCCCGGCCCGGCGCCGTGCGGGAGGCAGCCCGGGTGGGTGCGGGTCCCGAGCCCGCGGCGGCATCGTCGGCAGGGGCTGCCGCACCGGTGCCCTCCGCCCCGTCTTCCTCCGCGCGCTTGCCGCGACGTGCGGGGCGGCGGGGCGCCCGGCTGGTGCGGGTCCCGCGGGTCCCGGACGCGGGGCCGCTACCCGGTGCGCGGGATTCCGTACGGCGGTTCTGCTGGCCGGGCAGCGTCGCCACCTCACCCGCCGAACCCCGGGTGCCGTCCTCGGTGTCCGTGGAGTCCGTGGCGTCCGTAGCGTCCGCTTCCGCACCGCCCGCCGAGTCGTCCGTGTCGCGGGCGCCTCGGGTATCGCGGGCGCCTCGGGTGCGGCGGGTGTCTCGCGTGTCCCGGCCGTCGCGTCCGTCCCGGCTGTCCCGGCCGTCCGCCACGTCCTGGTCGCCGTCACCGCCGTCGTCGCCGTCCCGCGCGCCCCGGCCCTCGCGACCGTCATCACGGCCGCGGGCGCGGTCCGAACCGGTGGACTGGCCGCGGCGGCGCCCGGAGCGCTGCGCGCCCCCGCGCGACCTGTCGTCGTCGAAGGGAATGACCTTGGCGTCCGCCATCGTTGCTGCGCTCCTCTATCGACGCTGGTCGGAACGGCGTTCGTCGGCACCGGAGGCCGCCGCCGTCCCGGAAGCCGCCGCACCGGACGCGCCGGCCGGTTCCGGCCCGCCGCCCGTGCCGGGTCCGCCGGCCGCCGCGGACGCCGCACGGGCCACGAACGGCAGCGCGGCCACCCGGTCGACGGCCGCTGCCACCCGTTCGGGCGGCAGCAGTCCCGCGCCGCGGTCGCGGACGAACTCCGTGAACGTTTCGGCAGTGCTGTACCGGGGCGTGAATCCCAGGGTTTCCCGCATCCGCCCGGTCGACACCACCCGGCCGTGGGTGAGCAGCCGCAACTGCTCCGGCGAGAAGTCCGTGAGGCCGACGGTCCGCAGCGCCGTGCCGGCCCAGGTGACGGCGGGCAGCAGGACGGGGACGGTGGGGCGGCCCAGGCGGCGCGCGCACTGCGACAGCAGCAGGACTCCGTCCCCTGCGATGTTGAACGTGCCGCTGCTGGGTGCCTTCGGCTCGGCCTCGTACGCGGCCAGGGCCAGCACGTCCAGCACGTCGTCCTCGTGGACGAACTGGAGCCGGGGGTCGTAGCCGAAGACGGTCGGCAGCACCGGAAGCGAGAAGTACTCGGCGAGCGAGGTGTCCCCGGTGGGGCCGAGGATGTTCGCGAAGCGCAGGATGCACACGGCTACGTCGGGCCTGCGCCGCGCGAAGCCCCGTACGTACCCCTCGACCTCGACGGCGTCCTTGGCGAATCCTCCGCCGGGCAGCGACTTGGGGGGTGTGGTCTCGCCGAAGACGGCGGGGTCGCGGGGCGCGGAGCCGTAGACGTTCGTGGAGGACTTCACCACGAGGCGCTTGACCGTGGGCGACTTCTGGCAGGCACCGAGGAGCTGCATGGTGCCGATGACGTTGGTCTCCTTGACCGTGCCCCGGCTGCCGCCGCCGAGCGCGGTGCCCGAGACGTCCATGTGCACCACGGTGTCGACGGCGTGCTCGGCGAGCACGCGGCCGATCGCGGGCTGGCGGATGTCGGCCGCGACGAACTCGGCGCCGCCCAGGTCCTGCTCCGGTCTGACCGCGTCCACCGCGACGACACGTTCGACCCCCGGGTCCCTCGCCAGGCGCCGGACGAACCGGCTGCCGAGCTGCCGGGCGACCCCGGTCACGAGCACGATCCTGCCCAAGATCAGCGCCTGCCTTCCCACTCCGCGGAGCGCCGTGCCGTCAGGTGCCGACCGTACGCCGTTCCCGGCGCGGCTCAGCGGGACCTCCGCCGTGATCGCGCGCCGTCCGTACTGTCCTACAGCCAGACCGCCGCCGAGGGGACGTGACGCGGACGAGACGTTATCGGAACGCAAGCGGCTGTGGCCCTTCCACCGAGGGTGGAAGGGCCACAACGCGCGCTTGCTCCTGCGGTCGTCGCTACTTCTTGTTGCGACGCTGAACGCGGGTGCGCTTGAGCAGCTTGCGGTGCTTCTTCTTCGCCATCCGCTTGCGCCGCTTCTTGATGACAGAGCCCACTACAACCCTCGCTCACTTCTCATGGCGGCCCCTGATCGACAGGGGCAATCACACGGTGCGGGGCTGCATTGGGGCCCACACGACCTACGAACGGCTAGCCTACCCCGGCTGTACCCCAGGGTCGTAATCGAGGGGTCGGAAACCCTCAGGAGGAGCGGTTCACCCCGGGAACGGGGACCTCGTGAGAGGCGTCCGGCACCCCTCGCGGGGATTCCGAGAAGACGGCGGTCGGGCCGACTCCCCGGAATCCCGGATATCCACCGTCAGGCCGTCTCCACCCCCACATAAGAGTCGCGAAGGTACTCGTGAACCGCTTGCTCCGGGACTCGGAAGGACCTCCCCACCCGGATCGCGGGCAGATGACCGCTGTGCACCAGCCGGTACACGGTCATCTTCGACACACGCATCACCGAGGCGACTTCCGCCACGGTCAGGAACTGAACCTCGTTCAGAGGCCTCTCGCCAGCAGCCATGACACACCTGAACCTTCCGCACATGACGGGCACCGGCTTCCCCTCCGGTGACTCCTCGTCGCTGTGCGCTCACTCCCCAGAGTAGGGGCGGGTGATGCGAGTGGGGAAGAGGAGCAGCATTCAGCCGCCTACTGTGACAGACACGCCCGTTTGAGTACATAGCGAGTAAGCGGCCACTGGGACAGGGAGCGTAGGACGCCGACACCCCGAGCACCCCGTGGGACGCCCTCCCGGCCCGCACCTCCCGCCGCCGCCAACCCGCCCCCACCCGCCGCCCGGACGCCGCCGCACAGGCGCTGACCTGCGTCGATGCGGTGCCATCCAGGGCCGATGAGGGCTTCGGAACCGGCTCGGACGGAACGCCGGCGCGGCCGGAGCGAGACGCATGAGATGAGGTGGACGGGTGTGTGCGCCGGTCTCATTTGCCACGAGGCGTGCGCCGGGTTCCCGCACCAGAGCGACCGTTCATACGTCGTCGAGATTGCAGATGCGTAGACGGAACTGGGTCGTTTTGTCGACACGTCCACCATGCAATGAGCGGAGGGCGAACCAGTACACCGCCGACAAAGTGTCTGCACGGACCGACGGTTGGGGCGCCGCAACGGCCCGCCGGGGGTCTTCGCTGTGCGATCGCGAGCAGGGGACAGGGGGCGCGCCGGAGGCCGCCGGGAGCACAACCGGTCCCGTGCACGCCCCTGATGCTGCCGTATCGGACCGCCCCGGACAGCGGAATGGGGAAAACTTGCCGGGACGGAGGGCGGAGGACTACGGCAGTATGCCGCGCAGCGGGAACACCGCCTTCCGGGTGGCGCGCACCGCCTGGTCGAGCCGCGCCGCCGGGTCGTAGCCGTCCTCCCAGGCCGCGTACGCGACCGGCCAGCGGCCGTCCGTCATCCGCCCGGGCGCCACGCCCCCGCCCCTGGCGAGCACCTGGCCACGCCACTCCTCCGGAAGATGCTCCTCCGGCTCGATGGGACGGCCCGCGGCGATGGCCACCAGGTGCGTCCAGGACCGCGGGACGACGTCGACCACCGCGTATCCGCCGCCGCCCAGCGCGATCCAACGGCCGTCCGCGTGCTCGTGCGCCAGCTCATGGCAGGCGACCTGGGCGGCACGCTGGGCGTCCACGGAGAGGGTGAGGTGCGCCAGCGGGTCCTCGAAGTGCGTGTCGGCGCCGTGCTGGCTCACCAGCACCTGGGGGCGGAAGTCGGCCACCACCTCCGGCACCACGGCGTGGAAGGCCCGCAGCCAGCCCGCGTCGCCGGTGCCGGCGGGCAGGGCGATGTTCACCGCGGAGCCCTCGGCGCCCTCGCCGCCGGTCTCCTCCGGCCAGCCGGAGCCGGGGAAGAGGGTGCTGGGGTGTTCGTGCAGGGAGATCGTGAGCACCCGGGGGTCGTCCCAGAACGCCGTCTGCACGCCGTCGCCGTGGTGGACGTCGACATCGACGTACGCCACGCGCTCCGCGCCCAGCTCCAGGAGGCGTGCGATGGCGAGCGCCGGGTCGTTGTAGATGCAGAAGCCGGAGGCGGCGGAGGGCATGGCGTGGTGGAGGCCGCCGGCGAAGTTCACGGCGTGCAGGGCCTCGCCGCGCCACACGGCCTCGGCCGCGCCCACGGACTGGCCGGCGATCAGCGCGGACACCTCGTGCATCCGCGGGAAGGCGGGGTCGTCGAGGGTGCCGATGCCGTACTCCCCGTACGCGGAACCAGGGTCGGCGGAGGCCGCCTTGACCGCGTCGATGTAGTCGTCGGTGTGCACCAGCCGGAGGGTGGAGTCGCCGGCCGTCGGGGCGGCGACGACCTCCAGCTCCCGGTCGAGCCCGAACGCCGAGATCAGGCTTCTGGTGAGGCCCAGCCGGACCGGGTTCATGGGGTGGTCGGGCCCGAAGTTGTATCCCGATACTGCTTCATCCCACATCAAGTGCGCGCGGCCGCTCATGCCCGCCACCGTATCTGGCCCGGCCCGCGGCGAACGATCCGGCGTATCCCAGCGTCACCAGCACGAGCACCATCGGGACCAGCATCGCCGCCCGGTAGTTCCACGCGTCGCCGATCGCGCCGACCAGCGGCGAGCCGATGAGGAACCCCACGTAGTTGAAGACGTTCAGCCGCGCGACGGCCGCGTCCGAGGCCCCGGGACCGTGCCGCTCGGTCGCCTGCCGGCCCGCCGCCGCGAAGGTCTGCGGCACCAGGACGCAGAGCCCGAGGCCGAGCAGGGTGAAGCCGGCGATGCCCGCCCAGGCACCGGGCGCCCCCGCGACCACGGCGAAGCCGACCGCGGCGAGCACCGTCCCCGAGCGCACCACACCGACCGCCCCGAACCTGCGTACCCCCAGGTCACCGAGGGCGCGGCCGAGCAGCGTCATCGCCATGTAGACGTTGTAGGGGACGGTGGACAGCTGATCGGAGCCGCCCAGTACGTCCTGGAGGTACTTCGCGCTCCAGTTGGAGACCGTCGAGTCCCCGATGTACGCGAACGTCATCACCAGGCAGAAGGGCAGCAGGAACCTGAAGGCGAGGGTGATGGGGGCGGGTGCGGAGCCGGCAACCGGGCCGGGGCCGGGGTCAGGAGCCGATGCGGGAGTGGGCGTGGGCACGGCGGAGGGCTCCGCGGCATCGGGCCGCGCGGTGCCGTCGACGTACCACCGGCTGCCGAGCAGCGCGGCGGGCAGCAGCACCAGCACGACCGGGAGGTAGGTGAGGGGCAGCGGCAGTTCCCAGTGCGCGCCCGCCCAGGCGAGGGAGGCACCGAGGATCCCGCCCAGGCTGTACGTGGCGTGGAACCCGAGCATGATGCTGCGCCCGTACGCGTGCTGGAGGCTCACCCCGAGCATGTTCATGGACGCGTCCAGCGCCCCGACGGAGAGCCCGAACCCGGCGAGCGCCAGGGCCACCTGCCACACCAGGTGCCCGGACCCGGCGGCGAGCAGCGCCAGCAGCACCAGCGGCTGTGACCAGCGCAGCACCCGGCTGGGCCGGACCCGTCGCACCAGGCGCTCGGTGGACACGCTCCCGACGCCCGCGAGGACGGGCACGGCCGCGAGGAAGGCGGGCAGCAGCGCGTCGGACACCCCGTACCGGTGCTGGATGGCGGGGATGCGCGTCACGAGCAGGGCGAACGCGGCCCCTTGCGCGAAGAAGGCGAACGCCAGTGAGAACCTGCCGCGCCGCAGCACACCCGTCATGGCGGCACAGCGTACGGCCCCCGGCTACCGACGGGTAGACATGCGTCAGGCGCGATCGTCCTCACTCGCAACGGCGAGCGGGCGTACGGGCGCGGCCTGTTGGGGGCTGGTGGCGTCTCCCGCCAGGGCGTCTCCCAGGCCGTCTGCCGGGGCGTGTACTGGGGCGCCTCCCGGGGCGCCTCCTGCCGCTGACATGCCCTCTGCCGAGGTGCCTCGGGACGGGTCCCCTTCGGTCAGCAGCAGGGCGGGCAGCTGGACCATGTCGTCGAAGAGGTGCCGGGCGCCAGCGTCCAGGAGCCGCTGGGTGGGCGTCATGGCGGTGAATCCGTAGACGTCCATGCCGGCCGCGAGAGCCGCCTGGACCCCGAGGGGGCTGTCCTCGACGACCACGCAGCGGCCGGCGGGGACACCCATATGCGCGGCGGCGTGAAGGAAGAGGTCGGGCGCGGGTTTGCCTCGTCCCACGTCCTGCGAGCTGAAGATCCGGCTGTCGTCGAACCAGGCGTCGAGCCCGGTCTTGCGGTGCCCGACCCGGATCCGCCGATGGCTTCCGGACGAGGCCACGCAGTACGCGACATCGGAGGCTTTGAGCGTCTCCAGCACCGCCGGGACTCCGGGGACCACGTTCAACTCGCGCTCGAAGGCGTCGAACACGCGGGCGTGGTACCCCTCGTCGAAGTCGGGGGGCAGCTTCTGGCCGCTTCGCTCGAAGACGATGTCGTGGACGCGGTGCACGGCACCGCCGAGGTAGTCGCGGAGCGAGTCCTCGTACGTGGTGGGGTGCCCCAGCTCGGTCAGGTACTCGGCGAGAATCCGGTTGGATATCGGCTCGCTGTCGACGAGTACGCCGTCGTTGTCGAAGATGACCAAGTCGTAGCGCATGGTCTGACAGTAGAGGATGCGGCCACCCCAAAAAGCAGAGAGCCCTGGTAGCGGGTTTCCACCCGCTACCAGGGCTCTCCAACAAGGAGTTCGGCGGCGTCCTACTCTCCCACAGGGTCCCCCCTGCAGTACCATCGGCGCTGAAAGGCTTAGCTTCCGGGTTCGGAATGTAACCGGGCGTTTCCCTCACGCTATAACCACCGAAACACACACCACCAACCACCACACCCCCCACCCCATACGGGCAGAAGCATGTGTGTGGTTGTTCGTGGTTTCAGAACCAACACAGTGAACGCGAGCACCTGAGGACAAGCCCTCGGCCTATTAGTACCAGTCACCTCCACCCCTCACAGGGCTTCCAGACCTGGCCTATCAACCCAGTCGTCTACTGGGAGCCTTACCCCATCAAGTGGGTGGGAGCCCTCATCTCGAAGCAGGCTTCCCGCTTAGATGCTTTCAGCGGTTATCCCTCCCGAACGTAGCCAACCAGCCATGCCCTTGGCAGAACAACTGGCACACCAGAGGTTCGTCCGTCCCGGTCCTCTCGTACTAGGGACAGCCCTTCTCAAGACTCCTACGCGCACAGCGGATAGGGACCGAACTGTCTCACGACGTTCTAAACCCAGCTCGCGTACCGCTTTAATGGGCGAACAGCCCAACCCTTGGGACCGACTCCAGCCCCAGGATGCGACGAGCCGACATCGAGGTGCCAAACCATCCCGTCGATATGGACTCTTGGGGAAGATCAGCCTGTTATCCCCGGGGTACCTTTTATCCGTTGAGCGACGGCGCTTCCACAAGCCACCGCCGGATCACTAGTCCCGACTTTCGTCCCTGCTCGACCCGTCAGTCTCACAGTCAAGCTCCCTTGTGCACTTACACTCAACACCTGATTACCAACCAGGCTGAGGGAACCTTTGGGCGCCTCCGTTACCCTTTAGGAGGCAACCGCCCCAGTTAAACTACCCATCAGACACTGTCCCTGATCCGGATCACGGACCCAGGTTAGACATCCAGCACGACCAGAGTGGTATTTCAACAACGACTCCACGAACACTGGCGTGCCCGCATCACAGTCTCCCACCTATCCTACACAAGCCGAACCGAACACCAATATCAAACTATAGTAAAGGTCCCGGGGTCTTTCCGTCCTGCTGCGCGAAACGAGCATCTTTACTCGTACTGCAATTTCACCGGGCCTATGGTTGAGACAGTCAAGAAGTCGTTACGCCATTCGTGCAGGTCGGAACTTACCCGACAAGGAATTTCGCTACCTTAGGATGGTTATAGTTACCACCGCCGTTTACTGGCGCTTAAGTTCTCAGCCTCGCCCACCCGAAAGTGAGCTAACCGGTCCCCTTAACGTTCCAGCACCGGGCAGGCGTCAGTCCGTATACATCGCCTTACGGCTTCGCACGGACCTGTGTTTTTAGTAAACAGTCGCTTCTCGCTGGTCTCTGCGGCCACCCCCAGCTCAAGGAGTAAATCCCATCACCAGGAACGGCCCCCCTTCTCCCGAAGTTACGGGGGCATTTTGCCGAGTTCCTTAACCATAGTTCACCCGAACGCCTCAGTATTCTCTACCAGACCACCTGAGTCGGTTTAGGGTACGGGCCGCCACAAAACTCGCTAGAGGCTTTTCTCGACAGCATAGGATCATCCACTTCACCACAATCGGCTCGGCATCAGGCCTCACCCACAAGCCAGGCGGATTTACCTACCTGACGGGCTACACCCTTACCCCGGGACAACCACCGCCCGGGATGGACTACCTTCCTGCGTCACCCCATCACTCACCTACTAACCGCTTGGACCGGCGGCTCCACCACTTTCCCCGACGGTAAACCGGCAGGGAACGGCTTCACGGCCTTAGCATCACGATGCTCGATGTTTGACGCTTCACAGCGGGTACCGGAATATCAACCGGTTATCCATCGACTACGCCTGTCGGCCTCGCCTTAGGTCCCGACTTACCCTGGGCAGATCAGCTTGACCCAGGAACCCTTAGTCAATCGGCGCACACGTTTCCCACGTGTGAATCGCTACTCATGCCTGCATTCTCACTCGTGAACCATCCACAACTACCTTCCGGCGCTGCTTCACCCGGCACACGACGCTCCCCTACCCATCACAACACCCGTTAAGGCTCATGCTGCAATGACACGACTTCGGCGGTATGCTTGAGCCCCGCTACATTATCGGCGCGGAATCACTAGACCAGTGAGCTATTACGCACTCTTTCAAGGATGGCTGCTTCTAAGCCAACCTCCTGGTTGTCTCTGCGACTCCACATCCTTTCCCACTTAGCACACGCTTAGGGGCCTTAGTCGATGCTCTGGGCTGTTTCCCTCTCGACCATGGAGCTTATCCCCCACAGTCTCACTGCCGCGCTCTCACTTACCGGCATTCGGAGTTTGGCTAAGGTCAGTAACCCGGTAAGGCCCATCGCCTATCCAGTGCTCTACCTCCGGCAAGAAACACACGACGCTGCACCTAAATGCATTTCGGGGAGAACCAGCTATCACGGAGTTTGATTGGCCTTTCACCCCTAACCACAGGTCATCCCCCAGGTTTTCAACCCTGGTGGGTTCGGTCCTCCACGACCTCTTACAGCCGCTTCAACCTGCCCATGGCTAGATCACTCCGCTTCGGGTCTTGAACACGCTACTCAACGCCCTCTTCGGACTCGCTTTCGCTACGGCTCCCCCACAACAGGTTAACCTCGCAACATGCCGCAAACTCGCAGGCTCATTCTTCAAAAGGCACGCAGTCACGACACACCAACAAAGTTGGCATGCGACGCTCCCACGGCTTGTAGGCACACGGTTTCAGGTACTATTTCACTCCCCTCCCGGGGTACTTTTCACCATTCCCTCACGGTACTATCCGCTATCGGTCACCAGGGAATATTTAGGCTTAGCGGGTGGTCCCGCCAGATTCACACAGGATTTCTCGGGCCCCATGCTACTCGGGAAACTCTCAAACAAGTCGCAGACATTTCAGCTACGGGGGTCTTACCCTCTACGCCGGGCCTTTCGCATGCCCTTCGCCTACATCCACGATTTCTAACTTGCCTCACGACCGGCAGATCATGAAAGAAAGCTCCCACAACCCCCAAGACGCAACCCCTGCCGGGTCTCACACGCCCAAGGTTTAGCCTCATCCAGTTTCGCTCGCCACTACTCCCGGAATCACGGTTGTTTTCTCTTCCTGCGGGTACTGAGATGTTTCACTTCCCCGCGTTCCCTCCACACTGCCTATGAGTTCAGCAGCGGGTGACAGCCCATAACGACTGCCGGGTTACCCCATTCGGACACCCCCGGATCAAAGCTCGGTTGACAGCTCCCCGGGGCCTATCGCGGCCTCCCACGTCCTTCATCGGTTCCTGGTGCCAAGGCATCCACCGTGCGCCCTTAAAAACTTGGCCACAGATGCTCGCGTTCACTGTGCAGTTCTCAAACAACGACCAACCACCCACCACCCCAAGCAACAGCCTGAGTTCACCGGGGCCGGCAACCGAAAACACAACCACCACGTGGCCGTGCCCTCAGACACCCAACAGCGTGCTCAACACCTCAAGCCCTCGTAGTCCACGTTCCACGCCTCACAAGGAAGCAGTACTAGCGGCCCGAGCCGACTCAAGATGCCGAATAGTCAACGTTCCACCCATGAGCGAACCAGCATCGAACAATCGCCGATGTACTGGCCTCTGCGTCGGTCTAAGCCGACGTGGAGTGCTCCTTAGAAAGGAGGTGATCCAGCCGCACCTTCCGGTACGGCTACCTTGTTACGACTTCGTCCCAATCGCCAGTCCCACCTTCGACGACTCCCTCCCACAAGGGGTTGGGCCACCGGCTTCGGGTGTTACCGACTTTCGTGACGTGACGGGCGGTGTGTACAAGGCCCGGGAACGTATTCACCGCAGCAATGCTGATCTGCGATTACTAGCGACTCCGACTTCATGGGGTCGAGTTGCAGACCCCAATCCGAACTGAGACCGGCTTTTTGAGATTCGCTCCACCTCACGGCATCGCAACTCATTGTACCGGCCATTGTAGCACGTGTGCAGCCCAAGACATAAGGGGCATGATGACTTGACGTCGTCCCCACCTTCCTCCGAGTTGACCCCGGCGGTCTCCCGTGAGTCCCCAGCACCACAAGGGCCTGCTGGCAACACGGGACAAGGGTTGCGCTCGTTGCGGGACTTAACCCAACATCTCACGACACGAGCTGACGACAGCCATGCACCACCTGTACACCGACCACAAGGGGGACCGTGTCTCCACGGTTTTCCGGCGTATGTCAAGCCTTGGTAAGGTTCTTCGCGTTGCGTCGAATTAAGCCACATGCTCCGCCGCTTGTGCGGGCCCCCGTCAATTCCTTTGAGTTTTAGCCTTGCGGCCGTACTCCCCAGGCGGGGCACTTAATGCGTTAGCTGCGGCACGGACGACGTGGAATGTCGCCCACACCTAGTGCCCACCGTTTACGGCGTGGACTACCAGGGTATCTAATCCTGTTCGCTCCCCACGCTTTCGCTCCTCAGCGTCAGTATCGGCCCAGAGATCCGCCTTCGCCACCGGTGTTCCTCCTGATATCTGCGCATTTCACCGCTACACCAGGAATTCCGATCTCCCCTACCGAACTCAAGCATGCCCGTATCGACTGCAGACCCGGAGTTAAGCCCCGGGCTTTCACAACCGACGCGACACGCCGCCTACGAGCTCTTTACGCCCAATAATTCCGGACAACGCTTGCGCCCTACGTATTACCGCGGCTGCTGGCACGTAGTTAGCCGGCGCTTCTTCTGCAAGTACCGTCACCCTAAGGCTTCTTCCCTGCTGAAAGAGGTTTACAACCCGAAGGCCGTCATCCCCCACGCGGCGTCGCTGCATCAGGCTTGCGCCCATTGTGCAATATTCCCCACTGCTGCCTCCCGTAGGAGTCTGGGCCGTGTCTCAGTCCCAGTGTGGCCGGTCGCCCTCTCAGGCCGGCTACCCGTCGTCGCCTTGGTAGGCCATCACCCCACCAACAAGCTGATAGGCCGCGGGCCCATCCTTCACCGCCGGAGCTTTCCACACCAGAAGATGCCTCCCAGTGTCCTATCCGGTATTAGACCCCGTTTCCAGGGCTTGTCCCAGAGTGAAGGGCAGATTGCCCACGTGTTACTCACCCGTTCGCCACTAATCCCCGACCGAAGCCGGATCATCGTTCGACTTGCATGTGTTAAGCACGCCGCCAGCGTTCGTCCTGAGCCAGGATCAAACTCTCCGTGAATGTCTCACCCACACACACGGTGCGGGATTCACACATCACGAGAGCGGTGCAGGAAGCGGAATACAACTTCCCGCACACAGCGTCCTCGCTGTGTTCTTGTTACTTCAAAGGAACCACGTCACCACAAAGACCCAGTGCAAGCATCTTCGGGTAGACGGGGTATCAACATATCTGGCGTTGACTTTTAGCACGCTGTTGAGTTCTCAAGGAACGGACACTTCCTTCGTACTCACCACGAAAACCTGCTTCGCGGCTTTCCTCCGGGCGTTTCCCTTCGGTGTGTTTGTGACTCTATCAGACTGCCTCTCGGTCGTCTGACGCCCTGTCACCGGGCTGTCCGTCCCGCTCGGAGTGGGGCGAACGATGTGAGACTTTAGCGGAACCTCGTCCGTCCGACGTAATCGGGCGGCGCGTTCTTCCGAACGGCGATTCCTCATTCGCAGAAGCGCATAGCCAAGACCCGACGAGGATCTCGCCGAACTCCTGGTGGGCTGTTGCGAAATGGTGTCCGGGGACCGGCCGGGACCGGCGCTCACATCGGACAACCCGGAAAACAGTACGGAGCGGTCCCGGGCGTGTCAACTTGGTTTCCCGGGCACCCGGGACCTGCGCGGACAGCCGGCCGGTGGCGTAGTCTCCGGAGTCATGACGACGCATACGTGCACCCAGTGGTGGGCCGCCTGACGGCGGCCGGAGTGACGTATGCACCAGCGGCCGCCGCCTCGGCGGCCGCTCTTTCGTCTCCGCACCGGAGATCCGAACCCCGGCCGGCGGGCCGCGGCGGTCCTCTACGGAAGGCGGAGGGCGAGAGATGGCGCGGATCTTCAGCGGGGTCAAACCCAGCGGGCACCTGACCCTGGGCAACTATCTGGGGGCCATGCGGCGCTGGGCCGAGGTCGACCAGCACCGGGCGGAGGCGTTGTTCTGCATCGTCGACTTGCATGCCCTGACGGTGGCGCACGATCCGGCGCGGGTACGGCGGCTGACGCGCCAGGCGGCGACGCTGCTGCTGGCCGCGGGGCTCGACCCTGAGCGGTGCACGCTCTTCGTGCAGAGCCACGTGGACGAGCACGCGCGGCTGTCCTACCTGCTGGAGTGCGTCGCCACGGACGGCGAGATGCGCCGCATGATCCAGTACAGGGAGAAGTCAGCGCGGGAGCAGGCCAAAGGCGGCAGCGTGCGGCTGTCCCTGCTGACGTATCCGGCGCTGATGGCCGCGGACATCCTGGCGTACGGCACCGAGGAGGTGCCGGTCGGGGACGACCAGGCGCAGCACGTCGAGCTGAGCCGGGACCTGGCGGTGCGGTTCAACCAGCGGTACGGCCGCACGTTCGTCGTACCGCGTGCGACGGTCCCCGGCGTGGCCGCGCGGGTCATGGACCTTCAGGACCCCACGTCGAAGATGGGCAAGTCGCACGAGTCCGGCACCGGAATCGTCTACCTGCTGGACGAGCCGGAGGTGGTGCGCAGGAAGATCCTCCGGTCCGTGACCGACAGTGGGCGGGAGATCGTGTACGACCGTGCGGGCAAGCCGGGCGTCTCGAATCTGCTGGAGATCCTCGCGGCCTGTGAGGGTGGGGATCCCGAGGAGCTGAGCGGTGCCTACGAGTCGTACGGGGCGTTGAAGAAGGACGCCGCCGATGCCGTGGTGGAGCTGCTGAGGCCCTTGCGGGAGCGGCACCGGGAACTGGCGGCCGATACGGAGTACGTGGACGAGGTGCTGCGTTCGGGTGCGGAGCGGGCCAGGGCGGTCGCGAGACCGCGGGTGGACGCCGCTCACCGGGCGATCGGGCTGCTGCCGCCGGGTTGAGAGGCGAAGTGCTGGCGCATGTTGACTGCTCCCCTCTTTGAAGGGAGGGGGTTCCTTCCTTCGGAGGTGGGTGGGGATTCCTGGCTCAGGCTGCCCCTGGGAGCGGCGCTCCGGGAAGGTCTTACGCCCTCGACACCAGCCGGGTTCAGACCTGCCCGGACGAGCATCACGCGGGCGGAGTTCTTGTCTCTGGGGGCGACGGCTCCGCAGGCGGTGCAGGTGTAGGTGCGCTCGGACAGCGGCAGCGCGTGCTTGGTTCTCGCTCCGCACGATGCACAGTCCATGGTGGTGTGCGCAGGATGCACAAGACGGATGTCACGCCCGTGCTTGCGGCCCATCTCCATCAGCGCCTTCTTGGTGGCGCCGATCGCGGCGTCCGCCGCCTTGCGGGCCATCGAGGACTTGGCGAGGGACTTCGGGCGGAAGTCCTCCACGGCGATGACGTCGTGGTCCCTCACGACGTTCTTCGCCCACTTGCGGCCGGTGTCCTGCCGCTGCCGGGCGATCTTCGCGTAGGTTTTCGCCCGCCACCTCTTCGCCTCGCGGTAACCCTTCGAGGCAGCCTGCCCCTTGTTCGGTTTGCGGCGGGCCATCATCCGGTCGTATCGCGTCAGCCTGGCCTGCGCCTTACGGCCGTGCTGAGCGTGCGGGAGATCATATGCATCGGAAGTGGTGGTCGCGGTCTGCTTCACGCCCCAGTCCACGCCGAGCACCCGTCCGGTCCGCGGCAAAGGCTGCGCCTGGGTGGGGACCACGAACGAGCAATGCCAGTGTCCAACGCTGTCCTGGTACACGCGCACTGAGGAGGGCTCGGCGGGCAACTCCCGCGACCACACCACCGTCAGCACGATCCCGCCCGCCAGGTGCAGGCGATCGTCCTTCAGCCGGAATGAGCGCCGGGTGTAGTTCAGCGTCGGCACCGCCTCACGCTTCTTCTTCCACTTCGGCATACCAGCCCGGCTCTGCTGCGGGAGGCGTTCGCGGATGTCCTTGCGCGCCTTGGCACGACTCTTGCCGAAGTCCCGGATCAGTTGCTGCTGAGGAACCGAGCTGCCCTCGCGCAGCCATGGCGTATGCCTGCGCGCCTCGGTCAGCATCTTGTCGAGCTGCGCCGGGCCACAGGTCCGCTGTTCGCCCGTGGCCTTGTTGGGCAGGTCAAGAGCCTTGGACTTGGCGACGCACTCGTTCCAGATCCAGCGGCACCGGTCCCATTCCGCCAGCAGTGTCCTCCGGGCGGTCGACGACACGCGAAGCCGGTACGTGTACCGGGCGTACCCGATCCGACCGGCTTCACTTAGCGTCGTCATAGCATCAACGTAGCGTCATGCCGCGCTTCTCACTCCGGATTCTGGCAGACCTACACGAACAGGTGACCACTCAGGCTGCTACGGACCTGCGGTCCCTCAACCCCCGGACCCTCCACTTCCTCGCTGCCGCCCTCACCACTCCCCAGACGGACGCCGAGTCGCTTACGGCGATCCGCCTTCTCCTGCCCCACTCCGCGGGAAACCAGATTCCTCCCCGCCCTGAAGACCAGGGCACACTCCGAGAACCCCGGTGAACTCCGCCTTCTACGGCACCCCCGACCTGCACGCCTGGTGTGCGGACGCGGGAATCACCCAGCTCGTGGTGGCCGGGATCCAGACCAACATGTGCGTGGAGACGACCACCCGGATGGCCGGGAACCTCGGGTACGACGTGCTGCTCCCGCTGGACGCCACCTACACCTTCGACGAGGAGGGGCCGTTCGGCTGGCGGCGCCGCGCGCAGGAGCTGGCGGAGGCGACGGCCGTGTCGCTGCACGGCGGCGGGTTCGCGCGGGTGGTGCGGGCGGCGGAGGTGCTGGACGCGCACGGGCTGTCCTGCCGGCCGGGTGACCCAGGCCGGTGCTGGGGGCCCAGGCGGTACCAGGGCCCAGGCGGTACCAGGGCCCAGGCGGTACCAGGGCCCAGGCGGTACCAGGGCCCAGGCGGCACCGGGGGCCCAGGCGCGTTGGCCGTTCCGGAGGCCCGGACCCGTCAGCCCGTGCCGGAGGCCAGGGCGCGGCTTCGGTCGCGGGCAGCCTCCAGGGCGGCGATGAGGGCGGCGCGCACGCCGTGGTTCTCCAGCTCGCGGATGGCGTTGATGGTGGTGCCGGCCGGGGAGGTCACGTTCTCCCTGAGCTTCACCGGGTGTTCGCCGCTGTCGCGGAGCATCACGGCGGCGCCGATCGCGGCCTGGACGATGAGGTCGTGGGCCTTGTCGCGGGGCAGGCCGAGCAGGATGCCGGCGTCGGTCATGGCCTCGACGAGGTAGTAGAAGTACGCGGGGCCCGAGCCGGAGAGCGCGGTCGTGGCGTCCTGCTGTGCCTCGGGGACCCGCAGCGTCTTGCCGACGGCGCCGAAGACCTCCTCGGCGTGGCCGAGGTCGTCGTCGGTGGCGTGGCTGCCCGCGGAGATCACCGACATGGCCTCGTCGACGAGGGCGGGCGTGTTCGTCATGACCCGCACGACGGGCGTGCCCTCGGCGAGGCGCTGCTCGACGAAGGAGGTGGTGATGCCGGCGGCGCCGGTGATGATCAGGCGGCCGGCGGGGGTGTGCGGGGCGAGCTCGTCCAGCAGGGCACCCATGTCCTGCGGCTTGACCGTGAGGATCAGCGTGTCGGCGGACTTGGCGGCCTCGGGGTTGCTGACGGCCGCGACGCCGTAGCGGGTGCGGAGTTCCTCGGCACGCTCGGCACGGCGGGCCGTGACCAGCAGGTCGGCGGGCGCGCGGCCGGCCCGGATCATTCCGCTGAGCAGGGCCTCGCCGATCTTTCCGGTGCCGAGCACCGCGACTTTCTTGGTCATGAGCCTTGTCCTTCGGGTGCGTCGTCCGCCTCCCATCCTCGCACCGGGCGGGGTCCGCGGGACGCGCCTGTCCGCCGGTCGGGACGGCATGGCGACCGGCGGACGGAGGTGCGCACCGTCGCGGGGGCGCGGGCCGGGTGCCCGGACCGGCGCGCCTGTGCGGGTCAGGGCGTGCGGCGGCGGAGGGTGGCGGCGCCCAGGCCGAGGACGAGGAGGGCGCAGCCGGCGACGACCAGGCAGTCGCGGACGAAGTCGCCGGTGACGTCGGTGTGCTGGAGGACCTGGTTCATGCCGTCCACCGCGTACGACATGGGCAGCACGTCGGAGACGGCTTCGAGGGCCGGATGCATGCTGGGGCGCGGCGCGAAGAGGCCGCAGAGGAGGATCTGGGGAAAGATCACCGCGGGCATGAACTGGACCGCCTGGTACTCGGAGGATGCGAACGCGGACACGAAGAGGCCGAGCGCGGTGCCGAGGAGGGCGTCGAGCAGGGCGATGAGCAGCAGCAGCCACGGGGACCCGGTGACGTCGAGTCCCAGACCCCACAGCGCGAGCGCCGTGGCGAGGGCGGACTGCAGTACGGCGAGGGCGCCGAAGGCGAGGGCGTAGCCCCCGATCAGGTCGGCCTTGCCGAGGGGCATGGCGAGCAGGCGCTCCAGGGTGCCCGAGGTCCGCTCGCGCAGGGTCGCGATGGACGTCACCAGGAACATGGTGATCAGCGGGAAGATCCCGAGCAGCGAGGCGCCGATGGAGTCGAACGTGCGCTCGTTGCCGTCGAAGACGTAGCGGAGCAGGAAGAGCATCACGCACGGCACCAGGATCATCAGCGCGATGGACCGCGGGTCGTGGCGGAGCTGGCGCAGCACGCGGGCGGCGGTGGCGACGGTGCGGGTGAACGAGAGCGCGGGGCCGGGGCCGGGCGGCGCGGGGTCCGTGGTGCCGGGGGCCGCGGCGGCGGGGGCGGCGGTCATGGGCGGGGCTCCTTGCCGGGGCGGGGGTCAGCCTGGGCGGTGGGGGCGGCTGGCTGGTCGGTGCTGTGATCGGCGAGTTGGTCGGTGGGCTGGTCGGTGCTGTGATCGGCGGGTCGGCCGGTGGTCCGGTCGGTGGGTTGTTCCGTGGGGGGATCCGTGGGTCGTTCCGTGGGGTGATCCGTGGTCTGTTCCGCGGCCCGTCCGGCGGGCTCGGCGGCGTCCTTGCCTGCGGCTTCGTCGACCAGGCGGAGGAAGGCGTCCTCGACGGTGTCCGTACCGGTCCGGGCGCGCAGGGCGTCCGGGGTGTCGCCGCCGGCCTGCGCCCCCGCGCCGTCCCCGGTGAGGAACACGCCGTCGCGCATCAGCAGGAGCCGGTGGCAGCGCTCGGCCTCGTCCATGACGTGCGAGGAGACCAGCAGCGTGGTGCCGCGCTCGGCGGCCAGGCCGTGGAAGATGTCCCACAGGTCACGGCGGAGAACGGGGTCCAGGCCGACGGTGGGCTCGTCCAGGACGAGGAGTTCGGGGGCGCCGAGCAGGGCGACGGCGAGGGAGACGCGGCTGAGCTGACCGCCGGAGAGGTTGCCGGCGAGGGCGCCGGCGTGCGAGGTCAGGGCGACGTCGGAGATGGCACGGGTGACGTCCGCCCGGCGCCGGGCCGCGGCGGCGCGGCCGGGGGCGAGGACCGCCGCGAAGTACTCCAGGTTCTGGCGCACCGTCAGGTCGGTGTAGACGGACGGGGCCTGGGTGACGTAGCCGACCCGCGAACGGAGAGCGGCGCTGCCCGCGGGGCGGCCGAGCACGTCGAGGGTGCCGGTGACGCGGCCCTGCGTGCCCACGATCGCCCGCATCAGCGTCGATTTGCCGCACCCCGAGGGGCCGAGCAGCCCCGTGATCCGGCCGCGCGGCACGGCGAAGTCGAGGCCCCGCAGGACGGTGCGGCCCCCGCGCACGACGCTGAGGCCCGCTCCGCGCACGGCCGGGGACGTGACGCGGGCGTCCGTGGAACCTGCGGCGCTCGGGGGCGCGGTGGAACCCGGCGGTGTCGAGCCCGGCGGTGTGGAGTCCGGGGGTGCGGAGCCCCGAGGTGCGGAGGCCGGCGAGTAATTCATCATGCGATGAATAATGGCGACGGGGCGGCGTGGCGTCAAGAAGCTTCGGGGCGTGCGGAGGAGGGAGGGCCGAGACGTGCGGGGCGGGGGCGCTGGGCTTACCGGCCGGCGGCGGGGCACGCGAAGGAGCCCTGCCGGGCGGGAGTCCGCGGCAGGGCTGGGCTTGGGGCGGAGGTGCGTGGCGCGCGAGCTGCTTGGGGAGGCGGCTGCGCGCGCGGGCTGCGGCTCCGGGCTTGCGGGCTCCGGGCTTGCGGGCTTGCGGGCTCCGGGCTTGCGGGCTCCGGGCTTGCGGGCTCCGGGCTTGCGGGCTCCGGGGTCAGCTTGGCGGGCGGGACGCCGTGAGGAGGTCGACGACGTACGTCTCCTCGACCGTTCCGGCGGGGAACAGCTCGTTCAGGCGCTCACGTTCGCCTGCGAAGAAGTCGTCCACGGCCGCCCGGTCGTGCACCAGGAAGATCGAGTGGCTGCCGAGGCCGGCGAGGTGGTCGTCGAGCGGCAGCCGGCGGCTCCAGCGCACCTGGCGGTGGGCGAAGTCCAGGTCCGCGCCGGAGTCGCGCACCCTTCCCGCGGTGCCGTGGGCGCCCGTTCCCGATCCGAACCGCTCCTCGATCCTCGCGCGCTGGTCGGCCTGCCATGCGATGGCGTGGTCCGGAACGTTCCACCAGAGGGCGAGGGTGCCACCGGGGCGCAGCACGCGCATGGCCTCCGGTAGGGAGCGCGCGGGGTCGGTCCAGTGCCAGGACTGGGCGTACGTGACGAGGTCGGCCGAGGCGCCGGCCAGCGGAAGGGCGTTGCCGTCGCCGCGTACCAGCGGTACGCCGGGCAGCGCCCGGTGCAACTCGGCGGCCATGCCCGCGCCCGGTTCCACGGCGATCACCCGGGCGCCGCGGGCGGCGAGCAGGGCCGTGGAGATCCCGGTGCCCGCGCCGACGTCGACCACCCGGGCTCCGGCGAGCGGCCGGCCCGCCTGTTCCTCGATCGCGTCGAGGAGGGCCGGCGGGTAGGAGGGCCGGTAGCCGGCGTACTGGGCGGCGACCGCGTTGAAGGACTGCGCGCGGGCGGCGTGGACGGCACTGGCCTCGCGGGCGGCACGGGCGGCACGGGCGGCACGGGACGAACCGGTCATGCTGCGCTACTTCTTCCTCTTCTTCGTGCGGGTGGCCGGGTTGCCGGTACGGCGGGCCGTGCGGCGGGCGTGCTCCGCGCGGGCGCGCTCGTACTCCGCGCGGTGCAGGCGTTCGCCCGGGGCCTCGACGGCGCAGCGGACGGCGTACGCGAGCAGGACGCCGAGGAACCCTATGGCCATGAAGCCGCGCTGCGAGCCTTGCGGCGCACTCTGCTGCGGATCCTGCTGCGGGCCTTGCCGCGGGCCTTGGGCGGAGGTGTCCGGGCCTACGGCGAAACCGGACCAGGTGCGGCGAAATGCGGTCGCGCTGCAGACGGCTGTCACCGCCACCAGCAGGACGTTCACCAGGCCGCCTTCCGCGGCGGCCAGTCCCTGGCAGGCGAGGACGAGGACCAGGGCGCCGGCGGCGGCAGCGAGGAGGGCGGTTGCCGCGACGGCTGTGCGCCGGATCGCGTAGGTGCGGTCGCGAGTGAGCCAGGTGGTGCCGAAGAACCGGAGGGGCTGGGGTGCGGGGGTGTCAGGAGCGTCGGGGGTGCCGGGAGTCACGGAAGTGCCGGGAGTGTGCCGTGGGCTGGGGTGCGGGGCGGCTGGGGGGGGTGTGGGGTGGCGCGGAGGTGTGGGAGTGGCCGGGGGCGGGTTGGTTGCTCACCTGTCGAGTATCCGTCTCGGCGACGGTGGGACCCCTCGGGCTCGTGGAACCGTGTCGGGCCCGTCCCGCTGTGGCTGAGTGCGTCGTGCGCCGTACCGCTCGTGAGGGCCGCTCTTCATTTCTGACGGTGCGTCCTCGTCGGCGTACGGAGCGTGCCAGGGTGCCGGTATGTCTTGAGCGCCGGGGCGTGGCGTGCGGTGCGGTGGCGTGGGAACTGGCGGTCGAACCGCTAGTTTGTTCAGGGGCACGAGGGGCGGAATGTCGGGGGAGGTCGACCAGAGTGCAGCTCCGTGCGGGAGATCCCGAGACGATCGGCGGATACGCGATCCGGGAACGTCTCGGTTCCGGCGGCATGGGAACGGTCTTCCTGGCGCACACGCCGTCCGGCCGGCCCGTCGCGATCAAGCTGATCCACCAGCAGTACCTGGACGACGACGAGTTCCGGATCCGGTTCCGGCAGGAGGTCGCCGCGGCCCGGCGGGTCAGCGGCGCCTTCACGGCGGCCGTCGTGGACGCCGATCCGGACGGCCCCCATCCGTGGATGGCCACCACCTACATCCAGGGACCGACGCTCGCCCAGCGGATCACGGAGGACGGCGCGCTCGGCGGCGCGGCGCTGCGCACGCTCGCCATCGGGCTGGTGGAGGCGCTGCGCGACATCCACCGCGCGGGCGTGGTGCACCGCGACCTCAAGCCGTCGAACGTCGTGCTCTCCCCCGAGGGCCCCCGCGTGATCGACTTCGGGATCTCGCGCGCCACCGACCACCAGACGCTCACCATGACCGGCCGGGTCATCGGGACGCCGCCGTTCATGTCGCCGGAGCAGTTGCAGGCGCCGCGCGAGGTGGGGCCCGAGTCGGACGTGTTCTCCCTGGCCACCCTGCTCGTCTACGCGGCGACCGGCCAGGGGCCCTTCGACTCCGACAGCCCCTATATGACGGCCTACCAGGTCGTCCACGAGGCGCCGGTGCTGGCCCAGGTGCCCGCGCCGCTGCGTGCGGCCGTCGAGGCCTGTCTGGCCAAGGACCCCGCCAGGCGGCCGAACGCGGACGAGTTGCTGACGCAGCTGCGGGCCCTGCCCGAGGAGCTGACCGTCTCGCCCGCCGCCGCGGCCGCCGCGGCGGCACGTGACGCCGACCCCGACACCCGGCTGCTCTCCCCGCAGACCCGGGAGCGGTTGCGCAGGGCGCGCGCCGGGCGCGGGGACGGCGGGGACCGCGGGGACGACACCGAGGGCATGCCGACGGTCGCCCAGCGGTTCGCCGAGTCCCTCGCGGCCGACCACGGTGTCGAGTTCCTCGCCGACGAGAGAGGTGCGCCCTTCGACGGAGGCGCGCCCTTCGACGGTCGAGGAGCGTCCCTTGACGAGCGCGTGGCGTTCTCCGGTGACGACACGGTCATGCGGTCACCCGCCGCTGAGCCGGCGACCCACGACACCCACCCGCGCCGGGGTGCCCCCGCTCCCGTCCACCTCCCGCCCCGGCGCCTGTCCCCGGCCGGGGAGCCCGGTCCCGCACCCGGCGGCGCCCGGCGGCCCGCGCCCGGCTCCCGCCCCGGCACCGTGCCCGCCCCGCAGGGCCCCGCGACCACCGCGACCCCGGCGGGCGCTGCCGCGGGGCACTCCGCGGCCCCCGGCCCGTTCTCGGCGCGCGGCCTGCGCAGCCGCTGGCGGACGGTGGTCGCCGTCGCCGCCGCGGTGGCCGCGATCAGCACCGGAGTGGCCCTGCTGAGCGGCGGCGGCGCCGACCGGCCCCGGGGCGGCATGGCGGACGGGAAGGGGCGCGGCTCCGTCACCGTGGCCCAGGTGCAGCCGCCCGCGGGCTTCAAGCCCTGGCACGAGACGGTCGCCGGCGGCCAGGGGATCTCGGACGAGCTGCGCTGCGTCGCGCACGGCGACTCGGTCTACTGCGGCGGGGGCGGGGTGCTCGGCGTCCGGCTCAGGACGTCCGACGGCAGCCAGGTGTGGAAGCGGCCCAGCCCGGGCGTACCCGCTCAGGGCGTGTACATGGCGGGCTTCGCCGACGACACGATGATCGGGTACCGCATCACGTCCGGCGGCCAGGAAGAGATCGTCGGGCTCTCCGCGGCCGACGGCGAGGAGACGTGGTCGGTGCGCCCCGCGTCGAACTCGGCGACGTTCACTGGCCACCAACAGGACGCTGTGGTGTCCGGCTCCCGGGTCGTCTACGCCGACAACGCGTCCACCCGGATCGAGGCACGCGAGGCACGGTCCGGCGGGCGGAGCTGGGCAACGCCGTTCCCCGCCGGCCAGCAGTGCATCCCGCTGACCGCCGGAACACGCCTCTACGCGATGTGCGCACCGCGCGCCGAGGTCGCGGGGGTCGAGGTCAAGCACCCCGCCTTCCGTACGGTCGACCCCGCCACCGGCGCGCTGGGCGACCCGGTCGCCGTCGACGGACCCGTGTGGCCGGCGGGCGAGGCCGACGGTTCGCTGGTGCTACTGCGCAGGCACATGGCGAACGGCGGCGTCACCGGCTACACCGACGTGCTCCGGGTCGACCCGGACACCGGCAAGGTCGCCGAGGCCCCCCTGCAAGGCGCCGCGGGCGTGACCCCGGGAATGGCCGGCGGGACGCTCTACCTCACGGGCGCCGCGGGGCTCGTCAGGGCGATCGATCCGGTGACGGGACGCCAGAAGTGGGCGGCGCAGACGAGCCTGGAGTCCGCCTCGGGGCCGGTGCTGGCACACGGCGTGCTGTACTTCAGCTCGCCCACCGGAAGGGTGCAGGCGCTCCACGCGCGCGACGGGCGGCGGTTGTGGACCACCGTGCCGCGCTCCGACACCGTCAACTCGGAGTTGGCCGCCTCGCCGCGGGTGGCGGTGGCCGGCGGCGTCATGGTCGTCACGGCGGGCGACAACACCGTCTTCGGCTTCGCCACGGCGCGACCGCCGGAGGCGCCGTAGGGGCTTCGGCGTTGCCGAGGCCGGGAGTGGAACGCCTCGCCCGGCCCGACACCCGCGCTCACGCGCTGGGGCTCACGCCACAAGCGCCGGCGACGGGGGCGCGCCGCGCCACCCGCCGCCGGTCCAACTCCGTGCTCCTCGGGCTCCTCGGGCTCCTCGGGCTTGTCGGACTCCTCGGGAACCTCGGGAACCTCAGGCTCCTCAGCGTTCCGCCTCAGCAGCGGGGCGCCACGAACCCGTCGCTTCCGGTGCGGACATACGTGTCGGACACGTAGCGCCCGCTGCCTATGCGGTCCCAGATGTTCGAGGTGCCGAGCGGGCCCACGATGTTCTGACCCGGCGTCTGGCAGCTGATCGCGACCAGGCTTCCAGCCGAGACGGTGCCCACCTTGCGGTAGGACGTGCCGGGGCCCGAGCGGACGTTCACCTGCGCGACCACCGGGTAGCCGGTGGTCGCCGAGGCGAGCGCCACGGCCTCGGTGGCCTCCGACGGCTCGGCCTCCTGCGTTCTGTCCTCAAGCGGCTCCAGCGACTCAAGGGTCTCGGGTGTCTCGGGCGTCACAGTGCTCTCAGCCATGGGTCCTCCCCCATCAACGGCGCCCCGTCGGGGCGTGTACGGCGTCCTGATGGGCGCCGGTGTGCCGTAGCTCCCCATTGGACCTGTTCGGTGGCTTGTTCGCCACAAATAAAGCCATACGTAAAGACGCCCCCCGCGGCGTGACAGTTGCACCGCGAGGGGCGTGAAGAGTTGAGGGGGTGTCAGTGGGGCGCCCGGTGGGGGCGCCCCGGGGTGTCAGCCCAGCTTGGAGACGTCGCGCACGGCGCCCTTGTCGGCGCTCGTCGCCATCGCGGCGTACGCGCGCAGGGCGGTCGAGACGGGCCGGTCGCGGTCGGCGGGGGCGTAGACGCCGCCGCGCGCGGTGCGCCGGGCCTGAAGGGTGGCGTCGTCCACGAGGAGGTCGATCGCCCGCCCGGGGATGTCGATGCGGATCCGGTCGCCGTCCTCGACGAGCGCGATCGTGCCCTCGGACGCCGCCTCCGGGGAGACGTGGCCGATGGACAGCCCGGAGGTGCCGCCGGAGAAGCGGCCGTCGGTGATGAGCGCGCACGCCTTGCCCAGGCCGCGGCCCTTGAGGTACGAGGTCGGGTACAGCATCTCCTGCATGCCCGGTCCGCCCTTGGGGCCCTCGTAGCGGATGACGACGACGTCGCCCTCCGTGATCTCCTTGCGGAGGATCTTCTCGACGGCCTCCTCCTGCGACTCGCAGACCACCGCGGGCCCCTCGAACGTCCAGATCGACTCGTCGACGCCGGCGGTCTTCACCACGCAGCCGTCCAGCGCCAGGTTCCCCCTGAGGACGGCCAGGCCGCCGTCCTTGGAGTAGGCGTGGTCGACGTCGCGGATGCAGCCGGCGGCGGCGTCGGTGTCCAGGCTCTCCCAGCGCTCCGACTGCGAGAAGGCCTCCGCGGAGCGCTTGCAGCCCGGCGCGGCGTGCCACAGCTCCACCGCCTCCTCGGACGGCGAGCCGCCGCGCACGTCCCAGGTCTCCAGCCACGCCTTCACGGACGGCGAGTGGACCGTGTGCACGTCCTCGTTGAGCAGGCCGCCGCGGTACAGCTCGCCGAGGATGGCGGGGATGCCGCCGGCGCGGTGCACGTCCTCCATGTAGTACGTGCCCTGCGGGGCGACGTTCGGGGCGACCTTGGCGAGGCAGGGCACGCGGCGCGAGACGGCGTCGATGTCGGTGAGGTCGTAGGCGACGCCGGCCTCCTGTGCGGCGGCCAGCAGGTGCAGGATCGTGTTGGTGGAGCCGCCCATGGCGATGTCGAGCGCCATGGCGTTCTCGAACGCGGCGTGCGTGGCGACGGCCCGGGGCAGCACGGACGCGTCGTCCTCGTCGTAGTAGCGCCGGGTCAGCTCGACGACGGTGGACGCGGCGCGCTCGTAGAGCGCGCGGCGGGCGGTGTGGGTGGCGAGCACCGAGCCGTTGCCGGGCAGGGCGAGGCCGATGGCCTCGGTGAGGCAGTTCATCGAGTTGGCGGTGAACATGCCGGAGCAGGAGCCGCAGGTCGGGCAGGCGTTCTCCTCGATGCGGAGCATGTCCGCGTCGGAGACCGACTCGTTCACGGCGTCGGACATCGCGTTGATCAGGTCCAGCTTGCGGACCGTGCCGTCGACGAGGGTGGCGCGGCCGGCCTCCATCGGGCCGCCGGAGACGAAGATCGTGGGGATGTTGAGCCGCAGGGCGGCCATCAGCATGCCCGGGGTGATCTTGTCGCAGTTGGAGATGCAGATCAGGGCGTCCGCGCAGTGGGCCTCGACCATGTACTCGACCGAGTCGGCGATCAGGTCGCGGGACGGCAGGGAGTAGAGCATGCCGCCGTGGCCCATGGCGATGCCGTCGTCGACGGCGATGGTGTTGAACTCGCGCGGCACCGCGCCCGCCGCCTTGATGGCCTCGCTCACGATCCGGCCGACCGGCTGGAGGTGGGTGTGGCCCGGCACGAACTCGGTGAACGAGTTGGCGACCGCGACGATCGGCTTGCCGATGTCCTCGCTCGCTACACCGGAGGCACGCATAAGGGCGCGGGCGCCCGCCATATTGCGGCCGTGTGTGACAGTGCGGGACCTCAGCTCGGGCATCGTCGCTCGCTCCTTCTCAGGGATGACTCCCCGACGAGCCTACGCCGACCCTCCAGGATTCGGACAGGCCGTCCGTGATGCGGGATGGGGGTCTCGTTCCGCGAGCGGGTACGGGCCCGGGGGCTGGGGCCGGGAGCCGGGGCCGGCCGCGTTCAGGTCGCGGCGCCGCCGGAGCCCGTCAGGTGGCCCTGCACCACCGGTGCGACGCGCGTGATGATCTCGTCCACGGGTACGGACGCCAGCGGCTCGACCTTGATCACGTAACGCAGCATGGCGGCACCGACGAGCTGGGCCGCCGCGAGCTCGGCGCGCAGCTCCCCGTCGGGGAGGTCGAGCTGCCGCACGATCCTGCTGAGCAGGTGGGCGGCGACGAGGCGGCGGAACACGGCGGCCGCCGCGTCGTGGTTCACCGCGGAGCGGACGATCGCCAGCAGCGGGGCACGGGTAGCCGGGTTCTCCCAGATGCCGAAGACGAACCTGGTCAGCCGCTCGCCGACCGCGTCGAGGGGCCCCGCGGCCAGCGCGTCGGCGCCGATGATCGCGGGCGCGAAGGCACCGGCGACCGCGGCCTCGAAGACCTGGTCCTTGGTGCCGAAGTAGTGGTGCACCAGCGCGGAGTCCACCCCGGCGATCTTGGCGATGCCGCGCACGGACGCCTTGGCGTAGCCGCGTTCGGAGAACTCCTGGCGGGCCGCCTCCAGGATCAGGTCCCGGGTCCCCGGGCCCTGGTCCACCCCCGCGCGGGGCGGGCGCCCGCGGCGGCGGGGCGCGGTGTCCGTCATGACCGGGCCACGTCCTGCGCGCCCCGCGACGAGGCGAGGTGCAGCCGGGTGAACGCCAGCGCCTCGGCGAGGTCCGCCTCGCGCTCGGCGCTCGACATCGCGCGGCGGGTGTTGACCTCCACGACCACATGGCCGTCGAAACCGGTCGTGGCCAGGCGCTCCAGCAGCTCGGCGCAGGGCTGCGTGCCCCGGCCCGGCACCAGGTGCTCGTCCTTGTTGGATCCGGCGCCGTCCGCGAGGTGGACGTGCCCGAGGCGGTCGCCCATGCGGTCGACCATGTCCAGGGCGTCGGTGCGGGCGGTCGCGGTGTGCGAGAGGTCCACGGTGAAGTGGCGGTAGTCGTGGTTGGTGACGTCCCAGTCGGGGGCGTAGGCCAGCATCTCGCGGTCGCGGTACCGCCAGGGGTACATGTTCTCGACGGCGAACCGGATGTCCGTCTCGTTCGCCATCCTCCATATGCCGTCGACGAAGTCGCGCGCGTACTGGCGCTGCCAGCGGAACGGCGGGTGGACGACGACGGTGGCCGCCCCCAGGCGCTCAGCGGCGGACTTCGCGCGCTTCAGCTTCGTCCAGGGGTCGGTCGACCACACCCGCTGGGTGACGAGCAGGCAGGGGGCGTGGATGGCCAGGACGGGCATGCGGTGGTAGTCCGCGAGGCGGCGCAGCGCCTCGATGTCCTGGCTGACGGGATCGGTCCACACCATGACCTCCACGCCGTCGTAACCGAGGCGTGCGGCGGTCTCGAAGGCCGTTGCCGTCGGCTCCGGATATACGGAGGCCGTCGACAGGGCGACCTTCGCCTCGGGGATGCGTACGACGGGTTCAGCCACGGGAACCAGGTTACGGGGCGTCGGGAGTGCGGGGGTGTGGCGCTGTTCACGTCAGGGTGCCGGGGCGGGCCCCGGGCCCCCGGCTGGCTCGGGGAGCGGCGTTCACGGCTGGTGGTGGGGGTGCCCCTCCTGGGGCGGTGATGACGCTCACGTCTTGCCGTGGCCTCTTGCGCGGTTCCCCGCGCCCCTTTCCCGCCTTCGCCACCTGACGGTGGCCTGGCGGCGGCAGGGGCGGCCCCCTTGGGGTCGTGACGACGCTCACCTCACGCCGTGGCTCCTCGC
Organism: Streptomyces sp. TS71-3; assembly: GCF_018327685.1. NCBI lineage: Bacteria > Bacillati > Actinomycetota > Actinomycetes > Kitasatosporales > Streptomycetaceae > Streptomyces > Streptomyces sp. TS71-3. Next base: position 364,446 of record NZ_BNEL01000001.1, on the reverse strand, counting down.
GCAGTTCCCCGCGCCCCCATCCGGGCACGCCATACGCCGGGGCCGCCCCGGAAGGGGCGCGGGGAACTGCGCGAGCGGCCAGCGCGTACAGGAGATCCGGGCACGAGGGAACCACCCCACCGGGACGGTGGCGCACCGCGCCCGAGGGGCGCGGGGAACTGCGCGAGCAACCGTCCGCGGGCAGGCGATCCGGGAACGGCAGGACCACCCCACCGCAGCGGTGGCGCAACGCGCCCAAGGGACGCGGACCTCCGCGCGAGCGAGCGACCGGCCGCCCACGCACAGGTCCGGAGGTGCCAGAACCCCGTGGGGGGGCGCGCCGAAGGCCGGGGCGCCCCCACGCCGGCTGCAGGGCGCGGCAGCGCCTACGCCGAGGGGAGGCGGTCCATGCGGCGGAGGATCACGCCCTCGCGGAGTGCCCAGGGGCAGATTTCGAGGGTGTCCACGCCGAACAGGTCCATGGCGCCCTCGGCGACCACCGCGCCCGCGAGCAGTTGCCCGGCGCGGCCCTCCGAGACCCCGGGGAGCTGCGCGCGCTCCCGTGCGGTCATGCGGGCCAGCCGGGGCACCCAGTACTCCAGGGACTCGCGCTTGAGTTCCCGTTGCACGTAGAGCCCGTCGGCCGAGCGTGCGGCGCCGGCGATGCGGGCCAGTTGCCGGAACGTCTTGGAGGTGGCGACCACGTGGTCCGGCTTGCCGAACCTGCTGAACTCCCCCACCACCCGCGCGATCTCCGTGCGCGCGTGCTTGCGCAGCGCCCTGAGGGCCGCCTGGTCCGGCGGGTCCCCGGGCAGCCAGCCGGCGGTCAGCCGGCCCGCGCCGAGCGGCAGCGACACCGCGGCGTCCGGGTCCTCGTCGATGCCGAACGCGATCTCCAGGGAGCCGCCCCCGATGTCCAGGACCAGCAGCCGGCCCGCCGACCAGCCGAACCACCGGCGGGCAGCGAGGAAGGTGAGCCGGGCCTCCTCGTCGCCGGCGAGCACCTGGAGGTTGACCCCGGTCTCCCGCCGGACCCGGTCCAGCACCTCGTCGGCGTTGCCGGCGTCGCGCACCGCGGAGGTGGCGAACGGCAGCAGGTCCTCGACGCCCTTGTCCTCGGCGGTCTCCAGCGCGTCGCGCACGGTCTCGGTCAGCATCGCGACGCCCTCGTGCCCTATGGCGTCCCGCTCGTCGAGGAGCTGAGCGAGCCGCAGATCCGCCTTGTGGGAGTAGGCGGGCAGGGGCCGTGCCCCCGGGTGTGCGTCCACCACCAGCAGATGCACTGTGTTCGAACCCACATCGAGGACACCGAGTCTCATGCACGGAACGCTACTGCCCGTTGCGCCGGGCGTTGCTCCTGGTACCCGAACGCTTTGATTCCCAGGCGGGATCCACGGGGCGGGGCCCCGCTCGTGCACGGGACGCGCCTGGACGGCACCCGGGCGCACGCGTGCCCGGGGATGCCCTTGAGCGCCCGAGGGAACGCGCGCTCGGGTGATGCCCGGGTTGCCGCCCCGGCGCCGCATACCCTTGGAGTCGTGCCAAAGACGAAAAAGGCAAAGAACCACAAGTCTCCCGACCCCGCGTCCTCCGACGCCGGCGAGCGGCGCCGCAAGGAGCCGACGCCGCGGAACCGGCAGGACAAGGGTGAGGTGGCCGTGGAGGGCCAGGCGCCCGACCCCAAGCTGCCCCGGGAAGCACCGGCGCGGGAGCCCGGGGAGCCCGACGAGCAGGGGCTCGACTTCGCGCGGGCCTGGGTGGAGTTCCCGGACCCGGCCGACGAGGAGCAGGTCTTCCGGTGCGACCTGACCTGGCTGACGTCCCGGTGGAACTGCGTCTTCGGTGCGGGCTGCCAGGGCATCGAGGCGGGCCGCGCGGAGGACGGCTGCTGCACGCTCGGCGCGCACTTCTCCGACGAGGAGGACGAGCAGCGCGTCGCGTCCCATGTGGCAAGGCTCACACCGGACATCTGGCAGCACCATGACGTCGGCCGCGCCACGGGGTGGGTGCAGGAGGCCGACGACGGCGAGGGCGACACCGAGCGGCAGACCCGGCGCTGGCAGGGGAGCTGCATCTTCCAGAACCGCCCCGGTTTCGCGGGCGGCGCCGGCTGCGCCCTGCACATCCTCGCGCTGCGCGAGGGCAAGGAGCCGCTGGAGACCAAGCCCGACGTCTGCTGGCAGCTTCCCGTCCGGCGCAGCTACGACTGGGTGAACCGGCCGGACGACACGCGCGTGCTGCGGGTGTCGATCGGCGAGTACGACCGCCGCGGATGGGGTCCCGGCGGGCACGACCTGCACTGGTGGTGCACGTCCGCGCGGTCGGCGCACGGGGCCGGGGAGCCGGTGTACGTGTCCTACCGGGCCGAGTTGATCGAGCTGATGGGCAAGGCGGGGTACGACAGGCTGGTGGACCTCTGCGAGGAGCGGCTGGCCCGGGGCCTGCCGCTCCTCGCGGCCCATCCGGCGGACCCGGTGGCGAGCGCCTGAGCCTTTGCGGCCGCCCGCCGTGTCGGCGCGTCTCCGCGACCGCCCCGCTGCCCGAGAGGCGTGGGGGCGCCCTCAGCGGCTCCCCGCGCCCCAGCGCCCCTGGGGCAGTGGTGGGCTCACCTCGCCCTTCGGCCTCCCCACCGCCGGGAGCGTTCGCGCGGTTCCCCGCGCCCCTGGGGCAGGTGGGGCGCCTTCATTTCGACTTCCCCGCCATCGGGGTGTTCGCGCAGTTCCCCGCGCCCCTGGGGCAGTGGTGGGCTCGTCTCGCTCTTCGGCCTCCCCATCCCGAGATTCGGCCCCCATCCTGAGATGTCGTGCGCAGTTCCCCGCGCCCTCTTCGCAGGCGCTGTTCCGCGCTGCTCACGTGGGTGTCCCCGACGGAGCCGGGGGCGACGAGGTAGGCACCGTCGGGGACGGCTTGGCTGACGGGCTCGGCGGGGGCGGGCCGGACGGCGTGGGCGACGCCGGCGAGGTCGGCGACGGGTCTCCGGTCCCCCCGTGCCCGTTCGTCCCGTCGTGGCCGTGGTGCCCGTGGTGACCGCGCCCGCCCCCGTGACCGTGGTGCCCACGCCCGTGCCCGCCCCCGTGCCCGTGCCCGTGCTGCCCGCCGCCCTGCGCGCCCTGGTGGCCGGAGGGAACGTGGCCGGCGCCCGACGGCGTGCGGGCTCCGTAGCCGTCGACCAGGAGGACCGCCCCGGTCGGGGCCACCGCGATCCGTGCCGTCCAGTGGCCGGCCGGGGCGCGGTACGGGTCGGCGTGTACCCGGACTGCCGCGCTCTCGCCGGGGCCGAGCGTGCCGGAGGCCCGGCTGGGGTGGAGCCAGTGGGCGTTCCCGGTCCGCAGTGACCAGTGCACGAGCTCCGTCCGCGGTGCCGTGAGCGTGAGGTACGTGGTGTCTCCGGCGGGTCGCGCCGTGACGGTGAGGTCATGGCCGGACGGCGGGCCGCTCGGGCTGACGACCTCGACGGAGACCGTCGCCGGGGCACCGCGTCCGGACGCTTCCGGGGTGCCGCGCAGGCGGTCCCCACCGGCCGGGCCGCCGGCCGCGGCGACGGCGTCCCCGGTCGGCTCCGCCTCGGCCGCGCCTATGGCGACGGGGGACCCCGCGTCCTGGTCGGCCGTGGCGAACGAGTCGCCGCGGTAGGCCGCCCACAGGGAGAGCACCGGGGCGGCGAGCACGGCGGCGACGACAGCGGTGGTCACCACGCGGGCCCGCATCCGGCGGCAGCGCGCGAGGCGGTCCTTCGGGGCCACGGGGTAGCCGCGCCGGTCGAACCGGGGGCCGGCGCCCCGCGCGCGTGAGGCCGTCATCGCGCCGGGCAGGGCCGTCCGCGGCGCCACGACCAGCGGCAGGCCCACGGGGAGGACGCTGGTGCCGGGCCAGGCGTCCCGGGCGACCCCGGCGGCGGTGCGGCGGCAGCGGTGGCAGTCGTCGACGTGCCGGACGAGTTCGCGGCAGAGCACGGCGCCCAGCGGGTGCCCGCCGGCCAGGCCGGCCACGACCGGGCAGCCGCCCGCCGTCACGACGGCGACGGCGGCCCGGGTGCGCTCCACCTCGCAGGAGGCCGAGGCGATCAGCTCCCGGGCCACGGCCGGCTCGACGCCCAGCACGCCGGCGGCCTCGGCCGCGGTCAGCCGGTGCCGCACGGTGAGTTCCAGCGCTTCGCGCTGCTCGGCGGTGGTGCCGGCGGCCTCGGGCCACGCCAGCCGGGCGAGCTCCCCGCGCTCCCTGCGGTGCCCGCGCTCCTCCACCCGCTCCGCCCCGCGGGGCACCGCCCCGTCGCGCTCCGGCGCGCCGGACCATCCGGGACCGCCGGGCAACCCGGCACCGTCGAACGGCTCGGCACCGTCGAACGGCTCCCCGCCGGACAGGCGCCCGTGCGGGCGGCCGGGCCGTGCGAGGTGGCGCAGGCAGGCCCAGCGGACGAGCGCGTAGAGCCAGGCGCGGTGCTCGGCGGGATCCGTGGGGCCGGGGGTGCCTCCCAGGCCCCTCAGCCTCGCCCACTGCCGGGACAGCACGGGGAAGGCCCCCAGGCGCAGGCCGTGGCGGTCCTCGGCGAGGGCGAGCGCCTCGCCCAGGGCGGCCGTGGCCGCCGCGTGGTCGCAGAGGACGGACAGGCAGTACGTGAAGAGGCCGTCCAGGTGCCGTTCGTAGCGCGGGGGCACCCGCGGCCTGCGCCCGGCCTCCGGCGGCACCGTGCTGCGGCGCGTGCTCCGGTGCGCCTGACGTGCGCGGGTGGCGTGCTCGAACGTCTCCGGTCGGCTGCTCATCACCCGTGTGACCGTAGGCGGGGTGTGGCGAATCCTTCCTCCACTGAGGCCACTTTTAACCCTTTCAGGTGACGACATCCCTCGAAAGGAGACAGAGTGGTGGTATGGTGTCAAACTCGCTCGCTTGACGCCCGTCACCCGATCGGGGACGGGCGTCCGGACCATCCGGGCCGTGCCACCCTCCAGGCCATCTGGAGAACGCCGGCGGCCGGACCTGGCACGAGCCGAGTGACGTAACTCACCTCCGTACGACCGCAACCCCGGGGCCCGCAGCCCCGAGCCGGAGCCGGAGCACCCGACGGGGGCCGCGTTGTCGGTGGCGGGCGGTAACGTTCCGTGCCATGGCTGCCCGTACCAAATCCGGCAAGGACCGGCCGTCCTACCGCTGCACCGAATGCGGCTGGCAGACGGCCAAATGGCTCGGCCGCTGCCCCGAATGCCAGGCGTGGGGCACGATCGAGGAGTACGGCGCGCCCGCGGTCCGCACCACGGCCCCCGGCCGGGTCACGACCTCGGCCGTCCCGATCGGCCAGGTGGACGGCCGCCAGGCCACGGCGCGCAGCACCGGCGTCCCCGAGCTTGACCGCGTCCTGGGCGGCGGCATCGTCCCCGGCGCGGTGGTGCTTCTCGCCGGCGAGCCGGGCGTCGGCAAGTCCACGCTGCTGCTGGACGTCGCGGCCAAGGCCGCCAGTGACGACCACCGCACGCTCTACATCACGGGCGAGGAGTCCGCCAGTCAGGTCCGGCTGCGCGCGGACCGCATCAAGGCGATCGACGACCACCTCTACCTCGCCGCGGAGACCGACCTCGCCGCCGTCCTCGGCCACCTGGACGAGGTCAAGCCGTCGCTGCTGGTGGTGGACTCCGTGCAGACCGTGGCCTCGCCGGAGATCGAGGGCGCGCCGGGCGGCATGGCGCAGGTCCGGGAGGTGGCGGGTGCGCTGATCCGCGCCTCCAAGGAGCGCGGCATGGCCACCCTCCTGGTGGGCCACGTCACCAAGGACGGCGCCATCGCGGGCCCCCGCCTGCTGGAGCACCTGGTGGACGTCGTGCTGCAGTTCGAGGGCGACCGGCACGCGCGCCTGCGCCTGGTCCGCGGCGTCAAGAACCGCTACGGCACCACGGACGAGGTCGGCTGCTTCGAGCTGCACGACGAGGGCATCACCGGCCTCGCCGACCCCTCGGGGCTCTTCCTCACCCGCCGTGACGAGCCGGTGCCCGGCACCTGCCTGACGGTCACCCTGGAGGGGCGCCGCCCGCTGGTCGCGGAGGTGCAGGCGCTCACCGTCGACTCCCAGATCCCGTCACCCCGGCGCACGACCTCGGGCCTGGAGACGTCCCGGGTGTCGATGATGCTGGCGGTGCTGGAGCAGCGCGGGCGGATCACCGCGCTCGGCAAGCGCGACATCTACTCGGCGACGGTCGGCGGCGTGCGGCTCACCGAGCCGGCGGCGGACCTCGCCGTGGCTCTGGCGCTGGCCAGCGCCAGCGCCGACATCCCGCTGCCGAAGAACCTGGTGGCAATCGGCGAGGTGGGCCTCGCGGGCGAGGTGAGACGGGTCACAGGCGTCCAGAGGCGGCTCGCCGAGGCGCACCGGCTGGGCTTCACCCACGCCCTCGTACCGTCCGATCCCGGGAAGATACCGGCCGGTATGAAGGTCACCGAAGTAGCCGATATGTCCGATGCGCTGCGGGTACTGCCCAGGAGCCGTCGGCGGGAGGCCCCCCAGGAGTCGATGGACCGCCGGTAGACTTTGCCCCGGTCTCGCCCATCCGTACGAATGCGGGGCACGAGAACAGGGGCGGACCGGACCCGCGACCGGAGGAGTGCAGTGGCAGCCAACGAACGGGCGTCGGCTCCCGGCAAGACCGGGGGCTCCGGTGCCGATGGGCTGATGCGCGCCTCGCTGAGCGCCGTCGCGCCGGGCACCGCGCTGCGCGACGGGCTGGAGAGAGTCCTGCGCGGCAACACCGGCGGACTCATCGTGCTCGGATCCGACAAGACCGTCGAAGCCATGTGCACCGGCGGTTTCGTACTGGACGTGGAGTTCACGGCGACGCGGCTGCGGGAGCTGTGCAAGCTCGACGGCGGCATCGTGCTCGACAAGGACATCACCAAGATCCTGCGCGCCGGCGTCCAGCTCGTGCCCGACCCCACGATCCCCACCGAGGAGACCGGCACGCGCCACCGCACGGCCGACCGGGTCAGCAAGCAGGTGGGCTTCCCCGTCGTCTCCGTGTCGCAGTCGATGCGGCTGATCGCCCTGTACGTGGACGGGCAGCGGCGGGTGCTGGAGGACTCCGCTGCGATCCTGTCCCGCGCGAACCAGGCGCTGGCCACCCTGGAGCGGTACAAGCTGCGGCTCGACGAGGTGGCCGGGACGCTCTCCGCGCTGGAGATCGAGGACCTCGTCACCGTCCGCGACGTCACGGCGGTGGCGCAGCGCCTTGAGATGGTGCGGCGCATCGCGACCGAGATCGCGGAGTACGTCGTCGAGCTCGGCACGGACGGGCGGCTGCTAGCCCTCCAGCTGGACGAGCTGATCGCCGGGGTGGAGCCCGAGCGGGAACTCGTCGTGCGGGACTACGTGCCGACACCCACGGCCAAGCGGTCCCGGACGGTCGAGGAGGCGCTGTCCGAGCTGGACTCGCTCTCCCACGGGGAGCTTCTCGAACTGCCAACGGTGGCCCGAGCACTCGGCTACACCGGCGCGCCGGAGACGCTGGACTCCGCGGTCTCGCCCCGGGGTTTCCGGCTGCTCGCCAAGGTGCCGCGGCTGCCCGGGGCGATCATCGACCGGCTGGTCGAGCACTTCGGGGGCCTCCAGAAGCTGCTGGCGGCCAGCGTCGACGACCTCCAGACGGTGGACGGGGTCGGGGAGGCGCGGGCCCGGAGCGTGCGGGAGGGGCTGTCTCGGCTGGCGGAGTCGTCGATCCTGGAGCGGTACGTATAGCCTGCGGCTGGCTCAGCCGGCGGGGCGCGCACGGCGTACGTTCTGTTTCTGCTTGAGGGTGCTCGGGTTCGGCTTTCTTGGCCCGGTGCCTTCTGGTTCGTTGAGGGTCTGTTTGCGGGTCGGCGCCTTCTGTTTCATTGTGGCTGTTTCATTGAGGGTGCGGGGCCGCGGGGGATGTACTCCCCCAGTGCCTTGAGGGCCAGGGAGGTGCCCCCACGGTCCGGCGCCCTCTGTAAGGCTGCAAGGCTCGCCCTTGTCGTGGCGCCGGCCTCCCCCAGTGCCTTAATGGCCTGGGAGGTACCCCCAGCGCGCACATCCCCCCACGTCCCCTCCCGTCTCGTACGCGGCTGCGGCCCGGTGGCCCTTCTGGTGGTCTGATGGCGCTACCGCGCCACACACGCTGACCACCGCCGTGCCCATAGCGCACGGCAACCGGCCTACCGCGACAGGAGCGATCAGTGGACCTCCCACGTATCTTCACCATCCGCGAGAGCAGCCACCGGATCCACAACCCGTTCGACGCCGACAAACTCGCCCTGCTGGGCCGTGCCATCGGCCTGGTGTCCGGAGCGAGGGTGCTCGACCTCGCGAGCGGTACGGGCGAGATGCTGTGTACGTGGGCGCGTGACCATGGGATCACCGGGACCGGTGTGGACATCAGCACGGTGTTCACGGAGAAGGCCCGGGCGCGTGCCGTCGAGCTCGGCGTCGCCGACCGGGTGGGCTTCGTCCACGGCGAGGCCCGCGGCCATGTGGCGAGCCGTCCTGTCGATGTCGCCGCGTGCCTCGGCGCCACCTGGGTCGGGGACGGCGTGCCCGGCACCGTCGAGCTGCTCGGCCGCAGCCTGTGCCGGGGCGGCCTGATGCTGATCGGCCAGCCGTACTGGCGCCTCGACCCGCCGGACCAGGAGACCGTGGAGGCCTGCTGGGCCCGCAGCAAGGACGACTATCTCAGCCTGCCCGCGCAGATCGAGCAGTTCGGCGACCTGGGGTACGACGTGGTGGAGATGGTGCTGGCCGACCGGGGCTCCTGGGACCGGTACCGCGCAGCGCAGTGGCTCAACCTGCGCCGCTGGCTCGACGAGAACCCCGATGACCCGCTCGCCGCCGAGGTGCGGGCCGAGCTCACCACCTCACCCGTCCGCTATGCGCGGTACGAGCGGGAGCACGTGGGGTGGGGGGTGTTCGTGCTGATGGGGCGGTGAGGGGCGCGGAGGCTCCGGGTGCGTCTGTCCGGGCAGCGGGTGGGTCCGCTGCCCGGGTGTGGGCCAGGGGCCTGGCCGGTCCGCGCCCGGTTCACGGCCGGTGGCTGGCCGGCCCGCGCGGTCAGTCCTGGCTGAGCACGAAGGACGTGCGGACCTTCGGGTAGCCGGGGGCGCTGGCCTCGACCAGGTAGGTGCCGGGTGCCGCGGACGCCGTGGAGGGCGTGGCGCAGTGCGGGGCGCTGGGGGTGCGGTTCCAGGTGACGGTGTGGGTGGCGCCGGCGCCCGCGGGCACCCGGAGGAAGAAGCTTCCGCCGTCCTTGGGGCAGTCGTCGGACGCCCAGATCTGCTTGTCCGAGCTGGACTGAGTGATCGTCAGAACGGTGCCCTTGGAGCCCAGATCGATCTTGCAGTCACCGCCCGAGGTGTTCGCGGCGGTGAGCTGGAAGCGCGGACTGTGCCCCGGTGCATAGGAGTTGTCGACGCTGCGCAGCGTGAGCCGCACCGCGCTGTGCGAGCACGTGGGCAGGCTCGAACCGGCCGGCACCTCGCCCCCCGCACCACCGCCCGTCTGGGAACCGCCGCCCGCCGCGGCACCGCCTGCGGCCGCACCACCCGCGGAGCCACCGGAACCGGAACCGGAACCGGATGTCGAACCCGAACCGGAGCCGCCCGTACCGGCCGTGTCCCCGGCGCCACCGCTCGACGCGCCGCCGCCGTCGGACTCGTCGCGCCCACCGGGGTGTTCGCTGATCGCCGGCCCCGAGCCGGACGGGCCCGGAGTGATGGACGGGGCGGGGTTCTTGCCCTCGGACCCGCCGGAGCCCTTCCCGCCGCCCCCGCCCCCGGACGTCGCGAACCAGACGGCGAGCAGCACCACCACGGCGAAAAGGGCCAGCAGAAGGGCCCTCCGTCGCCAGTAGATGGAGGAGGGAAGCGGCCCGATCGGATTGCGCAGAGATCCCACGGCGCAAACTGTACGAGAGATCGGCGCGTCGTCTTGAGCCACCCGCCGTACCACGACGAATTTTGCCGATCATCATCTCGGCGAGAACCCGTGCGAAGGTCGCCGGCGGGGCGAACTGCCGTGTCCCGCCACTGCCCTTCGTCAGGTTCCGTACCGTCGCTCAACGACGTGTCGGTGCACGGCTTCCCGATCCGAGGACGCGGCGGACGCGCACAAGTCCAGCGGCACCAGCAGCACCGCATCGCGCACCGCGGCCACCAGCTCCGCCGGGTCCCCGACCCCGGCCCGCCGCTGGGCGATCCGGTCCACGATTCCGGAGTGCTCGGCGGTGGGGTTCCGGATTCGCCTACGATCCGCTCACGCGGCGGCTGGACGCCACCTGCCGCTGGTCGGATGTGCCAGGATGTGCCCGATTCTTACCGTTCGGGCCATGGATGGAATCGACGCCGATCTCTACGTCGGCATCACGGACTTCGCGCAGGACACTCCCAACTGGCTGAAAATCCTCGCCGAGTTCTGGACCGAGGCCGGAATGCTGCTGTTCTGCGCGCTGCCGGCGGCCGGCTGGTGGCGGGCGCGCCGGGCCGGTGCGCGGACCATGGCCCTGGCCCTGCTGGCGCCGGTGGCCGCCGCGCTGGTGTACACCACGACGGATCTGTTGGCCTCGCTCCTCCGCAGCGCTGCGATCGCGCGGCGTACGGGCGGCGCGGTGGCGTGCGGGACCCGGTCCCCGGCCCGCGGGTGCGCTCCGCGGTGGCGAGTGCCGGCAGCCGGAACGCGGCTGTGGCCGCCCGCTGCCTCCAAGGCCGGGCCCGGTGCGGTACGGCACGGTGTGGCACGGTGCGGTGTGGCACGGTGCGGTGTGGCACGGTGCGGTGTGGCACGGTGCGCTGCGGTCCGCTCTCGGCGCTGACGGCCCTCATGTTCCGGCGCCCTCACGTCTCGGGTGCCGCCATGTCCTGGCCGCCCTCACATCCCGGGTGCCCTCATGTCCTCTGACCCACGATCCAGCCGGCCCCATGGTCCGGCTGCTCTCACGGTCCGGCTGATCCCACACTCGGGCACACCAACAGGCACACACACGCACCCAAGAGGCCCAAGGGACCCACGCCCCGGGCGCGTAAGCCGCGGCCACCCCCGAGGCCGTGCGAGGATCGCTCTGTCATGACTGCGCCCACACAGAACCCCGCCCGCCCCTCGCCCGCGCCCGTGCCCGCGGCCCCCCGCGCCCCGGAGCACGCCCAGGATCTGCACACTCCCGTCCTCGGCTGGTTCGACCAGCACGCCCGTGACCTGCCCTGGCGCCGTCCGGAAGCCGGGCCGTGGGGCGTCATGGTCAGCGAGTTCATGCTCCAGCAGACCCCCGTCAGCCGCGTCCTGCCCGTCTACGAGCAGTGGATGGCCCGCTGGCCCCGGCCGGCGGACCTCGCCGCCGAGGCGCCGGGCGAGGCGGTCCGTGCCTGGGGGCGGCTCGGCTACCCGCGCCGCGCCCTGCGGCTGCACGGGGCCGCCGTCGCCATAACGGGACGGCACGGGGGCGACGTGCCCACCCAGCACGCCCAGCTGCTCGCCCTGCCGGGCATCGGCGAGTACACCGCCGCGGCGGTGGCCAGCTTCGCGTACGGGCAGCGGCACGCGGTCCTGGACACCAACGTCCGCCGGGTCCTGGCCCGCGCGGTGACGGGCATGCAGTACCCGCCGAACGCCACCACGGCCGCCGAGCGGAAGCTGGCCCGCGCGCTGCTGCCGGAGGATCCGGGCACCGCGGCGCGCTGGGCCGCGGCCTCCATGGAGCTGGGGGCGCTGGTCTGCACCGCAAAGAACGAGAACTGCTCCCGCTGCCCGATCGCCAACCGGTGCGCCTGGCGGCTCGCCGGCAAGCCCGAGCACGAGGGCCCCGCACGCCGCGGCCAGACGTACGCGGGTACCGACCGCCAGGTGCGCGGCAAGCTGCTCGCCGTGCTGCGCGAGGCCACCGGACCGGTGCCGGGTGCCGTGCTCGACCGGGTGTGGCACGAGCCCGTGCAGCGGGCCCGCGCGCTGGACGGGCTGGTCGCCGACGGGCTCGTCGAACCCCTCCCGCACGGCGCCTACCGCCTGCCGCTCACCTAGGGACGGTTGGCAGTTCCCGAGGGCCGTCCCTCCCCGCGCACGCCGGTGCCCACGCCGGTCCACCGCGCGCCGAACCGGCCGCCTGCGCCCCTCCCTTACCTCCTTCCTACATCTGTTACACAACCGACGGACAGCCGTGCGCCCGCCGCAGGCTGGCTCGCACAGCCCCGTGACAAGGCGCCCGTAGCGTCAGTTCCGACGCCGTGACACACCACCGCACCCGGCCGGCACACCGGCCACGGGGGTGGTGCACGCGGCGGTTCACCAGCGGAGAGCGAGCCGCGCACGATCCCGCGACGGGGCGGGGTGCGCGGATCGGCAACGTGCCGCGGGCGGCGAACGGACGGACCGGACCTCACCGGACGGCACCGGCGGGCACCCGCGGACGGCAGGCAACGGTCTGAGCGGAGGCGGTTGGAAATGGTGCACGGCGAGGTGCTTGAGTTCGAGGATTACGTACGCACCCGGCACGACGCCCTGCTGCGCAGCGCCCGCCGCCTGGTCCCCGACCCGGTCGAGGCGCAGGACCTCCTGCAGACCGCGCTGGCCAGGACCTACGGCCGCTGGGACGGCATCGCCGACAAGCGGCTCGCCGACGCCTACCTGCGCCGTGTCATGATCAACACGCGTACGGAGTGGTGGCGGGCGAGGAAGCTGGAGGAGGTCCCCACCGAGCAGCTCCCCGAAGCGGCCGTCGAGGACTCCACCGAGCAGTACGCGAACCGCGCGCTGCTGATGGACGCCATGCAGGTGCTGGCACCCAAGCAGCGCAGTGTCGTGGTGCTGCGACACTGGGAGCAGATGTCCACGGAGGAGACGGCCGCCGCTCTCGGCATGACCGTCGGTACGGTCAAGAGCACGCTTCACCGCGCGCTGGCCCGGCTCCGCGAGGAGTTGGAGAGCCGCGCCCGCGAGACGCGCGCGGTCGAGGAAGACGAGGAGAGGGAGCGTTGCGCGGCCTGAGCACACGGCGCCCCGGCGCGGACGGGGCCGGCGCGAACGACGCCGACGCGGGAGACGCCGATGCGGAAGGCGCCGGGGTGGGCCACACCGGCGTGGGCGACCCCGGCCATGGTCACGCCGGCGCGGGCCGCCGCGGCCCCCGCCCGTTGCCGTTCCGTCGAAGCCGCATCAGCCGCATGAGCCGCCGGTGCGGGCCGGGCCCCGTCCGGGCCGCCGTGGCGGTGGCCTCGGCCGCGTCCCTGGCGCTGATCGCCGGCTGTTCCACCGGCGGCACCGGCACGCGCGACGAGGGCCCGGCGCGCACCGACGAGGTCGGGCACGCCGCCGCGCCCTCCCCCACGCCGACCGCGGCACCCGTGCCCGCCAAGGACCGGATCGACCCGGTGAAGCTGGTGCTGGCCGACACGAAGGTGAGCCCGACGGTCAAGAAGGGGCTGAGGCCCTGCCGGACCAACGGCTACCCCGTCGACGTCTCCTACGGCAAGCTCACCGGCCCCTCGTCCTCCGACGTCCTGATCAACGTGATGACCTGCAACTCGGTCGGCGTAGGGTCGTACGTGTTCCGGGAGGACAAGGGTCGCTGGGAGAACGTCTTCCAGGACGAGGAGCAGCCCGTCTACGCGACGATCGACCGCGGTGACCTCGTGGTCACGCAGAAGGTCTACGAGCAGAGCGACTCGGTCACGTACCCCTCCAGCGAGGACGTGATCACCTACCGCTGGTCCGCGTCGGCCGGCCGCTTCACGGAGCAGGACCGCACGCACAACGAGTACAGCAACGCGGTGGGCGGCGACAAGACCGCGCCCGCCGACAACTGAACGCCACGCGGCAAGCGGCGAGCGACGTGCGGCATGCGGCGTGCGATGTGTGGTGTGCGGCACGCCGGGGCAGGGCGGGGCAGGGCGGCAAGAGCCCGGCACACGGCAACGGTGGACGGCACGGCGGCGGGCGACCGGCGGCGGGCGGTCCGGAGGGAGCGGCGGATTCGGATGACCCAGCGAACGGCAGAGCCCACCCATGTCCTGTTCGTCGAGGACGACGACGTCATCCGCGAGGCCACCCAGCTCGCCCTGGAGCGGGACGGCTTCGCGGTCACCGCCGTGCCGGACGGCCTGTCGGGTCTTGACGCGTTCCGCGCCGACCAGCCGGACATCGCGCTGCTCGACGTGATGCTGCCGGGCCTGGACGGGGTGAGCCTGTGCCGCCGGATCCGCGACGAGTCCACCGTCCCGGTGATCATGCTCTCGGCGCGCGCCGACTCCATCGACGTCGTACTGGGCCTGGAGGCGGGCGCGGACGACTACGTGACCAAGCCGTTCGACGGTGCCGTGCTGGTCGCCCGGATCCGTGCGGTGCTGCGCCGCTTCGGGCACGCGAGCGGAACGGCCGCCGGTGCGCGGCAGGGGCAGGCCGGGGCCGCGCCGGGGTACGGCGACGAGGGGCCGGCGGGCGTGCTGCGCTTCGGCGACCTGTCGGTCGACACCGAGGGCATGGAGGTGCGCCGCGCCGGTGAGCAGGTGGCGCTGACGCCGACCGAGATGCGGCTGCTGCTGGAGTTCTCCACCGCTCCGGGCACGGTGCTCTCCCGCGACCGGTTGCTCCAGCGCGTCTGGGACTACGGCTGGGGCGGCGACACCCGCGTCGTCGACGTCCACGTGCAGCGGCTGCGCACGAAGATCGGCCAGGACCGGATAGAGACGGTCCGCGGTTTCGGCTACAAGTTGAAGGCCTGACCCGGACATGCGGGATCGCACCTCACCGGCCGTGGCGCCCGGGAACACGGAGCGGGACGCTCGCCAGGACGCGGGCTCCGCGACGGCGTCCGGCCCCCGTCCAGAGCCCCGGCCCCGGCCCCGGCTGCGCGCCAGGCTGCTCGGCCGGCTGCTCGGCCGACTCCGGCTGCGTACCGGCGTGCGGTGGAAGCTCAGCGCGGCGATCGCCGCGGTCGGCGCGCTGATCGCGCTCGCGCTCAGCCTGGTGGTGCACAACGCCGTGCTGGTCTCCGTGCTGGACAGCTCGCGCGACGTGCAGGACGAGCGGATCCAGTTCGCCCAGCGGATCTACGAGTCGACGGGACGCCGGCAGTTCGGCACGACGGTCGACGACCCCAAGCTGCCGCACGCCCTCATGGAGAAGGCGGCGCAGGGCCGGCGGGCCACGTACGTCTCGGACGGCACCTCCAGCGGGCCCGACGTGTGGGCGGCGGTGCCGCTGAAGGACGGGCACGTGCTGTCGCTGCACACCCGGTTCACCGAGGGCAGCCGGCGGGTGCTTGACGACCTCGACAAGGCCCTGATCATCGGCTCGATCTCGGTGGTACTGGGCGGCTGCGCGCTGGGCGTGCTGATCGGCGGCCAGCTCTCGCGGCGGCTTCGGAAGGCGGCCGTGGCGGCGGGCGAGGTCGCGCGGGGGCAGGTGGACGTCCGGGTGAACGAGGCCATCGGCGGGGTGCTGCACGACGAGACGGACGACCTCGCGCGGGCCGTGGACGCCATGGCGGACGCGCTGCGGCAGCGCCTGGAGGCCGAGCGCCGGGTGACCGCGGACATCGCGCACGAGCTGCGCACCCCGGTGACCGGGCTGGTCACCGCGGCGGAACTGCTGCCGCCGGGCCGGCCGAGCGAGCTGGTCAAGGACCGTGCGCAGGCCCTGCGCACGCTCGTCGAGGACGTGCTGGAGGTGGCACGCCTGGACAGCGCGGCGGAGCGGGCCGAACTGCAGGACATCCTGCTGGGCGAGTTCGTCGCCCGCCGGGTGGCCCTGCTCAAGCAGGACGTGAGGGTGCACGTCGCCCACGAGTCGGAGGTCACGACCGACCCGCGGCGTCTCGAACGGATCGTGGGGAACCTGCTGGCCAACGCCGGGCGCCACGGCAGGCCGCCGGTCGAGGTGACCGTGGAGGGCCGGGTGATCCGGGTCCGCGACCACGGCCCCGGCTTCCCTCCGGAGCTGGTCGCGCGGGGCCCGAGCCGCTTCCGCACCGGCAGCGCGGACCGGGCCGGCCACGGGCACGGCCTCGGTCTGACCATCGCGGCGGGGCAGGCCCGGGTGCTCGGGGCCCGGTTGACGTTCCGGAACGTCCGCCCGCCGGGGGTACCCGACGACGCCCCCGCCGAGGGTGCGGTAGCCATCCTCTGGCTACCGGAACACGCCCCGACCAGCACGGGCAGCTATCCGATGCTCCAGATTCCGCCGCAGCCGGAGGAGTAACGAGGCGGCGGCACCTCGCGGAGGCCCCCCTGGCTCGGGGTGCGGCCCCGCCCTGGCGTGGCGCCCTGGCGTAGGGCTGTGTTGATATGCGGCTCCGCCGCGAGGGCGCGACAAGCCACGGCGAGACCCGCCCGTCGCCACCCCACGCAAAGGGGCCGTTCCTGTCGTTTCGGGACCACCCGCCGGCGGTGGTTGCTCGCGCAGTTCCCCGCGCCCCTTTCAGGGGCGAGCCCCCACAGTGGGGGCGACGGGGCCGCTAACAAGCCCAGTCCTTGTCCAGGTCCAACCCCTCCGAGCGGGCCTGCGTGAACGAGAACCAGTTCCCGGAGTCATCACGGAACAGCGCCTCCGTACCGTACGGCCGCTCCTGGGGCTCCTGCACGAACTCCACCCCGCGCGCCTTGAGCCGCTCGTAGTCCCCCCGCACGTCGTCGGTGCGGATCACCCCGGCACCGAGCATGCCCTTGCTGATCAGCTTCTTGAGCGCCTCGGCCGACTCGGGATCCATCGCGTTGGCGCCCGGCACCATCAGCGTGAGCTCCACGTCGGGCTGGTCCTTCGCGCCGACCGTGAGCCAGCGCATGCCGTCCTCCCCCATGGTCATGTCCTGGCGGACCTCAAGGCCCAGCTTCTCGGTGTAGAACTCCTTGGCCCGGTCCTGGTCCAGAACCCAGACAGTCGCGATGGCGAGTCCCTTGATCATTTCGTGCTCCCGCAGGTCAGGGGGGTGTTCCGATGTCCCCGCAACGGTAGCCAGCGCGCACCGCGGTCCGCTTCTCCAGAATTGCGCTACCTGCCGTAGATGCCCGGACCGGCACTCCCGCCGCCATCCCGGCCGGCACTCCCCTCGGCGTCCGGAACAACGCTCCCGGAACCGGGCTCTCCCCCACCCTCCGACAACGCCACCACCCGCGCACCCGGCAGCGGCCCGCGATGACCAGGACGGCGGCCCGCGATGACCGGCCATGGCTGGGCCCCCGGGCGCAGTACCGCGCTCCGGGGCCCTCAGGCCGAGAAGGCGCTGATCAGACGGCCTCTGCCACCGTCCGGTCGCGCTGCGCGGTGTCCCCTTCCGCGCCCTCGGCCGGCTTACCGGCCCCCGAGGAGTTCTCGGGTCCCGCGCCCCGCAGCGGGATCTCCTTGACGAATATCGCCCCGAGCAGGGCGATCACGGCCACCACGGCCCCGAGGACGAACGCCGAGTGCGTACCCGCCGACACCGCGTGCTGGTAGGCGTCGCGGGCACCCGCGGGCAGCTTGGCCAGGCTGGCGGCGTCGAGCTGGGCCGACTTCTCGGTGATCTTGCCGCCTATCGCGCCGGCGCGTTCGGCCATCACGTCCTTGACCCTGGAGTTGAAGAGCGCGCCCATGACGGCGACGCCGAAGGACGAGCCCAGCGTCCGGAACAGGGTGGCGGACGAGGAGGCCACGCCCATGTCCTTCATCTCCACGCTGTTCTGCGCGACCAGCATGGTGATCTGCATCAGGCAGCCCATGCCCGCGCCGAGCACCGCCATGTACACGCCGGAGGTGAAGCGCGAGGTGCCGGTGTCCATCAGGGACATCAGGAAGAGCCCGGCGATCATGAGGATGGTGCCGACGACGGGGAAGACCTTGTACCGCCCCGTGCTGGAGGTGACCCGGCCCGCGACCAGCGAGACGGCCAGCATCGCGAGCAGCATCGGCAGGAGCAGCAGGCCGGAGTTGGTGGCGGAGGCGCCCTGCACCGCCTGCTGGTACAGCGGCAGGAAGAGCGTCGCCCCGAACATCACGAAGCCGGTGACGAAGCCGATGACCGACATCAGGGTGAAGTTGCGGCTGCGGAAGATGTGCAGCGGCATGACGGGCTCGGATGCTTTCGTCTGCACGAACACGAACCCGATCAGGGCGGCCACGCCGATGGCGATGAGCTCCATGATCATTGCGGAGTCCCAGGCGTACTGGCTGCCTCCCCAGGTGGTGACCAGCACGATCGCGGTGATGCCGACGGTCAGCAGGCCCGCGCCCAGGAAGTCGATCCGGCCCTTCACCCGCTTCTTCGGCAGGTGCAGCACCGCGCTGACGGCGAGCAGGGCGACGATGCCGAGCGGCAGGTTGATGTAGAACGACCAGCGCCAGCCCAGGTGGTCCGTGATGGTGCCGCCGACCAGCGGCCCGCCGATCATGGCGACGGCCATCACCGCGGACATCATGCCCGTGTACTTGCCGCGCTCCCGGGGCGGGATCAGGTCACCGATGATCGCCATGACGCCGACCATCAGACCGCCGGCACCGAGGCCCTGGATGGCGCGGAACCCGATGAGCTGTCCCATGTCCTGCGACATGCCGCTCAGCGCGGAGCCGATGAGGAAGATCACGATGGAGGCGAGGAAGCTTCCCTTGCGGCCGTACATGTCGCCGACCTTGCCCCAGATGGGGGTGGATGCGGCGGTGGCCAGCGTGTAGGAGGCGACCACCCAGGACAGGTGATCGAGACCGCCGAGCTCGCCTACGATCGTGGGCATCGCCGTACCGACGATCATGTTGTCGAGCATCGCGAGCAGCATCGCGATCATCAGAGCCAGCAGGATGACTCGCACGCTGCGCGGCTGTTTGCCATCCTTCGGTACGGCATCTTCCACGTGCTGGGCCTGTGACATGGCCACCACTCCCCCCGGGGCTGTTTAAAGGAGACGACTCGAGACGGCCGGACCGGCGACGACGACACTTACTTGCCGCCCGGCTAGCTGACCGCACGAAAGCAAGGTAATCTGAACACTAGCCGGGCGTCAAGTAAGTTCCGGGGCTTGAGGAGTCACCCACGATGGACGGCAGCAAGCAGCAGCGGCGCGGCAACACGCGCCAGCGCATCCAGGACGTGGCCCTTGAGCTCTTCACGGAGCACGGCTACGAGAAGACCTCGCTCCGCGAGATCGCCGAGCACCTGGATGTCACGAAGGCGGCGCTGTACTACCACTTCAAGACCAAGGAAGACATCCTCATCAGCATCTTCGAGGACATCGGCCGGCCCATGGCGGACCTGATCGAGTGGGGCAAGCAGCAGCCGCACACCCTGGAGACCAAGCTCGAACTGCTCCGCCGCTACAGCGAGGCGCTGGCCACCGCCGCCCCCATGTTCCGGTTCATGCAGGAGAACCAGGCGACGGTGAAGGAGCTGATCCCCGGCGAGTTGTTCAAGCAGCGGATGTTCGCGATGTACGACCTGCTGAAGGAGCCGGGCGCCGACCTGACCGACCAGGTCCGCAGCATCACCGCCATCTTCACGATGCACGCCGGGACCTTCACCCTCAGGGAGGCCGAGGGCAGCCCCGAGGAGAAGCGCGAGGCCGTCCTGCGGGTCGCGATGGACCTGGTCGCCCAGGCGCACTCGGGCGAGCCCGCGCACCCCGCCGAGGCCGCCCGCGCCCACTCCGGCGAGGCCGGGGAGGCCACCGGGCCAGGGGTCCGCAAGGCGGACGGGGACGCGGCCACCGGGACGCACGACGGCGGCCGGTGAGAAGTCACCGGCCGCCGTACGCAGCCCTCGTCAGGGGGTCCCTGCGGTCCCTCTCGTCCCTCAGACCTTCAGGCCGTGGTGGGACAGGAAGGTGACGGGGTTCACAGCAGAGCCGTAGTTCGGCGTGTGGCGGATCTCGAAGTGCAGGTGCGGACCCGTCGTGTTGCCGGTGTCACCGCTCAGGGCGATGTGCTCGCCGGCCTTCACCTTCTCGCCGACGTGCACGTCGATCTGCGACAGGTGCGCGTACTGCGAGTACGTGCCGTAACCGTTGTAGATCACGATCGCGTTGCCGTACGCCGGACCGTCGCCACCGCCGTTGGGACCGGCCTTCACGACGACACCGCTGTGCGCGGCGCCCACCGGAGTGCCGACCGGCACGGCGAAGTCCTGGCCGGAGTGCTTGTGCGACCACAGGCCGCCCGCCTGGTCGAAGGACGCGGTGAGCTTGTAGTGGTGCACCGGCCGCACCCAGGTGAGCTTCTTGCCGTGGTGAGCGTTCTTGTGGTGGTCGCCATGCCGGCCACCGCCGCGGTGGTCACCCTTGCCGTGACCCTTGTCGGCACCCCGGCCGGCGTGGTCGTGGCTGTCGTTGCCGCCCTTGTGGTGAGTGTCGTCGCCACCCTTGTCGTGGCTGTCGTGGTGCGCGTCGGACGCCTGGTAGGACACGGGGACGAGCTGGGTAGAGGCAGCGGGCTCGGCCGGCGCGTCATGCACGGCGGGGCCGCCGTCCGCAGCGGCCGAGACCCCGGCTCCCAGCGCGGCCGAGGCGCCCACGCCCGCGGCGACGATGGCCACGCGGGTACGGAGCCGGGACGCGGCGGGACGACGGGACAGGGCACGCTTCAGCATTCTGATACCTCCGGACATAAATGGACCCGGCGGAAATCACGCCTATTGACGTACAAGCCGGGCTGGCCACCCCTTGGTAACCCGACCCCCGCCCCGCGACCAAAACCCCCACTTACTAAGCCCGCCCGTAGCGACCACGCCGGGAATACCCGACATACCACCCATTTGATAACGCAATAAATACGGTCAAACACAAATGAAATAGGTCACACACCTGCCAAGCCCAGGCCTCCCACCGGCCCCACCGCACCTCACGCGCACCACCCGCGGCAATCCGCCCCACTGGTTTCCCACACCACCGAAACCGCTACGACTATCCGGCCTCGTAGGCACGGACACCGCTGTGTGGCACGTCACCGGCGAGGCACCGGAGAAATCCGGGAAATGTGATGTGGGCTACGTGGGGCCGCCCGGAAAGGGACCCGGGGCATTGGCGCGGACCCGCACCGCCCACCGGGGCTACCCTCGTCGCGTCGGCACGCGGCTGACGCACCGTATCCGGGGGGACACGCATGGAGCCCGCAGTTCTCGGCAGCCGGCTGGCGTCGAGCCTGATGACACCGCTGGTCAGGAAGCTCTTCGTGGCGCCGGGACCAGGCGCGGGGCTGGCCGACCGCCCAGTGCGGCTCGGCCGCCTCGTCTCGTTCCGCGGCGAGCAGCGCACCCTCACCGAGCGGGACGTGCGGGGGCTCGCCCGGACTCTCGTAGACCGGGCGACGGACGCGCCCGGCGAGCGCCCCTTCCCCGCGGACGAGCAGGAAGCCGTCGTCGAGGCCGTCACCCGCGCCCTGCTGGCCTTCGGCGAGCTGGACATGGACGACGTCCAGGCGGTGCGGCTGGGCCACCGCGACCTTGCCCGCACGCTCCTCGCCGCGCGCCGGTACGACGGCGGACCGCCGCCGCGGGACGGCCTGTCGGCAGACGCCGCGCTCTTCGTGGAGTCGGCCGTCGAGTGGGCCTGCCTGCACGTCCTGCACTTCTTCACCCAGCGCTCCACCTTTGTGGCGCGAACGCTGGTGGAGCAGAGCCGCGGGCAGGCCGAGCTGATCGCCAGGGTCGACGAGCTGATCAGGCGCACCCCGCTCCCGGACACCCGCGACGCCACGTTCGAGCGCGCCTACCGGGCGTACATCCGGGGCCGGCACGGCAGGCTGACGATCTACGGCATCGACCTGAGCAATTCCCCCGGCAGATGGCCCCTCGACGCGGCGTACCTGAGCCTGGAGGCGACCGCGCCGGAACCGGTCGTGTACCACGGGGCGGGGCCGGAGGAGCACATACGGCACCCCCACCCCACCGGCCCGGCCCCCGCCGACCAGGCACTCGCCGCGCACCAGCGGGTCCTGCTGCGCGGGGCCGCGGGCTCGGGCAAGACGACTCTGGCGCAGTGGCTGGCGGTCTCGGCGGTCGCCGAGGAGCCGTCGACTCAGATGGCCTACCTGAACGGCAGGGTCCCGTTCGTGCTGCCGCTGCGCACCCTCACACGGCACGGCGAGCGGCTCCCGTCCCCCGCGGGCTTCCTCGCCGCCGTCGGCTCACCGCTCGCGGGCAGCCAGCCCGACGGCTGGGAGGCGCGGGTGCTTGCGGCGGGCCGCGGCCTGCTGCTCGTCGACGGCATCGACGAGGTACCGGAGGCCGAGCGGGCCCGCGCCAGGGCCTGGCTGGGCGAGCTGGCCGAGACGTATCCCGGCAACCGCTGGCTGGTCACCTCGCGCCCCTCCGCGGTCCGCGAGAACTGGCTCGCCGACGACCGCTTCACCGAACTCACCCTCACCGCCATGAACCCGTCGGGCGTCGCGGCCTTCATCCGCCGCTGGCACACCGCCGCCCGTACCGGCGACCCCGCCGAGGACGCCCAGCTCGACGCGTACGAGACCCAGCTCCTGGACGCCGTAAGGGGCAAGCCCGACCTGGGCCGGCTCGCGACCAACCCCCTGATGTGCGGCCTGGTGTGCGCACTGCACCGGGACCGCCGCGGCTACCTCCCGCACGGGCGCAAGGAGCTGTACGAGTCGGCGCTGTCCATGCTGCTGACGCGCCGCGACCGGGAGCGCGACATGGCGGGCCCCGAGCTGAGCGAGGAGCCGCAGCTCCAGCTCCTGCAACGCCTCGCGTACTGGCTGATCCGCAACGGCCGCACCGAGATGGACCGGGAGCGGGCGGAACGCACCATCGCGGAGGTACTGCCGGCGGTCCCCGCGGCGGCGGCACTGGGCGACGCCCCGGACGTGCTCCGGCACTTCCTCGTCCGCACGGGCCTGCTCCGCGAGCCGGCCCCCGGCACGGTCGACTTCGTGCACCGCACGTTCCAGGACTACCTGGGCGCGCGGGCCGCCGTGGAGTCCGGCGACTTCGGCCTCCTCGCGGAGCACGCGGCGGACGACCAGTGGGCGGATGTCATCCGCATGGCGGTCGCCCAGGGGCGGCCCCGGGAGCGGGCGGAGCTGCTGCGGCTGTTGCTGGAGGCAGGTGACGTCGCCCCGGACGACCGCACCCGCGCCCGAGCGCACCTGCTGGCGATGGCATGCCTGGAACACGCGACGGAGCTGGATCCTGCGGTACGGGCGGCGGTGGAGGAGCGGGCTTCGGGGCTGATACCTCCGCGGTCGGACGACGACGCGCGGGCCTTGGCGGAGGTGGGGCCGCTGGTGCTGGAGCTGCTGCCGGGGCCGGATGGCCTGTCCGACGAGGAGGCCGTGCGGGTGACGGGCACGGCGGTCCTGATCGGCACGGAGGCGGCGCTACCGGTGCTGGCGCGGTTCCGGTCGTTTCCCGCTTCCCGTGTGCGCGTGCTCCTTTCACGCGCGTGGGACCGATACGACACCGATCAGTTCGCCGACGAGCTCCTGTCCGGGCTCAGGACCGACGACATCTACATCAGCGCCCACTCGCGCGAGCAGTTGCGCGCTCTGGTTCGGCTCGGTCTCCGTCCACGGCTCAATGTCTACGGTGACTACACGGCGGAGGAGCTCCTGAACCATCTGCCGTCGGGGATACGCGACCTCTCCCTTCTGGACAACGAGAAGCTGGGGTCACTGCGCTTTCTCAAACAGCTGGGTGCACTGCGGCGTCTCACTCTCGCCCGTTGCCCGAACGTGGCTGATCTTTCGCCCCTGGCCGAAACGGCGATCCACGACCTGTCGTTGCGGGGCCTGCCCGGGGTCCGAGGTCTGGGCGGCCTCACCGCACTCACATCGCTCATGGTGAACCAGCAGCTTCCGGGAAGCTGCCTCGACGCGCTGCCCCAAGAGGCTCCTCTCACCCTTCTCAACCTCGACAACGGTGCTGTCGCCACCACGGGCCTACGTGGGCTGAGCCGTTGGGTGGGGCTGAAGCATCTGGCCCTCGGTGAGGAGATGGGTCCCCTGGAGGCCGGGGACTGGGCCGAAGTAGCCAGTCTGCCGGAACTGCGCACTCTGTTTCTCCACCGCGATGCGCTTCCTGCCCTGACGGCGGTCGTCCCGTTGCCCGGCGTCGAACACCTCACCGTCTACCCCGTCAACGCCGGCACCGATCTCACCGCGCTACCCCGCCTTCTGCCCTCCGTGCGCGAGGTGCGTCTGAACCTCGACGGGAGCGACGGCTCCAGCGCGGAGCACTACACCCGTGTCTTCCCAGACGTCCAGGTCACCCTCGTCAAGCCACTCACATCGCCGTTCTGAGTCCCGGAACGAGAAAGGGGGCTGCCCCCGAACCCGTCCCAGGATCCGGGGGCAGCCCCAACGCCTCCACGAGGCATCGTGCGCACCGCGCGGAGCGGCTACGCCTCCTTGCTCAGGTTCGGCCCAGCCCCACCGGCCGCCTGCTCGACGGGCGGCATGTCCGGCAGTGCCGTCTTCTCCTCGCCGCGGAACGTGAAGGTCTTGGCGTCGCCCTCACCCTCCGTGTCGACGACCACGATGTGACCGGTACGCAGCTCGCCGAAGAGGATCTTCTCGGAGAGCATGTCCTCGATCTCCCGCTGGATCGTCCGGCGCAGCGGCCGGGCGCCCAGGACCGGGTCGTAGCCCTTCTTGGCGAGCAGCGACTTGGCGTTCGCGCTGAGCTCGATGCCCATGTCGCGGTCCTTGAGCCGCTCGTCCACCTTGCCGATCATGAGGTCGACGATCTGGATGATGTCTTCCTCGGTCAGCTGGTGGAAGACCACCGTGTCGTCGACACGGTTCAGGAACTCCGGGCGGAAGTGCTGCTTCAGCTCGTCGTTGACCTTGGCCTTCATGCGCTCGTAGCCGGTCTTCACATCGCCCTGGGCGGCGAAGCCCAGGTTGAAGCCCTTGGAGATGTCCCGGGTGCCGAGGTTCGTGGTCATGATGATGACCGTGTTCTTGAAGTCGACGACCCGGCCCTGGGAGTCGGTCAGGCGACCGTCCTCCAGGATCTGCAGCAGGGAGTTGAAGATGTCGGCGTGGGCCTTCTCGACCTCGTCGAAGAGGACCACGGAGAACGGCTTGCGGCGCACCTTCTCGGTGAGCTGGCCGCCCTCCTCGTAGCCGACGTATCCGGGCGGGGAGCCGAAGAGCCGGGAGACCGTGTGCTTCTCGCTGAACTCCGACATGTCGAGGGCGATCAGCGCGTCCTCGTCGCCGAAGAGGAACTCGGCGAGCGTCTTGGACAGCTCGGTCTTACCGACACCCGACGGGCCCGCGAAGATGAACGAGCCACCGGGGCGCTTGGGGTCCTTCAGGCCCGCACGCGTACGCCGGATGGCCTGCGAGAGCGCCTTGATGGCGTCCTGCTGGCCGATGACGCGCTTGTGGAGCTCGTCCTCCATGCGCAGCAGGCGGCTGGACTCCTCCTCGGTGAGCTTGAACACCGGGATGCCCGTGGCGGTCGCCAGGACCTCGGCGATCAGCTCGCCGTCGACCTCGGCGACGACGTCCATGTCGCCGGCCTTCCACTCCTTCTCCCGCTTGGCCTTGGCGGCGAGGAGCTGCTTCTCCTTGTCGCGCAGCGAGGCGGCCTTCTCGAAGTCCTGCGAGTCGATCGCGGACTCCTTGTCCCGGCGGACGGCCGCGATCTTCTCGTCGAACTCGCGCAGGTCCGGCGGTGCGGTCATCCGGCGGATCCGCATCCGGGAGCCGGCCTCGTCGATCAGGTCGATCGCCTTGTCCGGCAGGAAGCGGTCCGAGATGTACCGGTCGGCCAGGGTGGCGGCCTGGACCAGGGCCTCGTCCGTGATGGAGACGCGGTGGTGCGCCTCGTAGCGGTCGCGCAGGCCCTTCAGGATCTCGATGGTGTGCGGCAGCGACGGCTCCGCGACCTGGATGGGCTGGAAGCGGCGCTCAAGGGCGGCGTCCTTCTCCAGGTGCTTGCGGTACTCGTCGAGCGTGGTGGCACCGATGGTCTGCAGCTCGCCGCGGGCCAGCATCGGCTTGAGGATGCTCGCCGCGTCGATGGCGCCTTCGGCGGCGCCCGCGCCGACCAGGGTGTGCAGTTCGTCGATGAACAGGATGATGTCGCCGCGGGTGCGGATCTCCTTGAGCACCTTCTTCAGGCGCTCTTCGAAGTCACCGCGGTAACGGGAGCCGGCGACCAGGGCACCCAGGTCGAGGGTGTAGAGGTGCTTGTCCTTGAGGGTCTCGGGCACCTCGCCCTTGACGATCGCCTGGGCCAGGCCCTCGACGACGGCGGTCTTGCCGACGCCGGGCTCGCCGATGAGCACCGGGTTGTTCTTGGTACGGCGGGACAGCACCTGCATGACCCGCTCGATCTCCTTCTCGCGCCCGATGACCGGGTCGAGCTTGGACTCCCGAGCGGCCTGGGTGAGGTTCCGGCCGAACTGGTCGAGGACCAGGGACGTGGACGGAGTGCCCTCCGCGGGACCGCCGGCGGTGGCGGTCTCCTTGCCCTGGTAGCCGGAGAGCAGCTGGATGACCTGCTGCCGCACCCGGTTGAGATCGGCGCCCAGCTTGACCAGGACCTGGGCGGCGACGCCCTCGCCCTCGCGGATCAGGCCGAGCAGGATGTGCTCCGTGCCGATGTAGTTGTGGCCGAGCTGAAGGGCCTCGCGGAGCGACAGCTCCAGGACCTTCTTGGCACGGGGAGTGAAGGGAATGTGGCCGGACGGGGCCTGCTGGCCCTGGCCGATGATCTCCTCCACCTGCTGGCGGACAGCCTCAAGCGAAATCCCGAGGCTCTCCAGGGCCTTAGCGGCGACACCCTCACCCTCGTGGATCAGGCCCAGGAGGATGTGTTCGGTGCCGATGTAGTTGTGGTTGAGCATCCGGGCTTCTTCCTGAGCCAGGACGACAACCCGCCGCGCGCGGTCGGTGAACCTCTCGAACATCGTTAATCGCTCCTCAGAGCGGTCAGGCAGTAAGGGGACGCTCCCCTCCCTGTCCTTCCGCAGCTTAGTCCCGCAAGCGGGGACCGCTCATTCCAACTGCCGACATCTGTCCGGATGACCCCCGCCCAGACGGGGAAACCAGCAGCCGAACCGCCGGCAATTGCTCCAACCCGATGGTGCGAGACGATGTTCCCGCAGGCCAGGCATATAGCCTCGTCTCCAGTACGCCGATGGCGAACGTGAGCCGTGCCCGTCCTGCGTGTCGCCCCTCCCCACTAGGGATGTCTTACCCGCGGCCACGGACAGTCCATGCGGCGCACCCCCGTTCCCTCCGCTACGGGCGAACACCCTTCCTGCGGTCTTGCGCTCCCACGCGCCCCCGTTTATCCACGGACCGCGATCGAACGGGGACGTGGCGTGACTCTCCGTCGCTGCTCGCGCGATCCCTGAGGCTGCTCCGGACGGCTCTGAGGGGCGTTCCGGAGGGGTGGTTCGTGGGGCGGGCTTCCCCGCACGGCCGGGGGGCGGGCTTCTCCCCGTACGACCGGGGAGCGGGCTTCCCCTGCCCGCGGGCGCTCCGGCGCTGCCGCCGCGACAGCGCCGGGCAGACGGCCCCGCTCACGCCTCTGGGGCCATAACGACTCGCAGGGGGCCGCCATATGGGTGCGACCCCCCGGTTCCCGGTGCGAGCTCCTGCCGGCTCCCCCTGCCGGCTCCGCCTTCTCCTGCCGCCGAACGCCTCCGCTCAGCGGTGGGCGTCCTCGTAGGCCTGGCGGATGTTCGCGGGGACGCGCCCCCGGTCGTTGACCTCGTAACCGTTCTCCTTGGCCCACGCGCGGATCTGCGCCGTGTCCTGGCTGCTGCCGGACGCCGCCGCACGCGCCTTGCCACGACCACCCGAGGCACGGCCGCCGGTACGGCGCCCACCCTTCAGGTAGGGCTCCAGCAGGCCGCGGAGCTTGTCCGCGTTGCCGGTGGTGAGGTCGATCTCGTAGCTCTTACCGTCGAGGGCGAACGTGACGGTCTCGTCCGCCTCGCCACCGTCGAGGTCGTCGACAAGAAGGACCTGAACCTTCTGTGCCACCGCAATTTCCTTTCATCGATAACGTACGGGCCGGTGTCCCCGCGGCTCCGGCCGCTGTTTCGCCGTCCCCTTGTTATATGCACTACTGCAGTACCTCGGAAAGCAAACCGCTTTTCCCGGAAAAACACAAACCCCTGACAGCGGCCATGGCCCCCAAGGACCCTGGAAACATGCGCGTTTCGGACATAGGGCACCGGGCCGAGTGACGGCGGGAATACCCTCGGCGATCACAGATGCAGAAGCATGCGGCTGTTGCCCAAGGTGTTCGGTTTCACCCGTTCGAGACCCAGGAACTCCGCAACGCCCTCGTCATAGGAACGCAGCAGCTCGCTGTAGACATCCGTGTCGACGGGGGTCTCGCCGATCTCGGCGAAGCCGTGCTTGACGAAGAAGTCGACTTCGAAGGTGAGGCAGAATACGCGCCGCACACCGAGCCAGCGGGCGGTCTGGAGCAGCTTCTCCAAGAGGTGGTGTCCGACCCCGGTGCCCAAGACCTGGGGATGCACCGCGAGCGTGCGGACTTCCGCCAGGTCTTCCCACATCACATGCAGCGCGCCACAGCCCACGACCTGCGCGTTGTCGTCACGTTCCGCCACCCAGAACTCCTGGATGTCCTCGTAAAGCGTCACCGTCGCTTTGTCGAGCAGGATGCCCTTGCGGACGTAGCGGTCCAGGAGGCGGCGCAGTTGCGGGACATCGCTCGTCCTGGCGCGCCGGACAGTAAGGGCTTTTGCGGTGACTTCGGGCTGTGCTGGCATGCCCGGACGCTATCGCCCGGCCTCCGAGTGGAGGGAGCCGGGGTTCTGCGGCGTTCCGTTCCCGGAAGGCGGAGCGCTCTCACGGCGTTCGCCGTTCGAGGCGCCTTCCTTGGCTTCGCCGTTCTCCGGCTCCGCGACTTCGGCGTTGTCCGCCTCCGCGACTTCGGCGTTCTCCGGCTCCGCGACTTCGGCGTTCTCCGGCTCCGCGACTTCGGTGTTCTCCGCCGCATGACGCATCTCGGCGTCTTCGGCGTTCTCCTCGGGCGCCGGGCTCTGGTGTGCCTGGACGATGCGCATCGCATCACCGAGCGCTTCACGCTGCTGCGGCGACATCATCCCGAAGAACGCGACGAGAGCGGCTGCCGGGTTGTCGCTGTGCGACCACGCTTCGTTCATCAGGGCGGCCGCGTAGGCGGGCCGCGTGGAGACCGCCTCATATCGATAGGCGCGGCCTTCGGCCTCTCGGCGCACCCAGCCCTTCTGATGAAGATTGTCCAGGACGGTCATCACCGTGGTGTAGGCGATGGTGCGTTCCCGTTGCAGGTCTTCAAGGACTTCTCGAACGGTCACGAGGCGGTTCCACTTCCAGACCCGCGTCATCACCGCGTCTTCGAGTTCTCCCAAGGGCCGAGGCACATATGAACAATAGCCCTGAAAGTTGTGAATAGCATAATGAACGTGCCTTGCGGTGAAAATACCGACAAATAGGACCACTCGCGGATGTCTTCGGAGCCCGGCGGTGTCAGCTTGCGGGCAGGCGGGACGGGCGACACCGGAGGGCTTCCGGGCAGCCGGGAAACGGTGCGGCGCAGCCCAGGCTGACGGGCGCGCCCGTGGGCACCCCTGTGGGCCGCCCGTGGTGCCGCCGGAACGTATCGGGTGCTCAGCCCTGGGCGTCGCCCTTGGCGCCTTCCGTGGTGGCTGCGCCCGCGGCGGCGGCCGTGCGCTCGGCCGCCGGGTGCGGCTCCTCGCCACGTGCCGCGAGGGCGGCGTCGACGGCGGCATCTTCCTTGGCCTTGTTCGCCCCGCCCTGGCTCTTCACCATCGTCACGATCACGCCGATGAAGAGCGCGGCCATCACCACCGGGGGCACGAGCGCAGAGACGTATTCCATGACCCCAGGGTAGCTACCCGGCCGCCCGCTGCTCCGGCGGGTTCGAGGGTGGCGCGGGCCGGCGCTTGGGCGGGAAGACCTCGGCGGGGGTGGGGACCGGCCGGCCGGGCCGGCCGGGCTTGCGGGGCTTCCCCTCGCCCTCCCTGTCCGGCTCGGCGGCGGGCTCCGGCTCGGAGGTCGTCCCCGGCTCGTCCTCGGGGCGCTTCTCGGTGTCCGGCTCCTGCGGCTCGGACGGCTCCGAGGGCTCGGCTGCGAGCCCGCCCGGCAGGGCCTGGAGCCTGCGCCGCGAGCCGGGCACGACGGTACGGCGCGCGGAGGCGGCACCCGGGACGGACTCGGCACGGGCGGCCGGGAAGGCGGCGCGGTCGCTGAGCGGGACGTTCATGCTCTCCTCCAGGACGGCCCGGCACCGTTCGAGCAGCGCGGCCGCGGCCGGATTGCCGCGCAGTGCGCGCAGCGCGGCGAAGTCGTCGGGGTCGGGCCGGTACGCGGCGTCCAGCGCCTCGCCCAGGAGCGACAGGTACCCGCTCGCGGTGCCCGGCAGGGCGGCACGGTAGCGAGCCAGATCGTCGAACAGGAACGCACGGAACCGGGCGCCCTCGCGTGCCGCCTCGTCGAGGGACTCTGCGAGGCGGTGGCAGTCCTGGACGTCCTGCACCGTGGCGGAGCTGGGATGGAGGGCGAGGGCGAGGGCACGGCGGAGCACGCGCAGCTCCGCCGGAGCGAACGCCATACCGCCGCGGGATCCGTAGGGCGTGGGCATGTTGTGACGATAGGGGCTAATCCGACAAATTTGTCTTACCACGCATACCCCGGCGTTGCGTTGCGCCCCGTTCGGGGCGCGGATACCCGGCGATCGGTCACCCGAGGCGTTTACGTCCCGCGCTCCTGCGTGCGCAGCCCCGGCATCCGGTGCCCCGGCCATGACGCCGACCCTCCGGGTCGATCCCCGTCCCCGTGGGGTGGCCTCTGATTCATCCGGACCACCTGCCGGAAGGGGTGCTCGCGCAGTTCCCCGCGCCCCTAAAAAGACGGGGCTTCGCCCCGGTCAGGGGCGCGGGGGACTGCGCGGCCGGCCGCAACGTGACCGGCACGTCGCCGGCGGCCCAAAGGGGCAGTCTCTGCCGTGTCCGGGCCACCGGCCGGTGGGAGCTGATCGCTCCCCCACTGCTTGAGGACGTGGGACAGGGCACCGGGGTGCCCCACCCGGGTCGCGCCCCCGACAGGGGACTAAAGCCGGGACACGTTCCGTTCGTACACCAGGCGTAGCCCGATCAGGGTCAGCCACGGCTCGTGCTCGTCGATCACGGATGCCTCGCCGAGCACCATCGGGGCCAGCCCGCCCGTGGCGATCACCGTCACGTCGTCCGCGTCCTCCGACAGCTCCCTGGCCATCCGTCGCACCACGCCGTCGACCTGGCCGGCGAACCCGTAGACGATGCCCGACTGCATGGCCTCGACCGTGTTCTTGCCGATCACGCTCCGCGGCCTGGCCAGCTCGATCTTCCGGAGCTGCGCGCCGCGCATGCCGAGCGCGTCGACGGAGATCTCGATGCCGGGCGCGATCACGCCGCCCGTGTACTCGCCGCGCGCGGAGACCGCGTCGAACGTCGTCGCCGTTCCGAAGTCGACGACGATCGCCGGGCCGCCGTAGAGGTCGACCGCGGCGACGGCGTTGATGATGCGGTCGGCGCCGACCTCCTTGGGGTTGTCCATGAGGATCGGCACCCCGGTCTTGATCCCGGGCTCCACGAGGACGGCCGGCACGTCGCCGTAGTACCGCCGTGTGACCTCGCGCAGCTCGTGCAGGACGGAGGGCACCGTCGAGCAGATGGAGATGCCGTCGATGCCGTCGCCCAGGTCCTCGCCGAGCAGCGGGTGCATGCCCATGAGGCCCTGGAGCAGCACGGCGAGCTCGTCGGCGGTGCGCCGCGGATCGGTGGAGATGCGCCAGTGCTCGACGATGTCCTCCCCGTCGAAGAGGCCGAGCACGGTGTGGGTGTTCCCCACGTCGATCGTCAGCAGCATGACGCCTACTCAGCCCCGTCCCGGGACGTGCCCGTCCCCTCCGTCTCACCGCCAGAAGCCGCGCTCCCGTCCGCCTCCCGCAGATCGAGACCGATGTCCAGGATCCGCGCGGAATGCGTGAGCGCCCCCACCGAAAGATAGTCGACTCCCGT
Organism: Streptomyces sp. TS71-3; assembly: GCF_018327685.1. Classification (NCBI taxonomy): domain Bacteria; kingdom Bacillati; phylum Actinomycetota; class Actinomycetes; order Kitasatosporales; family Streptomycetaceae; genus Streptomyces; species Streptomyces sp. TS71-3. The sequence continues at coordinate 332,529 of NZ_BNEL01000001.1, read as the reverse complement.
GACGGCGTACGCACGGGCGTCGTCCAGCGTGAGGCGCCCCGAGGACTCCAGGAAGGCGCGCCCGTCGACGAGCGCCACGGCCTCCTCGGTCTCCACGACGGTGAAGTTGTCCAGGAGGATCAGGTCGGCGCCGGCGTCCAGCACCTCGCGGAGCTGGTGGAGGGTGTCGACCTCCACCTCGATGGGGACCTCGGGGAACCTCTCGCGGACGGCGGCGAACGCCTGGGCGACGCCGCCGGCGGCCACCACGTGGTTGTCCTTGACGAGCGCCGCGTCGGACAGGGACATGCGGTGGTTGACGCCGCCGCCGCAGCGCACGGCGAACTTCTCCAGGGCGCGCAGCCCGGGCGTCGTCTTCCGGGTGTCGCGGACCCTCGCCTTGGTGCCGTCCAGGGCGTCCGCCCACGCGCGCGTGGCGGTCGCGATGCCGGAGAGCCTGCACAGGATGTTGAGCGCGCTGCGCTCGGCGGTGAGCAGGTCGCGGGTGCGGGCGGTGACCGTCAGCAGCGGCTGCCCGGCGACGATCCGGTCGCCGTCCTCGGCGTGCCGCTCGACCTCGAACTCCTCCGTGCACACGACGGACAGCACGGCCTCGGCGATGTGCAGGCCCGCCACGACGCCGTTCTCCCGGGCGATGAAGTCGGCGGTGGCGACGGCTTCCTCGGGGATGGTGGCGACGGTGGTGACGTCCACGCCCTCGTCGAGGTCCTCCGCGACGGCCAGGTGGGCGATGTCCTCGACGAGCACGGGGTCGAGCCCCTCGTCGGCCAGGAGCTGCGCGAGCGCGGGGTCGAGACCGCACTCCATGGGGTCGTACTCCTCCTCGGACGCCTCCGCGCCGGCCTCGCCGGAACAGCCGCAGCCGCCCTGTGCGGGGCCGGAGGGAACGCGGGGAACGCTGGGAAGGCTGCTGTGGCTCACGGTCGGTCACTGCTCCTGGGGCTGCGGTGTGGCGGTGTCGGACGGGGGCTGGGCGGTGTGGGGCGAGGGGGCGGCCTCGGCGTCCGCGCGCGCGGGAGGCGCGCCGGCGGCGCCCGGGGGTGCGGCGGCGGAGGCCACCGGGGCGTGCGCGGGGCCGGTGGGCGCGGCATCCCCGACGGGCGGGAGGGCCGGTCCCAGGGTGGTCCGCAGCGCGAGGCTCCGGTCCGGGTTCAGGCCTACCACGACATGCCGCCGCCACCCGTCGTCGTCGCGCTCCGGGTGGTCCAGGCGCCAGTGGCAGCCACGGGTCTCGCGGCGCTCGCGGGCGGCGGCGACGAGGACCCGGGCGACGCACAGCAGGTTGGTGGCCTCCCAGCTGTCGACACCGGGCTCGGCCGTCTTGCCCTGCTCGTCGAGCGCGTTCCGCGCATCGGTGTGGAGCTGCTCCAGCTGGACGGCGGCGCGCTCCAGGGAGGCGGCGGAGCGCAGCACTCCGGCGCCCTCGGACATGATCCGCTGGATGGCGAACCTGGTCTCGGGCGCGAGCAGCGGCTGCCGCGGCGTTTCGGGGGCGGCCGTGGGCGCGGGCACGCGCGCGTGGAATGCGCCCGCACGGTGCCGGTCCGCGATGTCGGCGGCGATCCGCTCGGCGTAGACGAGCCCTTCGAGGAGGGAGTTGGAGGCGAGCCGGTTGGCGCCGTGCACGCCGGTGCAGGCGACCTCTCCACACGCGTAGAGCCCTGGCACGGTGGTGCGGCCGCGGCGATCCGTGCGCACGCCGCCGGAGGCGTAGTGCGCCGCCGGGGCGACCGGGACGGGCTCGGTGACGGGGTCGATGCCGTGCGCCCGGCAGGCGGCGAGGATGGTGGGGAAGCGGCGCTCCCACATGGCGGCGCCGAAGTGCCGGGCGTCCAGGTACATGTGCTCGGCGCCCTGCTCCTGCATCCGCCGCGTGATCGCCTTGGCGACGATGTCCCGGGGCGCCAGCTCGCCCAGCTCGTGCTGCCCGGTCATGAAGCGCACCCCGCCGGCGTCGACCAGGTGCGCCCCCTCGCCGCGCACCGCCTCGGAGACCAGCGGCTGCTGCCCCTCCGCGTCCGCGCCCAGGAAGAGCACGGTCGGGTGGAACTGCACGAACTCCAGGTCGCTGACCTCGGCCCCGGCGCGCAGTGCGAGCGCGACCCCGTCGCCGGTGGACACGGACGGGTTGGTGGTCGCCGAGAACACCTGGCCCATGCCGCCGGTGGCGAGCACCACCGCGGGCGCGTGCACCGCGCCCACGCCGTCGTGCTGGCCCTCCCCCATGACGTGCAGGGTGACCCCGGCGGTGCGGCCCGCGGCGTCCGCCAGCAGGTCCAGGACGAGGGCGTTCTGCACGGTCCGTATGCCACGCGCGCGCACCGCCTCGACGAGGGCGCGGGAGACCTCGGCTCCGGTCGCGTCACCACCCGCATGGGCGATGCGGCGGCGGTGGTGGCCACCCTCCCGGGTGAGGGCGATGCCGCCGGTGGCGGTGGAGGTGTCGAAGTGGGCGCCGGTCGCGATGAGGCGGTGCACCGCGCCGGGCCCCTCCGTGACGAGGAGCCGGACCGCCTCCTCGTCGCAGAGGCCGGCGCCGGCGACCAGGGTGTCGTCGAGGTGCTGCTCGGGGGTGTCGCCGTCGCCCAGGGCGGCCGCGATGCCGCCCTGCGCCCAGCGGGTGGAGCCGTCGTCCAGGCTCGCCTTGGTGACGACGACGGTGTCGAGGCCGGCGGCCGAGCAGCGCAGCGCCGCCGTGAGCCCGGCCACGCCGGAGCCGACGACCACGACGTCCGCGGTCTGCGACCAGCCGGGGGCGGGGGCGTGCAGCCGGATGCCGGCGGCGGGCCGGGACTCCGCGAGGTGCGGCTCCGCGAGGTCCGGTTCAGCGGGGCCTGGCGGGTCCTCGGGCGGGACGGCCCTGCCGCCGGCGCCCTGTGCGGCTTCGCGGGCGTTGCGGGGTGCTCTCGGTACGGGGTGCCGGGTGCCGGTCATGTGGCGGCTCCGTGGGGTCCGAAGGTGAGCGGGATGTTGTCGATGAGCCGGGTGGCGCCCACCTTCGCGGCGACCGCGAGGACGGCGCCGCCCGTGTGGTCGTCCGGGATCTCCGTGAAGTCGGCCGGGTCGACCAGGGCCAGGTAGTCGAGTTCGAGCGGGGGCGTGCGGGTGACGGCCTCGTCCAGGACCAGACGGGCCGCCGCGCGCACGTCCTCCGGTGCGTTGACGGCCGGGGACGCGCTCCCGGGGCCGCCGGATATCGCACTGGCGACGGCGTGCGCGTCCGCGGCGGCGCGGGACTCGCCCAGGGCGGTGAGGGCGTCGGCACGCGCGTGCGTGGTGGGCGCGGTGGCGGCCCGGGCGCGCAGCGCCTCCTGGGCGGCGTGCCGGTCGCGGCCGGCGAAGAGGGCGCGGGAGAGCACCAGAGCGGTGCGGCGCTCCGCGGCCGACAGGTAGCGGTTGCGGCTGGACAGCGCGAGGCCGTCCTCCTCGCGGACCGTGGGCAGCGCGACGATCTCCACCGGGAAGTTCAGGTCCCGCACCATGCGCCGCACGAGGGCGAGCTGCTGGGCGTCCTTCTGCCCGAAGAGGGTGACATCCGCCTCGGTGAGGTGGAGCAGCTTGGCGACGACGGTGAGCATGCCGTCGAAGTGGCCGGGTCGGAAGGCGCCCTCAAGGCGCTCGCCCATCGGGCCCGCGGCGATGGTCACCTGCGGGCGGCCGCCGGGGTAGACCTCGTCGGCGCCGGGCGCGAACACCACGTCGGCGCCCGCCCGTTCGGCGATCTTCAGGTCGGAGTCCAGGGTCCGGGGATAGCGGTCCAGGTCCTCGCCCGCGCCGAACTGGAGAGGGTTGACGAAGACGGTGAGCACCACCTCGCCGCGCCCGCCGGGCCCGGCGTCGGCCCGCTCGCGGGCGGCGCGTATCAGGGCGGCGTGGCCCTCGTGCAGGGCTCCCATGGTCATCACGACGGCGCGCCGGCCGGTACGCGTGCGTGCCCGCAGGTCCGCGGCGGTGTGCACAAGAGCGGTCATCGGATCCCCCCGTCGGTGCCGTGCTCGGCGATCCCAGCTGTCATCGGGCTCCCCCGTCCGTGCCCGGCCCGGCGCCGTGCGCCAGGACGTCCAGCAGGTCCTCGGCGAGCTCGGGCTTGAGCAGGCCGTGGGAGAGCGCGCGGTCGGCCGTGGCGCGCGCCATGGCCAGGTATCCGGCGACGCTGGCGGGGGCGTGCCTGCGCAGTTCGGTGACGTGCGCCGCGACGGTGCCGGCGTCGCCGCGGGCCACCGGGCCGGTGAGCGCGGCGTCGCCGGAGCGCAGGGCGTTGTCCAGGGCGGCGCCGAGCAGCGGCCCGAGCATCCGGTCGGGTGCGGCGACGCCCGCGGTCCGCAGCAGGTCCATGGACTCGGCGACCAGGGTGACCAGGTGGTTGGCACCGATCGCGAGCGCCGCGTGGTACAGCGGGCGCGCCGACTCCTCGATCCACTCGGGCTCGCCGCCCATCTCGATCACCAGCGCCTCGGCGGCCAGCCGCAGCTCCTCGGGCGCGGTGACGCCGAAGGAGCATCCGGCGAGCCGGTGCACGTCGACGCTGCTGCCGGTGAACGTCATCACCGGGTGCAGCGCGAGCGGGAGCGCGCCGGCCCGCAGGGCGGGGGCCAGCACGCCGATGCCGTACCGCCCGGAGGTGTGCACGAGGAGCTGGCCCGGGCGAACCGCACCGGTCTCCACGAGCCCTTCGACGAGCCCCGGCAGGGTGTCGTCGGGCACCGTCAGCAGGACCAGGTCCGCGCGCTGGAGGACGTCGGCGGGCGGCATCACCGGCACGTCCGGCAGCAGCTCCTCGGCGCGCCGCCGGGAGGCGTCGGAGACGGCGGAGACGGCCACGGGGCGGTGCCCGGCGAGGCGCAGGGATGCGGCCAGCGGGGGGCCGACGCGGCCCGCGCCAACGACGCCGACGGTGAGCCTCGCGGGGCGTGTGCTGGGATCCGGTGGGGGTGTGTTCACGCGTACGGCGGCCTTCCGTTCCAGTCCGCTGTGGGGTACCGGACGATTTCTCGTCATGTTAACGCTATCCGCCCCCGGTGCGACTGTGTCATCCACAGGCTGTGACGTCCCGAACACCCGACCGCGGAACCGGATACTCCGTCACGCCGGGTGAACCGGTGCCCCGGGCACGGGACGTACGCCATGCTTCGGAACATGAGCGGGAGCAGCAGCGAGAACCAGCAGCACAAGGACGCGCGACATGAAGTCGCGCAGGACAAGGACGCCATACGCACCCGCCGGATCGCCGCCCAGCGGTCGGTCCGGCGGTGCCTCGGCCACAACGGGATGCACGTCCCCATGAGGGAGCGGCTCGCGGCGCTCCTCGAACACGGGCCGCTCGTCCACGACCTGGACGAGCCCCCGGACCTGTACGGGGACCGCATCGTCCAGGCGCTGGAGGAGCGCGTCGCCGGACTGCTCGGCAAGGAGGCCGCGGTCTTCTTCCCGACCGGCACCATGGCGCAGCAGGTGGCCCTGCGCTGCTGGGCGGGCCGGACGGGGAACGCGACGGTCGCGCTGCACCCGCTCGCCCACCCCGAGGTCCACGAGGAGGGCGCCTTCGGGGCCCTCAGCGGCCTGCGCACCGTGCACCCCACCCGGGAGCCCCGGCAGCCGACCGCCGACGAGGTGCGGGAGTTCGGCGAGCCGTTCGGGGCGCTGATGCTGGAACTGCCGCTCAGGGAGCCCGGTTTCCTGCTGCCCACCTGGGACGAGCTGACCGCGGTGGTGGCGGCCGCGCGGGAGCGCGAGGCCGTGGTGCACTTCGACGGGGCGCGCCTGTGGGAGAGCGTCCCGCACCTCGGGCACTCCCTGGACGAGGTCGCGGACCTCGCGGACAGCGTCTACGTGTCGTTCTACAAGTCGCTGGGCGGCCTCGGCGGCGCCGCGCTCGCCGGACCCCGGACGCTCACCGACGAGGCGCGGTCCTGGCGGCACCGGTACGGCGGGCAGATCGCCCACCAGTTCCCGACCGCCCTGTCGGCGCTGATCGGCCTTGACCGGGAACTGCCGCGGCTGCCGTCGTACGTGGCGCACGCGCGCGTGGTGGCCGCCGCGCTCAAGGAGGGCCTCGCCGCCGCGGGGGTGCCGTGGGCGCGGGTGCACCCCGGGGTGCCGCACACCCACCAGTTCCAGGTGTGGCTGCCCTACGAGGCCGAGGTGCTCCAGGAGGCGTCCCTGCGGCAGGCCGAGGAGACCGGCACCGGGCTCTTCTGGAACTGGACCGCGTCCGGCACGCCCGGCACCGCGTGCACCGAGGTCACCGTGAACGCGCCCGGCCTTGAGTGGACACCGGACGACGTCAAGGAGGCGGTGTCGGAGTTCGCGGGGAGGATTTCCTCGCGGGGCGGCTTTCCGGGTTAGGGGTTTGCGTGGGCCTGGGCTGCCCCGGCCTGCCCTCCGGGCGGGGTGGTTTCGGCCCTCACAGGACCATCCGCCCGTTCGGCTTGCTCGCGCAGTTCCCCGCGCCCCTATCGGGGCGCAGTGCGCGCCGCGGCCGCCCGGGTGAGCCTGGGCCGGGGCTGCCCTCCGGGCGGGGTGGTTCCGGCCCTCGCGGGACCATCCCTCCCATGGGCTTGCTCGCGCAGTTCCCCGCGCCCCTGTCGGGGCGCGGCCCCACGACACCGCCCCGGTCAGAAGCCCGTGCCTCCCCCGGCCCGTACCAGGCCCGTCTCGTAGGCGAGTACCACCACCTGTACGCGGTCGCGCAGGCCGAGCTTGGTGAGGATGCGGCCTACGTGCGTCTTCACGGTGGCCTCGGAGAGCACCAGGCGGGCGGCGATCTCGCCGTTCGACAGGCCCTGGGCGACCAGCACCATGACCTCGCGCTCCCGCTCCGTGAGGCGGTTCAGCTCCTTCTGCTCGGACTCCTGCCCGGAACCGGAGGGCAGCATCGGCGCGAAGCGGTCCAGCAGCCGCCGGGTGGTGGACGGCGCGACGACCGCGTCACCGCTGTGCACGGCGCGGATCGCCGCCAGCAGCTCCGAGGGCGGCACATCCTTCAGCATGAAGCCCGAGGCACCCGCCTTCAGCCCGGAGAAGGCGTACTCGTCCAGGTCGAAGGTGGTCAGGATGAGCACCTTCGGGGGGCTGGCGGCGGCGCATATCCGGCGGGTGGCCTCCACGCCGTCGAGCCGCGGCATGCGGACGTCCATCAGCACCACGTCGACGGAGGTGCTGCGCAGCGCCTCCAGCGCCTCAGCGCCGTCGCCGGCCTCCGCCACCACCTCCATGTCCGGCTGGGCGGTCAGCACCATCCCGAAGCCGGTGCGCAGCAGTACCTGGTCGTCGACGAGCATCACCCGGATCGGCCGCCCGGGCTCGGGGGGCTGGGGCGACGGCGGCGGGGTGGGCTGCATCGGGGGACATCCCTTCGTGGGCCTGGGCGACAGCCTTGAGCGGGCACCGGGAGCGGTCCGGGTGCATCAGCGAGCGGGTTTGAGCGGCAGCAGGGCACTGATACGGAAGCCTCCGCCCGGGCGCGGTCCGGCGTCCAGCGTTCCGCCGACCATGCCGATGCGCTCCCGCATGCCGATCAGGCCGTGGCCCCGGCCGTCGGCGCCGCCGTCCTCGTACAGCTCGTGCGGGGCCCCCTTGCCGTCGTCCTCCACGAGCAGCCCGAGGCCGTCGTCGAAGTAGACCAGGCGCACGCTCGCGCCGACGTCGGGGCCGCCGTGCTTGCGGGTGTTGGTGAGCGCTTCCTGAACGATCCGGTAGGCGGTGAGCTCCACGCCGCTGGGCAGCGGGCGCGGGGTGCCCTCCACCTTGTAGTCGACGGGCAGGCCGGCGGTGCGCACCTGCTCGATGAGCTCGTCGAGCTGGCCGACGTCGGGCTGGGGGACGTAGTCCTCGCTGTCCTCGGGCTCGCCGGTGCGCAGCACCCCCAGCAGCCGCCGCATCTCCGCGAGGGCCTGCCGTCCGGTGCCGGAGATCGTCTCCAGCGCCCTCTTGGCCTGGTCGGGGGCGCTGTCCATGACATAGGCGGCGCCGTCCGCCTGGACGACCATCACGGAGACGTTGTGGGCCACGACGTCGTGCAGCTCGCGCGCGATGCGGGCGCGCTCGGCGGCGACCGCGACCTTGGCCTGCGCCTCGCGCTCGCGCTCCAGGCGGGCCGCGCGCTCCTCCAGGTGGGCGAAGTAGGCACGGCGGGTGCGGACGGAGTCGCCGAGCACCCAGGCGAGCGCGAACGGCACGGCCTGGAAGACCGTCACCAGCACCTGGCCGAGGATGCCGGCGCTGTTGGTCGCCGGCCACACCAGCTGGGACAGCGGCGCCGCGCAGAGGCCGCCGATCAGCGCGAACCGGGACGCCCAGCCGGCGCCGTCGGCCGCCACCGTGTAGATGATGACCAGCATGGCGAAGTCCCCGGGCATGACCGCCACGTCGAACGCCACCTGGGCGAGCCCGCCCACGGCGGCGAGCAGGAGCATGTGCTCCGGCAGCCTGCGGCGCAGGGCGATCACGACCGACATGGCGACGGCGATGGGGAACACCGCGGCGAACGGCTTGTGCGCCGCCCCCTGCGTGGAGAGGTTCAGCTCGCTCGCGACTTCGAGACCCAGGAGGATGACGGCCCAGAAGCCGTCGACCCATGTCGGGTGTCTGCGGAGAAAGTCGTAGAGGCGCTGCACGTAACCCAGCGTAGAGACGCGTGCAGCGTGCAGGAGTCAACCGGAGGGCCGATCCGTATCGCCTGCTCGTACTCCGCAAGGTGGAGGCGGCCCCGCGACCTGCGCCTACTCTTTTGCCCGTGACCGATGAGGCGGATGCCCGTGACGGATGAGGCAGAACGGCTGCCCGGCGCCGGCGGGGACCCCGCGGGTGAGCGCCCCGACGTGCCGCTCGGCTCGCTGCCCGGCTGGCGGGAGGCGGCCGAGGCTGCGCTCTACGGGCCCGGCGGCTTCTATCTGCGCCCCGAGGGACCGGCCGGCCACTTCCGCACGTCCGTGCACGCCTCGCGGCTGTTCGCCGAGGCGGTGGCGCGACTGCTCTGCGGGGTCGACGAGGCGCTGGGCCACCCGGCGGAGCTGGCGTTCGTCGACATGGGCGCGGGCCGCGGCGAGCTGGTGCACGGCGTCCTCGCGGCGCTGCCCGCCGAGGTCGCGGCCCGCGCGCGCGGGTACGCGGTCGAACGGGCGGGGGTGCCGCAGCCGCTCGGTGCGGAGGGCGACCGTGAGGGCGGTCCGGGGACTGGTCCCGGGGAGGGCGCGGGGGATCCGGTGGCCGCAGCGGGAGCCGCAGCGGCAGACGTCGTCTGGTGCGCCACTCCCCCGCAGGGCGTGACCGGCCTCCTCTTCGCCAACGAGTGGCTGGACAACGTCCCCCTGGACGTCGTCGAGGCGGACCCCGACGGCGTGCTCCGCCGCGTCCTCGTCCGGCCCGACGGGACCGAGGTGCTCGGCGGGCCGCTGGACGAGGGCCCCGACGCGCGCTGGCTGCGGCGCTGGTGGCCGGGGGCCGCGCGGCCCGGTCTGCGGGCGGAGGTGGGGCGGCCCAGGGACGGGGCGTGGGCGGCCGCCGTGGGCACACTGAGGGCCGGTTACGCGGTCGCGGCGGACTACGGGCACCTGCGGGCATCCCGTCCCGCCCACGGGACACTCACCGGCTTCCGGGCCGGCCGCGAGGTACCGCCCGTGCCGGACGGCTCCTGCGACATCACCGCGCACGTGGCGCTGGACGCCTGTGCCGCGGCGGGCGCCGAACGGGCCTCGGCCTCGGCCGGAGCAGGCCGAACCGGAGCCGCGCGTACCCCCCTGGGAGCAGGTCCCGCCGGCCCCCGTCTCGTCACCCAGCGCGACGCGCTGCACGCCCTGGGGGTGAACGGCGCACACCCCCCGCTGACGCTCGCCACCACCGACCCCGCCGCCTACGTACGCGCCCTGGCCGCCGCGTCCGAGGCGGCCGAACTGACGGCAACGGACGGACTCGGCGCCTTCGGATGGCTGCTGCAACCGGTGGGCATGCCGCACCCGGCGGCGCTCCCCGAGGGCACCCCGCTCGCCGTACCGCCGGAGGACGGCGCCCGGACGGCCCCGTAGCCGCCGAGCACGCCGCGACCCGCCACCGGCTCACCGCCGCCTTGTCGCCGCCTCGTCGCCTACCCGCCGCCGATGGTCACCGCCACCGCCGGCCTGCCGCCTACTCGTCGATTGCGTGGTCGATTGCGTGGTCGATTACTTGTCGATGTCGCCGACGACGAAGAACAGCGACCCGAGGATCGCCACCATGTCGGCGACCAGGGTGCCGGGCAGCAGTTCCGTGAGGGCCTGGATGTTGTTGTACGACGCGGACCTGAGCTTCAGCCGGTAGGGCGTCTTCTCGCCCTTGGAGACCAGGTAGTAGCCGTTGATCCCGAGCGGGTTCTCGGTCCAGGCGTAGGTGTGCCCCTCCGGGGCCTTGAGGACCTTGGGCAGCCGCTGGTTGACGGGGCCCGGCGGCAGGTCGGCGAGGCGGTCCAGGCAGGCGTCGGCGAGCCGCAGGGAGTTGTGCACCTGCTCCAGCAGGCACTCGAAGCGTGCCAGGCAGTCGCCCTCCTGCCGGGTGACCACCTGGAGGGTGTCCTGCAGCTCGGGGTAGGCGAGGTACGGCTCGTCGCGCCGGAGGTCGAAGTCGACGCCGCTGGCACGGGCGACGGGCCCGCTCACCCCGTACGCGTGCACCGCCTCCGGCGTCAGGACGCCGACGCCCCTGGTGCGGCCGCGGAAGATCTCGTTGCCGAGCACCAGCCGGTCGTAGACGTCCATCCGGGAGCGCAGCGCGGCCACCGCCCCGCGCGCGCGTGCGGTCCATCCCGCGGGAACGTCCTCCTTGAGGCCGCCCACGCGGTTGAACATGTAGTGCATGCGCCCCCCGGAGACCTCCTCCATCACGTTCTGCAACTCCTCGCGCTCGCGGAACGCGTGGAAGACGGGGGTGATGCCGCCGAGTTCCAACGGGTACGAGCCGAGGAACATCAGGTGGTTCAGGGTGCGGTTGAGCTCGGCGAGCAGAGTGCGCAGCCAGACCGCGCGCCGGGGGACCTCCATGCCGAGCATCCGCTCGACGGCGAGCACCACGCCCAGCTCGTTCGAGAACGCGGACAGCCAGTCGTGGCGGTTGGCGAGCACGATGATCTGGCGGTAGTCGCGGGCCTCGAAGAGCTTCTCGGCTCCGCGGTGCATGTAGCCGATGACGGGCTCCGCGTGCAGGATGCGCTCGCCGTCCAGCACCAGCCGCAGCCTGAGCACGCCGTGGGTGGACGGGTGCTGCGGCCCGATGTTGAGCACCATGTCGGTGCTCTCCGCGGCGCCGCCGACGCCGACCGTGGTCTCCGTGGTGGGGCTCATGCCGCCGGTCTCTCTTCTCCGTCGCTCCTTCGAGGGGCCCGACCAGTGTGTCCTACGTACGCTTGCGGCATGGAGACGGGGAGCGGGACGGATACGGCGGCCGGCGGCGGCAGCGCGGGCGGCGGGCCTGACGCGGGCGGCTCCGGGGGTGAGCGCCGCGCGGGCGGCCCCCTGGGCGGGTCCGGCACGGAGAACGGGTACGGCGGCGGGGCCGGCGCGGATGAGGAAGCCGGCGCCCCCGCCTGGGTGGGGCTGCCGCCGGGGCTGCTGCGGATGCGGCGGCTGCTGCTCACGGTGTGGCTGGTCCCGGCGACGGTGGCCGCGGTCGTGCTGCCGGCGCTGTTCGTCGATCCGCTCTGGGCGCTGTGCGCGCTCATACCGGCCGCGGCGCTCGCCGGCGGGTGGCGGATGCTGGGGCGCAACTGGCGCTCCTGGCGGTACGCGGAACGCGCCGACGACCTGCTCATCAGCCGGGGCGTGCTCTGGCGTGAGGAGACGGTGGTGCCCTACGGCCGGATGCAGCTCGTGGAGGTCACCTCGGGCCCCGTGGAGCGGCACTTCGGCCTGGCCGGCGTGCAACTGCACACCGCGGCGGCCGCCACGGACGCCCGTATCCCGGGCCTGCTCCCCGAGGAGGCCGAGCGCCTACGGGACCGCCTCACGGAGCTGGGCGAGGCCCGATCGGCGGGCCTGTGAGGACGCCGGAGGCGGACGGGAGCGGCGCGGAGGCCGTGTCCCGCGGCGACGGGGAGACGGCGGAGACGGCCGGGACCACCGAGTTCACCAAGGCCACTGGGACCTACGGGGCTGGTCAGGCCAACGGGGCTGGTGAGGCCACCTCCGACGCCGACGCGGCCACCAAAGCCACCACCACGGCCACCACGGCCACCACAGCCACCACAGCCACCACAGCCACCGAGGTCATCGAGCACCGCCTGCACCCCGTCACCCCGCTGCGCCGCGCCTGGGCGCCCATAGCCATCATCGTCGGCTGGGCGGTGCACGACCCCGACCAGGCGCAGCACCGGCTCTCCCAGCTGACCGTCACCACCTTCCTCGGCGGCCTGGCGGCGCTCGTCGTCGCCGCCGCCCTCTACGGCTTTCTGACCTGGTGGTTCACCCACTTCGCCGTCACCGACACCGAGCTGCGCATCCGCACCGGGCTGGTGTTCCGGCGCACCGCGCACATCCGCCTGGACCGGTTGCAGGCGGTGGACGTCAACCAGCCGCTGCTGGCCCGCTTCGTGGGCGTCGTGAAGCTGAAGCTCGACGTCGTCGGCACCGACAAGAAGGACGAACTCGCCTACCTGGGCGAGCAGGACGCGCGCGGGCTCCGTGCCGAGCTGCTGGCGCGCGCCGCGGGCTTCGCGCCCGAGCGGGTGCGCGAGGTCGGCGAGGCCCCGTCCCGCCAGGTGCTGCGCGTGCCCCCGCGCACCCTCGCCCTCTCGGTGGCGCTGACCGGCACGGCCTGGGGCCCCGTGGTGCCGGCGCTGGCGGCCCCGGTGGCGCTGTGGATGTTCACCCACAACCTGTGGACGGTGATCGCGGTCGCCGCCCCGCTGCTCGGCGGTGCCTTCGCGCGGACGGTGGGCCGGTTCATCGCCGAGTACGACTGGACGGTGGGCGAGTCGCCGGACGGCCTCCGCATCGACCACGGCCTGCTCGACCGGGCGCACGAGACGGTGCCGCCGGGGCGGGTGCAGACCGTGCGGCTGGTCGAGCCCCTGCTGTGGCGGCGGCGCGGCTGGGTGCGGGTCGAACTGAACGTGGCCGGGTCCGCGAACACGGTCCTGCTGCCGGTCGCGCCGCTATCGGTCGCGCAGGACGTCGTCGCCCGAGTACTGCCCGGGGTCGACGTGCCGGGGGACTTCTCACCGGCGCCGCGCCGGGCCCGGTGGTGCCTGCCCCTGTGGTGGCGCGGGCAGGGGATCGCGGTCACCGACAGCGTCTTCGCGGCCCGCCGCGGACTGCTGCGGCGCACCGTCTCGCTGGTACCGCACGCGAAGGTGCAGAGCGTCCGGCTGGTGCAGGGGCCCTGGGAGCGGCTCGCGGGGCTCGCGGACGTCCGGGTGGACAACGGCGCGGGCCGCACCGTCTCGGCCCGTCTCAGGGACACCGCGGAGGCACGCGCCCTCCTGCACGCCCAGGCCGACCGCTCCCGAACGGGACGGCGCACGGCACGCCCGGACCGGTGGATGGCCTAGGGGCACGCGCGCGTACGCGTAGGGGCACCCGAGCGGAGGCACGCGCGCGGGAACGCACGGGCCGCGCCCCCCGGGACGCCGCCCCCTCGGAGGACACCCTCGGAGGACTCTCTCGGAGGACTTCCTGGGAGAACGCGCTGGCAGGACTCGCTAGGAGACCGCGTCCCGCAGCCCCGTGACGTCGAGTTGCTCCGTCTCGTCGTGCGCGGTGAGGTCGATGACCTGGCCGACACCGCGCTCGGCCTCGGAGGCCGGCTTGAAGGCGGCTTCCGCCTCGTCCTTGTGCAGGGCCGTCTCCGTCTGGCCGACCGCGTCGGCGAGACCGGTGTTGTGGGCGGACTCGGCGGAGGGTGCCGAGTCGCCCGCGACCTTGTTGCCGAAGAAGTCGAAACCGCCGCCCAGGGCGGGCCGCGCCGGCGCCGGGGGCACCACTACGGCGGCCGCGGCCGGTGCCTTCGTGTAGCGGGTCTCGGGTTGCGGGTCGCCGGCCGGGCGCTCGTGGGTGTCGCCACCGTCGCCCGCCGAGGATCCCGGCTGCCCGGACTCGGGCCGCCGCGAGGACCTTCCGGCCTCCGGCTGCCCCGGCGTCCGCTGCCCGGCCGACTGCCGTGCCGCGGCGGCGGACGAGGACGTGCGCGGCTGCCGCTGCGCCTGCGCCGGGACACGGGGGCCGTTCTCGGCGGGGCGGGAGCCGCTGCCCGCGGGGCGCCCGCTCTCGGCGGCCGGGGCGGGCTTCCGCTGGACGGGGGGCTTTCGCGGCCCGGTGCTCTCAGGGGTCCGCGGGGCGGGAGCCCCGGGGCCGCGCCGCTCCGGCTGCGGCGGGGCGCTCTGCCCGGCCCCGCGTGCCAGCAACTCCAGCGCGGCGTTGGCCCGGAGGAAGAGCGAGACGGGGGGCGTGGTGCTGCGCGCACGCGCCGCCTCCGCGCTGCGCCGCAGGGCCGGCAGCCGCTGCTCGGGGGTGAGCTCGCGAGCCGGCTCCGGGGCGGGTTCGGGCCGTGCCTCCGGGCGGGCCGCGGAACCGTGACCCGCGTGCCCCGCCCCCTCGGAGGGGCCCGCGGGGCTCGCCTCGATGGCCAGCAGGCGGCGCCCTTCGAGGGCGCTCGCGCGCTCGGTCTCCGCCGTGGCGTACCGGCGCAGCAGTGCCGCGTGCTCGTTGCGCAGGCCGGCCAGCTCCGTGCGCTTCGCGCGGAGCTTCTGCTCCAGCTTGTGCCGGAGCTCGCGCGACTCGTCGAGGTCCGCCTCCAGCTCGGCGACCCGCTCCTCGTGCGCCCAGCCATCGCTCTCGCGCGCACGGACCAGGTCCGCGACCTGTCTACCCGCCAGCCGGTCCCAGCTGCGCATCACGACCGAGCCCACCACCGCGGCCACCGCGGCACCCACCGCGAGGCCACGCAGCACCACCGGCTCCACGGAGAACCAGGTGCCGGCAGCGCACGCTACGGAGACGCCGGCGATCGCCGAGGAGGGCAGCAGCTTGTGCAGAGGCGGGGAATGGCGGTGACGTCCACGTGGCATGGCCAGAAACTTACCGCGCGAGGGGCTTTCTTGGTGAGCCGCAGAGCAAATTCCCTCTACCAGACGGCGAAGAACGGCGCCAGGTATCAAAAAAGAGACACCTGCCACTAGAACAGCCGGACAAACGCCGCTGAACACCACAGAGTTGCCCGAGCCTGCGCCACGACGACACCGTCACGTCGCCACCCTCCCAAGAGGCTGGTTCTGTCGTTTCCCGACCACCGGCAGGTGGTGGCTGCTCGCGCCGTTGCCCGCGCCCCTATCGGGGCGCAGCCCCGTCCTGAGGGGCGCGGGGAACCGCGCGACAAGCCACGACGACACCGTCGGGTCGTCAACGGCCCGAAGGGGCTGGTTCTGTCGCTTCCCGACCACCGTCCCCCACTGCCTGAAGGGCGTGGGAGGTACCCCCAGGATGGTTGCTCGCGCAGTTCCCCGCGCCCCTGTCGGGGCACCGGGGTCGCCCCGAACAGATGCTCCGCGCCGGGGGGGCCGGGGTCACTCCGAACACACGCCCCGCCCCGGGGGTACCCGTGTCACCCCGCACATTCCGTGCCGGGACGCAATCGGGGCGAGCCGCCCGCCGCCCGGTGTCGGACGGCGGGCCTAGGCTGGAGGCATGCGTACGTTGCGTGGCCGAGGCCGAGTCGCGGGTCTTCCCGAGTGGGACCGCTGCGCGGTGATGGGGGTCGTCAATGTGACACCCGACTCCTTCTCCGACGGCGGCCGCTTCTTCGACACCACGACCGCGGTCAAGCACGGCCTCGACCTGGTCGGCCAGGGCGCGGACCTGGTCGACGTGGGGGGTGAGTCCACCCGTCCGGGTGCCGCCCGGGTGGACGAGGCGGAGGAGCTGCGCCGGGTGATCCCGGTGGTGCGCGGCCTCGTCTCGGAGGGGGTCACCGTCTCCGTGGACACCATGCGCGCCTCCGTCGCCGAGCGGGCCCTGTCCGCGGGCGCCCTGCTGGTCAACGACGTCAGCGGCGGCCTCGCCGACCCCGCGATGATCTCCGTGGTGGCCGAGGCGTCCGTCCCGTTCGTGGTGATGCACTGGCGCGGCTTCCTTGAGGGCCCCAACGTCCGCGGGGTCTACGCCGACGTGGTCTCCGAGGTCGTCACCGAGCTGCGGGCCCGCATCGACGCCATGGTCGACGGCGGCGTGCGTGCCGACCGGATCATCGTCGACCCCGGCCTCGGCTTCTCCAAGGACGCCGAGCACGACCTCGCGCTCCTCGCCCACCTCGACCGGCTGGCGGAGCTGGACCGGCCGGTGCTGGTGGCGGCCTCCCGCAAGCGGTTCCTCGGCCGGGTCCTGGCGGGCCCGGGCGCCGCGCCGCCACCCGCGCGCGAGCGCGACGCCGCCACCGCCGCCGTCTCGGCCATCGCCGCGCACCAGGGCGCCTGGGCGGTCCGCGTCCACGAGGTGCGCGCCACCGCGGACGCCGTCCGGGTCGCCCAGGCCGTGGCGCAGGCCGCGACCGCGCAGGGCCCCGGCGCCGGGGAAGGAACCTCGTGACCGGCCCCGCGCGGACCGACTTCGAGCAGGTGGAAGGCGTGAACACCGCCTTCTACGAGGCGCTGGAGCGCGGCGACTTCGAAGAGCTGGCCGACCTGTGGCTGAGCGACGGCGAGCCCGAGGTCTCCTGCGTGCACCCGGGCTGGCCGGTCCTCACCGGCCGCGGCGAGGTCCTGCGGTCGTACGCGTTGATCATGGCGAACACCGACTACATCCAGTTCTTCCTGACCGACGTCAAGGTCTCCGTCACCGGCGGCACGGCCGTCGTGACGTGCACGGAGAACATCCTCAGCGGAGGCCCCGCCCCCGACGACAGCGACGAGCCGGGACCGCTCGTCGGACAGCTCGTGGTCGCCACGAATGTGTTCCTGCGCACACCCGGTGGCTGGAAGCTCTGGTCGCACCACGGCTCGCCGGTTCTGGCCGAATCCGACGAGGACGAGGGTGACGACACCGCCGCCTGAGTGGGTATGCGCCCCAGTACGGCGCCGGGTCCAGCCTGGTCGTCGGCCTGGAGCAGCCTCGGCCGCGCCGCCCCGGACAGCGCAGGAGCGCGTTCGCCGGGGCGCCGGCGCGGGGGTATCGCAGCGGTGGCCGGGAGCCGTCGCGACCTGATCGGTGTTACGCCCGGTCACGGTCCCGGCCCCCGGCGCCGTCGGTGCCCACAGGTAGATTCCCTCCGGGGCCGGCGTCCGGCCGCACCTGGCACACCCGCCATGACCGACGACGGCAGGAGTGATTCGCGTGGATCGTGTCGCGCTGCACGGCCTCAGAGCCCGCGGACACCACGGGGTCTTCGCCCGGGAGCGGGAGGAGGGCCAGCCCTTCGCCGTGGACCTCGTCCTGGGCCTGGACACCCGCGCCGCCGCGGCCGACGACGACCTCACGAAGACCGTGGACTACGGCGCGGTCGCGGAGGAGGCCGTCGGCATCGTCGCCGGCGAGCCGGTGTCCCTGATCGAGACGCTGGCGGAGCGCATCGCCCAGGCGTGCCTGAAGTACGAGGGGGTGCTGGAGGTCGAGGTACGCGTCCACAAGCCGGACGCGCCGATCACGGTCCCCTTCGACGACGTGACCGTCACCATCACCCGGAGCCGAGCATGAGCGCTTACTTCGCCGACGAGGGCCAGGGCGACCCGACCGTGCAGCCGGTGCCCGCCTCCGTGGTCCGGCAGGTGGACGCGGCCGATACGACCCTGAGCAACCCCAAGCGTGCGGTGATCTCGCTGGGCAGCAACCTCGGCAACCGGCTGGAGACCCTCCAGGGAGCCGTCGACGCCCTGGAGGACACCCCCGGCCTGCGCGTCAAGGCGGTGTCCCCGGTGTACGAGACGGAGCCGTGGGGCGTCGAGCCGGGCAGCCAGCCGACGTACTTCAACGCCGTCCTGCTCGTGAGGACGACGCTGCCGCCGAGCTCGCTCCTGGAGCGCGCGCAGGCCGTGGAGGAGGCGTTCCACCGAGTGCGCGAGGAGCAGTGGGGGCCGCGCACCCTCGACGTGGACATCGTCGCCTACGCCGAGGTGGTCTCCGACGACCCGGCGCTCACCCTCCCCCACCCCCGCGCCCACGAACGGGCCTTCGTGCTGGTGCCCTGGTACGACGTCGAGCCGGACGCGCAGCTGCCCGGCCGGGGGCCGGTCGTCCACCTGCTGGAGGACGTCGGGCGCGACGGCGTGGCGCCGCGCGTCGACCTGGAACTCCGGCTACCGGAGTAGTCGTTATGGTCTACCGGAAAGCTCTGCGGGGCGGGCCCGGCCACGCCTGACGGCCCCCGGCCGGACCGAGGACCCCGCGGACCAACGCAGGGTGCCCGCACCCACCGCACGCTCCGGCCGGAGCGGGTGTGCGGGACCGTCGGCGAAGGGGCGATGTGAAGCAGCTACGCATCAGGGTGCTGGCCGGGGTTTTCGTAGTCGCCGGAGTGCTCTCCTGGGCGGGCGCCCGGCTCTGGGACACGTTCGGCACGCTACCGAGCGTGCCGCTGGCCGCGCCGATCGTGCTGGCGGTCATCGCCGTGATCCTGCTCGCCACCGCCCTGTCGCTGCGGGCCCGGCTGCGGGCCCAGCGTGAGCGGCAGGCCGGTGCGAAGGGGGTCGATCCCATGATGGCGGCCCGTGCGGTGGTGTTCGGGCAGGCCAGCGCGCTGGTGGCGGCTCTGGTCTCCGGTATGTACGGCGGTACGGGCGTCTACCTGCTGGAGTCCCTCGACATTCCCGCCCGGCGGGATCAGGCCATCTATGCCGGGCTCGCGGTCGTGGCCGGTGTCGGGGTGATAGCGGCGGCGTTCTTCCTTGAGCGGGTGTGCAAGCTGCCGGAGGACGACGACGAGGACGAAGCGGGCGCAGCCCGCAAGTAGCCCCACCTTCTGTCCGGGGTGCCCCCGGTGCGCCCCGGTACATGCGGCCTGGGTTAGCCGCCGATCCGGGGTCCCCCCTGGCGCGCCTCCTGTCCCGGTCTATCCCGGTACCCCTAAGGGGCGCGGGGAACTGCGCGATCAGCCATCCTGGGGGTACCTCCCACGCCCTTCAGGCAGTGGGGGACGGTGGTCCGGAAGCGACAGAACCAGCCCCTTCGGGACGGTGACGACCTGACGCTGTCGTCGTGGCTGGTCGCGCAGTTCCCCGCGCCCCTTTAGGGCACCGGGGATACCCCGGACAACAGCGAACCCCCGGCTCACTGGGCCATGATCAGGCTCATCGCCTCATTGCGGGTGGCAGGGTCCCGCAACTGCCCCCGCACCGCGGAAGTGATCGTCTTCGCCCCCGGCTTCCGCACCCCCCGCATCGTCATGCACATGTGCTCGCACTCGACGACCACGATCACCCCGCGCGGCTCCAGAATCTTCATCACGGACTCGGCGATCTGCGTCGTCATCCGCTCCTGCACCTGGGGCCGGCGCGCGTACACGTCGACCAGCCGGGCCAGCTTCGACAGTCCGGTGATCTTGCCATCGGCGGACGGGATGTAGCCGACGTGCGCGGAGCCCACGAACGGCACCAGGTGGTGTTCGCAGGTGCTCACCACCTCGATGTCCTTCACCAGCACCATCTCGTCGTGGCCGAGGTCGAACGTCGTCGTGAGCACGTCCTCGGGCTGCTGCCACAGGCCCGCGAATATCTCCTTGTACGCCCGCGCCACCCGGGCCGGCGTCTCGCGCAGTCCCTCGCGGTCCGGGTCCTCACCGACCGCGATCAGCAGCTCCCGGACGGCGTTCTGCGCCCGCTTCTCGTCGAACTCGCCTATCGAGCCCTCGCTGTCCAGCGTCACGGGGTCGGTCATATGTCCTCGCTTCTCGTGCATACAGCCGCGCACCTCGGAACGCAGCGGTATTCGTGAACTGCCCCGGGGCATCTGATGTGCGCCGCGGCCGCGCGGCCCCTGCCGGCCCGCTCCCAGTCCCTGACGATATGAGGGCATATGGCAACGCCGCGCCCACCAGGCTAGAACCTGGTGGGCGCGGCGTTCATTCCGGGCGCCTGCGGGGGCCGAGCCCCCGCGGGGTCAGCTCTCCGGGCGATCCTCCGGGGTCACCTCGGTCGGCGTGGCCGTGCCCGACTCCGGGCCGGCGCCGGTCGTGATCGCGGTCGCGGTGCCGTTCGCCCCGTTCGTCAGCGAGAGCTCCTTGGGGGAGAGCACCGGCGGACGGGTCGAGGGGGTGCGCCGTGAGGAACCGGTCCACGCAGGGCGGGCCGGACGCTTCACGATCGGGGCGAAGATCTCGGCGATCTGCTCCTTGCCGAGGGTCTCCTTCTCCAGAAGCGCGAGGACCAGGTTGTCCAGGACGTCGCGGTTCTCGACGAGGATCTCCCAGGCTTCGTTGTGCGCGTTCTCGATGAGCTTCTTGACCTCTTCGTCGACCAGCGCGGCGACCTCTTCCGAGTAGTCGCGCTGGTGAGACATCTCACGCCCGAGGAACGGCTCGGCCTGGTCGGTGCCGAACTTGATCGCGCCCAGCCGCTCCGTCATGCCGTACTGCGTGACCATCGAGCGGGCCGTTGCGGTGGCCTTCTCGATGTCGTTCGCCGCACCGGTGGTCGGGTCGTGGAAGACGAGCTCCTCCGCGGCCCGGCCCCCCAGCATGTAGGCGAGCTGGTCGAGCATCTCGTTCCGAGTCGTGGAGTACTTGTCCTCGTCGGGGAGGACCATCGTGTACCCCAGGGCTCTGCCGCGGGACAGGATCGTGATCTTGTGTACCGGGTCGGAGTTGGGTGAGGCCGCCGCGACCAGGGCGTGCCCGCCCTCGTGGTACGCGGTGATCTTCTTCTCCTTGTCGGACATGATCCTGGTCCGCTTCTGCGGGCCCGCCACGACGCGGTCGATCGCCTCGTCCAGCATCTGGTTGTCGATCAGCTTGCGGTTGCTGCGGGCGGTGAGCAGCGCGGCCTCGTTGAGGACGTTGCTCAGGTCGGCGCCGGTGAAGCCGGGGGTGCGGCGGGCGACGGCCGAGAGGTCCACGTCCGGCGCGACCGGCTTGCCCTTCTGGTGGACCTTGAGGATCTCCAGACGGCCCTGCATGTCGGGGCGGTCGACGGCGATCTGACGGTCGAACCGGCCCGGGCGCAGCAGCGCCGGGTCCAGGATGTCCGGCCGGTTGGTTGCCGCGATCAGGATCACGCCGCCCTTGACGTCGAAGCCGTCCATCTCGACGAGGAGTTGGTTCAGCGTCTGCTCGCGCTCGTCGTGGCCGCCGCCGAGGCCCGCGCCGCGGTGCCGGCCGACGGCGTCGATCTCGTCGACGAAGACGATGGCCGGGGCGTTCGCCTTGGCCTGCTCGAAGAGGTCACGCACCCGGGAGGCACCGACACCCACGAACATCTCGACGAAGTCGGAACCCGAGATCGAGTAGAACGGCACGCCGGCCTCGCCCGCGACGGCACGCGCCAGGAGCGTCTTGCCGGTACCGGGCGAGCCGTAGAGCAGCACGCCCTTGGGGATCTTGGCGCCGACGGCCTGGAACTTGGCGGGCTCCTGGAGGAACTCCTTGATCTCCTGGAGCTCCTCGACGGCCTCGTCGCAGCCGGCCACGTCATTGAAGGTCGTCTTCGGGGTGTCCTTGGTGATCAGCTTGGCCTTGGACTTCCCGAAGTTCATCACTCGGGAGCCGCCGCCCTGCATCTGGTTCATCAGGAACAGGAAGACCACGACGATCAGCACGAACGGCAGCAGCGAGAGCAGGATCCCGACGAACGGGTTCTGCTTCGAGGGCGAGACCGTATAGCCGTCCGGAATCTGCTTGCCCTCGAACTTGGCCTGCAGGGACTTGGCCAGGTCGTTGCCCTGGTCGCCGATGTAGCTCGACTGGATCTTGTTGCTGCCCTCTACCTTCTGGCCGTTCTTGAGCTGGGCCTTGATGGTCTGCTCGTCGCCAGTGGTGAGTTTGGCCTGCTGTACCTGGTTCCTGTCGATCGCCTGTACGACCTGACCGGTGTCCACTGTCTTGTAGCCACCGGACGAACCGACGACCTGCATCAACACGACCACGGCAAGGACGGCCAGCACGATCCACATGACCGGCCCACGGAAGTATCGCTTCACGTCCATCCATACGGAGCGGTGCCGCCCCGTCCCTCCTGCCATAGTGAGTTTGATAAAAACTGTTCTTCGGACGGTACCCCAGCATTGTCACCCGTAGCTCCCGGGTATGACCGGCGTTCCCGTCTTCGCATGCTCCAACGGCTCAAACGCCACGAGGGTTCCCGTCCTGTGTCCGGGCTACGTCACAGCCGCCGGGCACCGGCGTCCGCGAGGGCCCTCGGACCGGGTCAGCCGCCGTACACGTGCGGGGCCAGGGTGCCGACGAAGGAGAGGTTCCGGTACTTCTCGGCGTAGTCCAGGCCGTAGCCCACGACGAACTCGTTGGGGATGTCGAAGCCGACCCACTCCACGTCGATCGCGACCTTGGCCGCCTCCGGCTTGCGCAGCAGCGTGCACACCTTGAGGGAGGCCGGCTCGCGCGAGCCGAGGTTGGAGATGAGCCAGGACAGCGTCAGCCCCGAGTCGATGATGTCCTCGACGATGAGGACGTGCCGGCCCTTGATGTCGGTGTCGAGGTCCTTGAGGATCCGCACCACACCGGAGGACTGGGTGCCCGCGCCGTACGACGACACGGCCATCCAGTCCATCGTCACGGGGGTGGACAGCGCGCGGGCCAGGTCCGCCATGACCATCACGGCGCCCTTGAGGACGCCGACGATCAGCAGGTCCTTGCCCGCGTAGGCGTCGTCGATCTTCGCGGCCAGTTCCCCCAGCCTCGCGCGGATCTCTTCTTCGGTGATGAGCACCGACTTGAGGTCGGTGCCCATGTCTTTCGCGTCCACCCGCATCACTTTCGTCGTCCGAGCCGCTGCCGCCGTCCCCCCGGGGTCCCCGCTGTGTGTGCGGTGCGGGCGGGCGCCGCGCGTCAGCCTTGCCGGATAACCAGTCTGCCATCCTGCCGCTGGGCGACGACCCGGCCGGGGAGATTGATGGCCCCCTGCCCGCGCCAGCCGGTGATGAGGCGGTCGATCTCCTCGATGTGCCGGGCGAAGAGGGAGCCGGCGGGGGCGCCGGCCTCGATGGCCGCGCGGCGCAGCACGCGGCGGCGCACGGCCGCGGGCAGGACGCGGAGTTTGGCGCACTCCAGCAGCCCGGCGTCGTCGCGCGCGGCCGCCTCGGCCTGGTCGGCCCAGGCGTCCAGGGCGTCGGCGTCGTCGCGGGAGAGCTGGGCGGTGCGGGCGAGTGCCTCCACGACGCCCTTGCCGAGGGCCTTCTCCAGGGCGGGCAGGCCCTCGTGGCGGAGCCGGGAGCGGGTGAAGGTGGGGTCCGTGTTGTGGGGGTCGTCCCAGACGGGGAGGGACTGGGCGAGGCAGGCGCGGCGGGCCGTCTGCCGGTCGAGGTGGAGGAACGGCCTGCGGTAGCGGCCGGCGTCACCGGAGACCGCGGCCATGCCGGACAGCGAGCGGGTGCCGGAGCCGCGGGCGAGGCCCAGCAGCACCGTCTCGGCCTGGTCGTCGCGGGTGTGGCCGAGCAGGACGGCGGTGGCGCCGTGCCGCTCGGCGGCGGCGTCGAGGGCGGCGTAGCGGGCGTCCCGGGCGGCGGCCTCGGGGCCCGCGCCGGGGCCCACGGTGACGGCGATCGCCTCGACGGGGCCGAGGCCGAGGGCGGCGAGCCGGCCGGCGACCTCGGCGGCACGCGCGTCGGAGCCGGCCTGGAGGCCGTGGTCGATGGTGATGCCGCCGGCCCGGATGCCGAGCTTGGGCGCCTCGAAGGCGAGCGCGGAGGCCAGCGCCATGGAGTCGGCGCCGCCGGAGCAGGCGACCAGCACGAGGGGGCCGCCGGGGGCGAGGGGGCCGAAGGGGTCGGCGGTGGCGAGCGGCCTGGGCCGGCCCGCGGCCTGTGCGGCGACGGCGGACTCGGGCGCGAGGGCGTCGCCCGAGGCTGCCGGGGGCGTGAGGGCGTCACCCCGGACGGTGGAGGGCGCGGGAACGGCGCCACGGGCGGCGGGGGGCGCGAAGGCCGGAGCGGGCGCCGGGGCAGTGCCTACGGGCGCGGGGGTGGTGAGGGAAGCGTGGGTGGGCGCGGAGTCGGTACGGGCGGAGCGGGGCGAGGCGGCTGGTGCGCGGAGTCCGGAGTCCGGGCGGGAGCCCGCGCTGGGGGCTCCGCCGGCCTGGAGGACGGCGGCGTGTTCGGAGAGGACGTCGTGGAGTACGCGGCGGACCGCCAAACGTATCGCCGCGACCGCAGGATGGGGACCCATGTCCGGTTCCCTTCGTGAAGTTCGAGGGTGGGCCTCGGTGTCGGGCACTCGGGTTACTGAGTGGCGGTGGCGGTGCCGGCAGGCTCCTGCTGGTGGTGCCGAGGGCATCGCCGCAGCCGTCCCGCACCGGCCGTGCCGTCACTCAGAGTGTGTCGATGGTGACAGAACCGAGCCGTTCACCGAGCATTGCACGCCTGCCTATGACCCACGGTCCCTCGGACGGGTGATTGTCCGGGCGTTCTTCTGCCCCCGGCCGGGCCCAGCGCATACCGGTCACGAGTCGCCCCTGCGGTGCACCCGCGCGATCCAGTCCGCCGGTTTGGCGATCTCCGCCTTAGTCGGAAGCGTGTTCGGGGACGTCCACGCACGGTTGAAGCCGTCCATGCCGACCTCGTCGACGACCGCCCGGACGAACCGCTCGCCGTCGCGGTACTGGCGGAGCTTGGCGTCGAGGCCGAGGAGCTTGCGCAGTGCCTGGTCGAGACGGGACGCGCCGCGCGCCCTGCGCTGCTGGAACTTCTCCCGGATCTCGGCCACGGAGGGGACGACCGCCGGGCCCACGCCGTCCATGACGTAGTCCGCATGGCCCTCCAGGAGGGACATCACGGCGGTCAGCCGGCTCAGGATCGCCCGCTGGGCGGGGGTCTGGACGATCTCCACCAGGGAGCGGCCGCCGTCGTACCCGTCCGCCTCGCCCTCCGGACGCCCGCCCCCGACGGACTGGGCGGCCTCCCTGATGCGCTCCAGGAACGTCATCGGGTCGACCTCGGTCTCGGCGAGGAACGCCTGGATCTCGCCCTCCAGGTGGTCGCGGAGCCAGGGCACGGCGGTGAACTGCGTGCGGTGCGTCTCCTCGTGCAGGCAGACCCAGAGGCGGAAGTCGTGGGGGGCGACGTCCAGCTCGCGCTCCACGTGCACGATGTTCGGCGCCACCAGCAGGAGCCTGCCGCCGCCGTTCGCCCCGGAGGGCAGCTCGCGGCTGACGGGGGCGAACGTCTCGTACTGGCCGAGGACACGGGAGGAGAGGAACGACAGCAGCATGCCGAGCTCGAAGCCGGTGACCTTGCCGCCGACCGCGCCCATGACGACGCCGCCGGGGCCCGTGCCGCGGCGCTGCTGCATCTTGTCCAGGAGGGGCGCGAGGATCTCGCGGAAGCCGGCGACGTTCGCCCGGACCCAACCCGGGCGGTCGACGACGAGAACCGGGGTGTCGGCGGCGGCGTCGGCGCTCAGCCGCGTGAAGCCGCGGACGTGCTCCTCGCTCGCCCTGGCGTGCCGGCGCAGCTCCGCGACGACCTCCCTGGCCTCGTCGCGGCTCACCTCGGGGCCTGGGCGCACGAGACGGGTCGCGGTCGCCACCGCGAGGTTCCAGTCGACCATCTGCGGACCACCGATGCTCGTCATGCATCAACCGTACGTGCTCGGGTTGCGGAACGGGTGTCCTCGCGGGGCGGGGCCGGGGGTGGGTCTGTTCCGGGTGCCGGGGGTGCGGTCTGTTCCGGGTGCCTGGGTGCTTTGGCGGGTGCGGGTGCGTCTGGGTTTGTTGCGCAGTTCCCCGCGCCCCTTGCGGGCGCCTTCTGGTTCGGCTGCGGGGCGTGCTTGCGCGTGTGCGGGTGCGTCTCGGTTTGTTGCGCAGTTCCCCGCGCCCCTTATGGGGCGCGTTCTGGTTCGTTGTGGGTGCGGGGCCGCGGGGGGATGTACTCCCCCAGTGCCTGAAGGGCCTGGGAGGTGCCCCCACGGTCCGGCGCCCTTCTGTCGTCCGGATGGTTCCCTGGGCCTGGCGCCGGCCGCTGCGCGCGCACATCCCCCCACGTCCCCTCCCCTCTCGTACGCGACTGCGGCCCGGTGGGGCCTGAGGTGGCCACTGGGGGCGGCATCCCGCCTGCCCTCCCCTGCTGTGGGCAGTCGTTCCGCTGGGGCGGAACGGGTGGGCACAGCCCACGGTGTGCGGCAGCCGGGCGGTGCCGGGCAAGCACTGATCCCACCCGGGACGGGGAAAGGCCGCCTCCACCCCCACCCACCAGCCCCCGGGAAACGGCCGCCCAGCCGGGCGAGGGCACCCGTTGCAGGGGGTCGCGCGCCGTCAGGCGCAACCGCAGCCCGCCAGCGCCGTGGCCAGGTGGTCCAGGGTGGTCTGGGTGGCCGCGGGGGACGTCGCGCCTGCGGTCATGAAGGCGAAGGCCAGGACACGGCCGTCGGCGTCGACGACGGTGCCCGCGAGCGTGTTGACCCCGGTCAGCGTGCCGGTCTTGGCGCGGACCAGGCCCGTGCCCGCCGCATCGGCCCCGTCCGTGTAGCGGTGCTCCAGGGTGCCCGTGAAGCCGGCCACCGGGAGCCCGGTGAGGACGGAGCGGAGTTCGGGGCGGTCCGGGGCGCCGGCCTCGGCGAGGAGCGCGGTGAGCAGGCCCGCGCTCAGCCGGTCGCCGCGGTCCAGCCCGCTGCCGTCCCTGAACCGCGCCCCCGCCACCGGCAGCCCCAACCGGTGGAGCCGCGCCCCGATGGCCGCCGCGCCGCCGGCGAAGCTCACGGGCTTGCGGGCGGCCAGCGCGGTCTGCCGGGCCAGCGCCTCGGCGATGTCGTTGTCGCTGTTCGTCAGCATCCGCTCGACCAGCGCCGACAGCGGCGGGGACTGCACGGCGGCCAGCTGCCGTGCCCCGCGCCCGGCCCGGGCCGGCGCCGGGTTCCCCCGTACGGCGATCCCCTCCTGCTTCAGGAAGCCCGCGAACGCGGTGGCCGCGTCGCCCGAGGGGTCCGTGGAGCGCTGTGCCGGGCCGCTGACGGAGTGGTCGAGGCGGCCCTCGTCGGCCGTCAGCGCGGTGACGGGGGCCAGGTTCTCGTTCGGCCCGATGGGGTGCAGGCGCGGGCCGGTGTAGAGCGAGTCGTCGTAGCCGAAGGACACCGTGCCGATGTGCCGGGACCTCAGCGCGCGGGCGGTGGCGGTGGCGAGCGAGCGCAGGCTCGCGGCGCCCTGCGTGCCGTCCTGCGCGGTCAGCGTGGGGTCGCCGCCGCCGACGAGCACCACCCGCGCCGGGGCCTTGCCCTCCCCGCCCGTAAGGACGGCCCGGGTGCTGATGCGGTGGTCGGCTCCGGCCTCGGAGAGCGCGGCGACGGCGGTGGCGAGCTTGGTGGTGGACGCGGGTGTCAGCGCCTGGCCGGCCCCCTTGTCGTAGACCCGCCTGCCGGTGGTCACGTCGACGACCGCCGCCGTGCGGGTGCGGCCGAGGGACGCGTCGGCGAGGAGCGGGTCGAGGAGCGCGCCGAGGGACGGCCCGGTGGGCGGCCGGCCGGCGGCCGCGTGCCCCGATCCGCCCTCCGGCATGCTCAGCGCCGTGAGCACGGGAGGGGCGCTCGGAGCCGTCGCGGACCCCCCTGAGGGACCACCGGGACCGTGATCTGCACCACCCCTGCGACCCTGCCCGCTGGCCCAGTTCCGCTCCGCCGTACGCTGACCGCTGGAGTCCCAGGGACCCGCGGCGAGCACGGCCCCGGCCGCCACGATCAGGCCGAGCCCGAGCGCACCCGCTGTGACCTGCCAGGTCTTCAGGGTCATGGGATTCACGAGATCCGCGAGCCGCGCCGCGGCCGGCAGAACCGGTCGCCTGGCGAGCAGCCGGGCCCACGGTCCGGGCCCCGGTTCCGGCTCTGGCAGCTCCGGCACGACGACCAGCCCCTTTCGCGATCACACACCTGCGTGAGGGACACTTAACCATCAGAAGTATGTGCTGATCATGGAGGAGCCACCGGTGGAGTTCGACGTCACGATCGAGATCCCGAAGGGTTCGCGGAACAAGTACGAGGTGGACCACGAGACCGGGCGCATCCGCTTGGACCGTCGCCTCTTCACGTCCACCAGCTACCCGGCGGACTACGGCTTCGTCGAGAACACCCTCGGCGAGGACGGCGACCCGCTGGACGCGCTGGTCCTCCTGGAGGAGCCGACCTTCCCGGGATGCCTCATCAAGTGCCGCACGATCGGCATGTTCCGGATGACGGACGAGGCCGGTGGCGACGACAAGCTGCTGTGCGTGCCGGCGTCCGACCCGCGGGTCGAGCACCTGCGTGACATCCACCATGTGTCCGAGTTCGACCGCCTTGAGATCCAGCACTTCTTCGAGGTCTACAAGGACCTTGAGCCCGGAAAGTCGGTCGAGGGGGCCAACTGGGTGGGCCGCACCGAGGCCGAGGCCGAGATCGAGCGCTCCTACAAGCGGTACAAGGAAGAGGGCGGTCACTGACCCGAGGCGGTCACTGGCCCAGGGCGGTCACTGACCTCCGGTCAGCCAGCCACCGTCAGACCCGCAGCAGAAGACAACCGCGCGATCCCCACACGGGGGACGCGCGGTTTTTTCGTGCGCGCGTTCGACGAGCAGCCGTACGAGGCCAGAGGCCGCTTTGCGGCTCCCACCCAAACCTGTGCCCGTATCCGACATCCTGTACGACTTTTGATCTCCATATACCCAAATCCACCCATTACCGCAACCATCGGGTGGGTAACCCAAACGGCGCGCGACCACGTACGTGAGGGCCGCGCCGGTTGAGGCGCACAGAAAGGGAAAGTCCGGTGACCGATTCGGGCTCAGCTGGTGGTGCCGGGCCCCCGGGCCGTGCAGAGGACCGCAAACCGCTCTCGGACGAGGCGAGGAGCGCGTTCGCCTCGCCGGGGGGCGTGCCAGCGCCCGCCCGCTCCCCCGAGGACGAGCCGCGTACGACCTCGGAGTTCGCGGTTCCGGAGGGCCTCGTCCCGCCGGGGCCCCGCCGGGACCGGGAGGGCTCGGCGTTCAGCACCCCGAAGTCCTACAGCGCCCGCAAGGCACCCCCCGCGTTCACGCCGCCGTCGGGCCTCCCCCTGATCCGGCTGACCAGGGAGCTGCCGTGGCAGGACCGGATGCGCGCGATGCTGCGGATGCCGGTGGCCGAGCGGCCCGCGCCGGAGAACCCGTACAGGCTCGTGGAGGACGACGTCGGCCCCGCGGTGCCGCGCGTGCTCGACCTGACGCTGCGCATCGGGGAGTTGCTGCTGGCGGGCGGTGAGGGCGCGGAGGACGTGGAGGCGGCGATGTTCGCCGTCTGCCGCAGCTACGGCCTGGACCGCTGCGAGCCGAACGTCACCTTCACCCTGCTGTCCATCACGCACCAGCCGTCCCTGGTGGACGACCCGGTGACCGCGTCCCGCACGGTGCGCCGCCGGTGCACCGACTACAACCGCCTCTCCAAGGTGTTCCGGCTGGTCGACGACCTGACCGACCCGGAGACCCATGTCTCGCTGGAGGAGGCCTATCGGCGCCTCGCGGAGATCCGCCGCAACCGCCATCCGTTCCCGGCCTGGACGCTGACCGCGGCCAACGGCCTGCTCTCGGGCTCCGCGTCGATCATGTTCGGCGGCGACGCGGTGGTGTTCGTGGCGGCGGCGGTGGGCGCCATGCTGGGCGACCGGCTCGCCGGGCTCTGCGCGGGGCGCGGGCTGCCGGAGTTCTACCAGTTCGCGATGGCGGCGATGCCACCGCCGATCCTGGGCGTCACGCTCACGCTGCTGCACGCGGACGTGAACATCTCCGCGGTGATCACCGGTGGGCTCTTCGCGCTGCTGCCGGGGCGGGCGCTGGTCGCGAGCGTGCAGGACGGGCTCACCGGCTACTACATCACCGCCTCGGCACGGCTGCTGGAGGTCATGTACTTCTTCTTCGCCATCGTTGTCGGGGTGCTGCTGGTGCTGTACTTCGGCATCCGGATGGGCGCCCAGCTCAACCCGGACCAGGCGCTGGGCGCGACGGACCGCCCGCTCTGCCAGATCCTCGGCGCCATGGGGGTGGCGCTGGCGTTCGCCGTGCTGCTCCAGCAGGAGCGGTCGACGGTGGTGATGGTGGTGCTGAACGGGGGCGTGGCCGGGCTGGTCTACGGGGCGATGGTGTACACCGGCCATCTGTCACCGGTGGTCTCGACCGCCGTGGCGGCCGGTCTCGTGGGGCTGTTCGGGCAGCTCTTCTCGCGGTACCGGTTCGCGTCCGCGCTGCCGTACACCACGGCCGCGATCGGGCCGCTGCTGCCGGGGTCGCCGACGTACTTCGGGCTGCTCGGCTTCGCCGAGAACGACCCGGAGGGCGGGATCATCTCGCTCACCAACGCCGTCGCGCTCTCGATGGCCATCGCGATCGGCGTCAATCTGGGGTCCGAGGTGTCCCGGATGCTGATCCGGGTGCCGGCCTCGGTGAATCGGAGGGTGGCGGCGAAGCGGACGCGCGGCTTCTGAGCCGCGCGGTTTTCCGGTGCCCCGGTCTCTCCCGTCTGCCCCGGCTGCCCCTCGGCTGCCCCGGCGCCCCCGGCCTGCCTTTTCGGGGCTCAGCCCCGGCCCAGGCAGGGGCGCGGGGTGGGGGTACCTCCCACGCCTTCAAGGCAGTGGGGGAGCGATCAGCCACGACGAGGGCGTCGCGTCGCCACCGGACCGTGGGGGCTGGTTCTGTCGTCTCCGGACCAACGGTGGATCGTGGTTGCTCGCGCAGTTCCCCACGCCCCTTCAGGGCGGGGCTGCGCCCCGATGGCCGCGACGAGAGCGTCGCGTCGCCACCGGCCCGAAGGGGCAGTCCCCGTCGTATCCGGAACACCGGTGGATCGTGGTTGCTCGCGCAGTTCCCCGCGCCCCTTCCGGGGCCGGGATGGCCCGGGGCCGTCGGGTGGCCGTTGGGGCGTTACCGCTTTGCGTGGCGGCGGCGGCCCGTGGACGGCGGGGGGCCGGAGGGCCGGGTGTACGAGGACGCTGTGGCGCCGGAGGGTATGCGGGCCTCGGCCGGGTTCTGGGAGCCGGGGTACCCGGGGCCGGGGTAGGGCGCGCCGGCGGCCGGGGCGGGGGACTCGGCTGCCGCGCGGCGGGCCTTCGCGCGGGCCCGCAGGAACTCGATCGCGATCGGCACGACCGAGACCAGCACGACGAGGACGAGCATCGCCTCGATGTTGTCCCGGACGATCGCGTGCTTGCCGAGCCAGGCGCCCAGCAGCGTGACCCCGGCGCCCCACAGCACGCCGCCGATGATGTTGAAGCCGAGGAAGGGGCGGTAACGCATGCCGCTCACGCCCGCGATGATGGGCGTGAAGGTACGGACGACGGGCACGAAGCGGGCCAGGACCAGGGACTTCGGGCCGTGCTTGGCGAAGAACTCGTTGGCCTTGGCGACGTTCTCCTGCTTGAAGAGGCGGGAGTCCGGGCGGTTGAAGAGCGCGGGGCCGACCTTCTTGCCGAAGAGGTATCCCGCCTGGTCGCCGAGGACGGCGGCCACCGCGACCAGGGCGCAGGCCGCCCAGAGCGGGAAGTGGAGCTGGTCGGTGGTGATCAGCAGGCCGGTCGTGAACAGCAGCGAGTCACCGGGCAGGAAGAAGCCGATGAGCAGGCCGGACTCGGCGAAGACGACGAGCAGCAGGCCGTAGATCCCGAACTGGTTGATCAGGTGGTTGGGATCCATCCAGCTCGGTCCCAGCGCAAGCGTCATCACGGTTCCGGGCTCCTGTGGGTGGTGGGGCGGGCGGTGCGTCGCTGCGTGCGCCGACAAAGTTATCAACGCCCCTCGGACCCGGCGGGTTCCACCACCCTTATAGGGGGCGAGTGCGCGTACGCCGGGTGCGCGGTGTGTTCGCGCCGTGCGTCCTCCTCGACGGCGCGCGCGCCGGGGTGGGCTCGGCGCGATCGCCCTGTCGTGCGGAGGATCCGCCTCCGGTGCGGGGTGCGCGGTGCGCTCGGGGACCGTGCCCAGCCCCTTGCGGCCGACTCCCGGCTCTCCCACCGTCGTGGGTGTTCGCGCAGTTCCCCGCGCCCCAGCTGATCCGACGCGAATTGTCAGACAGGTCCTAGTTCGTTGCCTCGCCCGTGAAGCCCTCCCGGGCGAGGGTGAAGGCGTGGCGCAGGCGGTCCGCGTAGTTCGCGTCGTGGTTGCCGAGGGCCGCCTGGCCGGCCACGCGCAGGGCGGCGAGGAACGTCGCGGCGATGACGCGGGCGCGCAGGGGATCCGTCGCGTCGGCGGGCAGGCGCCGGCCGACCGCCTCGGCCAGGTCCGCCTCCGCGGCGGCGTAGGTGGCGACGATCTCGGCGAGGAGCGCGGGGTGGCGGCGCAGCTCCCAGTACCGCTCCTCCTTGGCGGGGTCCGCGGTGTACCCGGCGGTGACGTGCTCCGCGGCGCGCAGCAGGGCGGTCACCGGCGGTTCGTGCGCGGGGCGGGCGCGGACGGCGTCGACCAGCCTGGAGACGCTGGCCCGGTCCCGGTGCAGCAGCGCCTGCTCCTTGCTGGCGAAGTAGTTGGAGAAGGTGCGCCGCGAGACGGTGGCGGCGTCCGCGATCGCCTCTACGGTGAGGTTCTCGACGCCGCGCTCGCCGGCGAGGCGTACCGCCGCGTCGTGCAACGCCAGCCGGGTCGCCGCCTTCTTCCGTTCGCGCAGGCCAGAACTCATCAGGCCGGAGCATACGGGAGCCGTGTAGAAATTCCCAGTGGGAAAACTTGCGCAACGGGAACGTTTTCTGTGAGGCTGGCGGCCGCTGGACGACCCGGCAGCACCCGCACGGACGACCCGCAGACCTGCACAGCCCGATGTCCGACAGGACATCCCGTGTCCGACAAGCCGACTTGCCCCCGACGGAGGCCGACCGTGTCCGATGCCCTTCCCAGAGTTCCCGACGAGGGGGCGTCCCCGGCACCGCGGGCGAGCGCCGTCGTGCCGGTCCTGGCCTTCGGCGGGATCGTCGTCGCGACGATGCAGACGCTGGTCATACCCATCGTCCCGGCGCTGCCCCACCTCCTGAACGCCCCCGCGTCGGACACCGCCTGGGCCGTCACGGCCACCCTGCTGGCCGCCGCCGTCGCCACCCCGATGATGGGGCGCCTCGGCGACATGTTCGGCAAGCGGCTGATGCTGCTGATCAGCCTGGTGGTGCTGGTGGGCGGCTCGGTCATCGCCGGGCTCAGCGACACGCTGGGCCCGATGATCGTCGGGCGGGCCCTGCAGGGCCTGGCGGCCGGTGTGATCCCGCTCGGCATCAGCATCATGCGCGACGAGCTCCCCGCCGAGCGCCTCGGCTCCGCCACCGCCGTGATGAGCGCCTCCCTCGGCGTCGGCGGCGCGCTCGGCCTGCCCGCCGCCGCGCTCATCGCCGAGCACTTCGACTGGCACGTGCTGTTCTGGGCGTCCGGCGGCCTGGGCGCCGTCGCGACCGTGCTGGTCGTGGCCCTCGTACCCGAGTCCAAGGTGCGCACCGGCGGGCGCTTCGACCTGCTCGGCGCGATCGGGATGGCGGCGGGTCTGGTCTGCCTGCTGCTGGGGATCTCCAAGGGCGCCGACTGGGGCTGGGGCAGCGCGACCACCCTCGGCCTGTTCGGGGCGGCCGTCATCGTGCTGCTGGTGTGGGGCGTCTTCGAGCTGCGCACCAGGGATCCGCTGGTCGACCTGCGCACCACCGCCCGCCGCCAGGTGCTGTTCACCAACCTGGCCTCGATCGCTCTGGGCTTCGCGATGTTCGCGATGTCGCTGGTCCTTCCGCAGCTCCTCCAGATGCCGAAGGCCACCGGCTACGGCCTGGGCCAGTCCCTGCTCTCCGCGGGCCTGGTCATGGCGCCGTCCGGCCTGGTGATGCTGGCCCTGGCGCCGGTCTCCGCCGCCCTGTCGAAGGCGAAGGGCCCGAAGGTCACCCTGATCGTCGGCGCGCTGATCGTGGCCGCCGGCTACGGCCTGAACATCGTCCTGATGGACGAGGTCTGGCAGATGGTGCTGGTCTCCTGCGTCATCGGCGGCGGCATCGGCTTCACCTACGGCGCCATGCCCTCGCTGATCATGGGTGCCGTGCCGGCGTCCGAGACGGGCGCCGCGAACAGCCTCAACACCCTGATGCGGTCCATCGGAACGTCGAGCGCCAGCGCCATCGCGGGCGTCATCCTGGCCCAGATGACCACCGCTTTCGGCGGCATCGCGCTGCCGTCGCAGGACGGCTTCCGCACGGTCCTGGCCATCGGTGCCGGTGCCGCGGTGCTGGCCGCCGCGCTGGCCTCGTTCATCCCGCGCCACCGCCGGGCCGCCGCACCGGCCCAGGCCCCCGCGCCCGCGTCGGCGGTCCCGTCCGCCGTCCCGGACGGCGCCGCGGTACCCGCCGCCTCCGTGGCCTCGGAGCTTGCCCCGCTGCCCGCGGAGCCGCTCGCCGCCGCCATGAACGGCGTCGCCGGTGCCGGTGCCGGTGCCGCCGGGATCCGGGTCGGCGGGCGCGTCCGCAGCGCGGAGAGCACGCCCGTGCGCGGGGCGGCCGTGACGCTGATCTCGCTCACCGGGCGCCAGCTCGGCCGGGCGGTGACGCACGCCGGCGGCTCCTACGGCCTGGACGCCCCCGGGCCCGGTTCGTACGTGCTGATCGCCTCCGCCGACGGCTACCAGCCGCAGGCCACCACGGTCGTCGTCGCCGACGCGCCGGTCACCCTCGACGTCCTGATGAGCGGCACGAGCGGCCTGGCGGGCGAGGTGCGGTCCGCGGAGAGCGGGTCCCCGGTCGGCGGGGCCGTGGTCATCGTGGCCGACGCGCGCGGTGACGTGCTGGCCACCGGCGAGACCGACGTGCTGGGCGAGTTCGGCATCGCCGGCCTGGCGCCGGGGACGGTGACCCTCGCGGTCAACTCCGACAAGCACCGCCCGCTGGCCCGGCCCGTCGAGATCAGCGGCACCGGCACCACCCGGATCGAGGTCGAGCTCCAGCCCGGGGCGTACCTGCGCGGCACGGTGCACGGCGCGGGCGCCCCGCTGGGCGGCGCCCGGGTGACGCTGGCGGACGCCGCCGGCAACGTGGTCGGTACGACGATCACCGGGACGGACGGCGCGTACGCCTTCTCCGACCTGGACAGCGGGGCGTACACCCTGACGGCGGCCGGATACCCGCCGGCCAGCAGCGCGCTGACGGTCACCGGGCGCACCGTCGACGACCACGACATCGAACTCGGCTACGGCGCCTGGTAGTCCGGGCCACCCCGGCCAGGCGCGTCGCTCCCCCGGCGGAGGGAGCGCGCTCGGGCCGGCGCAGGGGCCCGCGGCGGCGGGAGCGGCAAGGGACGGCCCCTCCCGCCGCCGCGGGCCTCGGAACGGGGCGCACCCTGGCCTTCACCGGGCCGGGGGTGCGCCCCGTCCTGGCTGGGCCGGCGTCCTGGTGGGCCGGCCCGGCTGTGCGGTCCCGGCCGTGCGGGGCTAGCCGTGCGGGGCTAGCCTTGCCCGCTTAGCCGTGCCGTGCGGCGTTCGCCACGATCGCCGCCCGCATGTACGCGGCCAGGCCCGGCTTCCTCTTGTCGATGTTGTCGGTGAAGCGCCGGTCCTCGACGTACATCTCGCCGAGGCAGGCGTGGAACCGGTGGTCGCACGCGTAGTGGTTCCGGCTGATGGCCTGCCGGTGGTCCTCCGCGATGTCCATCGCCGTATCGGACTCCGGCGCGATGCCGGACTCCATGGCCGCGACGAAGCGGTCGCCGATCGCGTCCGCTTCGGCGGTGATCCGTTTCCAGTCCTCCTTGGTGTACGAGGCGGCCTTGCGCTGGGACTCGCGGTACGCCTCCGTACCGCCCCAGCGCTCGTGCACCTCGTCCGCGTGCTCGTCGGGGTCGAAGTCGCCGAAGACCTCGAACTTCTCCTCGGGGGTGAGGTTGATGCCCATCTTCCGTGCCTCCATGGCCTGTGCGATGGCGGCGGCCATCTCCGTCAGCCGCTCGATCCGGCCGGTGAGCAGCCGGTGCTGGCGTCGCAGGTGGTCGTACGGGTCCGCGTCGGGGTCGTCGAGCAGCGCCGCGACCTCGTCGAGCGGGAAGCCGAGCTGCCGGTAGAAGAGGATCTGCTGCAACCTGTCGAGATCGGCGTCGCCGTACCGGCGGTGGCCGGCGGTACTGCGGCCACCGGGCACCAGCAGCCCGATCTCGTCGTAGTGGTGCAGCGTCCGCACCGTGACCCCGGCGAAGGACGCGACCTGGCCGACGGAGTACCCGCCGGTCCCGTGCCCTCCCGTTGCGTTCATGACCTCCGCCTTCCTTCGGTACGCGCTCCAGGCTGCCGCCTCACGCCGCGTGAGGTGCAAGCCGGCGAGCGGTCCGGCTTTCCCGCGGCCCCCTCCGCGGTGCTCCGGGCCGCGCGCCGTCGCCCGTCGCCCCTCGCCCGTCGCCCCTCGCCCCTCGCCCGTCACCCGTCACCCGTCACCCGTCGCGGGACCCTCCCCCGTGCCCCGGCCAGGTGCGTGCTCGGCGGGCGGAGGGCCGGAATCGTCCGTATTCTCACGTCGAGAGGACCGACAGGCCCCGCGCCGGGCGAGGAGGCCCCCGATGCCGCTGCACCGCGCACCCCAGCACGCCGAGGCGCACCGCCCCGTGCTGGTCAACCCGTTCCACGGGGAGGCCAACCCGGTCGGCGGGATGACGGAGGCACCGCCCAAGCATCGCCTCCCGGACGCCCCGCTGCCTCCCATCACCGCGTACCGCCTCGTCCACGACGAGCTGATGCTCGACGGCAACTCCCGCCTCAACCTGGCCACCTTCGTCACCACCTGGATGGAGCCGCAGGCCAGCCTGCTGATGCAGGAGTGCCAGGACAAGAACATGATCGACAAGGACGAGTACCCCCGGACGGCGGAGCTGGAGCAGCGCTGCGTCGCCATGCTCGCCCGGCTCTGGCACGCGCCGGACCCGGCGGCCGCGGTGGGCTGCTCGACGACGGGGTCGAGCGAGGCCTGCATGCTCGCCGGGCTCGCGTTCAAACGGAGGTGGACGCACCGCCGTGACCGGGCGGGGACGGCGGCCGGCGGCCGGCCGAACCTGGTGATGGGCGTCAACGCGCAGGTCTGCTGGGAGAAGTTCTGCAACTTCTGGGAGGTGGAGGCGCGGCAGGTGCCCATGGAGGGCGACCGCTTCCACCTCGACCCGGTGGCCGCCGCCGAGCTGTGCGACGAGAACACCATCGGGGTGGTCGCCATCCTGGGGTCGACCTTCGACGGCTCCTACGAACCGGTGGAGGAGCTGTGCGCCGTCCTGGACGACCTCCAGGAGCGCACGGGACTGGACATCCCGGTGCACGTCGACGGCGCCTCGGGCGCCATGATCGCGCCCTTCCTCGACGAGGACCTGGTCTGGGACTTCCGGCTGCCCAGGGTGGCGTCGATCAACACCTCCGGGCACAAGTACGGCCTCGTCTACCCGGGCCTGGGGTGGGCGCTGTGGCGGTCGGCGGAGGACCTGCCCGAGGACCTGGTCTTCCGGGTCAACTACCTGGGCGGCGAGATGCCCACGTTCGCGCTGAACTTCTCCCGGCCGGGCGCGCAGGTGGTGGGGCAGTACTACACGTTCCTGCGGCTGGGCTGGGAGGGCTACCGGCTGGTCCAGCAGACCGCGCGGAGCGTGGCCGTCTCGCTCGCCGACCGGATCGAGGCGCTGGGCGACTTCCGGATGCTGACCCGCGGCGACGAGCTGCCGGTCTTCGCGTTCACGACCCTGCCCGAGGTGACGGCGTACGACGTCTTCGACGTGTCGCGGCGGCTGCGGGAGCATGGCTGGCTGGTGCCGGCGTATGTGTTCCCGCCGCACCGCGAGGACCTGGCGGTCCTGCGCATCGTGTGCCGCAACGGGTTCTCCACCGAGCTGGCGGATCTCTTCGTGGATCATCTGGGGACGCTGCTGCCGCAGTTGCGGACGCAGCCGCATCCGCTGACGCATGACCGGGCGAAGGCGACGTCGTTCCACCACTGAGGGGGGCGGTGGTCGGCCCCCGCGCCTGCCTTTTCTTGCGCCGTTCCCCGCGCCCCTATCGCGCCCAGCCCCTTGCGGTGGTCGGTTGGCTGCCGGTCCGCCGTGGTTGTTCGCGCAGTTCCCCGCGCCCCTATCGGGGCCAGCCCCTTGCGGTCGTCGGTTCGCTGCCGGTCCGCCGTGGTTGTTCGCGCAGTTCCCCGCGCCCCTATCGGGGCCAGCCCCTTGCGGTGGTCGGTTGGCTGCCGGTCCGCCGTGGTTGTTCGCGCAGTTCCCCGCGCCCCTATCGGGGCCAGCCCCTTGCGGTCGTCGGTCGCTGCCGGTCCATCGTGGTTCTCGCGCAGTTCCCCGCGCCCCTTATCTCGCCCCTTGCGGTCGTCGGTCGACTCTCGGTCCGCCGTGGTTGTCTGCGCCCACGCGGCGGAGCCGGAAATCAACACAGACCCGCGCCCCTTGGGCCCCGGCGGAGCCGCGGATCATCAGGGACGTCCTCACGTCCCCGTCGCGTACGGGTTCTTCTGGCCCTCCGCCAGGACGCCGACGAACGGCTCGCCCTCTTCCGCGAACGTGTAGGCGCCGGCCTCGATGCGGGAGATCAGGCCCCGGGTCCACGCGGCGCCGGTGTCCGCCGAGTGGACCCAGAAGTCCATCAGCTCGCCCAGGTGGCCCAGCTTCTGCGGGCCGTCCTCGGGGACGTAGTGCTCCAGGACCGCGGTGCGCCACTCCTCCATGCGCCGGACGCGTTCCGTGAGCAGGTCCAGTACCTCCCGGCGCGGCAGGTCGACCATGCAGCCCAGGGCGGAGGAGAGGGCGTCCGGACGCTGGTCGTACGCGACCAGGGACTCGCGCAGCAGCTCCAGATACGTCTCGGTGCCGCGCTCCGTCATCTCGTACTCGGTGCGCCGCGGGCCGCCCGCGGTGGACGGGGCGTCCTCGTGCGCGTGCAGCAGTCCCTGCTTCGCCATCTGCTTGAGCGCGTGGTAGATCGATCCCGGCTTGGCGGTCGACCACTCGTGGGCGCCCCAGAACTCCAGGTCGTTGTAGACCTGGTAGCCGTGCGCCCTGCCGTGCTGGCGGACCGCGGCGAGGACGAGCAGGCGGATCGCTGACATGGACCAAGACTAGGGCGCGGCCCCGCCCGGTCCCCGGTGGGCCGCTTTGACACCGGCCCGTCACGCACCCTGGCGGGAACGCGCTCAGAACGGGAACGCGCTCCGCCCGTGCTGCACGGAGATCCACTTCTGCGTGGTGAACGCCTCCACCATCTGCTCGCCGTTGAGCCGCCCGAGGCCCGAGTGCTGCTCGCCGCCGAAGGCCACCGCCGGCTCGTCCTGGATGGTGCCGTCGTTGACGTGGACCATGCCCGTGTCGATCCGCCGGGCGAAGTTCACCCCGCGCTCGACGTCGGAGGTGTGCACGGCACCGCTCAGGCCGTACGGGTTGCCGTTCACCAGCCGCACCGCCTCCTCCTCGTCCTCGAACGGGACGAGCAGCGCCACGGGGCCGAAGATCTCCCGCTTCATGACCGGGGAGTCGGCGGGCAGGCCGCTGAGCACGATGGGCTCGACCAGGTTGCCGCTGATCCTGCCGTTCACCAGCACGGTGGCGCCCTCGGCGGTGGCCTGGGCGACGACGGCGGCGACCGCGTCCGCCTGGGCGGAGTTGATGACCGGGCCGATCGCGGTGTCCGGCTCGGCGGGGTCGCCGGCCTTGAGCGCCCTGACCTTGGCGACGAACTTCGCCGTGAACTCCTCCTCCAGCGTGCGGTGCACCAGGATGCGGTTCGCGGCCATGCAGACCTGGCCCTGGTGAACGTACCGGCTGTAGACGGCGGCGTCCACGGCGTAGTCGACGTCGGCGTCGTCGAGGACGGTGAGGGCGCTGTTGCCACCGAGTTCGAGGATGGCGTGCTTGAAGTGGGCGGCGCAGACGGTGGCGACGTGCCGGCCGACGGTCTCGGTGCCGCTGAAGGAGATCACCTTGGGCACGGGGTGCTCGATCATGGCGTCGCCGATCTCGGCGACATCGGTGATCACGACGTTCAGCAGGCCGCCGGGGAGCCCGGCGTCCTCGAAGACCTTGGCCACCAGTGCCCCGCCGGTGACCGGCGCCTCCTCGTGCGGCTTGAGCACCACGGCGTTGCCCAGCGAGAGCGCGGGCGCGACGGACTTGACGGCGAGCAGGAAGGGGAAGTTGAAGGGGGTGATCACACCGACCACGCCGACCGGGGCGCGGTAGACGCGGTTCTCCTTGCCGTCCACGGGCGAGCTGATCAGCCGGCCCTCGGCGCGCAGCGGCAGGTGGATCGCCTCGCGGAGGAACTCCATGGCGAGGTGCACCTCGTAGGAGGCGCCCAGCCGCGTGCTGCCCAGCTCGGTGACGATGGCGGCGGTGATCTCGTCCTCGTGGTCCTCGATGGTGCGCAGCGCCCGCTCGAAGACCAGCCTGCGGCTGTACGGATTGGTGGCGGCCCACTCCTTCTGGGCCCGCTGCGCCGCGCGGTAGGCGAGGTCGAGTTCGCCCGTGGTGGCTATCGTGATCGACGCGAGTTTCTCACCGTTGTACGGGTTGACGTCGATGTTGTCCCAGGAGCCGCTGCCGTCCCGCCACTCCCCGTCGATGTACTGGCGGGCCAGGTCGGTGAAGAAGGACATGCGATCCCCTTACTTGCAGTGCATCTCTCCAGAGTGCAGGCTGCCGATGTCCGGTCATGGTACGTGCGGTGCACGGAAGTTGGCTGCGAGTCATCGGAGGTCACGACACTTTGTATACAAAGTGTCGGCCTCGCCGGGGCCGGTGTCCAGCCCATTGCCGGGCGCCGATCGCGGGCGTGGGTCTCCGGGTCCGCCG
Organism: Streptomyces sp. TS71-3; assembly: GCF_018327685.1. NCBI lineage: Bacteria > Bacillati > Actinomycetota > Actinomycetes > Kitasatosporales > Streptomycetaceae > Streptomyces > Streptomyces sp. TS71-3. The sequence goes on along the minus strand of NZ_BNEL01000001.1, from coordinate 291,682 downwards.
AGTTCGCGGCGGTTTCGGGCCCGCGGCCCCGGCCCGCGCTCACGCCGGCCGGGAGGGTCGCGCGCACGCGGAGGCGAGGCGGATGGTCTCGGGTCGGCGGCTGGACGTCGGGGGTCTGGGGGGCGGGGGTCTGGGAGTCGGGGGTCTGGGGGGTCGCGCGCGGGCGGGGTCACGCACCGGGCGGGGTCACGCTGAGCTGCGGAGTCACTCTGAGCCAGGGAGTCTCAGGTTCGCGCACGGGCGTCGGGGAATCGGATTCGCGCGGCGATGCCGGGGGCCTCGGGGGCCGCACGTCGGCGTCGGGGGTCTGGGGCGCGGCCGTATGCGGCGCGCGGGGTGCGGGGCACGGGATGCGGCGCACGGGGCGCTGGGGCGCCGGTCGGCGGCGGGTCGTTCGGGTCCGCCTCGTGGCCTCGGTGGCAGCCTCGTGGCCTCACGGCCTCGGCGGCCTCACGGCCTCGTGGTTCCGGACGGGGCGGGTCTCTCAGATCCGTCTGAGGAGGTCTCTGAGCAGGTCCCGGGTCTCGGCCGGGTTCGGGGACGTGTGCTGGAGCTCGCTCATGGCCCGTTCGTACTGCTCGACGTCCTCCTTCTTGTCGAGGTAGAGCGCGCTGGTGAGCTGCTCCAGGTAGACGACGTCGGAGAGGTCGGACTCGGGGAAGCTGAGCATGGCGAACGAGCCGGACTCCCCGGCGTGCCCGCCGGCACTGAAGGGCATCACCTGGAGGGTGACGTTGGGCCGCTCGGAGACCTCTATGAGGTGCTGGAGCTGGCCGCGCATCACCTCGGGGCCGCCGTACGGGCGCCTGAGGGCCGCCTCGTCGAGGACGACGTGGAAGTCCGGGGCGTTCTCGGAGACCAGTACCTTCTGCCGCTCCAGGCGGAGCGCGACGCGGCGCTCGATCTCCGCCGGCTGCACCTCCGCGTTGCCGCGGGACACGACGGCGTGCACGTACGCCTCCGTCTGGAAGAGTCCGTGCACGAACTGCACCTCGTACAGCCTGATGAGTGACGCGGCGCCCTCCAGCCCGACATAGGTCTGGAACCACCCGGGCAGCACGTCCGAATAGCTGTGCCACCACCCCGCGACGTTGGCCTCCTTGACCAGCGAGAGCAGCGCCTCTCGCTCGGTCTCGTCGGCGACGCCGTAGAGCGTCAGCAGGTCCTCTACATCCCTCACCTTGAAGCTCACCCGACCCAACTCCATGCGGCTGATCTTCGATTCGGAGGCACGGATCGAGTAGCCGGCGGCCTCACGGGTGATGCCACCGGTCTCCCGCAGCCGTCTCAGGTGTGAGCCCAGCAGGATGCGCCGGACCACGGAGCCCCCGCCGGCGCCCGACGCCTGGGGGTAGCCCCAAGACTCTCCTGCGGTCACTTCGTCAGCCCTCCCACAACGTCTTCAGGAAGCGAAGTCTGCCACTAAAACGCTCCACCCCGTACTCATCCGGTTACGGAAACAGAGAATCCACGAAACCGCAGCACAAGTACAGCCAAGAAGCCATCGAGAAGAAATGCGGGCGAACCATCTCGGGGGCCTATATACCAGGCGCGTGCACGTGCATCTGCCCTTGCATCTGGTGGGGGCATTGGGAACCATGGTCCGCGCACCGCTTCACAACGCGCACCACCGCAGCACCGCAGTAGCGCTACGGCCGCTCATCACGGGAGTGCCTCGCATGGGGACGAAGAGATCGACCATGCTCGTCGATCCGTTAAAGCAGGGGCTTCCTCCTGTCGACCCCGCGTCCGCCTCCAGCGCCGCCTCCTGCGCCCTGCCCCCACGGTACGAAGCGGTGCGCGAGGCCCGGCACTTCACCGACAGGACGCTCGGCCACTGGAAGCTGGGCGACCGCTGCGAGGACGTCTGCCTGGTCGTCTCCGAGCTTGTCACCAACGCCCTGCGGCACGCGCTGCCTTCGGACACCCCGCGCGAGGACGAACCTCCCGTGCGCCTTCATTTGATGCACTGGACCGCCCGGCTCGTGTGCGCGGTGCGCGACCCCAGCGCGGAGAGTCCCCTTGCGACCCCGCCGGACGCCGGGGATCTGGCGGCGGAGTCGGGCCGCGGATTGTTTCTCGTCGAATCGTTCAGCGACGGCTGGGGATGGCATCCGCTTGCGGGCGCACTGCACGGGAAGGTGGTCTGGGCACAGTTTCATCTGTGAGCGTGCGGTCACCGAAACGGATCAGGGGCCCGCTATGAGGTGGTCGAACTCACCGTCCTTGATGCCGAGGAGCATGGCTTCTATCTCGGCGCGCGTATAGACCAGCGCGGGCCCCTCGGGATCACGGGAATTGCGTACGGCCACTTCTCCGCCGGGCAACCTGGCGAACTCGACGCAGGACCCCTGGGAGTTGCTGTACCTGCTCTTCTGCCAGGCCACCCCGCACAGCTCCGTGGCCGCCATGCCGTTGTACACGTGGTGCACAGGTCGCTCCCAGGTGGTGCAGTGGCCAGGTGGCCATAATGGCGATTGATGCAGCGGTCAACTGCTTCGGATCATAGCCGCGTCCCCAGGCCAACGCATGGGCATATGCTGCCTGCAGATGCATGCGCAGATGCACGTGCACACGCGGTGTTCCGCTGATTACAGTCGACCGTTACCCGAACTAACGGTGCTCTCGTGCCCGTTCCCCCAGTCGGGGAGCGCAGTCCTGCTTTGCGGAAACCGCGGCTCCAAGGGTCCCTTCGGCGGCTCCCCTTGGCGGAAACACATGCACTGCTGGAAAGACGAATACGGGGCAGTTCTTGTTCCGCCGTCTTCCCCACCGCGGTCATCTGGCTCAATCCCGCCCATGGAACTGCCCACTCCGTCCCCTTTCGTGAGCGGTTGACGAATCGTGGGGAATCCGGATCGATCCGGAGAGAAGTGAAGAGAACAGAAGAGAAGCGCCAAGAAGTGAAGAGTGGGAACGAACGGCGGGGCCCGGGGCGGAGCCCGGGAGGCGGTGCGCCGGCGGAGACAAGCGGAACGGGACGGGTGCCATGCGGAACGGTTACGTCGACCACGCGGCCGGGTCGGCGGCGCGGCACCGACCCGCCGTTCCGCGCCGGCCGCCCCGCGGTGCGTACTCGATGCCTCTCCCGGAACGTCGGGGGCGGGGGCTCCACCCTGGCTGGTCCGCACGGGTCGGCCGCGCAGCCGGCCCGCACCACGAGATCGGGCGGAAACTGACGGCCGGTCGGGAGGCCCGTGGGAGAAGCGGAATCCGGTGAGGCGCGCGGGGCGCAGGGATGCGGACGCTGCAGGTCGTGCGGCCGCGCGGGCGTGCCCGTTCGGAAAGTGTCGGCCGGGGGGGGTTGAACAGGCGTCCTATCCTGTCGGGCGTGAGCTGGATACGGGCGCTTAAGGAGACCGGACGCTCAGGTCTGGCGATCGAACGCAAGCGGCTCGAACCGCTGGTCGCGGCCCGCGGCGCCCTGGGGCTGGCGATCGTGATCGCCTTCAGCCAGTGGGCGTTCGGCCCGGCGGTCGCGGCCGGCTCGGCGTTCGGCGCGTTCCAGGCCGCCATCGCGACCTTCCAGGGGAGCTGGCGCCCCCGCCCCGAGCTGGCGTTCGCGTCCGGTACCAGCCTCGGCATCTCCACCTTCCTCGGCTACCTGACCGTCACCCACCGCCCGGCGTTCCTCGCGCTGCTGGTGGTGTGGACGTTCCTCGCCGGGCTGAGCTGGGCCGCGGGGCCCACGGTGGGCTTCATCGCGTCGACCAACGTGGCGATCATGCTGGTGACCGTCACCCTGCCGACCTCCGTGGCGCAGGCCGCCGCGCACGGCGGCGTGATGGTCCTGGGCGGGCTGGTGCAGGCGGCGCTCGTGGTGCTCCTCCCGCTGGGCCGGTGGGGCGCGCACCGGGACGCCCTCGCGGGGGCGCTGGCGTCCGAGGCGGAGTACGCGCGCGAGTTGCGCGACGACCCGCAGGCTCCGTTCGACCCGAAGCCGCTGATGCAGGCCCGCGACGCCGCCGCCCTCACCCCCCGTCAGGCCCGCACCCGCCCGGCCGAACTGCACGGCGCACGCGGCCTCGCGGAACGCATCCGCCCCGTGCTGGCCGCGCTGGCCGACCCCGCCGTGGGCGCGGCCGAGTCGGGTCGGCAGCGGGAGCGGGTGCACGAGCTGCTGACAGCCGCCGGCGCGATCCTGGACGCCGTGGCGGACGCGATCCGGCACGGCCGGCGTGCCGAGCTGCCCCCGAACGCGGTGGCCGCGTTCGCCACCCCCGACACCGGCACCATCCTGACCGGCCCGGCCCGCCGCGCGGCCGTCCGCCTGAGCACCCTGCTGCACGACCTGGCGGAGGCCGCGGGCGGCGTCCGCGGGCACAACGGGCTGCCGGTCCGGGGCCGGTCCGCGGCCGAGCACGGGGCCGGCGGGCGGGCCGGGGTGGAGGCCGGGACCGGCGATCACGCTTCCCGGCGGCGGGGGCGGCAGGAGGCCGGGGACAGGCTGCTGCGGCGGCCGGGGCTGGTCGGTCTCGTGCCGGAGGCGGTGCGCGCGATGCGGCGCGAGGCACGGCACGGCTCGCAGATCAGGCGGCACGCGCTGCGGGCGGCGGCGGTGGTGGCCGCGGGCTACCTGCTCGGCAGCGCCCTGCCGCTCGGACACGGGTACTGGGCGCCCATGGCGGCCGTCATGGTGATGCGCCCCGACTTCTCGGGGACCTACTCGCGGGCGGTCGCACGGTTCGCCGGCACCCTGGTGGGCGTCGTGCTCGCCACGGCCGTGGTGCGCCTCGCGGCGCCCGGCACGCCGCTCGCGGGCACGCTCGCCGTGGTCTCGGCGGGCCTGATGTACCTGCTGATGCGCACCGGCCAGCTCGCGTCGCAGGCCTGCATCGGCGCGTACGTCGTCTTCCTGCTGGGCATGGGCGGCGAGGAGTGGACGCAGACCGTTCCGCAGCGGGTGCTGCTCACCCTGCTCGGCGGGGTGCTGGCGATGCTCGCCTACGCGGTCTACCCGGACTGGGAGACGCCCCGGCTGCGCGGCAGGCTGGCGGACTGGCTGGGCACGAACCTCCGGTACTCCGCCGAGGTCGTCGGCCGCTACGGGAACCCTGCCGGCCACGGCTCCGCGGAGGTCCGTACGGCGTTGCTGACCGCTCGCGACGCCCGTATCGAATGGCGCGAGGCGGCGGAACGTGCCGGCACCGAACCGGTGCGGGCGCGCGGTCTGTCCCGCACCGCGGCCGACGCCGCCGCCCGTGCAGTGGGGCAACTGGGCCGGGTCACCCTGCTGATGGAGGCCCACGCTCCGGCCCGCGACGCCGACCCGTGGCCCGCGGCGGAGCGCCTGGCGGACGCCCTGGGCAAGGCTGCGGAAAAGGGCGCCAAGGCGGTGCGCGAAGGGCACGTACCGCACTGGGACGGGGTGCGCGCGGCCCTGGAGACGGCGGGTGAGGACGGGGACGGCGGGCACCCGGGGGCCGGGGACGCGAGCGGCGGGGACGCTGGTGCCGGGGACGCGAGCGGCGCGGACACAGGTGCCGGGAGCACGGAGGAAGCGGGCGCGGGCGAGCGCCCGCTGGACGGCATCGTGCTGAGCAGCGGCCGGCTGCTGCTCGACGCGCTGGACGAGCTGTCGGACGCGCTGCGCGCCGGCAGCGACGCGCGACTCCCCATGAAGGGCGCGAGACTTCCCTGAAGGGTCAGCCCGCGGCCCGTACGGAGCCCGTACGGCGTCGGCGAGTCGGCGAACCCGGGCCGGTTCGAGGACGCCAGGGATCGACGTCGGACGTCAGGGGTCGACGTCAGGGGTCAGTGCGCGATTCAGTTGGTCGGCAGGCCCTGGGGGAGCTGGCCGTCCTTGGACCTGGTGTACGTCTCCTCGCCGAGGCCCTCCCACTTGATCTTGAGGGTGGTGCCGTCGACGGAGTCGACGACGCCGTGGCTGCGCCCGTCGCCGCCCTTCGCGCACTTCAGCGAGATCACCTGCGTGCCGCTGTCGGTGGCGGTGGCGCCGCTGCACGTGTTGCCGCCGGAGTCGAAGAGCCCGGCCTCCTTGCCGTTGACCACCAGGGCCACGGCCTTGCCCTGGCTGGTGGCGAGCCAGCTTCCCGCCAGGCCGCCGCTCGTGGGCTTCCCGGAGTCGCCGGCGCTGGTGCCTGAGGTGCTGCCCGACGCCGAGGCGGACGGCGAGGGGGGCGCCGAGGTGCCGGCGGCGTCGGCACCGCCGCTGCCGCCCTTGGAGCCGTCGTCGCCGCTGTCGTCGCCGCTGCCGCACCCGGTCAGCACGAGCGCGGCGGCGAGCCCGCCTATGACGGCCCCGATCCTGACCCGTGTGGAGAGAGAAGACGACGTCACTGGTGTCCCCTTGCTGGCGCTGGTGGTGGTGTCCTTGCTGCGGGACCACCGTGATCCCGCGGTCCGCAGCAAGCTACCAGGGGCGGTGTGAACAAGACGGGGCCGATCGTGAAGGTGCGGTGACGCCGGCGGCGGCGCGCGGGCGGCGGACCGGCGGCGGTCCAGGTCGTGGCGGGAGCGGGGGCGGGACCGTGGCGCGGGAGATGCGCGGGCCACCCGCCGGGCCGGCGGTGGTCCCTGGACTTACAGCCCGGCGGTGGATCCGGGGGGAATGGCCGTGGATCCGGGGAAACGGCGGTGGATCCGGGGGAATGTCAGTGGGGGCTGCCAGAATCGATCGCATGACCGAACGGTGGGCGGTGGCGCCCCTTGAGGGCGGCGGGGCCGAGCTCGTCGCGCTCGGCCCCGGCGGGCTGCCCGCGGGCCCGGTGCGCGAGGAGCCGGACCTCGCCGAGGCCGTCCGTTCGCGCGGCGAGGTGGCCCGCTGGGTGTGGCGGTCCACGGCCGACGTGTACCCGAGGCTGCTCGCCACGGGCGTGCGCGTGCCGCGCTGCTACGACGTCGAGGCCGCCGAGACCCTGCTGCTCGGGCACGAGGGCCGCCACGGGGAGGCGCGCTCCGCGGCGGCGGCCTGGGCGCGGCTGCGCGGCGGCCCCGTGCCCCCGGATCCTCCCCCGCGTTCCGCGGCGCCCGGCGCGCAGTCGTCGCTCTTCGAGCCGGAGCCCGTTCCCGTCCCGCTGGCGGCGCTGCTGGAGGTGTACCAGGAGCAGCAGCGCCGCCACGCGCGCGCGGAGCACCCCGAGCGGATGCACCTGCTGACGGCGGCGGAGTCGGCGGGGATGCTGGTGGCGGCGGAGATGCACGCGGCGGGGATGCCGTGGCGCGCGGACGTGCACCGCGCCGTGCTGCACGAGCTGCTGGGCGAGCGCTACGCGGGCGGCGGTGAGCCGCGCCGGCTCGCCGACCTCGTGGTGCGGGTGTCGGAGGCGTTCGGGCACCGGGTGCGCCCGGATCTGCCCGCGGAGGTGGTGAAGGCGTTCGCGCGGGCCGGCATCAAGGTCCGCTCCACGCGCCGCTGGGAGCTGGAGTCGGTGGACCACCCCGCGGTCGGGCCGCTGCTGGAGTACAAGAAGCTGTACCGCATCTGGGTGGCGCACGGCTGGACGTGGCTCCAGGACTGGGTGCGCGAGGGCCGCTTCCGCCCCGAGTACCTGCCCGGGGGCACGGTCTCCGGCCGCTGGGTCACCAACGGCGGGGGTGCCCTCCAGATCCCGAAGGTGATACGCCGGGCGGTGATCGCCGACCCGGGCTGGCGGCTGGTGGTGGCGGACGCCGACCAGCTGGAGCCGCGCGTGCTTGCGGCGATCTCACGGGACCAGGGCCTGATGGAGGTCGCCAGCCGCCCCGCGGACCTGTACCAGTCGGTGTCGGACCGCGCGTTCGCCGGTGACCGCGGCAAGGCGAAGCTGGCGGTGCTGGGCGCCATATACGGCCAGACGTCCGGTGACGGCCTGAAGAACCTCGCGGCCCTGCGCCGCCGCTTCCCCACCGCCGTCGCCTATGTCGACGAGGCGGCACGCGCGGGCGAGGAGGGCCGCCTGGTGCGCACGTGGCTCGGCCGCACCTGCCCGCCCGTGACACCGCCCGGCGCGGACGGCGAGCCCGCGGGGCTCGACGAGGCCGGTATCCCCCAGGAGGACGGTGGGCCGGATCCCGCCGCCGGCTGGCCGGGGGCCGGGGCTCCCGGCCCGGCGGGGCTCTCCGGTGTGGAGGGGCTCCGCGGTGGGGCGTACGGGTCCGGTGCGGGGGTGTCGCAGGGGGCGGACGGCGACGGGGAGGCGGGCGGCGGGCGGCCGGGCCGCGGATCCGGCGGCCCGGCCGCGGCGGCGCGTGCGCGGGGCCGCTTCACCCGGAACTTCGTCGTGCAGGGCAGCGCCGCCGACTGGGCCCTGCTGATGCTCGCCGCGCTGCGCAGCCGCTGCTCCCCGCTCGCCGCCGAGATCGTGTTCTTCCAGCATGACGAGGTGATGGTGCACTGCCCCGCCGGTGAGGCGGAGCGGGTGTCGGCCGCCATCCAGGAGGCGGCCGACGAGGCGGGGCGGCTCACGTTCGGCGAGAGCCCGGTGCGGTTCACGTTCACCACGGCGGTGGTGGAGTGCTATGCGGATGCCAAGTAGGTCCCCGCGCCACCCGCGCCCCTGGGTGCGCGCGGGTCGCCCGGCTCATCGCTCCGGGACCAGCGCCCCGGCGACGATCCGGGCGGCCTGGGCGATGGTCGCCCGGCCCGCCGTGGAGTCGGGGTCCTTCGGTGCCGTGTAGACGCTGAGGATCAGCGGGGCGCGGTGGGGCGGGCGGATGAGTGCGACGTCGTTGGTCTCCCCGTGGTTGCCGCTGCCGGTCTTGTCGCCGACGCGCCATCCGCCGGGGAGTCCGGCCCTGATCGACTTCGCGCCGGTGACGTTGGCGTCGAGCCAGGCGAGGAGCTGGTCGCGGTCGTCCGGTTGAAGGGCGTGGCCGAGGGTGAGGGTGCGCAGGTCCGTGCCCATGTGTGCGGGGGTGGTGGTGTTGAGGACGCCGTCGGCTTCGTTGACGCCCGGTTCTCCGCTGTCGAGGCGGGTCACGGGGTCGCCGAGGGTCCGTAGGAAGCGGGTCACGGCCGCGGGTCCGCCCGCCATCGACAGCAGCTGGTTCGCCGCGGTGTTGTCGCTGCGGGTGATCGCTGCCGCGCAGAGCGCGGACACCGTCATACCGTCGTCGAGGTGGCGCCCGGTGACCGGCGAGTTGTCGAGGAGCTGGGACCTCCTGAAGTGGACCACCTTCTTCAGCAGGCCCGGCCGTTCCCGCCCGGTCCGCAGGATCGCCGCCGCGACGAGCAGCTTGAACGTCGAGCACATCAGGAAGCGCTCGTCGGCCCGGTGCCGCACCTCGCTGCCGTTGCCCGTGTCCAGGGCGTACACCCCGATCCGCCCGCGGAAGCGGCCCTCCAGCGCGGCGAGTTCGGCCTCCGCCCGCCCGATCGCGGACGGGGCCGGGGAGGGTGTCGCCGCACGGGACGGCGTTGCCGCGCGGGAGGATCGGGTCGGTGCCGGGTCGGAGGCCGCCGGCCGGTCCGGGCCGCACCCGAGGAGCACGGCCCCGGCTCCCGCCAGGCCTCCGGTCAGCGCGGCACGGCGCGACCATCCGCCGCGAGGGCGGGGGCGGGGGTCGGGGCGAGAGGGAGTCGGCGGATGGTCCGCGGAGGCCTGGGGGGTCGGTTCGTGGGCCGTCGGTGCGTGGGCCTTCAACACCTTGGGCGTCGGCGACGCCCCGGCCTTCGGTGTGAGGGCGGCGGGGGTCTCGTGAGCCGTGACGCGGGCGCCGGCCGGAGTGCAGTCGGTCATGGGCACCAGTCCAGCAACGGCCCACCGATAGCGCAAATATGAACGAAGGCGGGCTACGATACGCGATCACATATGCATGCTGTTCAAAGGCTGGTGTCGGCGACCGATGGACCTGCTGCGCTATCTGAACTTCTTCGTCACCATCGCCGAGGAACGGCACTTCGGCAGGGCGGCACGGCGGCTGGGCATGGCTCAGCCGCCGCTCTCCCAGGGGCTCCGGCGGCTTGAGGACCATCTGGAGGTCACGCTGTTCGACCGGGGGCCGCGCGGGGTGACGCTGACCGCCGCGGGGCGCGACCTGCTGCCGCGTTCCAGGACCCTGCTGGAGGACGCCGCCGCTCTGCACCGGGCTGCGACACGGCACGCCGAGGCGGCGAGGACCCTGCGCGTCGGGGTCGTGCCGGAGCTCGGCGCCCGCGCCGCCGCCCGGCTGGCGGCCCGCGCCGCCCGGCACACCGGCAGGCGCACGTCACTGACCACGGGGCCCACCGTCTCCCTGGTCGACGCGGTCTCCGCCGGGGCGCTGGACATCGCGGTCACCGGGCACCCGGCGGTCCTGGAGGACGCCCGAGCGGGCCCGGTGGTGGCGCTGCCGACCGAGGTGCTCGTGCCGCGCACCCATCCCTCGGCGCGCACCGGGGGACCCGTCGCGTTGCGGGCGCTGCGCGACCTGGAGCTGGCGACCACGCCCCGGGCGCACGCGCCCGCCGCGCACGACCTGCTGCTCGACACGCTGGAGAGCCGCGGCCACCCGCCGCGGCCGGTCGAGGTCGACGGGCCCACGGCCGCGCTCGCGCTGGTCGCCACGGGCGCCGCGTTCGCCCTGACGCCGGACCCCGGCCTCGACAGCGGCGATGTGCGCCGGCTCCCCCTCGCCGGGGAACCGGTGCCGTTCCGGGTGCGGATCGCCTACGGCGAGCCGGCCGCGGCGGGCATCGTCGACGAACTCGCCGACGTCCTGCGGGCTCTGGCCTCGGGGGCCGGAGTGGAGGACGGAGGGGAGGCCGGAGCGGACGCCGGAGAGGAGGACGGAGAGGAGGACGACGCGGGCAGAGTGTCCGCCCGCTCCCCCGCGGCCGCGAAACGCGTCCCCTCGGCCGCCGAACCGAACCCGTCGCCGAGGAGGCCACCCCGGAATGAGGATCACCGATACCGGTACCGGTACCGATAGGGACACCGGCACCGACACCGAAGCCGCCGTCCGCGAGATCTTCCGGGACGCCGGTGTCCGCGGCTGGCTGCACGCCAGGCCCGTCGGGGGCGACGGACCGCGCTCGGCGGGCCGGGAGGTGTGCGTGGGCGCGGACGTGCCGGTGGTGATGGCCTCGGTGTACAAGGTCGTCGTCCTGGTGGCGTTCTGCCGGGCGGTGGACGCCGGCGAGCTGGACCCCCGGCAGCCGGTCACCGTCCGGCCGGGGCGCCGCACCCCGGGATCGACCGGGATCTCCGCGCTCGCCGACCCCGTCACCATGTCCTGGCGCGACCTCGTCACCTCGATGATCACCGTGTCCGACAACGCCGCCGCCGACGCCGTCCTCGAACGCCTCGGCCTGGACAGCGTGGACGCCGTGCTGCGGGACCTCGGCCTGACCGCCACCCGCATCCGCGGCGGCGACGCCGAGGTGCAGCGCACCATGCTCGCGGACACCGGGACGGACGACGTGGCGGCGGCGTTCTCGGTGCTCGCCGACAACGACGTCCCCGTGGCCTTCCGCGAGCTCAGCCCCGCCTTCGGCTCGGCCACCACGCCGAGGGACATGACCCGGCTGCTCACCCGGCTCTGGCAGGGCGAGGCGGCCTCCCGCGGGCAGTCGGACTTCGCCCGCCGCCTGCTCACCGCACAGCTCTGGCCGCACCGGCTGCGCTCCGGCTTCCCCGACGCCGCCGTGGTCGCCGGGAAGACGGGGACCATCGGCGCCGTGCGCAACGAGATCGGCGTCGTCAGCTACCCCGGCGAGCACCCCGTCGCCGTCGCCGTCTTCACGCACGCGGCGCGGACCGACGTCACGGTCCCGCGCGCCGACGCCGCCATCGGGGCGGCCGCCCGCCAGGCGGTGAACGCGCTGCGCGCGCCGGCGCTCGACGAGTGAGTGGCTGACGGACGGCCTCGCCCGCGCCCCGCGAGCGCGAGGGGGGAGGCGGCGTGTAGTCGGGCTTGCCGGTGAACGCCGTCCGCACCCGGCAAGCGCGAGGAAGGAGGCGGCAAGGAGGGCTGAGACCTCCGTGCCGTCCACCATGTGACCGGTATGACCTGCTTACGAAACCGACTGGTACGGTATTCAACCAGTCATGGTCACAGCGGTGCCCGGCGGCTCCAGGCCCGGCGTTGCGCCCGTTCCGCCACCGCTGCCCCGGTCCCGGCGGCCCCCGCGGTCCCGGCCCGTCCGCCCCCACGCGTGAGGTGCTGCACAGGTGCTTGCAGTTGAGTGACCCCCAGGCAACGTCGTCCGGCCCGGCCGCGCCGGGACGCCGGCTCATCCTGATCCTCGCCCTGGCGTGCGGCATCGGGGTGGCCAACATCTACTTCCCGCAGGCCATCAGCCCCCTGATCGCCGACGGGCTCGGCGTCTCGCCGGGCGCGGCGGCGTCCGCCGTGACCGCCTCGCAGTTCGGGTACGCCCTCGGCATCTTCCTGCTCGTGCCGCTCGGCGACCGGATCGCGCACCGCAGGCTGGTCCCGGCCCTGCTCGGCATCACCGGCCTCGGCCTGGTCGTGGCGGGCAGCGCGCCCGGCCTCGCGGTGCTGGTCGCCGCGAGCGCCGTGATCGGCGCGGCCACCGTGGTGCCGCAGGTCATCATCCCGATGGCCGCGGGCCTGGTGTCCGAGGGCCGCCGGGGCGCGGTGACCGGCACCCTGCTCAGCGGCCTGATCGGCGGCATCCTGCTGGCCAGGACGTTCAGCGGGTCGCTCGGCGAGTGGCTCGGCTGGCGGGCGCCCTACTACGTGGCGGCGGCGCTGATGCTCGGCCTCGCCGCGGTGATGGCCGTCGCGCTGCCGGCGACCGCCCCCACCTCCTCCGAGCGCTACCCGCGGCTGGTGACGGGGTCGCTCCGGCTGCTGCGCGAGGAGCCGGCGCTGCGCCGCACCTGCGTCTACCAGGCCGCGGTGTTCGCGGGCTTCAGCGCGGCCTGGACCAGCCTGGCCCTCTACGTCACCGGGCCGGCCTTCGGCATGGGGTCCTCGGTGGTCGGCCTGATCGCGCTGGTGGGTGCGGGCAGCATGTTCAGCACCCCGATCGCGGGCCGGCGGGTGGACCGCGGCGGGCCCGATCCCGTCACGCTGGTCTGCCTGCTGGGCACGCTCGCGGCGGCGGGGATCCTGGCCTTCGGAACGCTGCACGGCATCGCGGGTCTGGTGATCCTGACGGTCGGCATGCTGGTGCTCGACGTCGCCGTGCAGAGCGGCCAGGTCGCCAACCAGGGGCGGATATTCGCCCTGCGCCCCGAGGCCCGCGGCCGCATCAACACCGCCTACATGACCTGTGCCTTCCTGGGCGGCAGCGCGGGCTCCTGGCTCGGCGTGCGGGCGTACGGCCTGCTGGGCTGGGGCGGGGTGGCGGGTCTCGTCGCGGTGCTGGGCGCGCTGGCGCTCGTCCGGCACCTCCGGCACATGTGGCGGGCCCGGCGGACGGGGCCGGACGGCGCGAACGGTACGGACGGCATGGCCCGTACGGACGGCATGGCCCGTACGGACGGTACCGACGGAACGGACGGTACGAGTGTCGGCGGGTCGGCGGCAGCGGCTTCATGCGGCCACGGCAGGCAGGAGGCCAGCTGAGCCCGCTGAGCGGGCGGGCTCGCCGGGGACACGCGGCGTGTCCCCGGCGGAACCCTTGTGGGGGGTGGGGAGATGGCCTTATCGGGACGCCGGCCGGCCACCTTCCGGAGGCCGGGAACGTTCACTTCTTGACGCCGGGATGCCATGGCAACCCGAGGTGGTGCCAGAGAGCGCTCTCTGGTTGACCCGATGATTACGGTTCTGGTGCGTACACGTCAAGAAGGTGAACGCATATCAGTACGGGGGCGGCACGGGAGCGCCGCGGGGGGCCGTTGCCTGGGTTGACGAGACGGTCGGACGCCGCCGGGCGGAGGGGTTGTTGCGGTCGACCACCAGCCGGTGGGTGATCGCTCGCACAGTTCCCCCCGCCCGTTCAGGGCGCAGGTCGGCGGCCGGGCCCCACCGGCACCAGGGCACAAGCGGCCGTGAGGCCGAGGCGCTACCAGGTCGCGCCAGCGACCTGCCTCGTCGTCGCGTTCATGCGGTTGAAGACGTTGGTGACGCCGATCATCAGGACGAGTGCCGAGATCTGCCGCTCGTCGTAGTACTGCGTAATCTCGTCCCACAGGGCGTCCGGAACGGGGTCCGGGCGGTCCGCGAGGCGGGTGACGGCCTCGGCGAACGCCAGTGCCGCGCGTTCCTCGTCGCTGAAGAAGGGCGCCTCGCGCCAGGCCGCGACGGCGGTGAGCTTGTCGTCGTCGACGCCGGCCTTGCGTGCGCTCTGCACACCGCCGTAGACGCAGACGCCGCACCCGTTGATCTGGCTGGCGCGCAGATGCACCAGTTCGAGGGTCGACTGCGGCACACCGCCCGTTCCGGCCGACTTCAGCAGGGCCAGGATCGGCTGCATGGCCTCGGGGATGACCTCCGTGGGGTTCTTCATACGTGCGCGCATCGTTCGCTGCTCTCCCTGTGTGTCCGGGCATGCGCGCGGTACCCGCCTGGTCGCGGGCGCGCGCAAGCACGCGGTGGGTGTGGGTCGTGGTTCGCGGGTCGTGAGCGCTGCGCAGGCGCTCGTCCCTGTGGTGCGCCTTGTGGTGTGCGCTTGTGGTGTGCCTCGCGGTGTGCACGGCCGCTGCACGGACTCGCAGCACTGACGAAGGGCGGCGAGGCGATGTGACGAGATGGTGTGTGCCCCCCTCACTCGCCCCGCCCATGGCCCGCCTCACGTGCTCCGCCATGACCACCGTCGCGGGCTATGCCATGACCACCGTCGTGGGCTATGCCATGGCCACCGTCGCGGACCCCACCCCAGGCGCCGTACCGGGCCCCGCGCCCCGAGGCGCGCCCCACTCCCCGTACCGGAACAGCCCCCAACAACCGGCCGTGCGCGGTTCATTGACACCTGTAGTACGCATTGCTTGGATACGGCGAGCCTTTCGGTCATTTCACCCCGCCACTTCGCCCGTCGCCTCACCCCGTCACTTCACCCGTTGTTCCGCCCGGTCATCTCGCCGACATGGGGAGCGTGCGTCCATGGAGCCGTCGCGCCGCGCCGTGCTGTCCGTCCTGTCCCTCGGCACCGCGGCCGGGCTCTCGGCCGTGGCCGGGGCCGGGCCCGCCTGGGCCGCCTCCGGAGCCTCACGTGCCCCGGGAGCCGCGACCGGCCCGCGGGGCGCCGCGGCCGCCGACGAGGCCGGCGGCGACGAGGCCGCCGTGCTGGCCAACACCGTCGCCATGCTCGCCGGCACCGAGGAGTCCAACGCCCGGCCCGACGTCGCCGCCAAGGTCGCCGCGATCCAGAAGACGGCCCGCGACCGGCTGGCCCTGCTGACGCCCGAGGGTGACGGCGCACTCTTCACGGGCGTGCCGCTCGGCACCAGCGACTCCAACCTGACGAGGTCGTTCCAGTACCTCTACGAGATCGCGCTCGCCACCAGCACGCCGCCGGGCCCTACTCCCCCGGCGGGTGACGTCCTGTACGGCGACGAGGACACCCGGCGCCGGGTCATCGACGGCCTCGCCCGGCTGTACGACGAGTACTACGGGGACCAGTCGAAGGGTTACTACGGCAACTGGTTCAACTGGGAGATCGGGATCTCGCAGCACGTCAGCAAGGCGCTCGTGCTGCTCCGGGACACGCTAGCCGGCTACCGGCCCGACCTCACCGCCACCTACGTCGCCGCGATGGACGGCTACCTCCGCAACGGCAAGGACGGCGACGTCGACCTCGACTCGCGGTTCCACACCGGCGCCAACCTCGCCGACATCACCACCAACCGGGTCCTCCAGGGCGCCGTCCTCGACGACCCGGCGCGGATCTCCAAGGCGGTCTCCGACCAGCTCACCGTGCTCGCCACCGTCGACCCGTACGACCTGAAGCACGGTGTCACCGACGGCTTCTACGCGGACGGCTCCTTCATCCAGCACGCGTCCGTCGCCTACACCGGCACGTACGGCACCGGGCTGCTCAGCCGCGTCGTGCAGACGGTCAAGCTGCTGGACGGC
Organism: Streptomyces sp. TS71-3; assembly: GCF_018327685.1. Lineage (NCBI taxonomy): Bacteria > Bacillati > Actinomycetota > Actinomycetes > Kitasatosporales > Streptomycetaceae > Streptomyces > Streptomyces sp. TS71-3. Next base: position 275,776 of record NZ_BNEL01000001.1, on the reverse strand, counting down.
ACCGGCTACCTCGGCGACGCGGACCCGGCGGCCGTGGCGCGCGGCTGGGTCAGGGACGGATTCGCGCCGCTGATCTTCGAGGGCTGGATGATGGAGGCCGTCAAGGGCCGCGGCGCGTCACGCTCCAAGAGCGGCTACGGCGACGTCGCGACCGTCGTGGAGGCGGTCGTGGACCTCTCCGCCTACAGCACCGGCACCGACGCCACCGCCCTGCGGGGCTACGTCAAGCACCTTCACGCCACCACGAAGGCCCCGCTCGACCCGGCCACCTTCGTCTCCCCCGTCAGTATCGCCCGGTACGCCGACATCCTCGCCGACGCCTCCGTGCCGGCCCACGACCTCAAGGAGGCGTCGTACACGGCCGCGTTCCACGCGATGGAGCGCACCGTGCACCACCGGCCCGGCTTCGCGTTCGCGCTCGCCCGCAGCTCCGAGCGGATCAGCAAGTACGAGTACATGAGCGGCGAGAACCTGATGCCCTGGTTCCAGGGCGACGGCGCGCACTACCTCTACCTCTCCGGCCAGGACCAGACCGAGGCGTACGGCGCCGCTCACTTCGCCGTCGTGCCGCCGTACCGCCTCGCCGGTGTCACCGCACCCGTCGAGACCCGCAAGACGGTGCCCGAGCTGTACGGCACGGCGTGGTACGACAACCCGGGCGCGGGCTTCACCTCGTCCTCCGAGTCGCAGAACACGTACGTCTACTTCCCGCGCGGCACCAACGCCTTCTCCGGCGGCGCCACGCTCGGCGACCTCGCGGCAGCCGGCCTCGTCCAGTCCGACGACGTCGCCTGGGCGGCGAAGCAGGCCGGTGAGCTGCCCGGCGACTTCGTGGCCTACCGGAACGCCACCGCCACCAAGTCGTGGTTCCTCCTCGACGACGAGATCGTGGTGCTCGCGGCGGGCGTGGGCGACCCGGCCGGGCGCGCGGTGACCACCACCGTCGACAGCCGCATCGCCGCACCCGGGGACACGCTCGCCCTCACGGGACGGTTCGCCGACGGCACGCCCTGGCCGGGCCCAGGAGCCCAGGCGGCCGGGCACAGCGCCCCGCTCGCCTGGCTCCGGTACGCGAACGACACCCGGCGCACGGCCGTCGGCTACGCCTTCCTGACCGGCCCCCGGAACCGGGGCGGCGCCGCGGGCCACCCGGCCCCGGCCCCGACAGCGCCTCCGACGGCAACCTTGGAGACCGTCACGCGGAGCCTGCAGGCCGTCAACACCACCAACCCGGCGACCTCGGTCACCAAGCAGGTCTTCTGGCTCGGCGTGGAGCAAACCGCCGGCGCGCCCGAGGGCACGCTGGCGTACGCGCTGCTGCCGGGCGCCACCGAAGCGCGGCTGCGCGCCTACGCGCACGAACCGCTGACCGTGCTCGCCAACACTCCCCGGCTCCAGGCCGTCGAGCACACCGGCCTCGGCCTCCTCGCCGCCAACGCCTTCGTACCCGGCACGCACCGGGTGGGCCGGCGGCTCACGGTCGACGGACCGGCGTCCGTCCTGCTGCGGGAGGGCCGTGACGGTGCGCTCTCGCTCGCCGTCTGCGATCCGACCACGCACCGGGACACGGTCACCATCACGGTGCACGGCAGGCCGCTGCGCACGGTCACGGCGGACGACGGCGTCGGCGTCCACCGCGTCCCCGGCGGCACCCGCGTCGAGGTCACCACCCGCCACGCTTACGGCCGGAGCCTGACGGCCACGCTGCGGTAAGGCCCCGGGAGGGCAGGTCCAACGGTCACCGTGCGGACGGGCCGTGGACAGGGCAGAGCCCGGAACACCGTCCGGCGAAAGTGTCCCGGGCCCGCGGGAGGCCTGATGCGGCCTTACCCCGTCCATGCCACCCGCTCCGCGGTCGCGAGGCCGAGCGGGGGTTGCGGTGCGGCGCACACTCAACCATCGTCGACTTCTGAGCGCAATATCTGGCGCAGAGCATGAATAAAATCGACAACCGGCCGATCATTCGCGATGCCGCTGGGCGGGGGGTGCCCCGCACCTAGAGGGCGCCACCGATGGGCGCGAAGCGCCCGCTGAAGGGGCGCGGGGATGGGGGCACCTCCCACGCCCTGAAGGCAGTGGGGGAGCGACAAGCCACGACGAGACCGACTGCTTGCCACCCACCGCCACCCACCCAATGACGGGCGCGAAGCGCCCACTGAAGGGGCGCGGGGAACTGCGCAAAACCCACGACGAGCCCGCACCCTGGCGCCGCCGGAAGACCAGGCACCGGCACCCCGGCCGCGTCAGCGGCCCCCTCACCACGCCACCGGCAACCCATGCACCCCGTACACCACCATCTCGGTGCGGTACGAAACCTCCTCCGCCGCCTGATCCAGCCGCAACGTGGGAAACCGTCGCAGAAGGGCCGGATACGCAAGCTGCAGTTCGATCCTGGCCAGGTTCTGACCGAGGCACTGATGCGGCCCGGACCCGAACGCGAGGTGCCGGCGCGGAGTTGCGCGGTCCACGTCGAGGCGGTCGGGGTCCTCGAAGACCTCCGGATCCCGGTTCCCCACGTCGGTCGCGCAGATCACCGCGTCCCCGGCCTTGATGACCTGCCCGCCCACCTCGACGTCGGCGAGGGCGACGCGCCGCCGCCCCATGTGCGTGATGGTCAGGTAACGCAGCAGTTCCTCCACGGCGTTCGCGACCCGCGCCGGATCGCCGTCGCGGACGGCGGCCAGCTGGTCCGGCCGCTGGAGCAGCGCGCAGGTACCGAGGGCGATCATGTTGGCCGTGGTCTCGTGCCCGGCCACCAGGAGCAGCCTGGCCTCCTTGGCGCAGTCCTCCGTCGTGCGCCTGCCCGTGGCCACGTACTCGGTGGCGAGCCGGCTGAGCAGGTCGTCGCCGGGCCGGTCGACCTTGACGCGGACGAGGTCGGCCAGGTAGCCGACCAGTTCCCTGGAGGCGGTGAGCGCGTCCTCGGCCGAGCTCTTGGTGTCGATCAGGACGGAGCTGGCGCGCTGGAAGAAGTCATGGTCCTCGTAGGGCACGCCCAGCAGTTCGCAGATCACCAGGGACGGCAGCGGCAGCGCGAACGCCTGGACCAGGTCGGCCGGCGGCCCCGCCTGCTCCATCGCGTCCAGCAGCTCGTCGATGATCGCCTCGATCCGGGGCCTGAGTGCCTGCATGCGCCGGAGCGTGAACTCCCCCGTGAACTTGCGGCGTTCCGCGTTGTGCTCGGGCTCGTCCATGACGATGAACGTGCGGTTGTGCGTGCGCGAGACCTCCTGCGCCGCGCTGGTGACCGGGAACCCGGGGTGGGCGCTGTCGGCGCTGATGCGCGGGTCCCTGAGCAGCGCGACCTGGTCGGCGTGCCGGCTGACCAGCCAGGCCGTGACGCCGTTCCACAGGGTCACCTTGGACACCGGTTCCGTCGCGAGGAGCCGGGACCGTGAGGGGGAGGGGTCGAAGGGGCAGCCGGCGGCGCGCTCGTTGGTCCACTTGGGGGGTGACGCGGGGGCTGTGGTGGAGGTCTCGGTCATGGCCTTCCTTCCCGGAGCAGATGGGGGTTTCCCAGGGACGGTGGTTGCCGGGCGAGTGCGTTACTTAACAAAAGCAAGCACTTCCTCAGCGGAACGTAACACTCCCATCACCTGCGAAGAAGGGGGCCTAGGTGTATAGGGCAACTTTCTGGCCATGCACGGCCGCGGCGCTCGATCCACACGACGGCGCCCTCACCAGGACCGGGAGCGGCCGGGGTCCGGCGGCCCCGCCGGCGCCCATCGGCGTCCGCCCGTGCCCGCCGGTGCCCGCTCGCCCGCGTCCGCGGCGAAAGTGACTGGGAGACGCCCCTCGCATAGGCCACTATCGGCGGGTGGACCAAGACGAAGGCGGAGCCGGTGCCGGGACAGGGGCGGAGTCCGGCGTGCAGCCGGAAAGCGGGCAGAGGAACCCGGAACGCAAGGAAGGGGAACGGCAACGCCCTCCGGAACCCCCCGACACCGAACAACCGGAACCGCACCCGGACCCGGACCCCGCGGCGGCCGAGCTGTACCGCTCCCTCGCCGACCTCGCCTACGCCATGGCGGGCCCACGCGCCCACACACGCCTGCGCACGGAGGCGGAGGTGCCGGTGGACCGCGCCTCCCTCGCCCTGCTGCGCACCCTCGCGTCGGCGCCCGCACCGATGCGGATGGGCGAACTCGCCCAGGCCCTGATGGTCCGCGCCTCCCACGTCAGCCGCGAGGTACGCCGCCTGGGACAGCAGGGACTCGTCACCTTCCTCACGGACCCCCGGGACCACCGCGTACGGCAGATCACGGTCACCGAGGACGGCCGGAACCTGGTCGACCGCGCCCAGGCCACCGGCCGGCGCTGGCTCGCCGAGGCCCTGCACGACTGCGCACCGGAGGAACTGGACACGACGGCGAGGGTGATCAGGCGGGTGATCGACGCGTATCGCAGCGAATGACGCGCACCTCGGCGAACGAGGCCCGGGGCGCACCTGGCGAACGCCGGCGCGCACCCAGGCGCATGAGAACCGGAGCGTCCCGCCACCACCGCCGGCAGAGGGAGAGGCTGAGGCCAACGCCGACGCCGACGCCGACGCCGACGCCAACGCCAACGCCAACGCCAACGCCAACGCCAACGCCAGCAGAAGCCGACACCCACATAGGCTGACACCGTGGCAACGGCACTGGTGGTGCAGAACACGAGGAACGGCGGTCCGGGCCGCTGGGCTCCCTGGCTCGCCGAAGCGGGGCTGGCTCAGGAGGTGGTCCAGCCGCACGCGGGCGCACGCCTGCCGGAACGCCTCGCCCACGACGCGCTGATCGTGCTGGGCGGCGGCTTCATGCCGGACGACGAGGAGCGCGCCCCCTGGCTGCGGGCGGTACGGCGCCTGGTGGACGAGGCCCTGGAGCGCGCGGTGCCGTACTTCGGCATCTGCCTGGGCGGCCAGTTGCTGGCACAGCACGCGGGCGGCGAGGTGAAGCCCTCGCACGGCACGCCGGAGTTCGGGAGCGTCCGGCTGACGCTGCGCCGGGAGTCCTCGGACGACCCGCTCTTCGGCGGCCTGCCACCGGAGGTGACGGCGATCCAGAACCACGTCGACCAGATCACCCGCCTCCCGGCCGGCGCCACGTGGCTCGCGTCCTCGGCCGACTGCCCCCACCAGGCGTTCCGGCTCGGCCCGGCGGCGTGGGGCGTGCAGTTCCACCCGGAGGCCGGCGCCGACCGCATCCCGAACTGGGGCGAGGCCCGCCTCACGGCCCACGGCGCCGACCGCGCGGCCCTCCACCGCCACGCCCTGGCCGCGGAACCGGAATCCGCGAGGACCTGGCACACGGTGGCCCAGCGCTTCGCGGACCTGACGGCGGACTAGCGACCGGCCCGAGACCCCGGCGCACCCTGCCGGGAACCGGCGCGCCTGGCCGCGGCCGCTACCCCCGGTGCGCGGCGGCGCCGCCCGACTCCGCGGCGCCTCCGTGGTGCCGCCGGTAGTGGCGGGCCACCCGCGCCCGGTTGCCGCAGGCGCTGGTGCACCACTCCCTGCGGGAGTGCTGCTTGATGAAGTACCGGTCGCAGCCGGGTGCCAGGCAGGCCCGCAGCCGGGCCCGGTCCGGTCCCGTGAAGAGGTCGACCGCCTGCCGGGCGAGCAGGGACACCACGCGGTCACCGAAGCCGGCGGTCGAGCCGAACACGGCCTCGGGCTCCGCGCCGTCCGGCCACGCCATCTCCGGCCAGACGCGGGCCAGGCCGCTGAGCCCGTTCACCGTGTCGAGCGCCTCCTGCCGCGTCGGATCCGCGTCCGAGAGGAACTGCGGGGGCGCTCCGGTGACCTCCGCGGCCAGCACGCGCAGGGCGTCACGCAACGCGCGCAGCCGCCCTCCGTCCGCCTCGCCCAGACCCGTCACGTCGGCCGCCTGCCCGCCGCCCACGACCACTGGCAGGCGTGGCGCGACGGCGTCGACCCACACGGCCGCCTGCGACGCGTTCCCGACCACGTCGTACGGCCCCCCGAGCCTGCTCAGGTGGAGCGTGTTCATCAGCTCGACCGGAAGGGGCTCGCCCAGCAGCGGCAGCTCCACGGCCGTCTCACTCTGTCCCATGCACTCCACCGTACCTCACCCCTAATGCTTTCTCTCTCTCCAACCATTTGACAGTCGCCCAGGACCATGCCATAGTCACTAACGGTTGAACGCGGCCCAAGCGTTAGACGGCCACCAGCCTCCGAAAGCAAGGCAGGAGGAGGCGGACGAGACCGGGCCGGCGCAGCCACAGGCACCGAACGCGTCCGCACGCACCGAACGCGCCGAACACGTCAGAGAGCAGGCCGCATGGGCGGCCGGCACGAATGGAGAGGGTTACCCCGATGTCACGACTCCCGCAGATCGACCAGGCCACCGCGACCGGCAAGGCCGCCGTGCAGCTCGACGAGACGAAGAAGGCGCTGGGCTCGGTCCCCAACCTCTTCAAGACCCTGGTCAACAGCCCCGCCGCGGTGAAGGGCTACCACGCCCTGAACGGCGCCCTGGCCGGCGGCGTGCTGCCCTTCCCCGTCAGGGAGCGCATCTCCATCCTGTCCGCCGAGTTCAACGGCTGCACCTACTGCCTCTCGGCCCACACCTTCACCGGCGGCAAGTTCGCCAAGCTCAGCGAGGCCGAGCTGGCGGCGGCCCGCGAGGCCAAGTCCGAGGACCCGCACGTCCAGGCCATCCTGACCCTGGCCCACACCGTCCTCGAAGGCCGCGGCCAGGGCGGGGAGCAGGCGATCGAGGCCGCGCGGGCGGCCGGCGTCACGGACGCGGAGATCGCGGAGGTCGTCGCGAACGTCGCCCTGAACGTCCTGACCAACTACTTCAACGAGTTGGTCGACACCGACGTCGACTTCCCCCGCGTGACGCCGCACACGCACTGACATCGACACCGAGGGGCAGCGACGCCGGGAGGCCGGCGCCCGGTGGCCGACCCCGCGGCCCCGGCCTCATCCAGTCACCCGCCGACGCGCACAATGCAGCCGTACAACGCCGTCGGACAACGCGACCGGACCCGCATCCGCGTGATGCGCCGGACACGCGCTGTCCGACGGCGCCGAACTGTCCGAGCCCGACGGAACCGGGCCGGCGCCGAGCCAGAGAGGAAGCACATGCCGAGCCCCGCGGCGGCCACGCACAGGAGAATCGAGTTCCCCGGATCGCAGGGGGCGCCCCTGGCCGGACGGCTGGAACTGCCCGCGACGGAGCCCGACTCCTTCGCACTGTTCGCGCACTGCTTCACCTGCGGCAAGGACACGGTCGCGGCCTCACGCATCTCCAGGGCCCTCACCCGGCACGGCATCGGCGTCCTGCGCTTCGACTTCACGGGCCTGGGCCAGTCCGGGGGCGACTTCGGCAACACCGACTTCAGCTCGAACGTGGGCGATCTGGTCGCCGCGTCGGCGCACCTGCGACGCGAGTTCGAGGCGCCGAGCCTCCTCATAGGACACTCGCTGGGCGGCGCCGCGGTCCTGGCGGCGGCGCACGACATCCCCGAGACACGGGCCGTCGCCACCATCGGCGCCCCGGCCGACCCGGCCCACGTGACGCACCTGCTGGGCGACCGGACCACCGCGATCGAACGCGACGGAGAGGCGGAGGTCCGCCTCGCCGGCCGCACGTTCCGCATCAGCCGGAGCTTCCTGGCGGACATCGCCGCCCAGCCCCAGGCGGAACGCATAGCCCGGCTCGGCGTCCCCCTGCTCGTCATGCACTCCCCCACGGACGACACCGTGGGCGTCGACAACGCCCGCCGCATCTTCGACGCGGCCCTCCACCCGAAGAGCTTCATCGCCCTGGACGGCGCCGACCACCTCCTCACCGCCCCGAAGGACGCCGAGTTCGTCGCGGACATCCTCGCGGTGTGGGCGTTCAGGCACATGCGGAGAACGACGGGGAGCTGAGGAAGGAGAGCCGGACTCCGGGGAAGCCGGAGTCCAGAGGGAGCCGGACTCCAGAGGAAAGTCGACCTCCAGACGGAACCGGACTCCACACGGAACCGGACTCCAGAGGAAAGTCGACCTCCAGAGGGAACCGGACCATGGACACGGAACGGAGAGGACCGCCGTGCCGTCGCTGACCGAGTGGGCCTACCCGCTGGCCGAGTCGCTGCTCGCCGCCCCGCTGCCGCGCCGCTGGGCGCACTCGCGGGGCGTCGCCGAGCGTGCGAGGACGCTCACGCCTATCCTCGGCCAGGATGCCGGCCTGCTGACGGCAGCCGCCGTGCTCCACGACATCGGCTACGCGCCGGACCTCGTCAGAACCGGTTTCCACCCGCTCGACGGCGCACGGTACCTCCGAGGGGTGGCGCACGCCGATGAGCGGGTGGTGTGCCTGGTGGCGCACCACACGCACGCGTGGATGGAGGCCGAGGCCCGGGGCCTGAGGGACGAACTGGAAGCGGCGTTCCCGCGCCCCGACAGCCGGCTGGCCGACGCGCTCTGCCACTGCGACATGAACACGACGCCGGACGGCGCCCCCACGAACCCGTTGGACCGGATCGACGAGATCACCGCCCGCTACGGCCCGGACAGCCTGGTCGGCACGTTCATGCGCCGCGCGGAGCCGGAGATCCTGGCGAGCACGGCACGCGTACTCACGCGCGTCGCCGAGGCAAGGCGGCCGTAACCCTCCCGACCCTGCCGGAGGCGGAGAAATCCGGCGTGATTATCGTGCATGAGGAAGCACTCGGCAGGCGCCGACCATACGGCTCCCACCAGGGCAGACCGGACGGACGAGCCACGCTCGAGGGCTCCACCGAAACCAGCACGTCGCCCTCCGGCCGGGCACACGCCTCGGAAGACGGCGCCCGGCCGACCTCACACGCGGAGCGAACATCATGGCCAACCTGAAGATCATCGTCGCCAGTACCCGTCCTGGCAGGGTCGGGCTGCCCGTCGGCCAGTGGATCGAGGCGGAGGCCAGGGAGCACGGCGGTTTCGACGACATCGAGCTGGTGGACCTGGCCGAGGTGAACCTGCCGTTCATGAACGAGCCAAACCACCCCCGGCTCGCCCAGTACATCCACCAGCACACCCGCGACTGGAGCGCGAAGATATCCGAGGCCGACGGCTTCCTCTTCGTCATGCCCGAGTACAACTACGGCTACAACGCCGAGCTGAAGAACGCCATCGACTACCTGCACAACGAGTGGCACTACAAGCCGGTCGGCCTGGTCAGCTACGGCGGCGTCTCCGCGGGCACCCGCGCCGCCCAGATGATCAAGCAGGTGGTCACCACCCTCAAGATGATCCCGCTCAACGACGCGGTCTCCATCCCGTTCGTCCGCAACTTCCTCAACGACGACTCGGTCATCGTCCCCAACGACGTCATGAAGTCCGCGGCAAAGGCGATGCTCGACGAGATGGTCCGCGTCGAGTCGGCCCTCCGCCCCCTCCGCACCCAGGAGCCGGACACGGCCGCGGGCGCCTGACCCTGCCCCCTCTGCCACGCGACGCCCTCCCGGGGCCAAGGGACCGACGGACAAGAAAAAGCCCAGGTCACCATGCATGCGACCTGGGCTTTCGCGGAGCCGCCTTCGAGATTCGAAACCCGGGACCTACACATCACGAGACCGGGAGGGATCACGTTGCCCCATGCCGCACGGCGGGTTGAGCTGTGCCGCCAGGCGCTGCACCGCGCCGACGATGACTGCATATCGCCTGCATCGATGCTAAAGTGAAGGCATGACCGCGATCACGATCCGGGATGTCCCGGACGACACGCTCAACGCCCTCAAAGTCCGCGCCGCGCAGGCGGGCAAGTCGCTTCAGGCGTACGCCCTGGAACTGCTCGCCCGGGAGGCCGTCAAGCCGACCCTCGCGGAGATGGCCACACGCCTGGAGCGTGAAACCCACACCGAGCTCGGTACAGCCGACATCCTCGACGCCATCGAGGACGGGCGGGACCGACGTTGATCGTCATTGACTGCTCCAGCCTTGTGCACTTCCTCCTCGACCACGGCAAGACGGGAACCGCGATCCGTGAGCGTGTGGGCCGCGCCGATACTCTCGCAGCGCCGGGCCTGCTGGACTACGAGATCACCTCAGCGGCCTTCGGGCTGTCCCGCGGCCGGCGAGGGGGCAAGCCGAAGATCACGGAAAGACAGGCCCTCAAGGCAATCACCGATTACCAGGCGCTCGCTCTCGACCTGCACCCCACGCTGGTCCTGTGGCAGCGAGTACGCGAGCTGTCGAACAACCTCTCCGTATACGACGCGCATTACGTGGCCCTCGCCGAGAGCTTCGGCGTTCCGCTGATCACCAGCGACGCCAGGATCGAGCGCAGCGGGGCAGCACGCTGCACGATCGAGACCTTCGAGGCCCCCGGCACCTGACTCCGGCAGCGCCCGAGCTGAACCGCCGGCGATCCCGCCATCGCCAGACGGGGCGACGACCTGCCGGTCGGGACAGGCGGCGCCTGCACTCCCAACGCCTGAGGCACGGCGTTGCCATGCTGCCGTGGTTGAACCGGACGGCCGCGAGACCCCCGGAGCCCGCACGCGCGGCCGAGCGGACTGTGTGGGTCATGCAGTATGGGCCCGTTGGCGGTACGAATCGCTGCGCAACAGCCGCGCCCGAGCCGGTCCCTGGAGCCGCTCGGCTCGTGCGGCACGTTCCGCGTCTACGACGACCAAACTCACCCATCACCACCGCGGCATGGGTGGGTCCTGATGGAGCGTCATGCACGTCTGTCCACCACGATCCATCGCGTATGCCCGGCACGATCGGTCCCAGATGGGCAGAAGACCAGGTCAGATACCCGATCCAGAGCTGCACAGCCACCCTCTGGAAACCGCATCTGCGGTCTACGCACTGCGCTGCACAGACCACAGATGCCTGATTCACCCGGAATTCAAGGTACGACAAAAGGCAAACCCCAGGTCAGAGGACCGACCTGGGGTTCATCTTGGAGCCGCCTTCGGGATTCGAACCCGAGACCTACGCATTACGAGGGCCTGAAGGATCGTGACGGATATTATCGTGTACTCACGCTCGGTCCTTTTCTGCCTGCTCAAGGGCTTGTCGACCTTGCGGACGTGACGCCGTGTCCAACGGGTGCGTTCCCGTCCGCTCACGCATCGCTCACGCAGTCCGGCTCTTCGCACAATGTCAGGAGTCGAGCTTTAGCTGCTTCTGCATCTACTTGATGCGGCCCTCGTCGTCTCGGCTCTGCGCCCTTCACCCCGGAGCTTCTCCTGGGCATCTGACAACTCGCTAGCCAGGCCCTTAATCCAGTGCCACACTATCGGCCTAGATGGCCGAGTGAGGTTTTCTCAGAGAAATGATCTTCGCGAAGCGTTGTGAACCGCTCGCCTCGGGGTGGATCGGACGAACTCATCCTGGTCGTGAGCAGACGTAAAGCCCCTGGTAGGACAGGTCTCACCACAAGAACTCGTCCGACCCACCAGAGGCTTCACGTTGGTCACCTATGTTGCCACGCTCGATGTTCCGCGCCATGTCGTGGATCACCTTTCACGACTGCTGGCCGCCCACCGGCGACGGCTGGGCACTCCGCGGGGGTCGCGGGCGCTGGGTCCGTTCCGTCAGGCCGTGCTGGTGCTGCGCTGGTTCCGCGAACAGGCGTGCGTGCACTGTCTGGCCCGCGACGCCGGGGTCTCCCAGGCCACCGGCTACCGCTACCTCCACGAAGGCATCGACGCGCTGGCCGCCCAAGCCCCCGACTTGCACGACGTCCTGAACCGCTGCCGGCGGGAAGGAATGACGCACGTGATTTTGGACGGCACACTCATCGAGTCCGACCGTCTCGCCGGCGTCCGCGACAACGGCAACGACCTGTGGTTCAGCCAGAAGCACAAGGCGTTCGGCGGCAACGTGCAGTTCCTGTCCTCCCCGAACGGCACCCCGCTGTGGGTCTCCGATGTCGAGCCCGGCTCCACCCCCGACATCACAGCGGCCCGTATCCACGTCCTGCCCGTTCTGTACAAGGCCGCCGCCGACGGTTTGCCGACTCTTGCCGACAAGGGTTACATCGGCGCCGGAATCGGCATCCACATCCCGGTGCGCCGCCCCCAGGGTAGATCTGAGCAAGCCCTCCACACCGATACCCGAACCACGAACACCCTGATCAGAGATCTGCGCGCCCTCGGCGAACGCGCAGCCGCCGAACTCAAGGAACGCTGGCGCGCGCTCAAGAAGGTCTCGCTCAGTCCCAGCCGGATCGGCGACATCGCCCGTGCCGCACTCGTCCTCAACGGAATCTTGAAATGATCTTCGTTGAGAAAACCTCAGTGACCCACGTGATTCTCGGTTCGAGGCTCGCGTCCAGCGAATGAAAGCTGGTCAGCCGGCTGCTGTACTCGGCGTTCCAACGTCGGCCGACGCATCAGGACCATCCATCGAGGGAGACCTGGGCACCGTCCTCGAGATAGCACGTCAAGGCGCTGGCGGTGGTGCCCACGAAGGCATGAGGGATTACATCGGCGTCCACCCAACAGACCTGGGCGTGCTTGCGTGGTTCGCGGTTCTCGGGTTCGCCGGTCCACTCGTGGGCGGCGAAGACGACAGTGAGGAAGCCATTGGGAGCCTCAACGCCCCATGCCCCGTGGATGATGTGGGCCACCTTCAGGGACTCGGCCTTCACAGTCAGACCGGTCTCCTCGTGCAGCTCCCGAACAGCGGTCTCGGTAATGGGCTCACCAGGTTCGCTCTTGCCAACGGGGAGGTCCCACATGCCCTGGGCGAACTTGGCGTTCTGACTGCGCTGGATGAGGACGACTCGGTTGGTGGCCGTGTCGTGAACGATGACCGCGGCAACCAGCAGGGTCATGGATTCGAGGGCGGGCGGCAGGGCTTTGGGCTGGTGATCGGTTGTCCGCGGAGCCACGGTTACGTCCCTTCATCGGCCGGTTGGTGGGCAGCTTAGGCCAGTGCTTCGCGTGCATGGCGGGCAAGTTCGGCGGCTCCAGGCACTTTGCGACGCTGGTAGACAGCGAGGGTGGAACGGAGTGAGGTGATCGCCTTGCGGGTGCGGTCGGAGGTCATGCCCTCCATCAGGGTCAGGGCCTGTGACCAGGCGGCAACGGCTTCGTCGGCTCGGGCCTGGGCAGCGAGGCTGTCACCAAGATCGGCGTAGGTGAGGGCGTGAACGCGCTTGTACTTCTCGGGGTCCCAGCGGGTGAGCGCGTCACGGTGCTGCTGTTCGGTGCCGACGTGGTCGGCGAGGTCAGTCAGCGTGCGAGCGGTGTGGCTGGCGACGGTGCCGGCGGCCGGGCCACTCACACGGGAGTAGCTGGGCTGCGGGCCATCCTCACGCAGCAGGGCGTCCTCGGCGGCCAGGAGGGCTCGGGCGGCGGAGGGCCTCTCGCCGATGGAGGCGTAGGCGCGGGCGTGGGTGATGTGGAGCAGGGCCTCGGTCTGGCCGTCGATGTGACCGAGCCCGCTGGCGAGCGCGGCCTCCGCGAGGTCGACGCAGTGGTGCGGCTGCTTGAGGCTGAGGGCCTGGTGGGCCAGGGCCCGCATCATCCAAGCGGCGTGGCCGCGTGGGTCAGCTTCGCAGGCGAGTTGATAGCCGACCTGATAGTAACGCTGGGCCGCGCCTTCTTGGCCAAGGTCGTGGTGCTTCCAGCCTGCAAGGTAGGCGAGTTCGGCGACCGCGCCGAAGGCTGCTCGGCGTAACGCTTCGCTGGCGAATCGGGCGCGGAGCATGGGGGCTGCGGTATCGGCGAGATAGGCCGTGACGGTGGTCAGGCCGTGGCCGCCACCCAGGCGTTCGTCGGCTGCGCTGAAGGCCGCCGTGATCTGGCGTACTACCTCGACGTCCTCCGCGCCGACCAGGGTACGGCCGGTGCGGGCGCGGAGCACACGGGCGGTCGCCTCGTGGTCGTACGCAAGAGGCATGGCGACGCCAGCGGTGGAGAAGGCGGCGACAGCCAGGAAGCGGCGGCGTTCGACGTCTGCACGGCCGAGGTCGGTGGCGGCGATCACCGGGTCCGACTCGGCGGCGGTTGCGGACTCGGTCTCCTGAAGGCCGATCTCGGTTTGCGTGATGGTGCGACCCGCACGGCGCGAGAGCGCTTCGGCGAGGTAATGGCCGGTCCGGCCGGTGGGGCGCCGGACACCGTTGGCCCAGTGGGAGATGGCCGCCTTGTTGGTCTGGAGCATCTCGCCGTTCTCGGCGGCAATGCGGCGTACGTCCTTGGCCAGGGCCTCATACGTGCAGCCGACGGCGTCGATGGTCTCGCGCAGGCGGGGGTTGGGCTTCCTCAGTGCTGCCACGATCGCCTCCGTTCCGGAGCTGTATACCGCGTATACCGCTTGGCGTGCCCTTCACCGTACCCACAGTGCGTGACGGCCGGTTCACTTAATGGCAGCCGCCCGGAACGGTTCCAGACTCCGACCGTGATCCAGGCTCCTCACTTGGCCGGGCGGCTCCCCAAGTTCCGTGCACCTGCTCCGGGTCCGGGCATTGCTGTGCCCGAACCCGGGCGAACAGAGACGGAGACACCGTTGACCATCATCGACGCCACGGCCATCACGGTCGAGCTGCCGAGCGCCTTCGACGAGCGCTGGAGCCGCCTGCCCGGCATCCAGGTCGAGGGCCGGCGCATCACCATCGAACCGGCCGAGTACTTCTTCCGCTTCGGCTCCAACACCTGGCTCGTCGCCGACTGGGAGCTGGTCAAGTCGCAGCTCCTGGACGTGGACGAGACGACCGAGAGCGCGGTCGAGCAGCTCGCCCTCGGCTTCATCAAGGAGCACGGCGAGTCCACATCGGATGCGACTCGGGTCCTGGCCACCGCGTACGAGGTGTACGCGTACCTCTTCCGCGACGAGCACCTCGCCGGACTCGGCCTGCCGCAGATCACCGCCGCCCACCTGCGGATGCTGCGCGAGGCGGCCACGTTCATGGCCCTGAACAAGGTCGAGTTGGACGGGCACATCTCGAACGTCGGCCCGTGCTGGTTCTTCCCGGCCGCCACCTCCGTTGTCTTCGACCTGGACGACGAGATGGGCGGCCTGCTGGACGAGGTGTATCACGGCGGTTGGTTCAACGAGCACCGCCGCATCGAGTCCATCAAGGCCCACGCCGCCCTCGGCGGGCGGCTCGTGCACGGCTGCCAGTCCGTACCGGACCAGTCCGGTGGCGTCGTCGCGCCCTACGGTGCGTCGATGGCCAATTTCCGTGACGACCTCACCCAGTTCAAGGCCGGGTGGATCGAGCAGGTCTACGCCCACCGCGTGACCAGCTCCGCCGCGTAACCCTCACCGACCGGCTCCGGGGCGGGCCGGCTCACTCTCGCCCGCCCCGGACACCACCAACCGCATCGGAGCCCCCATGGACGCGAAGCTCAATGCCGAACTCCTCGGCAGCCTGCTCACCCTCACCGACCAGCCTCAGCCCGAACGAGCGGCGGTCCGCGTGTGGTCCATGTCCGGCGTGGAGCGTCTGACTTTCCCCGACGGCACCACCGCGATCTTCAAGTACGCGCAGAGGCCGTTCGACGGTGAGGCCCAGGCGCTCAGGCTGGCGCACAAGCTCGGCGTCCCGGTACCGGAACTGCACGCTTCCGCGGTCCTGGACGGCTGGCTCGGGATGCTCCTCGAAGACCTCGGCACGCCCATCCGCGAGGCCGACGACCTCGACGGCGCAGCCGCAGCTGTGGTCCTGCACCGCACGCGCCAGGCCGCCGCTCTGCCCGTCCTCGACCGAGGAGGCTTGCGGGCCTTGCCCAGCCGGGCCCTGGATCACCTCGATCAGCTCCGCAAGGCAGAACGGTGGCAGGACGCGGACGACGTCGAGGACGCCCTCGACCGGATCGCTCAGGCGGCCGGAGCACGCGCGACAGAGGCCACGCTGGAACCGTTCGGCTGGGTGCACTCCGAGTTCCACCCCACCAGCCTTCACATCGGTGAGCGCGGCTGGCGACTCCTGGACTTCGCCCGCGCCTTCACCGGCCCTGGCCTCCTCGACCTCGCTAGCTGGCACGGCACCATCGAAGACCCCGATCCGGTACGTCTGAGGGCCTTCCTCGATCAGTACGTCGTCGAGGGCGGGAGCGCCGGCGTCCTTGCCCAGCGGGGCGGCCTGCCCGCCGAGCGGTGGGCGTTGGGCTGGCACCGCATGTGGGCGGTGGAGTGGTTCATGGAGCAGTCCATCCGCTGGATCAACGACCCGGCCACCGACCCCGCGTACATCAAGGTCGTACGCCGACACCTGACCGATGTCCTACAGCTCCTGGAGGTCTAGGTGCTCGCCCAGGCTTCCCCATGGCACGTCCACGCCCGCCAGCGCACCGCGTCCGGCCGCGCCGAACCGCTCGCCGCATCGGCCCGTATGGAGTGGACCACCCGCCCAGGCAGCGGCCCCGGCGCCGAGCTCCTCGGCCCGGACCTGCGTGGCAAACACATACTCGAACTTGGCTGCGGCCCCGGCCACAATGCAGCCCACCTCGCCACCCACCACGACGCCCAGGTCACTGCCGTCGACCTGGTCGGCCTCCAGATCCGCCGCGCCCGCTCACACTACGGACGCCTGCCCAACCTCGCCTTCACCACTGGCCACGCCCTGCACTACCTCCAGGCGTCCGGCGAGCAGTTCGACGCGATCTACTCGGTCTTCGGCGCAGTCGGCCTCGTGGCGCCCGAACTTCTATTCCCGGCCATCACCCAGCACCTCAAACCCGGCTGCTCACTCGCCTTCTCCGTGCCGCACCCCCGACGTCGTGGCATGCGTCCTTCTGTCAGCGACCGGCCCCAGCGGGACTACGTCATGCTCCCCGACCTCACCCGCCTGCCCATTGCCCGCTGGGACTTCGACGCAGACCGCTGGGAGAAGCATCTGAACCACGCGGGACTCGTACTCGCCTCGGCCCAGGAGTTCCACGACGTCCGGCTCGGCCAGTGGCCGACCACGCTTCTCATCACCGCCCGCAGGGCCTGAACCATAGTCCGGCACCGCACGCTCCCAGCCCCTCCTCGGAGGAACCGATGCGCGCTCCCTACTTGCTCCTCGACATCGATGGCGTCCTCATCCCCTTC
Source organism: Streptomyces sp. TS71-3 (assembly GCF_018327685.1). Lineage (NCBI taxonomy): Bacteria > Bacillati > Actinomycetota > Actinomycetes > Kitasatosporales > Streptomycetaceae > Streptomyces > Streptomyces sp. TS71-3. The sequence continues at coordinate 258,798 of NZ_BNEL01000001.1, read as the reverse complement.
CCCGCCGCCGACGGGACGACCCCGGCGACACACATTCGCCATGACGTCGTCCCTGCCGGGCGTACGGCCGACGACCCGGTCACGGTCTGGCTCAACCCAGTCCACGGCCCCATGCTCATGGACGTGATCCGGTCCGGCCTGGTCACCCCGGTCTGGTGCACCAGCTGGCGCCAGGACGCCACCACCCTCATCGGGCCGCTCCTCGGCCTTCCGTCGCTGCCCTTCGTCGACCTACCCCGCCCGAACATCACCACCAGCCACCCCGACGGCTACCTGTGGAAGCGGGACTCCGTCGACACCTGGCTCGGCAACGCCCCGGTCGTCTGGATCGACGACGACTTCACCGCCCTCGATCACGACTGGGCCGCCCGACGGACATCTACGGGCAATCCCACGCTGCTCGTACAGCCCGAGCCTCGTACCGGTCTGCTTCCCGAGCACCTGCTGACATTGGTGCTTTGGGCTGTGGGCCTGGGCCGTGTGGCGTCCCGGGCAACTGCCGCATAGCGGGTTCTTGCCCCCGGCCTAGATGTATTGCCCTGTGAGGTTGGGGACGCGGCTGGCGGGTGGTTGGCCTTTCAGCGCGGTGTGTCCGCGGTGGTGATTGTAGGTGTGCAGCCAGTCAGGGAAGGCGTCGCGTCGTTCCTGCTCTGAGCGGTAAGGGCGGGCGTAGGCCCACTCATCGAGCAGGGTGCGGTTGAAGCGTTCGACCTTGCCGTTCGTCTGGGGTCGGTAGGGCCGGGTTCGCTTGTGGGTGATCCCGGCCGCCGCCAGGGCATCGCGCCACAGACGGGACTTGTAGCAGGAGCCGTTGTCGGTCAGCACGCGCTCGACGGTGATCCCGCACGAGGCGAAGAACGCCTGCGCCCGGATCCAGAAGGCGACGGCGGTCTCTTTCTTCTCGTCGGTGAAAATCTCGCTGTAGGCCAGGCGGGAGTGGTCGTCGACGGCGGTGTGCAGGTAGCTGTAGCCGGCGCCGGAGCGGGTCTTGCGGCCCGCTTGGCGGCCAAGGATCTTGTGGCCGCCACCGTCGGGGATATTGCCGAGCTTCTTGATGTCGACGTGGACGAGCTCGCCGGGCCTGGCGCGTTCGTAGCGGCGTATGACGCGGCCGGTGGCCCGGTCCAGATGCGTGAGGCGGGCCAGGCCGTAGCGGGTGAGTACCCGGTGCACGGTGGAGGGCGCCAGCCGCAGAAGGCTCGCGATCCGTGCGGGGCCCCAGCGGCGCAGTACGCGCACCTTGATGATCCGCCGCTCGGTACGTGTCGACGTCTGGCGTGGGCTGGCGTGCGGGCGGCTGGAGCGGTCGGTCATGCCCGCCTCGCCGAGCCTGCGGTAGCGGTCGGCCCACCGCTGTGCCGTTGTCGGCGAGACCTGGAAGCGTTCCGCGGCCCGGCGCAGGGGCCAGTTGTCTTCCACGACGCAGCGGGCCAGCCGCAGTCGTCCTGTCTCGGTCAGGGGTGCATTACGGTGGGGCACGAGGGCCTTTCTGGTCGCCGGTGCAGATGTCGCAATCCACACCGAGCCAGAAGGCCCTCACCTATTTCAAGATCGCTCAGCCGTGGCGTCCGTCACCAACCTCCGTGGACAGAACACCTAGAGCCGTGGCGGCCCGTCCTCGCAACGGGCCGCCTCCAGTGATCTGCTACCGCCGAGGGCGGCTGTCCCGTCTTTGAGCGGGGACGGGATCGGCCGGCTGCGCGTGCCTGCTGCAGTCCGCCCTGCGACTCGGCAACGAACAGTTCGCCGCTCACCTGGGCATCGCCGTCAGGACGGTGGCGGCCTGGCACGCCGACGCGTCTGTCATGCCTCGCCGGGAGATGCAGCAACTACTCGACACTGCGCACGAGCAGGCCCCGCCCGCTGCGCGTCAGCGCTTCGCGCTCCTGCTGGCGAAGGAGCAGGCGCCGCCAGACCCGATTCCACCCGGTGCGCAGGCTCTGCGTGTGGCCATCGCGGTGGTCGTCCGCGACAGCGAGGTCCTCCTGGTCTGCCGACGGGACAGCGACGCCGCGGGGATCACCTGGCAGTTCCCGGCAGGGGTCATCAAGCCAGGAGGCAGGGCAGAGACCACCACGGTGCGCGAGACGTTGGACGAGACCGGAGTCCACTGCGCGGCACGGAAGCACCTTGGGAACCGCCTGCACCCCGCGACCGGCGTCCTGTGCGAGTACTTCCTCTGCGAGTACCTGGCCGGCGAAGCCACCAACAGGGACGCCGCCGAGAACATCGACGTGATGTGGGTCCCCAGAAACGCGGTGTCCCGCTTCATCTCCGTCGATACGATCTTCCCACCCGTCCTGGCCGTCCTGGAGGAGCAGACGTGACGCAGCAGAACGCGGACGAGCGGCCGGGCATCGCCGCCGCCATCGTCGTGCACGAAGGCCGTGTGCTCATGGTCCGCCGCCGCGTGAGCGAGGGACAGCTCTCCTGGCAGTTCCCTGCCGGCGAGGTCGAGCCCGGCGAGGAACGCGAGGACGCCGCCGTACGGGAGACCCAGGAGGAGACAGGGCTGACCGTGGCCGCGGTCAAGCTGCTCGGCGAACGCGTTCACCCGAAGACGGGCCGCCTCATGTCGTACACCGCCTGCCAGATCCTGGGCGGCACAGCTCACGTCGCAGACACCGAGGAGCTGGCCGAACTTGCCTGGGTCACCCATGGAGACATCCCGGAGTATGTGCCCTACGGGCTGTTCGAACCGGTACAGGAGTACCTCGACGGGGCCTTGTCCGTGTGAGCCGCTCCAGCTCGCGGCGGGGTGCTACCGAGGGCACAAAGCTCTACGGCTTTCTGGATACTGACTGGGGTGCAGGCGTCTGCGAACGGAGACGCGCGTTCTCCTCCTCCAGCGCCCTGACGCGTCGTTCAAGTTCGGCCCTTGTCGGCTTCTTCGGCGGCGCGGGTGGCGGCGGGCCAGCAGGTGCGGGCGGTTCGGCGCGAAGTCCGAGAGGTTCGAAGGCGACGATCGTTAGGCTATCTCTGCCGCATTCGGGACACCTCTCGCTGTAAGCACCCGCGGAGACGGGGTCGCTGTACGTGTAGTGCGCCTCGGTCTCGATGATGTGGCCGCAGTACAACCGAACCCGCCACCGCATGATCTCGTGATCCCGCTTCTCGAAGGACTGCATCAACCTGGCGACGTCCTCGAACGCCTGGCGGCGGCACTCCGCCCTCGCCGGGTCCGCTCGGCACTTGGCGACGTCCTCTTCGACCTGTCGCTGAACCCACTCGCTGATCTCCTCGCTCTCCTTCTGGCCACGGTGGTCTTTACGGGTGAGTTCGTAGCTTTCCAACGGAGTGCCGCTGCTTCGGTACTCGATCTCGCTCATGGGCGGCAGCGTAGGTCCGCGGCGCGGGGCGCGATGAGGATGAGCGCCTTCGTCCCCTGCCGTGAACTCTCTTGTCCAGAGAAGGCGCCGGAGGCTCATGCGTGATCGTGAGAGGGCCGCAATTTGTCCTGGTGGATCTATCAGTTGGCTGCATCACACACGCGGACGGTGCTTCGGTTCCGCGAGGAACGCGGGTGGTGCGGGCTGAGTCTCGTCGGCCTTCGGGCCAGTCGTGGACACTCGCATTGTCGTGGTCCTGCGGGCCGCTTCGGCGCGCGGGTTTGGTGCGGGGTCGCGGCTGGTGTGCTGGATGCGGGTGATCAGGACACGGGCGGGCCGGCGGGCGGTCGTGAGTTCGCGTTGGGCGGCGGCTTCCTTGAGGAGTTGGTGGGGTTTGTGGCCGCCGGCTTCGGCGTCGGCAAGGACGGTGGCGAGGGCTGGCCAGGCGGGGTCGGTGAGGATGCGGTCGGCGTGGTCGGGGACGGCGGCGCGTACGTCATGAGCGAGAGTCCGCCGCGCCTGTGCGGTGGGCTGGCGGGTGGTGAGATTGTCGAGGACGGGCGTGAGGGCCTGATCGGCGGCGTTCTGGAGGTGGTGGAGGGTCCTGCGGGCGGCTTCGGCCTGGTGGACGTGGCTCCTCGTCTCGCGCCAGCGGGCGGCGACGATCGTGGCCCAGACGAGGGCGGCAAGCAGGGCGGCCAAGGCGCTGCCGTCGGGGCCGGTGGCGGTGTGAGCGATGTCGCGGGCGGCGTGGCGCAGGGTGCGGGCGGCCTGGTTCTCGGCCCGGATCCGGGAGCGCCGGGCGCGGGCGAATACCTGAGAGGCGGCATGTACGTCGGCGCGGAGGTGGTCGGGGGCTTTCTGGGCGGTGGCCTCGATGAGTTCGCCGAGCGCCACGATGTGGGCCTGGGCGTGGGTCTCGTCGGCCATGCCGGTGTGGAAGGTGTCGAGGGCGTCGGTGGCCTGGTGCCAGGGAGTGGTGGGCCGCTCTCGGCGGGCGGTGGGGTGTTCCTCCGGCGCGGTGCTGTCCAGGCGGGCCTTGAGCTTGGGGAGGGTGAGGTCGGGAGCGATCTTTCCGCCGGGGTGGAAGATCTGTTGGCCGTCCTTGTTGAGGTCGCCGGGGCGGCCGGCGGCATAGCCGAGGAGGTCTCCGGAGGGTCCGCGGCGGGGTTTGACCGCGATGCCGTCGGCTTCGAGGTAGGCGAGGAGTTCCTCGGTGTTGCCGGCGTGGGGGATGGCGGCACGGATGCGGTCCTGGAGCCAGTCGCGGCTCGTCTGCTCCCAGCCGAGGCGTTCGGCCTTGTGCATCTCGGCCTGGGTGGGGCGGCGTCCGGCGGTGCGGTCGCCCTTCTTCAGTTGGCGTAGGCCGTAGTCGGTCTCGATCTGGCGGCAGGCGTCGCCTACGCGGATGCCGCTGTTGTGGAGCTTGGGCCGACGGCCGTCTTCGCGGACGGTGGTGGCAAGGATGTGGATGTCGTCGTCGGCATGGCGTACGGCGATCCACCGGCAGCCGAGGTCATCGCCAGGCGGGGCGATGCCCGCGGCTTCGACGATCCGCTGGGCGATGTCGGCCCACTCGGCGTCGGAGAGGTGACGGTCTTCGGGGGCTGCACGGACAGGGCAGTGCCAGACGTGGTCGGTGACCTTCTTTCCGAACTCACTGTTGCGGAGCCGTACGGGCTCGTCGAGGTGGCGGGCGAGCTGGGTGAGGGTGGCGTCGGGGTTCCGGCCGGGGTCGGGCATGCCGAGCATGACGAAGCCCGTGACGATGTGCGGGTCGAGGTGTTCGTCGTGACGGCCGGGACCGTAGAGGTAGGCGAGTAGGCCGCGGGTGTTGGCTCCGGCCGGTTTGATGGCGGCTATCACGCGGCCCGGTCTTTCCTGGGGTCGGCGGGTTCGCGTAGGGCCTCGGCTATCAGTTCCAGCAGGTGGTGCAGCTGGTCGAGACGGTGACGAATGTCGGGTGGGGTGAGGTCGCTGTTGAGGGCTCGGGCGATCTGGTTGACGTTTACGCCGATGCGGTTGAGTTCGCGCAGCACCTGGGCGCGGAACATGTGGGTGCGTCGGCGGTCCTCGGACAGCGGCAGGTTGGCAGTGAACCGGCCGGTGATGAAGGCGACGACGATGTCGGCGGCGAAGCCGGATTCCCCTTTGTAGCCGTGCTCGGCGGCAGCCTCCTGGAGGGCGGCTTGCTCGTCGCCGGTGAATCGCAGCGGGCCGACACGGACGGTGCGCTTGGTGCCGGTGAAACGGCGAATCGCCGGCTGGATGCTCTGTACTCGCTCGCCTGCCGGGGGCTCGGTGGCGGGTGCGGGGTGGAGGATCTGCTGCTGGACGGCGTGGAGCTCGTCCAGGTCGGGGCCGCCCTCGGCTCCGACCTCCCTGCCCGGCACCCCCTGGCGCCGGGCCGTCTCCGCCACCCCCGGGGCGGAGACCCCCGAAGACCGGCCTTCAGTCGGACTCGGGGTACTACTGGCTCCGCCAGGGGTCACCCGTCCGAACGCCTGCCGCAGGCGTCTCGGCAGCGTAGGGGACTTCGTCAGCGACAGCGGCTCGTCGGGAGTGTGGTCGGGGCGGGGTGGGTGGTGCGTCACGGACGGTTCTCCGGAAGGGGTGGGGGAGGCTGGCGGGTTTCTGGTGGCTGGCGCCTCCGGGCGACTGAGCCGGAGGCCGGCTGGCCGGGGTGACCGGAAGGGGTTCCGGTCACCCCGTGGGAATTCCGGTCAGCTGCTGTCCGGACCGCTCATGGCGGCGGCTTCGATTTCGGGCTGGAGGATCTTCATGACCTCGGTCAGCCGGTCACTGCCGATCGTCAAGTTCCTGTCCTTGACGGCCTTCCGGAGCAGGGACCTGGTGAGCGTGCCGTGCTCAGCGAGGGTGATCCGGCCGATCTCGACAAGCTCCTCGACCGTGGCTTTCGGCGGACGGCCACCGCGCCGCGTGCTCTCCGCAACCTCAAGAGGTGGTTCCGGCACCTGGAGGGGGTGGGCGGCCGGAGGCTCAGTGGGCTGGACGAGCTCAGCCGGTGGCTCGGCGAGCGCGGTGACCGGTGGTTCCGTTACCTGGACGGAATCGGTGCCCGGATGGCCCGCTGGTTGGTCGACGAGCTGGTGGATCTGCCGCATCAGGACACCGAAGGCCAGCAGCGCGGCGGTCGGCGGGACAGCAGCGACGACGTAGTCGAGCAGCGGCACGATTCCGGCACCACCTGCGCCGCTGACCCCGGCCACGTTGAGCGCGATGGAACCGACCGACCCGGTGGCCGTGAGGGCGACCGCCCACCCGTCGGTCACCTGGCGCAGGCCCGCGCGGAGCATGAGAAGTTCGCCTGCGACGATGAACGCGTCCAGGGTCGCAGGCCAGGCCCAGCGTCGGGTGGGAGAGCCGTGGAGTCCGTGCTGTCCGGCGACCTCCGCAAGATGCGCATAGGACAGCCAGAACGCGCCGATGGTGAGGCCGACGATGACAGCGCCCGCCGCGATGAGCGCGTACCGCTCAGCAGCCTGCTTGGTCGTCCTGGGTCGTCCTTCGTCCGGGCGGCGGTCCCGGTAGGTGGGCGTGGAGAGGTGGGGCAAGCGGGATACTCCTGAGGTTTGGCGGTGTGATCCGTCTTTGCCGTCTTGACCGTTACAAGCGCAGGTCAGGGTCGGTACGGCATGGCCTCGATCTGCCGTACCGGAGGCGTTGGCGGGGTCGTGTATCGAGCGGGACGGCGTCGTTGCCTCGTGCCGTCCCGGCCGACAGAGCCCTGACCTGCGCCGATACGGCGGGGACGTGCGGGGACGGCACAAGACGGATCCGGGCAGGGTGCCGGCGGGGGCGGCGCGTGTCGTCTTGATCGCGTTGCCGTCTTGCCCTCGGTTTCCGTCCTGCCTGCATGCCGTTTGATCTGCGGAATCACGGCAGGGACGGCAGGGACGGTCACCTGGGTGGAGGCTGGCTCTCAGCCCAAGGTGGGGGCGGCGGGCTCGACGTCCACCGCGTGGACGGTGGGGCAGTAGCGCCGCCACGGGTCGAGGAACTTGTTGCGCATGTAGCCCTTGCGCTGGGTTCCATCGGTGAGTCGGACGTTGCCGGGCTTGATGTCGTATCGGCGCAGCATCGCCGCGAGGTCGCGGGCGGTCAGGCCGTTGCGTCCCCATTCCGCCCACGGGTTCTCGGCGTTCTGCCGGAGATGGTGCAGCAGTTCATCCGTGGAGAGGCTGTCGACCTCGCGCTGGGCGACGAAGACCCTGCGGATGTCGGCGAGAATCCGGGCCTCGCCGGGCTGGTCCTCCTCGGCCTCGATCTCCGCAGACACCATCCGCGCACACGCCTCGCGGGCGCGACGGGGCCAGGATCCGGCGGCGAGGTCGGCAACGATGACCAGGGGGCTCCCAGGTGTCGGCGGCCCGGTCCTCCACCGGCATCTCCGGCTCCAGATCCGCCGCCTCGTCGAGCAGCGGCCGGGCCCAGGCGGCGATGCGATCGCGCAGGGCATGGAGCCCTGGGATGTCGCGGCGAGAGCGGAAGGGCTTGACGTACTCCCCCTCCGCGCGACGGCGCATGCGGATCACCACCGATCGGTCCATGATCGTGTCGGGCAGCTCACCGATCCCAGCCAGGGCCGCCATGGCGAAGGCGGCGAACCGGTGCGGGGTGTGGTCGTTGCCGACGACCCTCGTGACGTAGCGGTTGCGCTGGTGCCCTGCGTTGAGCAGGCCGCGCATCTCCTCGTTCTTCTCCGCCTGCTTCGGCGTGCCGAAGATGGTGTCTGCCTCGTCCACCAGCAGAGTGGGCGGCTCCGCGGTGATCGAGCGGAAGACCGCCGCCGGTGTGGTGTTGATGGTGAGCATCGGCTCGTGGACCGTCTCGGTCAGCACGTCCAGCAGCCGCGACTTGCCGCACCGCTTCGCCGGCCCGACCACGGCGAGGCGGGGTGCGTGCTGCCAGGCGGGCTGCAGATGTGTCGCCGCCACCCACAGCGTGACGGCGTCCAGGGCCTCTGCTGAGGGAAGAATCACGAACTTCGCTATCTGCGCGCGCAGTTCGTCCAGCAACGATGACCCGGCGGTCGGCTCCGGCTCCGGCTCCGGCTCCGGCGATGCATCCTCAGCGGACCGATCCGCCGTAGCTGCGTCAGGCGCCCCTTCGCCAGCGGGCATGATGACTTCGCCGGTGTGGCGGCCGGGCTGGCCGGGGACTGCGACCGGCGGCCAGGTGTGCTTGCCGGTATCGGGACAGGATTCGGCTCCCGTATGTTGCACGGGGCAGCTCCTCGTCTGACGGTGGCGCCTTACGCGCCGTTGCCGCCGGGTTGGTTCTTCCAGGGCCGTTCGGGGTTGCTGGGCCTCCGGCGTTGCAGCGCCGGGGGCCCGTCCCTGTCTCGCGGGCAGCACGCCATCGCGAGGGAACACGGACCGTACGCCCATGCCCGGCAACAGTCCAACACTTCTGTGTCAGCTCAGCGCAGAACCATCTGCTACGTTGCCGCCCCTTCAAGCCGCAAGCCCGAGCAGATCCAGCAGATCCGCGGTCACGACCCGGTAGGCGTTGCCGAGCCGCAGCACCTTGCACGGGTACTCGCCCCGCTTCGCCAGCTCGTAACCCTTGCTCCGTCCGAGACCCAGAGCGCGGTTGCTTGTCTCCAGGTCAACAGCAACGGGGAGGGCAAGCAGCTCCTCCCGGCTCATCCCCTTCGATCGTCGGGCCGTCGCGTCATCGCGCATACGGAGCGCCCCTTTCGGTACAGCCCTCGGCGAACGTGCCCGTCACGTCCGGCTCCAGGCGTCTTACCAACCAGGATGGCCAAGCTAATGTGTCTTCATGACACAGCACAGCGTGGATGCTGATGAGGACGACGTCCCCGAGTGGGCGGACCGGATCAAGGCCAACGTGGCCGGTGAAATCCGGCGGAGAAGGAAGGAGATGGGGTGGAGCGCCCAGGACCTGGCGGACCAGTGCGAGCGGCTGGGGCACCCGATCCCGCGCAACGTGATCGCCAACATGGAGTCCGGGCGCAGGGCCAGCCTTCCGCTGGTGGACGTGATGGTCCTGGCCGCCGCCCTGAAGACGTACCCGATCTGCCTGATCTTCCCCGTCGGCTACGTCGAGCAGACCCAGGAACTCCCGTTCCAGGACCTCGTACCCACCTGGGACGCCCTGCGACGCTTCACCAGTGAGCAGGACGTTCCTGGCCACGACGCCGGCTTGGTCCCCGACTTCGAGCGCCACGCCAGCCTCGTACGCACCGCGCTCGCCGCACGCGAAGAGGAAGAGCGGGCTCGGTTCGCGGCCAAGACGGCCACCAGCCGCGCAGAGCAGGCGGAGGTCGAACGCAGGCGGAGCGAGTACGCCGACCAGGCCATCTCCGCCAAGTACAGCCTCCGCCACCTCCGTCGCGACCTCCGCGCAGAGGGCGCCGCCCCACCCGACTTGCCCCTAGCGCTAAGCGACGTCGACACGCCCGAAAGCAATGCCGACACCACCCCGGAGGACCGCCTTTGAAGGGCTCCACCTACCGCCGCTGCTCCTGCCGTGACCCGAAGACCGGCAGGGAACTCGGCTCCTCCTGTCCCAAACGCAACAGCAGGAACCACTGCACCTACTCCATACGCCAGGAGCTGCCGCCCCGCGAAGACGGCAGCCGTCGGTCGTTCGCCCGTGGCGGGTACAGCAGTCTCAAGGCCGCCCAGGCCGGTCTGGACCACGTACGTGCCCTCATGGGGCTCGCCGAGTCCGACGACTCCGAAGGCGTCCAGCTGATCGCGGAGATGCTGGCCGAGGTGAGCGGCGAGAAGCTGCCGCTGCCGGACGTGGAGGAGACCCGGCGGCGGCTGAAGGCCGGTCAGGACCTCGTCGGCAGCCTCACCGTGTCCGAGTGGCTGGATCGCTGGCTTGCGGGCAAGCGCATCCGCAAGTCGGGCATCAGCCGCTACGAGACCGACGTCCGCGTGCACCTCAAGCCCCACATCGGCGACCGGCGCCTCGACCGGCTCCGCGTGAGCCACCTCAGTGAGATGTTCACCGCCATCACCGACGCCAATGCCGAGATCCTGGAGCAGAACGCCCAGCGACGTGCGGCGGTCCAGGAGTTGGCAACCGTGCCGTGGAAGGGCGCGGAGAACCGGGCCCGCCGCAAGGCCATGAAGGCCGCGCTCGACGCAATGCCGCCCTTCCGCCGCGTCACCGGCCCGTCCACGCGCCAGCACATCAAGGCCACACTCCGCGCCGCCCTGAACGACGCGATCGGCCAGCAGATCATCACCTTCAACCCGGCGGCCCACGTCGAGATCGACCCGGTCCGCAAACCGAAGGCCCTGGTGTGGACGGGCGAGCGGGTCGCCCGGTGGCAGCAGACTGGAGAAAAGCCCTCGCCCGTCATGGTCTGGACGCCGGAACAGACCGGTGCCTTCCTCGACTTCGTCGCCACGGACCGGCTGTACGCCATGTGGCACCTGATCGCCTTCCGCGGCCTGCGGCGCGGCGAGGCGTGCGGACAGCCCTGGTCGGAGACCAACCTCGACCGGCACTCCCTCACCGTCACGGGTCAGCTCGTGCAGGACGGGTGGGAGGTCGAGTCGTCCGAACCGAAGACGGACAGCGGCTTCCGCGTCGTGGCCCTGGACGACGACACCGTCGGCGTCCTGGAGCGGCACCGCAAGCAGCAAGAGGCAGAGCGCGAGGAGTGGGGCTCAGCCTGGGTCGAGACGGGCCTCGTCTTCACCCAGGAGAACGGCTCCTGGCTCCACCCAGGCAAGGTTACCGACCTCTTCGAACGTCTCGTCGCCGCCTCCGGTCTCCCGCCGATCCGGCTGCATGACCTCCGCCATGGCGCGGCCACGCTCATGCTCGCCGCCGGCATCGACGTGAAGATCGTGTCGGACACGCTCGGCCACAGCGACACCCGGATTACTCGGGACATCTACCAGAGCGTCCTGCCCCACGTCGGCAAGACCGCCGCCGAGGCCACGGCCAAGCTGGTCCCGCTCCAGCGCAAGGCGGAGGCCGAAGAAGCCGCACGCAAGGCGGAGAAGGCCCGGAAGAAGGCCAAGCGCGCCAAGAAGGCCCAGGCCGAGGGCAAGAAGAAGGCCCGACGGAAGAAGCCCAAGAAGTAGGGCCCGATCCCCTCCGCTCACGCATCGCTCACGCAGGCAATCCCACGGCACCTCAGCCGTGTGACCCGTCATGCCCCTAGCAACAGAAAACCCCAGGTCACGGGCTATGTGACCTGGGGTTTGATAGAGCCGCCTTCGGGATTCGAACCCGAGACCTACGCATTACGAGTGCGTTGCTCTGGCCATCTGAGCTAAGGCGGCTTGCGTGTCGCACTCATGGTGCGATCAGCGGCGCCGCCAAGTCTACACAGTTTCCGGGGGTGCTCCGTACGCGCCCTGGTGGTAGCGCCCGTGCCGCGCTGAGCAGTGGTTTCCCTTGGCTCGACCCGCGTGCCGCTACGAGCAGCGGGTGCCGTTCCTCGGTGCGGTGCCGGTGACCAGGTAGCGGTTGATCGCCCTGTCGATGCACGTGCTGCCGCGGCCGTACGCGGTGTGGCCGTCGCCCTCGTAGGTCAGCAGGCGGGCCGAGGAGAGCTGGGACGACAGGGAGCGGGCCCAGCGGTAGGGGGTGGCCGGGTCGCGGACGGTGCCGACGACGACGATCGGCGGTGCGCCCTTCGCCTCGATGCGGTGCGGCCGGCCCGTGGCGTGCACCGGCCAGTAGCCGCAGGTGAGGGCCGCCCATGCCAGGCTCTCGCCGAAGACGGGGGACGCCTTGCGGAAGGCGGGCAGGGACTTTCTCACCTCGTCCGGGGAGCTGAAGGCGGCCGGCAGGTCGAGGCAGTTCACGGCGGCGTTGGCGGACATCAGGTTGGCGTATGTGCCGTCACTTCCCCGCTCGTAGTAGCCGTCCGAGAGGGCCAGCAGGCCGGAACCGTCTCCGTCCTCGATCGCCGCTGCCAGCGCGGCGCGCAGCTGCGGCCACGCCGCCTCGTCGTACATCGCCGCCATCACCCCCGTGGTGGCCAGCGCCTCGCCGAGCATCCGGCCACCGCGGCCCGTGTCGTGACGGCGGTCCCGGCCGGTCGCGGAGCTGCTGCCCATGGGGCTCTGCACGGCGGACAGCGGTGAGCGGTCCAGCCGTTGGAAGAAGGACTTCAGGTGGGCGCCCACCTCGGCGGGCGTGGGCGCCCTGCCGGGTGCCGCGCCGGCCTCCAGCCCACCGGCTCGTGCCCCGCCCGCCTGCGTCGCACCGACCCGCGTCCCCGCACCGCTTGCCGCCCGCGAGGCCGTGCCCGCGCCGGCCGACGCGTCCGGGTCCGTCGCGACGCTCGTGCTGCTGCGGTCGACCGCGCCGTCACCGGTCCCGTTGCCGCTTCCGGTGCCCGGCGCCTTGCCCAGGGGGCAGTCGGGGCGGCGTGCGCAGTCCTTCGCGAAGGACTCGAACGCCGTCTCGAAGCCCGCCGTCTGCTCCAGGTTCATCCGGCGCGCCGGCAGGCTCGGGTCCATCGCGCCGTCCAGCACGAGGCGGCCGGCGCGGGTCGGGAACAGGCTCGCGTACGTCGCCCCGAGGAACGTGCCGTACGACGCGCCGACGTAGTTCAGCCTGCGGTCGCCCAGAACGGCGCGCACGACGTCCATGTCGCGCGCCGCCTCGACCGTGGAGACGTGCGGCAGCAGCGCCCCGGAGCGCCGCTCGCACCCGGCGGAGAACTCCTTGAGCGCGGACACCAGGCGAGCCTGCTCCCGGTCGTCGTCCGGCGTCGTGTCGGTCTGCGTGTACGCGTCCATCCGCTTGCCGTTCAGGCAGGTCACCGGCTGACTTCCGGCGACGCCCCTGGGGTCGACGGCGACCATGTCGTAGCGCGCCCGTACCTCGGCGGGGTAGCCGCGGGCCGCGTACGCCTGGAGGTAGGCGATGGCCGAGCCGCCGGGGCCGCCCGGGTTGACCAGCAGCGAACCGATCCGCTTGCCCGGTCCCGTCGCCTTCTTGCGGGCCACGGCCAGCTTGACGTCGCCCGCGGCCGGCCCGGCGTAGTCCCGCGGGACCCTCACCGTCGCGCACTGGAACTCCGCCTCGCTGCACGCGTGCCAGCCCGGGCGCTGTGCGTAGTACGGCGCCAGCGCCTTCGGGGTGGCCTCCGGCAGCGCCGCCACGGCCGCCACCCCGGCCGCGGACCGGCCCCCGGAACAGCCCGAGGCGAGCAGTCCCCCGACGGCCAGCACGACGACCGCCGCGCGCAGGATCGTCGACCGGGTCACGCGAGCGGTCCGCCCGGCGCCTGTTGCGATGCCGGGGACGGCTGGGGCGACTGAGTCCGCCGGGACGGCCGGGCGCGCGTGAGCACCGGGGCCGGTGGCGGGGTCTGGGCAGCGGCTGGTGTCCATCCGGCGACTCTAACGCTACGGATCGGCACGATTGCGCTGCGTTGCGGCGAGGCGAACACCATCGTGGCGGATGAGGACACCATCGTGGGCGTGGCGTCCGGAGGTGGACGGCTACGGCGTAGGCGGGGCAACGGGCGGGGAGTGAGGCAACGGGCGGGGATGGCGGCGGGGAGCGTTCGATGTGGAGCGCGCGGGTGCGGGGGCTCGCAGGGTGGGGGCGCCGCAAGCTGTGGAGGGCGCCTCCTGCCGCCGTCCGCCGACCCGAGCCGGAGCGGCCCCGCGCTCGGCCTCGTCCCCCCGCCTCAACCTGACTCAACCCGCCCGGAGCGCCAGCGTCATCGCCTCCACCGCGAGGAGCGGGGCGACGTTGCGGTCGAGGGCCTCTCTGCACGCGGCGATCGCGTCTATCCGGCGGAGTGTCGCCTCGGGGGACGTGCCGTGGGCGATGCGCTCCAGGGCGTCCTGCAGGTCGCTCGTCGCCAGGGCCAGCCGCGTGCCCAGTTGGAGGGCCAGCACATCGCGGTAGAAGGCCGTGAGGTCGGTCAGGGCGAGGTCCAGGCTGTCCCGCTGGGTGCGGGTGCGGCGGCGCTTCTGGCGGTCCTCCAGCTCCTTCATCGCGCCCGCCGTACCGCGTGGCATCCTGCCGCCCTGCGCCGCGCCGAGAGCCGCCCTCAGCTCCTCCGTCTCCTTGGTGTCGACCTCCTCGGCGACCTCCTGGGCGTCCTCCGTGGCGGCGTCGATCAGTTCCTGAGCGGCTTTCAGGCAGCCGCCCACGTCGTCGACGCGGAGGGGGAGCTTCAGCACGGTGGCGCGGCGGGCGCGGGCGCGCTCGTCCGTCGCCAGGCGGCGGGCCCGGTCGATATGGCCCTGCGTGGCCCGGGCAGCGGCCTCGGCTACCGCGGGCTCCACGCCGTCGCGCCGGACCAGCATGTCCGCCACTGCGGCCACGGAGGGGGTGCGCAGCGTCAGCAGGCGGCAGCGGGAGCGGATGGTGGGCAGGACGTCCTCCAGGGAGGGCGCGCAGAGCAGCCAGACCGTGCGGGGGGCCGGCTCCTCCACCGCCTTCAGCAGGACGTTCCCCGCGCCTTCGGTGAGGCGGTCCGCGTCCTCCAGGACGATGACCTGCCAGCGGCCGCCCGCGGGCGAGAGCTGGGAGCGGCGCACCAGTTCGCGGGTCTCCTTGACGCCGATGGAGAGCAGGTCCGTGCGGACGATCTCCACGTCCGCGTGCGTACCGATCAGCGTCGTGTGGCAGCCGTCGCAGAACCCGCAGCCGGGGGCGCCGCCCAGCGCGCGGTCCGGGCTGGTGCACTGGAGGGCGGCGGCGAAGGCGCGCGCGGCGTCGGCGCGGCCGGAGCCCGGGGGGCCCGTGAAGAGCCAGGCGTGCGTCATCTTGGACGCCTCGGGAGGCGGGGCCTTCTCGTCCGCGGCGGCGACGAGGGCGTCGGCGTCCCTCGCGGCCGCGACGAGCTGCGCGCTCACCTGCTCCTGGCCCACCAGGTCGTCCCACACGGACATCAGGTCTCCCCTTCCGATCCGGGTCAGCCCTTCCGATCCGGGTCAGCCCTTCCGATCCGGGTCAGCCCTTCCGATCCGGGTCAGCCCTTCCGATCCGGGTCAGCCCTTCCGGTTCGGGTGAGCCCTTCCGGTTCAGGCCGGCCGGCACCGAGGCGCTGCCCGCCGGTGCCGGATCAACGGTCTTCATTGTGCGGGACGGGTCTGACAACGGGGGTCAGGTCACGACAGCAGGCCGATGACCAGCACATTCGTCCACCCGTCAACGAACGCTGGGTCACCGTCCGGACCGGCGCCCCCCGCGTCCGCCGTTGTCCTCGTCCTCGTCGTCGTGGGGGCCCAGAAGCTCGTCCGCCAGGGAGGGGAGGTCGTCCAGAGGCGTCTCCTCGGCCCAGTCGGGGCGGGGCCGGGAGCGCGGGGCGCCCGTCTCGGGGTCCATCTGGGGCAGCTCGCGGGTCCTGTCGTTCGGACCGGTCAGGCCGGTACCGGACGACGACTCCCCGCGCTCCCCATGCTCACGCTCCCCCCGCTCGTCGCGGAAGAGCCCCGGCGGCACGCGGTCGGCGGGATCCCCGGACGCGGGCGCGGGCGTGCCGTCCTCGCGGACGGGCGGCAGCTTCGCCGTCTCGTCGAACGCACCGGACGGGTTCGCCCCCGGAATCGGGAGCACCGCCGTGTCCTCGGAACCCCGGACGGGCCGGTGGGACGCCGCGTCACGCTGCGAGACGACGGGAGTGGGCACCGTCTCCACGGTGTCCGAGGTCCGGTGCACGGAGCCGCCCGGAGCGCCGTGCGCCGCGCCGCCCGGCGCCGTGCCGCCCGCCAGCCCGCCGGCACCCGCGGCCGCCGTCGGACCGGCGTGACCGGACGAGCCCTCCGGGCCGGAGTCCCGCCCGTCCCGGCCGGCGTCCGGCGGCGAACCCGCACCGGGGCCGCCCGGCGCACCCGTGCCGCCGCCGGCACCGTCTCCGTGGCCCTCGCTCTCCCGCCGTTCCTGCTCCGCGCGGAGCAGGGCCTCCTCGGCCTTCCGCTGCTCCTCGGCGCGCCGGGCCTCCTGGGCCGCGCGGACCCGGGCCTCGTCCTCCGCGCGCTGGCGGCGGCGCTGCTCCTCCTCGGCGCGCGCCTTCTCCTCGGCGAGCACCCGGGCGCGCTCCTCGTCGGCCCTGCGGCGCGCCTCCTCGGCCCGCTTCCTGGCCTCCTCGGCCTGCCGTTCGGCCTCGCGCTGCTGTGCCTCCGCGAGTTCGCGCTCCTTGCGCGCGTCCTCCTCGGCGCGGAGCCTGGCCAGTTCGGCCTGGCGCTCGCGCTCCAGGCGCTCTTCCTCCGCCTTGCGCCGTGCCTCTTCCTCCGCGCGCCGCTTGGCTTCCTCCTCGGCCGCCTTGCGGGCCTCCTCCTGCGCCTTCACCTCGGCGTCGGAGAGCGGGAGTACGGAGTCGAGCCGGTGCCGGATCACCATCGTGACCGCTTCGGGCTCCTGGCCGGCGTCGACGACCATGTACCGGCCGGGGTCGGCGGCGGCGAGGGTGAGGAAACCGCTGCGCACGCGCGCGTGGAACTCCGCGGGCTCCGACTCCAGCCGGTCGGGGGCCTCGGTGAAGCGTTCCCTCGCGACCTCCGGGGGGACGTCGAGCAGGACCGTCAGATGCGGGACCAGGCCTCCGGTGGCCCAGCGGGAGATGCGGGCGACCTCCGTGGGCGACAGGTCGCGGCCCGCGCCCTGGTAGGCCACGGAGGAGTCGATGTAGCGGTCGGAGATGACGACGGCGCCGCGCTCCAGGGCGGGGCGTACGACGGTGTCGACGTGCTCGGCGCGGTCGGCCGCGTACAGCAGGGCCTCGGCGCGGTGCGAGATGCCGGCGGACTGGACGTCGAGCAGGATGGAGCGGAGCCGCTTGCCCATGGGCGTCGCGCCGGGCTCGCGGGTGAGCACCACCTCGTGGCCCTTGGCGCGGATCCACTCGGCGAGCGCCTCGGCCTGCGTGGTCTTGCCTGCGCCGTCGCCGCCCTCCAGGGCGATGAAGAAGCCGCTGTGGGCGGGGACCTGCTCGGGGTCGGCGCCGCGGACCGCGTCGCGCAGGTCGTGCCGCAGGGGGACGCCGGAGCGGTCGTCGACCTTGGCGAGCAGCAGCGCGGCGACCGGCAGCAGCAGGGCGCCGACGAGCATCATGACGAACGCGGCGCCGCCGTGGTCGAAGACGAACTTGCCGCTCTCCACGCGGTGCCGCCCGATCGCGCCGGCGAGCACGGGGGCCGCGATGGCGGCGAAGCCGACGAGAGCGCGTACGACCGCGTGCAGATGGCTGGTCGTACGGGGGCGCCGGGCCTCCTCGGTCTCCTGGTCCAGCACGGTGTGGCCGGTGTTGGCGGCGATGCCGGCGGTGAGGCCGGCGACGGCCGTGATGGCCAGGTCGGTCGCGACGTCGGGGACGAGGCCGGCGACGAGGAGGGCGATTCCGGTGAGCGCGGTCGCCAGCGCCATCAGCCTGCGGCGGGACAGGGACGGCAGCACGGCGGGGCCGCTGCGGATGCCGAGGGCGACGCCGCCGGTCAGGGCGAGCACCAGCAGGCCGTAGGCGACGGGGCCGCCGCCGAGGTCCTTGGCGTGCAGCACGGCGACCGCGGCAGCGGCGGCGATGGCCCCGGCGACCGCCGCGGAGGCGAACACCAGGAGCGGTACGGCGCCCGTGCGGCCCTTGTCGACGCCGTCGGGCGTCCGGGGGCGGCGCATGCCTTCGAGGGGGGACTTCGGGCGGGGGGCGTGGGTGCCCTCGGTGCCCGGCAGTTCGAGCGCGGTGAGGACGGACAGCGAGGCGGCGAACAGCCCCGCCGCGACGTAGGACGCGAGAGCCGCCTGGTGCTGGCCGAACCACTCGACGCCGGTCGCGAGGAGGTTGCTCACGAGAGTCACGGCGACCAGTGCGGCGGCGGCCAGCGGCAGCGCCGCGAAGCCGGTGCGCAGCGAGAGGCGGCGCAGGGCGTCCATGCGGTCGGGCAGCGGCCGCACGGCGGCGCCCTCGGGCGGCGGCGGGGGCAGCAGGGTGGGCGCGGCGCCCTCCCTGCACACCGTCCAGAACCGTTCGGCGACGCCGGTCACGAACGCGGTGACGAGCAGGAGCCCGGGCGCGTCGTCCGGGGTCCAGTCGATCCACAGGGGCGCGACGATCATCATCGCGGCGCGGACGCCGTCGGCTCCGAGCAGCGTCCACCGCCGGTCGAGCGGGCCGCCCGGCGCGGTGAGCGCGGTCAGCGGCCCGAGCAGGACGGCTCCGAAGAGGAGGGTCGCCAGGATGCGGGCGGCGAAGACGGCGGCGACGGCGAAGGCGACGCCGCGGTAGCCACCGCCGAAGGAGTCGTCCGCGATGGCCGCCTGGAGGACGAGGGCCACCAGGACGAGCATCGCCAGCGCGTCGGCCGTCGATCCGACGAGGTGGGCGCTCCACAGGCGTTTCAGCGCGGGCACACGTAGGAGGGCGCGGACGGCGCGCTCCCGGGAATCCGCGACCAGGGCGTCGTCTGGAGCCGTTGAGTGCTCAGCACGCGTCATCCGTCCAGCCTATCGGCCGCCACCCCCGGTACCGCCCCTCCCCCACCCTGGGGTGTCCCGTCCCCGGGCGGGGCCAGCCGCCGGCACCGCGCGGCTGCGGCACCCTGCGGGCTGCTGAGCTTGCGCGGACGTGGGTTCCTTCCCCTCGGCCACCTGCCCCTACCTGTGCGGGCCGGTACCGCCCGGCTGCCGCACGCCGTGGGCTGTGCCCACCCTCCCCCAGTGCCTTAAGGGCCTGGGAGGTGCCCCCAGCCAGCGGAACGACTGCCCACAGAGGCAGCAGGCGGGGTGAAGGCGTACCCCCGCGAGGCCCCCTGATGGCCCGCCGGTCCGCAGTCGCGTACGAGACGGGAGGGGCCGCGGGGGGATGTGCGCGCGCAGCGGCCGGCGCCAGGCCCAGGGCACCTTTCATCTGACCGAGGGGCGCCGGACCGAGCACGTACATCCCCCCGCGGCCCCGCACCACAACGAACCAGAAGGCGCCCGATAAGGGGCGCGGGGAACTGCGCGAAGAACCCAAACGCACCCGCACCCGCACTCGCACCCGCCAAAGCACGCCGCATCAAGGCAACAGAACGAGCCCGGCCAAGCCCCGCAGGGGCGAAACCTCAGCCCTGCTCGCCGCTGGAGCCGTTCGACGAAGCCGCCCGCTTCCCGGAAGCGGCCTTCTTCGCCGGCGCAGCCTTCTTCGCCGCCCCCGCCGCGCCAGCGGCTTTCTTCTTCGCCGGCGCCCTCTTCGCCGCCGTCTTCTTCGCCGCCCGCTTCACAGGCCCCTTCGCCCGCTTCTCCGCCAGCAGCTCGAACCCGCGCTCCGGCGTGATCTCCTCCACGCTGTCGGCGGCCCTGAGCGTCGCGTTGGTCTCGCCGTCGGTGACGTACGGCCCGAACCGGCCGTCCTTGACGACGACGGGCTTGCCGCTGACCGGGTCCTCGCCCAGTTCCCTGAGCGGCGGCTTGGCGGCCGCCCGGCCGCGCTGCTTCGGCTGGGCGTAGATCGCGAGGGCCTCGTCCAGGGTGATGCCGAAGATCTGGTCCTCGGTCTGGAGGGACCGCGAGTCCGTGCCCTTCTTGAGGTACGGACCGTAGCGCCCGTTCTGCGCGGTGATCTCCACGCCCTCCGGGTCGGTGCCCACCACCCGCGGCAGCGACATCAGCTTGAGGGCGTCCTGGAGCGTGACCGTGTCCAGGGACATCGACTTGAACAGGGACGCCGTCCGCGGCTTGACCGCGTTCTTGCCGGTCTTGGGCGTCCCCTCGGGCAGCACCTCGGTGACGTACGGACCGTAGCGGCCGTCCTTGGCGACGATCTCACGGCCCGTCTCCGGGTCGGTGCCCAGCTCGAAGTCGCCGGTCGGCTTGGCGAGCAGTTCCTCCGCGTACTCGATCGTCAGCTCGTCGGGGGCGAGGTCCTCGGGGACGTCGGCCCGCTGGTGGCCCTCCTCGTCGCGCGCACCGCGCTCCACGTACGGGCCGTAGCGGCCGACCCGGAGCACGACGCCGTCCCCCACGGGGAACGAGGAGACCTCGCGCGCGTCGATGGCGCCCAGGTCGGTGACGAGTTCCTTGAGGCCGCCGAGGTGGTCTCCGTCGCCGTTGCCCGCGGACGCCGCGGTGGCGCCCTCCGGGCCGCCCTCGCCGAAGTAGAAGCGCCGAAGCCACGGCACGGCCTGCGCCTCTCCGCGCGCGATGCGGTCGAGGTCGTCCTCCATGCGGGCGGTGAAGTCGTAGTCGACGAGCCGCCCGAAGTGCTTCTCCAGGAGGTTGACGACCGCGAACGACAGGAACGAGGGGACGAGCGCGGTGCCCTTCTTGAAGACGTAGCCGCGGTCGAGGATGGTGCCAATGATCGACGCGTACGTCGACGGGCGGCCGATCTCGCGCTCCTCCAGCTCCTTGACCAGGGACGCCTCGGTGTAGCGGGCGGGCGGCTTGGTCGAGTGGCCGTCGGCGGCGATCTCCTCGGCGGTGAGCGCGTCGCCCTCGGCGACCTGCGGCAGGCGCCGCTCGCGGTCGTCCAGCTCGGCGTTCGGGTCGTCGGCGCCCTCCACGTAGGCCTTCAGGAAGCCGTGGAACGTGATCGTCTTGCCGGAGGCGCTGAACTCGGCGTCCCGCCCGTCCGCGGAACGGCCGGCGATCTTCACGGTGACGCTGTTGCCGACGGCGTCCTTCATCTGGGACGCGACGGTGCGCTTCCAGATCAGCTCGTACAGCTTGAACTGCTCGCCGGTCAGGCCGGTCTCGGCCGGCGTGCGGAAGCGGTCGCCGGAGGGGCGGATCGCCTCGTGCGCCTCCTGGGCGTTCTTGACCTTGCCGGCGTACGTGCGGGGCCGCTCCGGGAGGTAGTCGGCGCCGTAGAGCTGCGTGACCTGCGCCCGGGCGGCGCTGACGGCCGTGTCGGAGAGCGTGGTGGAGTCCGTACGCATATAGGTGATGAAGCCGTTCTCGTACAGCTTCTGGGCGACCTGCATGGTCGCCTTCGCACCGAAGCCGAGCTTGCGGCTGGCTTCCTGCTGGAGCGTGGTGGTGCGGAAGGGCGCGTACGGCGAGCGGCGGTAGGGCTTGGACTCCACCGAGCGCACGGAGAACGCGGAGTGCTCCAGCGCGGCGGCCAGCGCCCGGGCGTTCTCCTCGTCGAGGTGGAGGGTGTTCGCCGTCTTCAGCTGCCCGCGGGAGTCGAAGTCGCGGCCCTGGGCGACACGCCTGCCGTCCACCGCCGTGAGCCGAGCGGCCAGGGAGGCGGGGTCGGACGAGTCGCCGGCGCGGCCGGTCGCGAAGGTGCCCGTGAGGTCCCAGTACTCGGCGGAGCGGAACGCGATGCGCTCGCGCTCGCGCTCGACGACGAGGCGGGTGGCGACGGACTGCACGCGGCCCGCCGACAGCCGCGGCATGACCTTCTTCCACAGCACCGGGGAGACCTCGTAGCCGTAGAGGCGGTCGAGGATCCGGCGGGTCTCCTGGGCGTCGACGAGCTTCTGGTTCAGCTCGCGGGGGTTGGCCACGGCCGCCCGGATGGCGTCCTTGGTGATCTCGTGGAAGACCATCCGGTGCACGGGGATCTTCGGCCTGAGCACCTCCTGGAGGTGCCAGGCGATCGCCTCGCCCTCCCGGTCCTCGTCCGTCGCGAGGTAGAGCTCGTCGGAGTCGCGCAGCAGATCCTTGAGCTTCTTGACCTGGGACTTCTTGTCAGCGTTGACGACGTAGACGGGCTGGAAGTCGTGATCCACGTCCACGCCGAGGCGGCGCACCTCGCCGGTGTACTTGTCGGGGACCTCTGCGGCCCCGTTGGGGAGGTCACGGATGTGCCCGACACTCGCCTCGACGGTGTATCCGGGCCCGAGATAGCCCTTGATCGTCTTCGCCTTGGCAGGCGACTCGACGATGACGAGTCGGCGGCCGCCCTGTGCGGTCTCGCTGGTCGGGGACAACTTCGCTCTTCTCTCTCCGGTCGACGCTCGGTGGGCACGTGCTGACGCTGCGGAGTGTGACGGTACCTCCCGCCCCCGTGTCAAACGGGGAAAGCCCGCAACGGCCACTCGAACGGTAACCCGACTTCCGCTGTTCCTGCCGCCCGGAGCGGCGACCTGCCCGTCCGGCTTATGCGGAGGGTCACTTATCAGTTACGCCTGTGTGGTGCCTCACACCGAGCTCAGACGCTCGCGAGGCACCAGCAGCCGATGCCCAGCGCGGCCACTCCGGCGACGGTCGCGACCGTGGCCGATGCGACCTGATTCACACCGTCCGCGACGGGTGCGCGGTGCCGCAGCCGCATCCCGGTCCAGAGCAGCAGCCCCACTCCGAACAGGGTGAACACCACGCCCACGAAGATCGCGGGCACGCTCTCCAGCTCCATGTCGTGTCGTCTCCCCCGCCCACCTCCGCCGGGTTCCTCCGGCGCGCTCACCGGCCGCCCCGCCGGCCTGCCCGGGCCCCGCCCGGGGTGTCTGCGGGCTTGTGAGGTACCGGATGTCGGAGGCTGGCACGCTCGTACGACCGGGCGAAGAATTTGGCGTGAACGGATGGTGGCGTGGCGCGTGTGCGGCCTGGGGCGGCTGCGATGGCGTGTCTTCGGGCTTGTGGTCGGTCTGCCGGTCGCTCCGCAGTCGCTCTACAAGGGGCGCCGTTCCGTAAAGCGCACCCTTCTGTAAAGCACCCCTTGGATGCAGGGCCCATCCGGACGGAGCACTTCCAGGTGCGCACGACGTCCGGATAGGGAGCCGCTTCCGTTCCCGGAGACCGCCGCTCTATGAGGCCGCCGTGCTGGAAGGCCACCCCTCTAGGAGGCCACCCCTCTAGGGGGCCGCCGCCCTAGGAGCCCGCCGCCCCAGGAGGCCGCTGCCCTAGGAGCCCGCTTCCGCGCCGTTCCCCGGCTCGTCGGCGGGATCCAGGAACCCCTGCTCGATCAGCAGCCGGATCTGGGCGGGGGTGCGGTCCCTCAGCAGCACCGGGTCCTCCCCGAGGAGCTGCGCGATGGCGTCCAGGATCCGCCCGGCGTTCAGGGAGCCGTCGCAGACTCCGGCGAAGCCGGCGGTGACCGTGTCCACCTTGGTGGCCCGGCGCATCCCGTGCTGCTGGCGCAGCACGACGTGCTCGGGGTCCTCGGCGCCGGGCAGGCCGATCTGCTCCTGGACGACCTCGGGAGCCAGCCGGAAGCGGGCTTCGAGGAGCGCGGCGTCGTCGTGCGCGGCCAGGTAGGCCTGGCCGCGGAAGTGCGCGCGCACGGCCTGGCCGAGGGGCTGCTCGACAGCGTGCGGCCACTCCTCGACGGTGACCGCCGGAGCCGCGGAGTCCGTGCGGTGCAGGCTGATCCAGCCGAAGCCGACGGCCGTCGTCCTGCGCCGCTCGAACTCGTCCAGCCAGGCGTCGTACCGCGCCGCGTACTCGGCAGGGTCGGCCCGGTGGTCGCCCGCGTCCCGCAGCCACAGCTCCGCGTACTGGGCGACGTCCTGCACCTCCCGCTGGACGATCCAGGCGTCGCAGCCGGGCGGCAGCCAGGAGCGGACGCGATCGGTCCAGTCCTCGCCCTCGACGTGCTGCCAGTTGGCGAGGAACTGGGCGTGCCCGCCGACGTTGAGCCGCTGCCCCGCGCCCTGCACCAGCGACCGGCACAGGTCGTCCCCGCCCATCCCGCCGTCCCGGTAGGTGAGCCGGGCGCCGGGAGAGATCACGAACGGCGGGTTCGACACGATCAGGTCGTACGTCCCGTCGGCCACGGGCTCGTAGAGCGAGCCCTCGCGCAGGTCGGCGCCGGGCGCGCCGGACAGCGCGAGGGTGAGCGCGGCCATGCGCAACGCGCGCGGGTTGGTGTCGGTCGCGGTGACCCGGGCGGCGTGCTGGGCGGCGTGCAGCGCCTGGACACCGGAACCCGTGCCGAGGTCGAGGGCGCTGCCGACCCTGGTGCGGACGGTGATCTGGGCGAGGGTGCTGGAGGCGCCGCCCACGCCGAGCACCACGTCGGCGCCCGCCCGCCGTCCGGGCCCGCCGATGCCCGCGGCCCCGCCGACCGCGCAGCCGAGGTCCGAGACGACGAACCAGTCCTGGCGCAACGGTCCCGCGTACGGCCGCACGTCCACCGTGGCCGCCACCTCGTCGCCGCCCGCGCGGGTGAGCCAGCCCGTCTCCAGGCAGTCCGACACGGGCAGAACGTCCGCCACGCGCGCGTGCGGCACCGGCTGCTGGAGCAGGAAGAGGCGGACGAGCGACTCCAGGGGGCCCTCGCCGCTGGTGGCCCGCAGCGCGGGCACCGCCTCGCCGCGCGCCAGGGCCGCGTAGGCGGCGGAGCCGAGCAGCTTGCGGAGGCCGTCCGCGGTGAAGCCCGCGGCGAGCAGGGCGTCCCGCAGCCCCGCGGCGGCACGGTCGGCGTCCGCGCTCGCGCCGGCGTCCGGCGCACCCGGGGACGGCATGGGGGCGGCCGGCAGGGGACGCGGCGACGGATGGGACGGCTGGGGCGGCCCCGGGGGGCGGGTGCTACTCACGCGCCCCATTGTGTCCGTTCCGCTCTGTCCGTTCCGCGCCGCGCGCCGGTCCATGGGCGGCGACCCCGGCGCGCGTCGGCCCCATGGCCCGGCCCCGGGGTCGGCCTCAGTGCCTCAGCCCGCTGCGGTGGACGGTGCCGTGGACGCCTTCTGGCAGCTCTGCTGCTTCCCCATCGACTTGCCGAGGTCGCCCTCCTCCAGCTTCGCCAGGGCGTCATTGCCGCTCTTGCCGAGCTGCTGGAGGCGGGTGGCGATGCCGGTGAGGCCGTCCGCGAACTTGGCCTGGTCCTCGGTGTCCAGGCCGTCGACCTGCTTCTTCAGACCGGCGTAGGAAGCGGAGGTGGTGTTCAGCTCCTTGACGGCGTCCTGCTGCTTCTTCTCGCCGCCGTCGGAGGGCGGCGGGCCGGCCCGATCCACGGCGGAGGCGAGCGCCTTGTAGGCGTCGGACATGTCCTGGAATGCCTTGGAGTCGGTCTTCTGCACGTCCGAGGGCTTGCTGGTGTCCGAGGTCTGCTGCTGGATGGCGGTGTTGGCCGACCCGATCTTCTGGGCCTGCGGCTGCACGGCGTCACAGACCGTCTTGGCCCAGGCGTCGAGCTTGTTCGTGTCGCCCTTGCACCCCGAAAGCGCCAGTACCAACACCGCACCGCCGCACAGCACGGACGCACACTTCTTCTTCACCGGATGGCCCCCTTCGATGGCTTCCGGCCCCGGAACATACACGCCGCAGAGGTGACACCCATGACCCGAATGCCCGAGTATTAACCTTCTTAGTGCTCTTTAGCCCCAGAGAGATATGACTCACGGAGGCGGGAAGGGGCGGGGTATCCGGCGCGTCCGGCATCCGCCGGTTTCGCGGTTTCCGCCTGCGCGCGGCGGTTCGCGCGCCTGATCCGATCCGGCAGGGCTCGGCGGCGTGCGCCCCAGGGATTTACCCCGGCGCACAAGCGGGCGGTCGGGCAGGCGGGGAGCGGGGAGCGGGGAGGAGGGTGTGCGGGCGGGCGACAGCGCACAAGCGGGCGGGCGACGCCAAGTGCGCGCCGCCCGCCCGCCGGTTGGCCGAGTCCGGAGCCGGAGTCCCGGGTCCGGGGCTGGGCCGAGCCCCGGACCCGATTCCCGGCTCCGAACCCGGGGATGGGAGTCCGCCGCTACGGCACCACCGCCGGGTCCGCCGACTCCCCCACCGGTGCGCCCTTCTTCTTGTCGCCCTCGGCGGCACCTCCCGTGCCGTCCTCGTCGTCCCCGCCGACCGTGATCCCGCGGCGCTTGGACACGAAGACGGCTCCGACGATCACGGCCAGCGCCAGCACGGCGATGATCACCCGCACGGCGACGCTCGCGCTCTCTCCGAAGCTGAACTTGATGATCGCCGGCGCGATGAGCAGCGCCACCAGGTTCATCACCTTCAGCAGGGGGTTGATCGCGGGCCCCGCGGTGTCCTTGAAGGGGTCGCCGACGGTGTCGCCGATCACCGTCGCGGCATGGGCCTCGCTGCCCTTGCCGCCGTGGTGACCGTCCTCGACGAGCTTCTTGGCGTTGTCCCAGGCACCACCGGAGTTGGCGAGGAACACCGCCATGAGGGTGCCCGTGCCGATCGCGCCCGCGAGGTAGGCACCGAGCGCCCCGACGCCGAGGGTGAAGCCGATCGCGATCGGCGCCAGGACGGCGAGCAGTCCCGGAGTCGCCAGTTCACGCAGCGCGTCCTTGGTGCAGATGTCGACGACGCGCCCGTACTCGGGCTTCTCCGTGAAGTCCATGATCCCGGGCTTCTCCTTGAACTGCCGCCGCACCTCGTAGACCACGGCCCCGGCGGACCGGGACACCGCGTTGATGGCGAGACCGGAGAAGAGGAAGACCACGGCGGCGCCCGCGATGAGGCCGACCAGGTTGTTGGGCTGCGAGATGTCCATCACCAGGCTCAGCGGCCCGCCCGAGCCGACCCGCTCGCCGACGTCGTGCGCCGCCGAGGTGATCGCGTCGCGGAACGAGCCGAAGAGCGCCGACGCCGCGAGGACGGCGGTGGCGATGGCGATGCCCTTGGTGATGGCCTTGGTGGTGTTGCCCACCGCGTCCAGGTCGGTGAGCACCTGCGCGCCCGCGCCCTCGACGTCGCCGGACATCTCGGCGATGCCCTGGGCGTTGTCGGAGACGGGACCGAAGGTGTCCATGGCCACGATGACCCCGACCGTGGTGAGCAGGCCGGTACCGGCCAGCGCCACCGCGAACAGCGCCAGCATGATCGACGTGCCGCCGAGCAGGAACGCCCCGTACACGCCGAGCCCGATCAGCAGCGCCGTGTAGACGGCGGACTCGAGCCCCAGCGAGATGCCGGAGAGCACGACCGTGGCCGGGCCGGTCAGCGAGGTCTTGCCGACGTCCCTGACGGGGCGCCGGCTGGTCTCGGTGAAGTACCCGGTCAGCTGCTGGATGAGGGCGGCGAGCACGATGCCGATGGCGACGGCGACGAGTGCGAGGACCCGCGGGTCGCCGCTCTTGCCCTGGATCGCCGCGTCGGTGACGCCGTTCAGGTCGGCGTACGAGGACGGCAGGTAGGTGAAGACGGCGACCGCCACCAGCACCAGCGAGATCACCGCGGAGATGAAGAACCCGCGGTTGATGGCGCTCATGCCGCTGCGGTCCGAGCGGCGGGGGGCCACCGCGAAGATGCCGAGCATCGCCGTGATCACGCCGATCGCCGGGACGATCAGCGGGAAGGCGAGTCCGGAGTCGCCGAAGGCCGCCTTGCCGAGGATCAGCGCGGCGACCAGCGTGACGGCGTACGACTCGAACAGGTCGGCGGCCATTCCCGCGCAGTCGCCGACGTTGTCGCCCACATTGTCGGCGATGGTCGCGGCATTGCGCGGGTCGTCCTCCGGAATGCCCTGCTCGACCTTGCCGACCAGGTCGGCGCCGACGTCGGCGGCCTTGGTGAAGATGCCGCCTCCGACACGCATGAACATGGCGATCAGCGCGGCGCCGAGGCCGAAGCCCTCCAGGACTTTCGGCGCGTCGGCCGCGTACACCAGCACGACACAGGAGGCGCCCAGAAGCCCGAGCCCCACCGTGAACATGCCGACGACGCCGCCCGTCCGGAAAGCGATCTTCATTGCCTCGTGCGAGACGGTGGTGAGATCTTTTTCCGGCTCGCCTTCACCGGGTGTGGCCTTTCTTGCCGCAGCAGCCACACGAACATTGCTGCGCACCGCGAGCCACATCCCGATATAGCCGGTGGCGGCCGAGAAGGCCGCACCGATCAGGAAGAACACCGAGCGTCCGGCGCGCTGGTTCCAGTCGTCCGCGGGCAGCAGCAGGAGCAGGAAGAACACCACGGTGGCGAAGACGCCGAGGGTGCGCAGCTGCCGGGCCAGGTAGGCGTTGGCGCCCTCCTGCACGGCGGCCGCGATCTTCTTCATGCTGTCGGTGCCCTCGCCCGCGGCGAGCACCTGGCGCACCAGGACCCCGGCGACGATGAGTGCGGCGAGGGCAACGATCCCGATGACCACCACGATCAGGCGGTTGTCGTCGGTCAGCACTGCGGCTGCGAAGGTTGAGGGGTGGTCAAACTTTTGAGGGGTGGAAAGCCCCGCCATTCGTCCTCCTTGACGCTTGGGCTGAGCTCAAGATGTGGACGGATTGTAGGTACTAGATCCAGATCCAAACAGTGGGCGGTAATCGATATCGGCCCGCACCTGCGCCGTAGCAAATGATCGCCGCGAACGGCCCGCGCTCGAAAGGTGTAATGCCTTTAAAGCATTGACCCGCACCTATGATCGACAATCACTTGATCCACCACCGTAATGGCCGCCCAAACGATCAGGTGACACATTACGAAGATGATCAGAGAAACGATCAGTAATGCGATCGAAAATCGTGTGGGCGGAGTGGGGGAATTGTGCGCGGCAATGCGGTCCGCGCTGCTCATCGGGGGTGCGCGGGAGGAGGGCGACTCCGGCCGCCGTCACAGTGAGCGGGGTGGCGGATGGGGGCCCCGGGGACGGGAACAGGGTGTGGGCGCGACTCCCGGGCCGGGAGCGGACGCACCGGGCGCGGGCGTCCCGGGGCGATCCCAGAGGCTCCAGGGGGCAGCGAGGCCGCGGAAACCGGTGGGGCGAGGGTGCCGCAAGTTGGCTGACTTCAGGGGAGGGGTGGGGTGGAGGCGGGGTGAGCGGCGTGAACGGCTGCGGGGCTTCGAGGGGCGCAGGCGTGAGGATATGTGGGGCACCCGGACGAAGAGCGTGAATATGTACCGAGCGAGCACGAAGGGTGCGGATACGGGGCGTACGGGCGTGTAGGCGTGCCGCCACGACGGCTGCGGGTCCGTGGGCCGCCAGCACGAAGGGTGCGTGTTTGTGGGCCTGGCACCACGAAGGGTGCGGGTCCGTGGGCCGCCACCACGAAGGGACGCGGGGAACTGCGCGCTCAGCCCCCATCGGCGGAGAGCCGGAGAAGAAGCCCCGAGGGGCAGGTCCGATCCGGGGACCGCCGCAGGCGGAGTCGCCAGACGGACCGCCCGGCATCAGGGCAGACGGGTCGCCCGAGGCCAGCGCAGAGGAGCCGCCGGACTCAGGGCAACAAGTTCGCCGAACTCAGGGCAGCAGAGTCGTCGGAGGAGTCGGCCAGCTCATCCGGATGTGCCCGCCGTTCTCGCCGGCGGAAACCTCCACGTCATCCACGAGCCCGCTGATGACGGCGAGACCCATCTCGTCCTCGCTCTCCGCGTCCACGTCGGGCCCCCCACCGGAGGCACCCACCCCGGCCACGGAGTGCGGCGCCTCGTCACCGACCTCGATGGAGAACTGCTTCTCCTCCTCGATCAGCAGCACGTACACCGGCTCCGAGAGACCGTTGATCTGGTGCAGGCCGACCGCGCGGGTGCAGGCCTCGCCCACGGCGAGCCTCACCTCGTCGAGCACGGCTTCGTCCACCCCCGACCTGCGCGCCACTGCCGCCGCCACCAGACGGGCGGTCCTGACGTGCTCGGGCAGCGGGCTGAAGCGGAGTTCGACGGTGGCCATGCGTCCCCCTTTTGGCATACGGAAGTGCTGAGGGGGCCGGGCCCGGGGCCCGGTCCCCCCTGGTGGTGAAACCCCCGGGCCCTTGGCCCGGGGAACCGGCTCAGTCGGTGGCCGCGACCGCTTCCTCGACCGAGGTGTGGATCGGGAACACCTTGGTCAGGCCGGTGATACGGAAGATCTTGAGAATGCGCTCCTGGTTGCAGACCAGGCGCAGCGAGCCCTCGTGCGCGCGGACGCGCTTGAGGCCACCCACCAGCACGCCGAGCCCGGTGGAGTCGAGAAAGTCCACGCCCTCCATGTCGACGACCAGGTGAAAATTGCCGTCGTTCACGAGCTCGACCAGCTGCTCACGCAGCTTGGGCGCGGTGTACACATCAATTTCGCCACCGACCTCGACGACCGTACGGTCGCCGACAGTACGGGTCGACAGGGACAGGTCCACGGATCCTCCAGCACCTTGCTATCGAGCGGTCGCCCCTAGGGACACCTCGGCTTGAACCCCGGGACGGATCGCCAGCCGCGATGGCATTCAATCACTTACGACAGACGTGCACGACGCCTTGGGTCCATTGTCCGTCGTGCCGGTGACACACTCGATGCCGATGCCCAAGAATCACCGTCCCGAAAGATCCCCGGCGGACACCGCCGCCCGGCTCTCCCCGCAGACAGTCCTGGACCGTCTCGCCCCGGGGCAGGACCGGGTTGCGCGCATCACCCATACGGAGCACTTGCCCCCACGTGCGGGGCGGCATGCCGTCTGGTCCGACCGTATCCGACCGGAGATCATCCGCGCTGTCGAACGGGCGGGAATCGAGCATCCATGGGCCCATCAGGCACTCGCAGCCGAACATGTGCTCGACGGAGAGTCCGTTGTCGTCGCCACCGGCACCGCCTCCGGGAAGTCCCTCGCCTACCTCGTGCCCGTCCTCAGCACCCTGCTGGACGGCTCCGAGGCGCCGAACGGGCGGGGCGCGACCGCGCTCTACCTGGCCCCCACCAAGGCACTCGCCGCCGACCAGTGCCGGATGGTGAAGGAGTTCGCCGCACCCCTGGGCACCGCGATACGGCCCGCCGCCTACGACGGGGACACCGCCTTCGAGGAACGCGAGTGGGTCCGCCAGTACGCCACGTACGTGCTGACCAACCCCGACATGCTGCACCGGGGCATCCTTCCGTCCCACCCCCGATGGTCCTCCTTCCTGCGCGCGCTGCGCTACGTCGTGATCGATGAGTGCCACACCTACCGGGGTGTCTTCGGCTCGCACGTCGCCCAGGTGCTGCGCCGGCTGCGCAGGCTCTGCGCCCGGTACGGCTCCTCGCCCGTCTTCCTGCTCGCCTCGGCCACCGCCGCCGAGCCGGCCGTGGCCGCCGAACGGCTGACCGGTGTCCCGGTGCGCGAGATCAGCGACGACGCCTCGCCCCGCGGCGAGCTGGTCTTCGCCCTCTGGGAGCCGCCGCTCACCGAGCTGCACGGCGAGAAGGGCGCCCCGGTGCGCCGCACGGCCACCGCCGAGACCGCGGAACTCCTGACCGACCTCGTCGTGCAAGGCGTGCGCACCGTCGCCTTCGTCCGCTCGCGGCGCGGCGCCGAGCTGATCTCCGTGATCGCGCAGGAGCGGCTCGCCGAGGTGGACCGCTCGCTGCCCCGGCGGGTCGCCGCCTACCGCGGCGGCTACCTGCCGGAGGAGCGGCGCGCCCTGGAGCGCGCCCTGCACACCGGCGAGCTGCTGGGCCTCGCCGCCACCACCGCCCTGGAACTCGGCATCGACGTCTCCGGCCTCGACTCCGTCCTGATCGCGGGCTACCCCGGCACCCGGGCCTCGCTCTGGCAGCAGGCGGGCCGGGCGGGGCGCTCCGGGCGGGGCGCGCTGGCCGTGCTGGTCGCGCGCGACGACCCGTTGGACACGTATCTCGTCCATCATCCGGAAGCGGTGTTCCGCCAGCCGGTGGAGTCCACCGTGCTCGACCCCGACAACCCGTACGTGCTCGCGCCCCATCTGTGCGCCGCCGCCGAGGAGCTTCCGCTCACGGATGAGGACCTGCCGCTCTTCGGTCCCGCCGCGGCCGAGCTGCTGCCGCAGCTCGAGGCCGCGAAACTGCTCCGCCGCCGTACGAAGGCCTGGCACTGGACACGGCGAGAGCGCGCCGCCGACCTCACCGGCATCCGCGGCGAGAGCGGCGACCCGGTGCAGGTGGTGGAGGCCGCGACGGGCCGGCTGCTCGGGACCGTGGACGCCTCCGCCGCGCACACGACCGTGCACGACGGCGCGGTCCACCTCCACCAGGGCCGCACCTACGTGGTCAAGGAACTCGACCTCGACGGCGGGGCCGCGCTCGTCGAGCCGGCCGACCCCCCGTACTCGACCATGGCGCGGGACACCACCGCCATCTCCATCCTGGAGACCGACACCGAGGTGCCCTGGGGCGACGCCCGGCTCTGCTACGGGTCCGTGGAGGTCACCAACCAGGTCGTCTCCTACCTGCGCCGCCGGCTGATCACCGGCGAGGTGCTGGGCGAGACCCGGCTCGACCTGCCGCCGCGCACCCTGCGCACCCGTGCCGTCTGGTGGACGGTCACGCAGGACCAGCTCGACGCCGCCCGGGTGAACCCGGAACAGCTCGGCGGCGCCCTGCACGCCGCCGAGCACGCGTCCATCGGCATACTCCCGCTCTTCGCCACCTGCGACCGCTGGGACATCGGCGGCGTCTCCATCCCGCTGCACCCCGACACGCTGCTGCCGACCGTCTTCGTCTACGACGGCCATCCGGGCGGCGCGGGCTTCGCCGAGCGTGCCTTCCACACCGCCCGCGAGTGGCTCACCGCCACCCGCGAGGCCATCGCCTCGTGCGAGTGCGACGCCGGCTGCCCCTCCTGCATCCAGTCCCCCAAGTGCGGCAACGGCAACGACCCCCTCCACAAACGAGGCGCGGTACGCCTGCTGACGGTGCTGCTGCGGGGTGCCGAGGCCGCGGGCGACGGAGGCGATGCGGACGGCATCGGCTCGGAGGCCGCGTCCGGCGGTGGCGACGTACCCGGCGGTGGGGGTGCGGAAAGCACCGTCTCGCAGGCCGCGAGCGGCGGTGCCGTTCCCGACGGAGGGTGAAGCGGCCGGCCGCACCGGGGGTGGTCGCGGTGTCGTGGGTGCGGCGAGGCCGGCACGGGCGCGTTCCTCCAGGTGGAAGGGGCCGACGTCCTCCGCGGCGGTGACGTCGGAGACCTCGCCGATCAGCGCGCAGCGCACCAACCGGACGCCCTGTGCCCCGGCCACCCGCGCCGCCTTGGCACAGGCCGCCGTGCGGCCCTCGGCCCAGTGGTCGGCGACGGCGAGCGCCGCGAGGTCGGCGGCCCCGCCCGCCCTGTGCCGGGCCAGCACGGTCTGGGCCATGCCCAGCAGCGCGGCGAACACCACGGCGATCGCCATCATCACCGCGACGCTGAACACGGTGGCCGAGCCACGGTCCCGGCGGACGGGGCGGCAGCGGGGGGCTCGGTGGGTCGAAGGTCTGGCGGCGGCGGGCCGCCAGGTGGGCGACGACGGCATGGCGGGGGTGGACGGATCGGCGGAGGTGGACGGATCGGCGTGGGCCCCGGCTCTGCCGGGAGCGGCGGGCCCGTCATCGAGGGCAGCGGGCGGTGCGGGGGCGTTTCCGGGGGCGGGAGCCCTTCCGGGAGCAGGAGCCCTTCCGGGAGCAGGACCCCTCCCGGGAGCAGGACCCCTTCCGGGAGCGCGAGCCCGGACCGTGTGAAGAGCCTGCCACGGGTTCATGACGCACCCGCCCCCACGGTCTCCTCGGCCAGCGCCACGGCCTCCTGGTGCAGGTGCAGGACGAGCGCGCCAGGGCCGGGAGAGTCGGCGTCCACCCGGACGCGCACCAGATCCCCTTCGCGCCGCACGGTCACCTGCGCGCCCTTCGGGGCCGCCTGCTCGGCCGCCGCCACCGCCGCGGCGTCCGGGTCCTGGCGGGCGGCCACCCTCGCCCCGGCCCTGGCCGCGTCCACGCACTGGATCTGCGCGGCCGCGACCAGCAGGGCCCAGACCAGGCCCATCACGAACAGCACCAGCGCGGGCAACACCACCGCGGCCTCCGCGCTCACCGAGCCGGCGTCGGAGCGGCGGGTGACGGTGGGTCGGGAGGGCCCGCTCGGGGCTGCTCCGGTGCGGGCCGTTGCTCCCGTCCGGTCCCTCCCTCCGGTCCCGGCGGCACCTCCCATCCGGCTGGCTCCTCCCGTCCGGACGGCACCTCCCATCCGGGCCGCTCCTCCGGATCCGGCGGCTCCCCGGGGCCACGCCGCGAACCGTTCCGGTGCACATCTGGCAGCCGACGCCGGCCGGGGCCTCTCCCCGGCCGGCGTGGCACGCCCGTCAGAACTGGCCATTGAGCGCCCGTTCCACGACCCCCTGGAGCATTCGGCTCACCGGAGGGCTGGTCACCACCTTGTAGAGCACCCCGGCCAACGCGACCGCCACGATCATGCCCATGGCGTACTCGGCCGTGGTCATCCCCGCGTCCCGCACCGGGATGCGGGCGATCGTGACCCGGTGCAGCAGCCCAACCGTCCGGCGGAGCACGGAGGCGCCCGGTACCGGGCGACGATGCCCCGTGGCACCCGCGCACGCGACATCGGTGCACACCGCGCCGCCGCACCCGCGTCCCGTGGAAGCCACGCGCTTCGAGCCCTCAGGTCGCGTCGAACCGACACGCCTGATCCCGTCTCCCGTGGCGCTCCTCAGCCCGTCCCCTGTGCTGTTCCTCAGGCCCTCCCCCGTGCTGCTCCTCAGCCCGTCCCTCGTGGCGCTCCTCAGTCTCTCCCCCGCGCCACTCCTCAGCCCCTCCCCCGTGCCGCTCCGCACCTCGTGCGCCGTGTCGTCGCTCGTTCCGTGGGCCGTGTGATTGCCCATCTGGTCCCCCGTGTGGTCGTTCACTTCGTTCTCCGTCTCTCCGTGTCGTTCGTCGCGTGCGCCCGTCTCTCCGTGTCGTTCGTCGTGTGCGCCCGTCAGACCCACCTGCGGCTCCGGCCCGCAGGCCGCCCGGCCCCCGTGCGTGCGGTCCCCCGCCCCGACCGCCTAGCGGCCCAACACCCCGCCCAGCAGCCCGCGCGCCAGACCGATGACGACCGGCAGCACGCCGACCGTGATGAACGCGGGCAGGAAGCAGAGCCCCACCGGGGCCGTGATCAGGACGCCCGCATGGCGCGCCACCTCCAGGGCGACCCGGCCCCGTTCCGCTCTGGCCTCGGCGGCGAGTCGGGCGACCGGTGCGGCGGCGGGGGTGCCGGAGTCGCCCGCACGCTCCAGGAGCCGGGCCAGGGGGCCTGCGCCGGGGATCCGGGCCAGCCGCCGCCACGCCTCCGCGGGCTCGCCCCCGAGGCGTATCTCCGCCGCGCCCCACGCCAGGCGTACGCCGACCGGGCCGCCCAAGGACTCCCCCACCACGCGGGCGGCCGTGACGGGATCGGAGCCCGCGGCGATGCAGGCCGCCAAGAGATCGGCCGCCAGGGGGAGTTCGCGTACGGCGCGGGCGGTGTCGAACTCCTCCGACGGTGCCGGTCTGCGCTGCCACCACCACACCGCGCCGCCGCCCAGCACGCCCAGTGCGATCCCGAGAGCCCCGCCCACCAGGAGGTGTGCCGTGCCGATCGCCCCGAGCACCGGGGCCCATCTGCGCACCGCGGTGCGGGCACGCCGGCGTAGTCGCACGGCGTGAGGGCCACCGGGCTCCGCCTTCGCCGTCTGGGGCGTTCCTTCGGGCTCGTTGCCGGGTCGCCGGCCGCCTCGCCCACCCGCGCGCCCACGAGTGCCCGAGCCCGGCTCGCGGCCGGTGTCTGCGGTCCGGCCGAGGAGCGCGGCGGCTCTGCGCAGCTCCCTCTGCCGCTGCCGCCGTGCGCTGATCGCACCGAGGGCCAGCAGGACGCCGGCCACGGCCCACACCACCGCCCCCAGCCTGTGGACAACCTCCCCGTTCATCCTCGTTCCCCCTTCATCCCCGCTCTCCGTTCCGCACGATCCGCAGCGCCCACCACAGACCGGTGCCTTCCAGTACGCCGCCCACCAGCAGGCAGCCAAGGCCGGCGCCCGTGTGCAGCAGGACGTGCAGGGGACGGGCGCCCAGGGCACCGCCCAGCAGGAGCCCGAACACGGGCAGCACCGCGAGCAGCGCCGCCGTCGAGCGGGGTCCCGACAACTGGGCTCGCAGGTCCGCACGCTGGCTCTGCTCGGCTCGGAGAGCCGCCTCCAGGCGGTCGAGTCCGGCCGCCAGGCCCGCGCCGCTGTCCACGGCGACCCGCCAGCAGGCGGCGAGCCCCAGCAGACCTTCCGCTCCCGGATCCCGGGCGGCCGCCGCCAGGGCTCTGGGCACATCGCCGCCGAAGCGCGCGGCGGCCATCAGGGGTGCCTGTGCGGTGGCCAGGCCGCCCGACGCCCGTGCCGCGGCGAGCAGTGCCTCGCCGGGATGCCGCCCGGCCCGTACCTCGCCGGCCAGGGCGCCGCAGAGGGCGATCACGTCGTCGGCCCGTCGATCCCGCGCACGCCGCGCCCTGCGCGCCCTCGCCGCCCGGCGGGCCGGGGGCAGGACCGCCAGGCCGACCAGCAGCGGCAGGAGGGAGCGGCCGAGGGCGGCTACGCAGGCCGCCGCCACGAGGCACACCGTCTCGGGCCGCACCGCGAGGCGCGCCGCGGCGGCCGTCCACCGCCCTGGATCCCGGGCGGAACCGGGCCCGGCTTGTGCGACGGCCCCCCGCCCTCGTACGACGCCATCTGCGAGCTCCCGGAGGCCGAGCCCCCGAAGCCGCCCTGCGTCCGGAGCCGCGCCACCCGCCGGGAACAGCGACCGAACGCGACGCGCCCCTCCGTCCCCCGGGCACAACAGCCATGCGGCGGCGCCGGCACAGGCCATCGCCGCACCGATGCAGAGCAGTCCGATGAGCCGGCCCGCGCCGGACAGCATGAGTGCCGGCGCGGCCGGCGCGCCCGCGGCGGTCTGCCCGGCGACCAGCCCGCCGATCATCCGTACCGTCATGGCCGGCCTCCCCCGCCCCCGAGCAACCGCTCCAGGTGCTGCCAGCCCGTCTCGTAGACGAAGGCCGTGCTGCCCCAGCGGAGCGCCGGGACGGTCACCACGAGCCCTGAGGCGTCCCTCCGCAGGACATGCACTTCGGCGATGCGGCGCCGTCCGCCGCGGTCCCGCACCAGGTGGAGCACCACGGAGAGGGCTGCCGCGAGCTGG
Organism: Streptomyces sp. TS71-3; assembly: GCF_018327685.1. Lineage (NCBI taxonomy): Bacteria > Bacillati > Actinomycetota > Actinomycetes > Kitasatosporales > Streptomycetaceae > Streptomyces > Streptomyces sp. TS71-3. The sequence goes on along the minus strand of NZ_BNEL01000001.1, from coordinate 221,838 downwards.
CTGTGGAGCGCGGCGCGGTCCAGGCCCGCGGCCGTACCCAGCGCTTCCAGCCGGGCCGGTACGTCGGCCGCGGCGTTGGCGTGCACCGTGCCGCAGCCGCCCTCGTGGCCGGTGTTGAGCGCGGCCAGCAGGTGGACGACCTCCGGGCCGCGGACCTCGCCGACCACGAGCCGGTCGGGCCGCATGCGCAGTGCCTGGCGCACCAGGTCCTGGAGCGTGACGAGCCCGGCCCCCTCCTGGTTGGCGGGTCTGGTCTCCAGGCGGACCACATGGGGGTGGTCGGGCCGCAGCTCCGCCGAGTCCTCGGCCAGCACGATCCGCTCGTCGGGCTCGACGAGGCCGAGGAGGGCGCTGAGCAGCGTCGTCTTCCCGGAGCCGGTGCCGCCGCTGATCAGGAACGACAGCCGGGCGTCGAGCAGGGCGCGCAGGATGCGGTCGCCGCCGGGCGGGACGGTGCCCGCCGCGACCAGCTCGCGCAGGGTGAAGGCGCGGGGCCGGACGACCCGCAGGGACAGGCAGGTGCATCCGACGGCCACCGGAGGAAGCACCGCGTGCAGCCGGGTGCCGTCGGGAAGGCGGGCGTCCACCCAGGGGTGCGCGTCGTCCAGCCTGCGGCCGGCGACCCCCGCCAGGCGCTGCGCGAGGCGGCGCACGGCCGCGGCATCGGTGAAGCGGACGCCGGTCAGTTCCAGGCCGCCGCCCCGGTCGAGCCAGACGCGGTCGGGTGCGGAGACCAGGACGTCCGTGACGGTCGGGTCGGCGAGCAAGGGTTCCAGCGGGCCCGTGCCGACGAGTTCGGAGCGCAGGTGGGTGGTCGCGGCCAGGACGTCGGCGTCGCCCAGGACCCTGCCCTGGGCGCGCAGCGCCTCGGCGACCCGCGCCGGTGTGGGGTCGTGGCCCCGTTCGGCGAGAAACTGGCGCACCCCGTCGAGCAGCCCGCGACCACTCGCCATCGGATCCTCCGGCCTCCGACGGCCGCCCGCGGCCCCCGGAGGCGATACGGGCACGCCATACGCCGAGGAGGACGGCAACGGTGACGGAGGCCGCGGCGGGGCCGGGGGCGGCGGTCCCGCGTCGGCTCCCGGCATCCCGGACCCGACCGTGCTCCACAGCGGCCCCACCACGGGCGCCGGCGCACCCCCACGCCCCTCGGACAGCCTCACCGGCTCCGTGGACAGCACCAGCCGCCTTCCGTACCGCCCGGCACCGGCCCCGTCGCCGCCACCGACACCCGTACCGCCACTGGTCGCAGCACCGCCGCCCCCGTTCATCGCGCACCCCCCGCGTCCGGCAGCCGGTCCCACAGGGCCGTGCAGAAGCGGGCCAGCGGGCCCTTGTGGTCGCGGCCCGGTGGGGCCCCGGCCTGCTGGGCGGACGTCAGGCCGGGGTCCTGGGGCAGTTCGCCCGCGAGGGGGAGGCCGAGGAGGCGGGCCACCTCGTCGGGGGCGAGGGAGCCCGGTGGGCGGCCCGAGGCCGGTGGGCGTACGACGATCCGCAGGTCGCGCAGGACCATGCCGGCCGCGGAGGCCACCTTGCCCGCGGCGGCCACCGCGCGCAGCTCCGCGGGCACCAGCAGCAGCCCCAGGTCGATCTGGGCGAGGGCCTCGGCCACGCCCTCGTCCACCCGCCGGGGCAAATCCACGACGACCGCGCCGCCACGCCGCCGGGCCGCCGCGAGGACCGCGCGCATGGCTTCCGGGGCGACCACGACGGTGTCCCCGCGGTCCCAGCTGAGGAGCCTCAGCGAGTGCAGCTCGGGCAGCGACTCCTCCAGGGCGCCGCCGCCGACCCGGCCCCGGGAGGCGGCCAGGTCGGGCCAGCGCAGGCCCTCGGCCGACTCGCCGCCGAGCAGGACGTCGAGACCGCCGCCGAGTGGATCGGCGTCGACGAGCATGGTGCGGCGTCCTGCACGGGCGGCCGTGACGGCCAGCGCGCAGGCCAGAGTGGAGGCGCCCGCGCCCCCTCGGCCGCCGATCACGCCGACCGTGACAGCGGGCCGGCCCACCCCCTCGGCGACGTCCGCGATGCGGTCGACCAGCCACTGCTCGCCGTCCGGCAGCACCAGCACGTGGTCGGCACCGATCTCGACGCCGCGGCGCCACACCCCCGGATCGTCCTGGTCGCGCCCGACGAGCACCACGCCGCCGCGGCGGGCGGCGCCGCGCAGCCGCGGCACGGCGTCGTCGCCCACCAGGACCAGCGGCGCCTTCTCCCAGCCGCCCCGGCGTCCGGGGACGCCGTGGTGCACCTCCGGGCGTGCGCCCGCCGCCGCGCACAGGCGCAGCAGATCGTCCAGGAGGTCGATGTCCTCGGTGATGATCAGGGGCGCGCGGCCGCTCGTCTCCGCCGTTTCCCCCAGATCGTTGGAGAGCACTCCAACCACTATTTCCAGCCCCCTTCGCCACGCATCCCGCGAGGCCCCCCGCGGGCCCGCGAATGCCCTTCACGCGAAGAACCGGCCACTGGACGGCTAACGGGTGTCGATAAGAACCGGCCAATGGAACCGGTCCCAAACCGAAGCACCCACGAACTTCGCAAGCAGGGCGTGCCGAATCACCGTGCCGCGAACCTGGAAATCGTGTGGATCTTGGTCGATAACTGTGGACGACCGGGCGGATGTGAATATCGTCGTCACCCACACAAGTGACGCGCGGAGACCCCCGACAGCCCTCGGGACGGCGCCTCCAGGGCAGCCCGGAAGTTACGCAGAGTGACGATTCAGGAGAGGGCTGGGCGCGGCACCATCGGCCGCCGCCCGGCTCCGAAGAGCGGGTCCGGAGGGGCAAAAACCCGTCCGGACATGCGACGACCCCCGCCGGGGGGGAGAGCGGGGGTCGTCCCCACGGCCGACTCGGGGGGGGAGGAGTCGGGCCGGGTTAGCACGGTCGCGAACGATCCGTGACTTCCATGGTGTACCCGAGAGCCTTCTCAGGCAAACCCACGCGCCACAGCTTACGCCGAATGGCGGGCGCATATGCTCGGGCTCGTGGAAAACCACTCCTTGCCTCGGACAGCAGCCTTCTTTGACCTGGACAAGACGGTCATTGCGAAGTCGAGCACGCTCACCTTCAGCAAGTCGTTCTACCAAGGCGGACTCATCGGACGCAGGGACGTACTGCGCACCGCCTATGCGCAGTTCGTCTTCCTTGCGGGCGGCGCAGACCATGACCAGATGGAACGCATGCGGGCGTACCTGTCAGCCTTGTGCCGCGGATGGAACGTCCGGCAGGTCAAGGAGATCGTGGCCGAGACCCTGCACGGCCTCATCGATCCGATCATCTACGACGAGGCCGCCTCGCTCATCGAGGAGCACCACTCCGCGGGCCGCGATGTGGTGATCGTCTCCACCTCGGGCGCCGAGGTGGTCGAACCCATCGGCGAGCTGCTGGGCGCGGACCGCGTGGTCGCCACCCGGATGGTGGTGGGCGACGACGGATGTTTCACCGGCGAGATCGAGTACTACGCCTACGGGCCCACGAAGGCCGAGGCGATCAGGGAGCTGGCCGAGTCCGAGGGGTACGACCTGTCACGCTGCCACGCCTACAGCGACTCGGCGACGGACCTGCCGATGCTGGAGGCCGTCGGGCACCCCTGCGCCGTCAACCCCGACCGGGCGCTGCGGCGGGAGGCCTTGGCTCGACAGTGGCCGATTCTCGACTTCCACCGCCCGGTCCGGCTCAAGCAGCGGCTGCCCTCGCTGTCCGTGCCGCCGCGGCCCGCGCTCATGGCCGCGGCGGCGGTCGGAGCGGCGGCGGCGACGGCGGGACTCGTCTGGTACGCCAGCCGGCGGCGCGCCGCGACGGCCTGACGCGACGCCACGGCGCCCTGCCGTCGGACCTGCGCCGGTGCGACGACGGGGCGCGCAGGGCGCACACGGCGCACACCGGCGAAGAGGTGCCAGTCCCGATCACCCCGAACGAAGAGGCACGGGCCCGATCGATCCGATCGAAGAGGCGCGAGTCCCGATCGATCCGATCGAAGAGGCGCAGGCCCGATCCCCTCAGGCACAGAAATGCGGCGGTACGACAACTACTCGTACCGCCGCTGGCACGGACACGTGGTTACCATGCGTCCTTTTTTAGCGCCCACCGAGTCGGAACCAGGTCCCGTTGCCCGGTGCGGCTGGCCCGTATTCGACGGGTCGGCGTTGCGTGGGTGCCATGTGCCCGTGCTCGGTCCGTGGGGCCGGTGCGTGTCGAGGTGATCCTCTCGGATGTCCCTGGTCTCGCGGGCCGTCAATTCCTTTGTACTCCTGCGCCCCGTGCGGCGAAACCCCCTCCGCATGGTCTTTACTTTTAGGTTCAAATAAGACAAGTGGGGCAGGTCCCTCGACCGGCCATGGGCGGCGCCTCGCTCAGGCGGCACCTCGTTGCAGGGCCTCGCAGACCGCCGTCGACTCCCGGGCGCCCAACTCGACCGCACGCCCGCAGTGGGCGATCCAGGCCGCCATCCCCTGCGGCGTTCCGGAGACGTAGCCCTGGAGGGCGGTCAGATACGCCTCGCGACCCTGCTCCTGGTGACCCACCTCGGCCGGGCAGACCGACTTGGGGTCGAGGCCGCTGCCCACCAGGACGATGCGTTCCGCCGCGCGCGCGACCAGCCCGTTGCGGGAGGTGAAGGGCCGCAGCGCCAGCAGCTCTCCGTGCACCACAGCCGCCGTCACCAGGGCCGGCGCCGAGCCGCCCGCGACGATCAGAGCGGCCAGGCCGTCGAGACGTACGGCGACCTCGTCCGCGTCCGGCAGGGGCAGCTCGCCGAGCTCCTCCTCGACGCGCTCCCCCGCCCGGCGGGGGCGTCCGACGTCGTCCCCGTTTCCCACGGGGGCCTCCCCGCGGGGTGCGAGCGCTCCTCCGCCGGGCGCACCGGCCGCCCCGCTCCCCGCCGCGGCCAGCAGATGGAGGCGGGCCATCACCCGCAGCGGCGACTGGCGCCAGATGGAGAGCAGTTGGCCCGCCTCGGCGGTCAGCCGGAGGGCCGCGCCGACGGTGGGGGCCGGGTCGGCGGCGTCCGCGCCCCGGAAGTCGGTGCGCCTGCGGACCTCTTCGAGCGCCCAGTCGGCGCCGGAGAGCGCGGCCGAGGCACGCGCGCCCCTCAGCGCCGCCTCCGAGGAGATCTCCGGGCTGCGGCGCCGCATGACCCGGTGACCGTAGACACCGTCAACGGCACGCCGTACGGACTCCACGGCGTCCCCGACTCCGGGCAGCTCGCCGAGCGCGGCGAGCGGATCTGCGGACGCACCTGTCGTACTCATGAGTACGACCCTACGCACCCGGGAGAGCGGCCCCACGATGGAGTGGCTTCCCGGCACGATGGAGTGGCTTCGCGACCCAGGATGACCACGAAAGAGAGCCGAACGACTACTCTACGTGAATGTGAAGATCGCTTTCGTGGGAAAGGGCGGCAGCGGCAAGACCACTCTGTCCTCCCTGTTCATCCGCCACCTCGCCGCCACCGGCGCCCCCGTCGTGGCCGTGGACGCCGACATCAACCAGCACCTGGGCACGGCGCTGGGTCTCAGCGAGGACGCGGCCGCTGCGCTGCCCGCCATGGGGGCCGGACTGCCCCTGATCAAGGACTACCTGCGCGGCTCCAACCCGCGGATCGGCTCGGCCGACGCCATGATCAAGACGACTCCGCCGGGCAGCGGGTCGAAGCTGCTGCGGGTCCGCGAGGACAACCCCGTCTACGACGCGTGCGCGCGCCCGGTGGAACTCGACGGCGGCGCGGTGCGCCTGATGGTCACGGGCCCGTTCGCGGACGCGGACCTCGGCGTGGCCTGCTACCACTCCAAGACGGGCGCCGTGGAGCTCTGCCTGAACCACCTCGTGGACGGGCCCGGCGAGTACGTCGTCGTCGACATGACGGCGGGCTCCGACTCGTTCGCGTCGGGGATGTTCACCCGCTTCGACATGACGTTCCTGGTCGCCGAGCCCACCCGCAAGGGCGTGTCCGTGTACCGCCAGTACAAGGAGTACGCGCAGGACTTCGGCGTCACCCTGAGGGTCGTCGGCAACAAGGTGCAGGGCCGGGACGACATCGACTTCCTGGCGGACGCGGCCGGTGACGACCTGTTGACGACCTTCGGACACTCCACCTGGGTGCGCACCCTGGAGAAGGGGCGCCCGCCCCGCTTCGAGACCCTGGAGGGCGCCAACCAGCGCGCCCTGGGGACGCTCAAGGCAGCCGCCGACGCCACCTACGCGACGCGCGACTGGGAGCGCTACACGCGCCAGATGGTGCACTTCCACCTGAAGAACGCCCAGAGCTGGGGGAACGAGCGGACGGGCACGGACCTCGCCCGCCAGGTCGACCCGGGGTTCGTCCTGCGGGAGTCCTCCGCGGCCGCCGCCGAAGCCGCGTCCCTCCCCGACGCCGCGTCCCCGTCCGACGCCGCGTCCCCGTCCGACGCCGCGTCCCCGTCCGACGCCGCGTCCCCGTCCGACGCCGCATCCACGGCGGATGCCGCATGCGCCGCTGAGGTCGAGGTCGAAGCCGCGCCCGCCGCCGGCGCCGAGGCCGTGCAACCGGCCTGACCGTCCCGCACGCGCGCGCCGGGGCGCCGGTTGCGGAGCCCCGGCCGTGCCCGGCCCCGGCCCCGGCTCCGGCCCGCGGCGCTCCGGGCAACGCGGCGTGCAACCGGTCGTGAACGGCATGAACGAGCACGGACGGACGCGTGGGCGCGCTCGCCAGCCCGAGGCTGCCCGACGCAGCGAGACGCAGCGAGACGCAGCGAGACGCAGCGAGACGCAGCGAGACGCACATCACACATATCACCCCTACGGGTGGATCGTTGCCCCGAATGCCTGAATCATCCTGACGCCATCTTTACCCTGTATTACGGTTCGTTTACCGAGAGTTGAGCAAGCTCAGCGTCGCCGCATGCCGTGAACTCCGTCCGGCTGCGGTCAGGCCGATCACCCGACCGTCTCACGACCGCGCCGCTTCTCAGGAGACGAACCATGTCAGCCTGCACGTCCTCTCGCGCTGCCGACCCGGCACCCACAGCGCGTCCGCACAAGCCTCATGGTCTGCCCGTCGTCTTTCTGATCGCGCTGCCGCTCTGCCTGGGGATCGCGCTGGCTGCCGGGGCCCCGCTGCCGGCGGGGCTGGTGGCCGCGGCGGGCGGCGGGCTGATCGCGGGGTGGCTGGGGGGCTCGCCCCTGTGGGCGAGTGCGGTCGCGGCGGGATTCGCCGTGGTCTCGGCCGAGTTCGTCGAGCGCCACGGGTGGCGAGCGGCCTGCGTCACGGTCGCGCTCGCCATGGTCATCCAGCTCATCCGCGCCTGCCTCCCGGCGGCACGCCCCGCCGGCGCACCACCCCGGCTCGCCCCGGGCGGCCGCGCGCCCGCCGCCGTCCGGGGCGGCACCGCCACCGGCTCACTCGCGACCACACCGCCCGCCGGCCCCTCGCCCACCGCACCCCGGGAGGACACCCGCCCGGCGCGGGCGGGCGGGGGACACCCCACACGGGCCCGTATCGCCCGCCTCGCACGCCGACTCGTGTCCTGGCGGGACATCAGGGGCACCCGGCCGGTGCTCGGTTCCGGACGCCCGGGGTGGCCCGGGCGCGCCCGGCGGGCAGGCGGGGCGATGCCGGCCGTGTGCACCGGGGCGGCCATGGTGGGCGCGCTCGCCGGCCCCGGGCTGCCCGGCGCGCTGCCGGAATCGTGGGACAGCCAGGTCCTGGCGGGGTTCCCGGACGGACCGGTGGCCGCCACCGTGGCCGGCGTACTCACCCTCACCCTGGTGTGCGCCCTCCCGTCGCCGGGCGTCGCGGGAGTCGCGTTCCGCGCCCCTGGCGCCGTCCGCCGCCCCGACGCGTTCCTGTGGGCCGTGACCGCGCTGGCCGTGCTCCTGCTGGGCGTGCTGCCGGGGGTGGTCGTGGTCCTGGTGACGGTGGCCGCACTCGGCCTGTACGGGCGCCTGCGGTACCGCGGTGCACGTCAGGGCGGTACCGGAGGGCTCGCCGTGGAGACGGCCGCGGGGCTCCTCGCGCCGGGCGAGCGGCCCGGCCGCACACCGGGCCCGGGCCACCGCTCCTGGGCCCGGGCCGGCGGCCTCTTCCCCGTCACCCAGCCGGCGGCACCCTCCCCGGGGCACCTCCCCGCCGAACCCGGCGCCCTGACCGGTACGGACGACTCCGGAAGCCGGGACGGCTCCGGGGCCCGCCCGGAGATGCGCTTCGCCGGGCACCTCGGCCTCCGTGCCGTACCGCAGGCCCAGGCCCAGGCCCAGGCACATACCCAGACGCCGGCGCAGTCGCAGTCGCAGTCACAGTCGCAGGCCCAGACGGCCGGCCGGCCGAGTGCGCTGCACCAACTCACCACCGGCATCAGTTCCTTCCAGCGGCACACCGCGCCCCTGGTGCGCGACGAGCTGGCCCGGCTGGCGCGGGAGGGGCAGCGGCCCACCCAGCTCTTCCTGACCTGCGCCGACTCGCGCCTCGTGACCTCGATGATCACCTCCAGCGGTCCCGGCGACCTCTTCGTCGTACGGAACATCGGCAACCTCGTCCCCCCGCCCGGCGAGGAGCACGGCGACCACTCCGTGGCCGCCGCCATCGAGTACGCGGTGGACGTGCTGAAGGTGCGCTCCATCACCGTGTGCGGCCACTCGGGATGCGGCGCGATGCAGGCACTGCTCGCCGCGGCCGAGGAAGGTGGCCCCCCGCCCCGCACGCCCCCGGTCACCCCTGGCCCCGATCTCCCCGCACCCGTGGAGACCCCCCTGAAGCGCTGGCTGCGGCACGGGCGGCCGGGCCTGGAGTGGATGCGGGGCGCGCAGGCGCCGCCCGTACGGCTCGGTGGACGGCCGCCCGCCGACGCGGTCGAGCAGCTGTGCCTGACGAACGTGCTGCAACAGCTCGCCCACCTGCGCACCCACGAGGCCGTCGCGCGCGGCCTGGCCGCCGAAGAACTCGACCTGCACGGGATGTACTTCCACGTCGGCGAGGCCCAGGCCTACCTGCTGGCCGACGACGGCACTCCGGCCTTCACGCAGGTGGCCCCGGCGGCACACGCGGACCCGGCCGGGGATCCGTCGCAATAAGCCCGCCGGAATCCCACGGCAGCCGCAAGGCAGTCCCACGCGAGCCCCCGCAGACCCCCCACCGAGCCCCTACCGAACCTCCCACGGAACCCCCACCGAGGCCCCCACCGGATCCCGCGGAACCCCGCAGGACCTCCTACGGAAGCCCCACCGAGCCCCTCACCGGACCTCCCGCGGAACCCCCACCGGACCTCCCACCGAACCCTCACCGGACCCCCCGCCGAACCCCTCGCGGAAGCGTCACATCATCCCTCCCCTCCGCCCGCCCCCACGGGGCCTACGCTGGCCGCAGGATCAGTGGGCCCAGGCACCGGCAACAGGTCTAAACCAGTTGTCGGCCAGCTCTTGTCACCAGGGGTACGCGTCTGATGAGCTGTGGCCTGGGACACAACGGACACCCTGGGAAAGGGAGATGTCGTGAGCAACGAAAGCCTGGCCAACCTCTTGAAGGAGGAGCGTCGTTTCGCGCCCCCCGCGGACCTGGCCGCGAACGCCAATGTCACCGCGGAGGCGTATGAACAGGCCAAGGCTGACAGGCTCGGCTTCTGGGCCGAGCAGGCCCGCCGGCTGACCTGGGCCACCGAGCCCACCGAGACCCTGGACTGGTCGAACCCGCCCTTCGCGAAGTGGTTCGCGGACGGCAAGCTCAACGTCGCCTACAACTGCGTGGACCGCCACGTCGAGGCGGGCCACGGCGACCGGGTGGCGATCCACTTCGAGGGCGAGCCCGGCGACGGCCGGGCGATCACCTACGCCGAACTCAAGGACGAGGTGTCCCGGGCGGCCAACGCCCTCACCGAACTGGGCGTCGCCAAGGGCGACCGGGTCGCCGTCTACCTGCCGATGATCCCCGAGGCGGTCGTGGCGATGCTGGCCTGCGCCCGGATCGGCGCGGCCCACTCCGTCGTCTTCGGCGGCTTCTCCGCGGACGCGATCGCGACCCGGATCGACGACGCCGACGCCAAGCTCGTGATCACCGCCGACGGCGGCTACCGCCGCGGCAAGCCGTCGGCGCTCAAGCCGGCCGTGGACGACGCCGTCTCCCGCACCCAGAGCGTCGAGAAGGTCCTGGTGGTACGCCGCACCGGGCAGGACGTGGCCTGGAACGCGGACCGCGACGTCTGGTGGCACGAGATCACCGAGCGGCAGTCGGCGGAGCACACCCCCGAGGCGTTCGACGCCGAGCACCCGCTCTACATCCTCTACACCTCCGGCACCACCGGAAAGCCCAAGGGCATCCTGCACACGTCCGGCGGCTACCTCACCCAGGCGTCCTACACCACCCACGCCGTCTTCGACCTCAAGCCGGAGACGGACGTCTACTGGTGCACGGCCGACATCGGCTGGGTCACCGGCCACTCGTACATCGTCTACGGCCCGCTCTCGAACGGCGCCACCCAGGTGATCTACGAGGGCACCCCGGACACCCCGCACCAGGGCCGCTTCTGGGAGATCGTGCAGAAGTACGGCGTCACGATCCTCTACACCGCGCCGACCGCGATCCGCACGTTCATGAAGTGGGGCGACGACATCCCCGCCAAGTTCGACCTCAGCAGCCTGCGGGTGCTGGGCTCGGTCGGGGAGCCGATCAACCCCGAGGCGTGGATCTGGTACCGCAAGCACATCGGCGGCGACCGCTGCCCGATCGTGGACACCTGGTGGCAGACCGAGACCGGCGCGATGATGATCTCCCCGCTGCCCGGCGTGACGGAGGCCAAGCCCGGCTCCGCGCAGCGCCCGCTGCCCGGCATCTCCGCCACGGTCGTCGACGACGAGGCCAACGAGGTGCCGAACGGCGGCGGTGGCTACCTCGTCCTCACCGAGCCCTGGCCGTCCATGCTCCGCACCATCTGGGGCGACGACCAGCGCTTCCTGGACACGTACTGGTCGCGGTTCCCGGAGCGGTACTTCGCGGGCGACGGCGCCAAGAAGGACGACGACGGCGACGTCTGGCTGCTCGGCCGCGTCGATGACGTGATGCTCGTCTCCGGCCACAACATCTCCACCACGGAGGTGGAGTCCGCGCTGGTCTCGCACCCGTCGGTCGCCGAGGCCGCGGTCGTCGGCGCGGCGGACGAGACGACGGGCCAGGCCATCGTCGCCTTCGTCATCCTGCGCGGCACGGCAAGCGAGGACGCGAGCCTCGTCGGCGCGCTCAGGGACCACGTCGGCAAGACGCTGGGCGCGATCGCCAAGCCGAAGCGGATCCTGCCGGTGGCGGAGCTGCCGAAGACCCGCTCCGGGAAGATCATGCGCCGGCTGCTCCGGGACGTCGCGGAGAACCGCGCGCTCGGGGACGTCACGACGCTGACCGACTCGTCGGTGATGGACCTCATCCAGTCGAAGCTGCCGTCGGCGCCCAGCGAGGACTGAGCGCCGGGAGATCCGCAGCCGCCAGCGCCCCGGGGCCCGGGCCCACCCCGGTCCCGGGGCGCCCGGGTTCCGGGCGGGCCGTTCCCCCGGACCTCGCCTGCCCGGGACTCACGCGCACGGGGGCGCCCGAGCCCAGGCACCCGGCAGCCCGCAGCCGTCAGCCGTCAGCCGTCAGCCGTCAGCGCCCGAGGCTCAGGCAGCCGACCGCGCCCGAGGCCCACGCACCCGCCGGCACCCGGGACCCACGCACCCGCTGACGCCCCAGGACTGCCGGAGCCCTCGGCGCGGCCGAGCACCCCCACCCCCGGAAAACCCCTAAAGTGGCACAGACCTCCAGAAGGTCACCCCATCCGCCCGGTCCGGGAGGACCGCCGTGCCGCTCCCGCGCCCCCGGACCCCGCGCCCCAAGGTCCTCGCCCGCCTCTCGCTCCCCGAGCGCACCTTCGTCGCCGACGCCCTGCGCGCCGAGACCGTCGGCGGCATCCTGCTCCTGCTCGCCGCCGTCGCCGCCCTGATCTGGGCGAACACCCCCGTCAAGGCGAGCTACGCGACCGTGCGCACCACGCACGTGGGCCCGGCCGCCCTCGGCCTGGACCTCACCCTCCAGCACTGGTCCGCGGACGGCCTGCTGGCGGTCTTCTTCTTCGTCGCCGGCATCGAGCTCAAACGCGAACTCGTCGCGGGCGACCTGCGCGACCCCAGGGCCGCCGCCCTGCCCGTCGTCGCGGCGCTCTGCGGGGTGCTGACGCCCGCCGCCGTCTACGCCGTCGTCAACGTCGCGGGTGGCGGCTCCCAGTCCGGCTGGGCGGTGCCCACCGCCACGGACATCGCCTTCGCGCTCGCCGTCCTCGCGGTGGCCGGCACCTCGCTGCCGTCCGCGCTGCGCGCGTTCCTGCTGACGCTCGCCGTCGTCGACGACCTCGTCGCGATCCTGATCATCGCCATCTTCTTCACCGGTGGCGTGAACCTCCCCGCGCTCGGCGGAGCCGCGGCCTGCCTCCTGCTGTTCTGGCTGCTGCTGCGGCGCACCCGGGTGCACGGCTGGTACGTCTACGTGCCGCTGGCGCTGGTGACATGGGGCCTGATGGCGAACAGCGGGGTGCACGCGACCGTCGCCGGGATCGCCCTCGGGCTGGTCCAGCGCTGCCACCGGGAGCCGGGCGAGAACCGTTCGCCAGGGGAGCGCCTGGAGCATCTGGTGCGGCCGCTCTCCGCGGGGTTCGCCGTGCCGCTCTTCGCGCTCCTCAACGCCGGAGTGGAGGTCTCCGACGCGGTGCTCACCGACGTGTTCACGCGCCCGGAGACGCTGGGCGTGGTGCTCGGCCTGGTGGTCGGCAAGGCGCTCGGGGTGTTCGGCGGGACGTGGCTGACGGCCCGTTTCACGCGGGCGCAGCTCAGCGAGGACCTGGTCTGGCCGGACGTCTTGGCGGTGGCGGTGGTCGCGGGCGTCGGCTTCACCGTCGCCCTGCTCATCGGCGAGCTCGCCTTCACCGGCGACGCCGCCCTCACCGACGAGGTCAAGGCCGCCGTCCTCGTGGGCTCGCTCGTCGCGGCCGTCCTCGCGACGGTGCTGCTGCGGTTCCGCGACGCCGCGTACCGCAGGCTCTGCGAGGCCGAGGAGCTCGACACCGGCCAGAACGCCCGCCCCTGATGCGTGATGAGCGCCGTGAGCGCCGTGAGCGCCACAGGCGACGAGAGAAGCGGGACAGGGGGACAGGCGGGAGTAGCGAGAGAGGCGGGAGAAGCGGGACAGGGGGGACAGTCGGGAGAAGCGGAAGAAGCGGAAGAAGCGGGAGAACCGGTAGAAGCGGTGGAAGCGCGAGAACCGGTAGAAGCGGGAGAGGCAGAAGAGGCGGAACGGACTCCGCGGAGGGCGTGCGGGCGGGGAGCCCGGGGAACGGCGGCCGGGTGGAGGCCGTGCGACTGCGCGGTCAGGGAGCGACGGAGACTTGCCGAAGAGGCGGGCGGGTCACACGGCGGGGCCGCCCGTCGGGCATGATCTGAGGCCAGGTACGACGATGCAGTAGGGAGAACGCGATGAGTGCATCCGCACCCGACGAGCCCGTCGGCGCCGAGCGCGGCCTGGGCGCGCTGGTGGCGACGGCGACCAGCGAGCTGTCCGCCCTGATGCACGACGAGATCGCCCTGGCCAAGGCGCAGTTGCGGCAGGACGTCAAGCGCGGGGTGGCCAGCGGGGGCGCGTACACGGTTGCAGCAGTGGTGCTGCTCTTCTCCCTGCCCATGCTGAACTTCGCGCTCGCCTACGGCATCCGGGCCTGGAGCGGCTGGCACCTGTCGGTCTGCTTCCTGCTGTCGTTCGCGGCCAACGTGGTGGTGGCGGGCCTGCTGGCGCTGATCGGGACGGTGTTCATGAAGAAGGCGCGGGGCCGCGACCGGCGCAGGCCCATCGCGTCCGCCAAGGAGACCGCCGCGGTCCTCGGGAACGTCAAACCGCATCCGCGCTCCGTGCCCCAGGCGCGGGACGCCGGCCGCCCGGCACTCGAGGACGGGAAGACTGTGGCACGCTCGTCTTCATGACCGACCCCGCCACACCCCCGGCCACGCCGCCCGCCACGGTCCGCATCGACGGCCCCTGGACCCACCGCGACGTGGCCGCGAACGGCGCGCGCTTCCACATCGCGGAGCTGGGCGACGGGCCGCTGGTGATGATGCTGCACGGCTTCCCGCAGTTCTGGTGGGCCTGGCGGCACCAGCTCGTCGCGCTCGCCGACGCCGGCTTCCGCGCGGTGGCGATGGACCTGCGGGGCGTGGGCGGCAGCGACCGCACGCCCCGCGGCTACGACCCGGCGAACCTCGCCCTGGACATCACGGGCGTCGTACGGTCCCTGGGCGAGCCCGACGCGGCCCTGGTCGGCCACGACCTGGGCGGCTTCCTGGCGTGGACGGCGGCCGTGATGCGGCCCAAGCTGGTGCGCCGGCTGGCCGTCTCGTCCATGCCGCATCCGCGCCGCTGGCGTTCCGCGATGGTCTCCGACGCCCGGCAGACCACGGCGAGTTCCCACATCTGGGGGTTCCAGCGGCCCTGGGTTCCCGAGCGGCAGCTCGTGGCGGACGAGGGCGCGCTGGTGGGGCGGCTGATCCGCGAGTGGTCGGGGCCCAAGCCGCCCGACGACGACGTGGTGGACGTCTACCGGCGCGCGATGTGCATCCCGTCGACGGCGCACTGCTCGATAGAGCCGTACCGGTGGATGGTGCGGTCGCTGGCGCGGCCCGACGGCTTCCAGTTCAACCGGCGGATGAAACGCCCCGTACGGGTGCCGACGCTGCACCTGCACGGCTCCCTGGACCCGGTGATGCGGACGCGGAGCGCGGCGGGTTCCGGCGAGTACGTGGAAGCGCCGTACCGCTGGCGGCTCTTCGACGGGCTCGGCCACTTCCCCCACGAGGAGGATCCGATGGGGTTCTCGGCGGAGCTGGTGGGGTGGTTGCGGGATTCCGAGCCGGACCGCTAGGTCGTGTCCAGCGGATCTTCGTGGGCCCGCGACGCCTGGTACCGCACCTCGCCGCGTTGTCGGAGTCATCCGAGTACGCCCCGTACGAGGACGATCCTCCGCCTTGCGATGCACGGCACCAGACGCCGCAGGCTGATCCACGAAGATCCGCTGGACACGACCTAGGTCGTGTCCAGCGGGCGACGGGGCCGGTGGCGGTCCCTCCGCCTCAGGTCTCGCCTCAGGTCTCGCCTCAGGTCTCGCCTCAGGTCTCGCCTCAGGCCTGTAGGACGCAAGTACCCGGCCCTCCGTGCCGGACCGATGGGTGGTCGTGCCATGTGCCGGGTGCATAGGCCGATTGGGGGGTGCGGGCGCGGTTACCGACCTTGAGGTCCGGGCAGACGTCCGGGTATGGGCTGGAGGCACGACTACAGTGACGTAGCACGCAATCGCCGCTCGGCCACTCCGCTGAACGCGCTCCGCGGAGACGGCCCCTCGGTGGAGGGCCATCGACCCTCCCCCGACGACATCGGGATTCCCCGCATTCTGCGGCGCCGGGCCCGCTGGGTGTCGGCACGGCTGCGGCACCCCCGCGGAGCCTGAGCACGCGCCTCGCCCGACGACCGGGACGGTAGGAGCTGCCCCCACGACACGGCCCCGCGCCCTTTTTGGGGTACCGGTGCGGGCGTGGGCCCGGTCGTTACAGGGCGCAGCCCTGGCTGTCGACCTGCTGGTTCGCCGTGCGTCCCGTCGTGGCGTCCTGGCGGATCTCGTCCGCGGTGAGGGCGTAACCGGTGTCGGGGTCGTCGAGCGACTTGGCGAAGACCACGCCGTAGACCTTGCCGTCGGGGGTGAGCAGCGGGCCGCCAGAGTTCCCCTGGCGCACGGTCGCGTACAGGGAGTACACATCCCGGCGGACGGTGCCGCGATGGTAGATGTCCGGGCCGTTCGCCGCGATCCGGCCGCGGACGCGCGCGGAGCGGACGTCGTAGCCGCCGTTCTCGGGGAAGCCGGCGACGATCGCGCTGCTGCCGCTGTCGGCGTCGGTCTGGGAGAACTGGAGCGAGGGCGCGTCGAGACCTGGGACGTCGAGGACGGCGATGTCACGGCGCCAGTCGTAGAGGACGACCTTGGCGTCCAGCAGCCGGCCCTGGCCGCCCATCTGCACCGTGGGCTCGTCCACCCCGCCGACGACGTGGGCGTTGGTCATCACCCGGCGCGGGGCGAACACGAAGCCGCTGCCTTCGAGGACCTTGCCGCAGCTCGGCGCGGTGCCGACCACCTTCACGATGGAACGTCTCGCCTGGGTGGCGACGGGGCTGCCCGCCAGCGCCGGGTCCGGCGGCTGCACCTCGTGGATGGGTTCGGTGGAGAACGGGCTGAAGACCTGCGGGAAGCCGTTCTGCGCGAGCACGGAGGAGAAGTCGGCGAACCAGGTGTTCGCCTCCGCGGGCAGCGCCCGGGACACCCCGAGCAGCACCTTCGAGTCGCGCACCTCCTTGCCCAGCGTCGGCAGCGTGGTGCCGGCGAGGGCCGAGCCGATCAGCCAGGCGACCAGCAGCATCGCGAGCGTGTTCACCAGCGCGCCGCCCGTCGCGTCGAGGGCGCGGGCGGGGGTCCAGGTGATGTGCCGGCGGAGTTTGTTGCCGAGGTGGGTGGTGAAGGCCTGGCCCACGGAGGCGCAGACGATCACCAGCACCACGGCGATCACGGCCACCGTGGTGCTCACCTGGGAGTCCTCCGTCATCCTGTCCCAGAGCACCGGGAGGGAGTAGACGGCGATGAGACCGCCGCCGAGGAACCCGATCACCGACAGGATGCCGACGACGAAGCCCTGCCGGTAGCCGATCCACGCGAACCACACGGCGGCGGCCAGCAGCAGGTAGTCCAGTACGTTCACCGTGTGCTGCCCCGCCTTGCCTCGCCGCTGGTCGTGCCGTGCCCGGGGGCACGGTCGAAGCCGCCGCCGGCCCGGCCGGCCATGCGCTCCTCACCGCTCACTGCCTGCTGCTCCCTGCTGCCCGCCGCACCGCTTCACGGCTCGCTTCCGTCCCGCGCCCGCTGCGCGGCCCGTTCCCGCTGTGTACCGCTTTCGCGACTCACTTCCGCTGTGCGCCCGCCGGCCCACCTTGTCATGCGTGCCAGTCGAGCGGGACCAGCTTCTCGGTGTCCCAGGGCCGCTCCCAGCCGGCGTAGTGCAGAATCCGGTCGATCACTCCGGCCGTGAAGCCCCAGACCAGAGCAGATTCGACGATAAACGCAGGACCCTTGTGTCCCCGTGGATGAACCGCCATGGCGCGGTGTTCCGGATCCGTGAGATCCGCCACGGGAACGGTGAAGACCCGTGCAGTCTCGCCCGGGTCCACCACGTCGACGGGGCTGGGATCGCGCCACCAGCCGAGCACGGGGGTGACGACGAACCCGCTCACCGGGATGTAGAGCTTCGGGAGCACGCCGAAGAGCTGCACACCACGGGGGTCGAGCCCGGTCTCCTCCTGCGCCTCCCGCAGGGCCGCGCGCAGCGGTCCCACGGTGCCCGGATCGCCGTCTTCCGGGTCGAGGGCGCCGCCCGGGAACGACGGCTGGCCGGCGTGCGAGCGCAGCGAGCTGGCGCGCTCCATCAGCAGCAGCTCGGGCCCGCGCTCGCCCTCCCCGAAGAGGATCAGCACCGCGGACTGCCGGCCCCCGCCGTCCTCGGGCGGCAGGAAACGGCTGAGCTGCGCCGGCTCGACCGTCCGCATGGCGTGCAGCACGGGGTCGAGCCAGTGCGGCAGGCCGTCGGTACTGATCACGACTGCCTCTGTCCCGTTCCCGTTCCCGTTCCCGGACCCGGAGGCAGACCCGTGTCCGTGTCCGGATCCAGATCCAGATCCGGAACCGGCTCGCGATCCGCCTCCAGCCCCGTCCAAGCCCGTCTCCCGCCCCCTGTGCGACGGCCCGGCCTGGGCCGTCTCATGGCCGCTCGTCATGCGGCGCCCAGCGGCAGCGCAGGCTTGCCGCCCGCCTCCAGGTACGCCGCCGGCGGCTTCAGGCGCTGGCCGGGCATGCCGCCCTTCTCGTACTTGAGGAGCTTCTTCGCCTTCTCCGGGTCCGTCTCGCCCTCGCCGTACGCGGGGCAGAGCGGGGCGATCGGGCAGGCGCCGCAGGCGGGCTTGCGGGAGTGGCAGATACGGCGGCCGTGGAAGATCACGTGGTGCGACAGCATCGTCCAGTCGCTCTTGGGGAAGAGCGCGCCGACGGCCGCCTCGACCTTGTCCGGGTCGGTATCGTCGGTCCACTTCCAGCGCCGCACCAGCCGGCCGAAGTGCGTGTCCACGGTGATGCCCGGCACCCCGAAGGCATTGCCGAGCACCACGAACGCGGTCTTGCGGCCGACCCCGGGGAGCTTGACGAGCTCCTCCAGCGTGCCCGGGACCTCGCCGTCGAACCGGTCCCGCAGGGCGGTGGCGATACCTATGATCGACTTCGTCTTCGCCCGGAAGAAGCCGGTCGGCCTGATCAGCTCCTCGACCTGCTCCGGGTTGGCCGCGGCCAGGTCCTCGGGGGTGGGGAAGGCGGCGAAGAGACCGGGCGTGGTCTGGTTGACCCGCAGGTCGGTGGTCTGGGCGGAGAGCACCGTGGCGAGCAGGAGCTGGTAGGGGTTCTCGAAGTCCAGCTCAGGGTGTGCGTACGGATACACCTCGGCGAGGGCGCGGTCGATCCGGCGTGCGCGCCGCACCAGAGCCGTGTGCGACTCGGCTCCCACCCCGGCGTCGGCGGGCTTGGCCGCCTTCGCGCCTTTAGCCTCGCTCGTGGCGTTCTTGGCGGCTTTGGCGGTCTTAGCGGCCTTGGCTGTCTTAGCGGCCCCGGCTGTCTTAGCCGTCTTAGCTGCCTTGGCGGTCTTGGCCGTCTTGGCCGTCTTGGCCGCTTTCACGGGGTTCGCCGCCCCCGCGGGCTTCCCCGAGGCATCGTTCCCGGAGGCGCCACTCGCGGACGCGCCGTTTCCGGAGCCGGCGTCCGCCGCCTGTGATGTGTTGTCCGATTTCACCGTTGCCCTGCCTCCGCCTCCGCCCCCGCCTCCGCCCGCGGTGCCGGATTCACCTTGCGTTCCGGTTCCGTGCCCCACCCGCCGTGGAGTGTGGCGGGAGTATGTTCGCCCACAGCGGAATCGTGCGCACACCCACCAGCCCGACCTCTACGGCCCGTGCTCTCACCGGGCTCTCACCGGCTGTTTGGACACCCGGCCAGCCTAAAGCCACCCACCGACATCCGCCCCGGCCCTCGAAGATCAGCCCCCAATTGGCCCCCTCCCGCACAGCACACCGCGCAGGTGCGGCAGACTTGTGACTGATCACACTGTTTGGACCGTCCAGCACAATGGGGAGCACGAACCCCTGATGCCGATCCCGACCTACCACTGACGTAGGTCTACAAGGAGTGAACTCGTGGACGACGTTCTGCGGCGCGCCCCGCTCTTCGCCGCGCTCGATGACGAGCAGGCCGCGGAGCTGCGCGCTTCCATGAGCGAGACCACCCTCGCGCGCGGCGACGCGCTCTTCCACGAGGGCGACCCGGGCGACCGTCTCTACGTGGTCACCGAAGGCAAGGTCAAGCTGCACCGCACGTCCCCCGACGGCCGCGAGAACATGCTGGCCGTCCTCGGCCCCGGTGAGCTGATCGGCGAGCTGTCGCTGTTCGACCCGGGCCCGCGCACCGCCACCGCCTCGGCCCTCACCGAGGTGAAGCTGCTCGGCCTCGGCCACAGCGACCTCCTCCCCTGGCTGAACGCCCGCCCGGAGGTGGCCTCCGCCCTGCTGCGCGCCGTCGCACGGCGGCTGCGGAAGACCAACGACCAGATGTCCGACCTGGTCTTCTCGGACGTGCCGGGGCGGGTCGCGCGGGCGCTGCTCGACCTGTCGCGCCGCTTCGGCGTGCAGTCCGAGGAGGGCATCCACGTGGTGCACGACCTCACCCAGGAGGAGCTGGCCCAGCTCGTCGGCGCCTCCCGCGAGACGGTCAACAAGGCCCTGGCGGACTTCGCCGGCCGCGGCTGGCTGCGGCTGGAGGCCCGTGCGGTGATCCTGCTGGACGTCGAGCGGCTGGCCAAGCGGTCTCGCTGACGGCGTTGGGCTGAGCACGTCGGGGCGCACCGCACGCGGCGCCCGGGCCCTGGGGACGTGACGTTCCCCGGGCCTGGGGAATCCTGAGGGGCCGAGCGGCTGAGCGGCTGAAGGACCGAGGGACGCTACGACAGCAGCCCGTGCTCCCCCAGGTACTCCAGCTGCGCCCGCACCGAGAGCTCGGCGGCCGGCCACAGGGAGCGGTCCACGTCCGCGTAGACGTGGGCGACCACCTCCGAGGGCGTCCGGTAGCCGTTCTCGACGGCGGTCTCGACCTGTGCGAGGCGGCTGGCGCGGTGGGCGAGGTAGAACTCGACGGCACCCTGGGCGTCGTCCAGGACGGGCCCGTGGCCGGGCAGCACGACGTCCACACCGTCGTCGACGGTCAGCGAGCGCAGCCTGCGCAGCGAGTCCAGGTAGTCGCCGAGGCGGCCGTCCGGGTGCGCGACGACCGTGGTGCCGCGCCCGAGGACCGTGTCCCCGGTGAGCACCGCACGGTCGGCGGGCAGGTGGAAGCAGAGCGAGTCGGCCGTGTGCCCGGGCGTGGGCACGACCCACAGCTCCAGGCCGCCGGTCTGGATGACGTCTCCCGTGCCGAGCCCCTCGTCGCCGAGCCGCAGCGCCGGATCGAGCGCACGCACCTTGGTGCCCGTCAGCTCGGCGAACCGCGCCGCGCCCGCCGAGTGGTCGGGGTGTCCGTGGGTGAGCAGCGTCAGGGCGACACGCTTGCCCGCCTCCTCCGCGGCCCGCATGACGCTGCGCAGATGGGCGTCGTCGAGCGGTCCGGGGTCGATCACCACGGCGAGTTCGGAGTCGGGCTCGAAGACGATCCAGGTGTTGGTGCCGTCCAGCGTCATCGGGGACGGGTTCGGCGCCAGCACGTTGACCGTCCGTGCCGTGGCGGCCCCGGACCGCGCCGCGCCGCCACGCGGCTGGCCCGGCAGGGCCGCGGCGGCGGTCATACGGCACCCTCCCCGGGGACGTGCGCGGGAATCCGCTTCGTGAACTCGTCGTGGCCCGGCCAGCTCAGCACCACTTCACCGTCCTCCAGACGGGCGCGGGCCAGAACGGGGGTCAGGTCCCGCCCGGACGCGGCCGCGAGGACGTCCGCCGCGGTGCCGTGGCCGGTCAGCTCGCGCAGGGCGGTGATGGTCGGCGGGAGCATCAACAGCTCGCCGGCGTCGTAGCGCGCGGCCGCCTCGGCGGGGCTGATCCAGACGGTGCGGTCGGCCTCGCTGGACGTGCGGGCCGTGCGCTGGCCCGCGGGCAGGGCGGCGACGAAGAACCAGGTGTCGTACCTGCGTGGTTCGAACTCGGGCGTGATCCACCGCGCCCACGCTCCGAGCAGGTCCGAGCGGAGCAGCAGGCCGCGGCGCTCCAGGAACTCGGCGAACGACAGCTCGTGGGCGACCAGGGCCGCGCGGTCCGCCTCCCAGTCGGCTCCCGTGGTGTCGCCGACCACGGCGTCCGGGGTGGGGCCGGCGAGCAGCACGCCCGCCTCCTCGAACGTCTCGCGGACGGCCGCGCACACGATGGCCTGTGCCGCGGCCTCGTCGACGCCCAGCCGCTCCGCCCACCGCGCGCGCGACGGGCCCGCCCAGCCGACCAGCACGTCGTCGTCGCGCGGGTCGACGCCCCCGCCCGGGTAGGCGTAGGCGCCTCCCGCGAACGGCATGGTGGTGCGGCGGCGGAGCATGTGGACGGTGAGGCCGGTGGTGGCTTCCCTCGTGGGCGCTTCCCCGGCGAGGGCGTCCCCGGTGGGGCCATCGGCTGCCGGGGCCTCCGGCGAGGGCGCGCCCGCTGTGGGAGCCTCCGCCCAGGGCGCCTCCGCTGCCGTGGTCTCCGCCGAAGCCGCGTCCGGCGCCTCCGCGTCGGGCGCCTCCGCGTCCTTCAGCAGCATGACCGTGGCGGCCCGGCGCGGCGTGCTGATGGCCAGGTCGCCGCTCGCCAGGGCCCGGATGCGCCCTGACCACTCCGGTGGGTAGAACTGCCCAGAAGCCATGCTCGGAGGCTAACCCGGTCACGCCCGAATGTTCGACCCCGGTCTCGATAACGCCCGGAGTGGCCGCCTGTCCTGCCTCCGACCGTGCGACGCCCTACGCAGGACGCCGAGTGCGTGCCGTCCGGGGATCGGCCCGGTGACCCGGCCGGCTCAGTCCTCGGTCAGCTCGATCTGGATCTCCACCTCCACCGGTGCGTCCAGCGGCAGCACGGCCACGCCCACGGCGCTGCGCGCGTGCACGCCCTTCTCGCCGAGGACGTCGCCCAGCAGTTCGCTGGCGCCGTTGACCACGCCGGGCTGGCCCGTGAAGTCGGGGGCGGAGGCGACGAAGCCGACCACCTTCACGACGCGCGCGATGCGGTCGAGGTCCCCGGTGACGGTCTTGACCGCCGCCAGTGCGTTCAGCGCGCAGGTGGCCGCCAGTTCCCTGGCCTGCTCCGCGGTGACCTCGGCGCCGACCTTCCCGGTGGCCGGCAGCTTGCCGTCCACCATGGGGAGCTGGCCGGCCGTGTAGACGTAGGCGCCGGACCTGGCGGCGGGCTGGTACGCGGCGAGCGGCGGCACGACCTCGGGCAGCGTCAGCCCGAGCTCGGCGAGCCGCGCCTCCACCGCGCCGCTCACGCTGCCTTCTCCCGCTTCAGATAGGCCACCAGCTGCTCCTGGTTGGGGCCGGGCACCACCTGGACGAGCTCCCAGCCGTCCTCGCCCCAGGTGTCCAGGATCTGCTTGGTGGCATGGACGAGCAGCGGCACGGTTGCGTATTCCCACTTGGTCATGGGGCGACTGTATCCGCTGCGTCCGACGGCCCGTGCCCGCCTGTGGACAACGCCCGCGGGCACCGGAAGCCGGCGCCTCCACAACGCTCCCGGGCGTCCGAAGCCGGCGCCTTCCCCACCAGCCCGGCACCTTCCGCACCCGGCACCTTCCGCGCCCGGCGGCCCCGCGCACCGGGCGGCGCTCCGGGCGCGGGGCCGAGGCCCGGCACATGCTCACCCGCCGGCGGGCGGGGTCTCCACCCGGCGCGCGGGGAAATATGCGCGCCGGGTTCCGGCTCCGTACCCCCGCATACCGTCCGGGTTGTCCACAGGAAAGGCGGCCACCTGCGTACGCCGGCACGGCACTGGTTAGGCTCGAATACGTGAGCAGGCTCCAGGTCGTCAGCGGCAAGGGCGGTACCGGCAAGACCACGGTCGCCGCGGCCCTCGCGCTCGCCCTCGCCACGGAGGGCCGGCGCACCCTCCTGGTCGAGGTGGAGGGCCGCCAGGGAATCGCGCAGCTCTTCGAGACGGAGGCGCTGCCGTACGAGGAGCGGAAGATCGCCGTCGCTCCGGGTGGCGGCGAGGTGTTCGCGCTGGCCATCGACCCCGAGCTGGCCCTGCTGGACTACCTCCAGATGTTCTACAAGCTGGGCGGCGCGGGCCGCGCCCTGAAGAAGCTCGGCGCGATCGACTTCGCCACCACCATCGCCCCCGGGCTGCGCGACGTGCTCCTCACGGGCAAGGCGTGCGAGGCGGTCCGCCGCAAGGACAAGCAGGGCCGCTTCGCGTACGACTACGTGGTCATGGACGCGCCGCCCACCGGCCGCCTGACCCGCTTCCTGAACGTGAACGACGAGGTGGCGGGCCTGGCCAGGATCGGGCCGATACACAATCAGGCGCAGGCCGTGATGCGCGTCCTGAAGTCGTCGGAGACGGCCGTGCACATGGTGACGCTCCTGGAGGAGATGCCCGTCCAGGAGACCGCGGACGGCATCGCGGAGCTGCACGCGGCCCGCCTGCCGACCGGCCGGATCATCGTGAACATGGTCCGTCCCGCGCTCCTCGACGAGCCGTCGCTCGCCCTGGTGCGGGAGGGTGTCCCGCGCACATCGGTCGCGAAGTCGCTGTCGGCGGCGGGCCTGGGCGGCGCACGCCGGGGTGGCGGCGCGGAGCGACTGGTCACGCCGCTGCTCGGCCAGGCCGGCGAGTACGCGGCACGCCACGCGCTGGAGCGCGACCAGCGCACCGTCCTGGCCGAGCTCGGCCTGCCGCTGCACGAGCTGCCCCTGTTCGCGGAGGGCATGGACTTGGCCGGCCTCTTCGAGCTCGCCACCCAACTGCGGAGGCAGGGGATCTCATGACGCCGCGCACGCAGGGAGCACCGTCCGGAGCGGAAGCGTCCGAAGGGGCGCCGGCGGGCGGGGAGCCGCCCGGGGCCGCTCTCGCCTCCGCCCGGGTCCTGGAGGTCGACCCGCTGCTGGACGATCCGCAGACGCGCATCGTGGTGTGCTGCGGCTCGGGCGGCGTCGGCAAGACGACCACGGCCGCCGCGCTGGGGCTGCGGGCGGCGGAGCGCGGCCGCAGGGTGGTGGTGCTCACCATCGACCCGGCACGCCGGCTGGCGCAGTCGATGGGCATCGACTCGCTGGACAACACCCCGCGGCGGGTGAAGGGCATCGACGAGGCCGCGGGCGGCGAGCTGCACGCGATGATGCTCGACATGAAGCGCACCTTCGACGAGATCGTCGAGGCGCACGCGGATCCCGAGCGGGCCCGCGCGATCCTGGAGAACCCGTTCTACCAGTCCCTGTCGGCCGGTTTCGCCGGCACGCAGGAGTACATGGCGATGGAGAAGCTGGGCCAGCTGCGGGCCCGCGACGAGTGGGACCTGATCGTCGTCGACACCCCGCCGTCCCGCTCCGCGCTGGACTTCCTGGACGCCCCCAAGCGGCTGGGCTCGTTCCTGGACGGCAAGCTGATCCGGCTGCTGATGGCGCCAGCCAAGGTGGGCGGCCGGGCCGGGATGAAGTTCCTGAACGTCGGGATGTCGATGATGACGGGCGCCCTGGGCAAGCTGCTGGGCGGCCAGTTGCTGCGGGACGTGCAGACGTTCGTGGCGGCGATGGACACCATGTTCGGCGGTTTCCGCACGCGCGCGGACGCCACGTACCGGCTGCTTCAGGCGCCCGGCACGGCGTTCCTGGTGGTGGCGGCGCCGGAGCGGGACGCGCTGCGTGAGGCCGCGTACTTCGTGGAGCGCCTGGCCGCGGAACGAATGCCGCTCGCGGGCCTGGTGCTGAACCGCGTGCACGGCAGTGGCGCCGCCCATCTGTCCGTGGAGCGCGCGGCGGCGGCCGCGGAGGCCCTGGACGACGAAACGTATTCGCAAAACCCGGGCCAGAACGGCATAGCGGATCAGCCGGAAGGGAAAGCTGAGGATCGTACCTCCGGCGTCACTTCCGGGTCCGGCTCCCCCTCCGGCTCTTCCCGCCCCCATGGCGCCCGCGACCAGCAGGCCGTGGACCGGCTGACGTCGGGGTTGCTGAGGCTGCATGCCGAGCGCATGCGGCTGCTGGCGCGCGAGCAGCGCACCCGTGACCGTTTCCAGGCCCTGCACCCCGAGGTGCCGGTGGCGGAAGTGGCCGCCCTGCCCGGCGATGTGCACGACCTCACGGGCCTGCGCGCGATCGGCGACCGGCTGACGGCCGAGTAGCGGGCCATGGCCGTGGGCGTCGCTCCGGCGCCGGAGGGCCGGTAGGTCCGCGTGCGGCTCGACTGCCGAGCCGGTAGGGCGCGGGCTGACGGGCTGGCCGACGGCCCGTACTGCCCCAGACGCGGGCAGCCCAAGGGAAGACAGGTGCCCGGGACCGCGTCCCGGAGCACGCCCGGAAGCGCCTCCCGTGCGACGTCACGTTCGGACCCCGGGCGGGACGCCAAGGTCACGCCTTCAGATCCCCGAGTCCTCGTACGAAGGCACAAGACAGAAGGCACAAGACAGAAGGCACAGGGCACAGGGCACACGGCACAGTTCACAAGGCACACAGCAGGCCCCGCGATCCCGGCGCCCGTGGGGAGTGGCGCCGGGCGCCGCTCAGCCGACGGCCGCGTACCTCTCGTAGACGCGCTCGTAAGTTTCGTCCTCCGGCTCAAGAGGCAGGATGCCCGCGCCACGCTCGTACTCCGTGCGCGCGGTCTCCAGGAGCCTCCGCCATGAAGTGACAGTGGGTCGCCTGCGCAGCAGTGCTCGCCGCTCTCGTTCCGTCATTCCCCCCCAGACGCCGAACTCGACGCGGTTGTCCAGCGCGTCGGCCAGGCATTCGGTGCGTACCGGGCAACCGGTACATACCGCCTTGGCCCTGTTCTGCGCCGCTCCTTGCACAAACAGTTCATCCGGATCGGTGGTGCGACAGGCAGCCTGCGCACTCCAGTCGGTAACCCAGCCCATACCGGCGCCGTCCTCTCCCGAATCGAGGCTCCCCCACGGCGGCAGCGGCATATTCACCGCAGCCAGTTGAGGACGTTACGGAAGGTGGGCAGAGCGCAACACCCCCCTCGGGCCCAATCTTGAATGGCCCGAACGGACTATGCGTACGCGGCAGATCACCCAACGGAGTGAGCCGAGGACATATATGATCATCCTGACAAAACAGGGCAGTTCGGCCGGGCGCCATCGATCATGGGCCAGGACATACGGCGCAATCAGCTACAAACCTGGACACGGACGCTCGGTCGAGTACCACTGAACTCCACGGCACCCAGGCGGGGGTGGCCTGGTCATCCGGGAGGGGTCGGAGGCGAATGAACGAGGGAACGAGAGGCGGCGCCGGAGTCCCGATCGGGTTCGGGGACGGCGAAGTGTGATGCGCCACACCGCTGCTGTGACAGTTGAGAGCAGCTTAGGCCAACGGATATCGGCCTGTCCGGCGAATCCGAACGCCGGTGCCCCCAGGGACGGTAGAAGCCGGAGGCTCCGAGGTGGCAGAGGCGTCGCGGAAGCCGGTGTCCGGCAGGGCGGGACCCCCGGGCCACCGGCCGGAACGGGCCCCGGCATCACGATCCGGCCCCCGAACCCCTCAGGAGGGGACTGCTCACTCGGAGCGCACCGTTCCACGGACTAGGCTTGTTCCCATGGCAAACATGCGCTCGGGCGGGGGCGGTGGCCCGTCGCCGGTCCAACAGGCCGCGAAATTTCTCGGTGTCAGTGTGCTGGCCGGTGCCGTGCTGGCCGGCATCACGCTGCCCGCGGCCGGCGCGCTGGGCCTGGCGGCGAAGGGTTCGGTCAAGTCGTTCGACGACATCCCGGCCAACCTGAAGCGGCCGCCGCTCAGCCAGCGCACCACCATCCTGGACGCCAACGGTGGCCAGATCGCGGCGGTCTACTCGCGCGACCGCACCGTCGTCCCGCTGAAGGACGTCTCGCCGTCCATGCAGAAGGCGATCGTGGCCATCGAGGACGCGCGCTTCTACCAGCACGGCGCGATCGACCTCAAGGGCGTGCTGCGCGCGCTGAACAAGAACGCGCAGAGCGGCGGCGTCTCCCAGGGCGCGTCCACCCTGACCCAGCAGTACGTGAAGAACGTCTTCGTGGAGGAGGCGGGCGACGACCCCACGAAGGTCGCGCAGGCCACCCAGCAGACCCTCGGCCGCAAGATCAAGGAGCTGAAGTACGCGATCCAGGTCGAGGAGAAGCTCGGCAAGAAGCGCATCCTGGAGAACTACATGAACATCACGTTCTTCGGTGAGCAGGCCTACGGCATCGAGGCCGCGGCCCAGCGCTACTTCTCCAAGCACGCCAAGGACCTCGATCTGGAGCAGTCCGCGCTGCTGGCCGGAATCGTCCAGTCGCCGAGCCGCTACGACCCGGTGAGCTACCCGGACGAGGCCACCAAGCGGCGCAACACCGTGCTCCAGCGCATGGCCGACACCCACAGCATCACCCAGGCGCAGGCGGACGCGGCCGGGAAGAAGCCGCTGGGCCTGAAGGTCAGCAAGCCGGACAACGGCTGCATCACCGCCGTCAAGGGCGCCGGCTTCTTCTGCGACTACGTGCGCGACGTGTTCCTCTCCGACCCGGTCTTCGGCAAGACCAAGGAGGACCGCGCGCAGACCTGGAACCGCGGTGGCCTGACGATCCGCACCACGCTCGACCCGAAGGCCCAGCAGAGCGTCGAGGACTCGATCAAGAAGCACGTCTACGCCTCCGACGAGGTGGCCAGCGCCGTCACCCTCGTCCAGCCCGGCACGGGCAGGATCCTCGGCATGGGCCAGTCCAGGCCGTACGGCCTCTCGGGCAACGACACCCAGATCAACCTCTCCGCCGACCACGACATGGGCGGCGGCGCCGGCTACCAGCCCGGTTCGACGTTCAAGCCGATCGTGGCCGCGGCGGCGATCGAGGGCGGCACACCGCCGACGAAGAGCTACCCGTCGCCGTACAAGATGCCCTACCCCAGCCCGGTGGCGGCCTGCGACGGCAAGCAGTACACGAACCCCAAGGGCGTCACGCTCACGAACGAGAACGAGTCCGAGAAGGGCCCGATGGGCATGAAGGAGGCGACCGCGAAGTCGGTCAACACCTACTACGTGCAGCTCATCGCCGACATCGGCATCTGCCCGGTGATCCAGATGGCGGACAAGATGGGCGTCAGGCGGGCCGACGGCAGGGCGATGGACCAGAACCCGACGATCGCGCTGGGCACCCAGGAGATGTCGCCGCTGACGATGGCGAGCGCGTACGCGACGTTCGCGTCGCGGGGCATGTACTGCACCCCCGTCGCCATCGAGTCGATCACGGGCCCGGGCAACAAGTCGATGCCGGTGCCGAAGTCGACGTGCACGCGCGCGATGTCCGAGAAGACCGCGGACACCGTCACCACGCTCCTCAAGGGCGTGGTCGAGGACGGCACGGGTACGGAGGCGGGTCTGGACGACCGGCCGAGCGCGGGCAAGACGGGTACGACGGACGAGCGGTACGCCGCCTGGTTCGTCGGCTACACGCCGAACATGGCCGGCGCGGTCTGGGTCGGCGACCCCGCACACAAGCGGAAGATGATCGACATCACCATCGGCGGCGTCCCCCACGACAAGGTCTTCGGCGCCGACACACCCGGCCCGATCTGGAAGGACGCGGTGGGCGGCGCCCTCCAGGGCAAGCCCGTCGAGAACTTCAACCTGATCAACATCCCGGACAGCCACGACAAGGACAAGGGCAAGCACCCGGGCGACGGCAAGCCGGGCCGCGGCGGCCAGAGCAACCCGCCGCCAGGCTTCATCGGCGGCCTGGTGGGCGGCGGCGACGGCAACGGCGGCACGGACGCGGGGGCCAACGGCGGTGTGGCCAACGGGGGCGCCGCGAACGGCGGGGGGGTCGACGGAGGCTTCACCACCGGCGGCACGAACGGTGGCGCGGCCGACGGCGGCGGAAACGGGGGGCTTCCCGGAGGGATGGGCCCCGGGGGGTGGCCACAAGGCTGAGGACGCCCGTGGGCCGGCGGCGTGAGCGACGGCGGCCCACGGGCGCGAACCGCGCGCAAAAGTCCGCCCGGCGGCCGGCCCCGATCGGGGTGGCTGCCGGGCGGTCGTGTTTCAGGCCCTACCGGCGGGGAGCTGTCAGCCCTCCGCCCTCCGCCCTCCGCAACGAACCGTCGGTCGCGGCCTCGACGGCGGCGTGACCTGGCAGCCGCTCCGGGCCGTCGCCCGTCAGCCCGCCGCAAGGAGCCGCTTGACGATGGCCGCGACCCGGCCGCCCTCGGCGCGGCCGGCCACCTTGGGGTTCACGATCTTCATGACCTGGCCCATGGCACGCGGCCCCTCGGCCCCCGCGCCCTTCGCCTCGGCGACCGCCGCGGCCACGAGCTGCTCCAGGTCGTCGTCGGAGAGCTGCTTGGGCAGGTACCCGGCGAGCACCTCGCCCTCGGCCCGCTCCCGCTCGGCCTGCTCGGCGCGCCCGCCGTTCGCGAAGGCCTCGGCGGCCTCGCGCCGTTTCTTGGCCTCGCGCGTGATCACCTTCTGCACCTCGTCATCGGAGAGCTCGCGCGCGGTCTTCCCGGCGACCTCCTCGTTGGTGATCGCCGAGAGGGTCAGCCGGAGCGTCGAGGAGCGCAGCTCGTCGCGCTCCTTGATCGCCGCGGTGAGGTCTTCCTGAAGCTTCGACTTGAGCGTGGTCATGGCGTGATTCTCTCAGGTACGGGGTGGGGGTGGCCGAAGGATTTCCGGGCCGCTGGTTACCCGAGAGTAGAGCGGTGCTGCGCGGCCGTGCCGGCGGCGGGACGGCCGGGCGCCCGGGGCGGGACGGCGTGCGCAGCCGGTGGCGCCAGGACGGCGTGCGCAGTCGGCGGCCTCGGGAGGGCGAGTGCGGCCGGCGACGGGACGACCACGTACCGCCGTGGCCGCAGGACGGCCAAGTACCGCCGGGGTCACGGGAGCCGGTCGTCACGGGCCGCTCCCCCACGGGATGCCGAACGACCGCGTGACGTCTGACACGATGGGCGCATGCGCGCGCTATACGGAGTACCCCTGGGAATCACGGCGGTGGGCGCCGCCGGCCTGCTCTACTCGGTGGGCGTCGAAGCCCGCTCGTTCCGGTTGCGGAGGATCACCGTGCCGGTCCTGCCGCCCGGGATGAGCCCGCTGCGCGTTCTCCAGGTGTCCGACGTCCACATGGTGTGCGGGCAGGGCAAGAAGCGCCGCTGGTTGCAGTCCCTGGCGGGCCTCCGCCCGGACTTCGTGATCAACACGGGGGACAACCTCTCCGACCCGGACGGCGTCCCCGAGGCCCTGGACGCCCTGGGCCCACTGATGGAGTACCCGGGTGCGTACGTCTTCGGCTCGAACGACTACTACGGTCCGAAGCTGCGCAACCCCGCTAAGTACCTGATCGAGAAGGCACAGGGCAAGTACGGCCTGAACGGCAACCCGCCGGCGGTGGGCGCCGTGCACAACCCGTGGGAGGGCCTGCGGGACGCCTTCGACGCGGCGGGCTGGCTGAACCTGACGAACACCAGGGGCTCGCTGAAGATCGAGGGCATGGAGATCGGCCTCACGGGCCTGGACGACCCCCACATCAAACGCGACCGCTACGCACACGTTGCGGGCGGCCCGGCGAGCGGCGCGGACTTCTCGATGGCCATAGTCCACGCCCCCTACCTGCGGGTCCTGGACTCCTTCACGGCGGACGGCTACCCGTTGATCCTCGCGGGCCACACGCACGGCGGCCAGCTCCGCATCCCCTTCTACGGCGCCCTGGTCACCAACTGCGACCTGGACACGGACCGCGCCAGGGGCCTGTCCGCCCACGAGTCCGCCGGCAACCGCGCCTACCTCCACGTCTCCGCGGGCTGCGGCACCAACCGCTACACCCCGGTCCGCTTCGCCTGCCCCCCGGAGGCAACCCTGCTCACCCTGGTGGAACGCCCGGCCTGAGCGAACGCACCCCAACGGGCACCCCGTGCGCCACCCCACCAAAACCGGATTTCGTCCAGGGCCCCCGGTGGGCTAAAGTAAACGACGTCGCCGCGACAGCGTCGGCACTCGGGGTGTAGCGCAGCTTGGCAGCGCGCTTCGTTCGGGACGAAGAGGCCGTGGGTTCAAATCCCGCCACCCCGACACAGGTCAGAGGGCCCAGTGTGTAAGTTGCACTGGGCCTTTTGCGCGCCCCGGGGCGGGGCGAACAGAGGCCCCGGCTCAGGCCGTGTCACCGGCAGCTCCCCGCCACTCCCCGGATATCCACCGCAGCAGTCGCGCCCTTACCCCCGGTGTGATGCGGCTATAGCAACCTGTACCGAACCGTCGTCCTCATAGCCAAGGCACCGCTCGCCCATGAGCCCCCGGGAAAGCGCCCACCCCCTCCCCCACCGCCCCGCGCAGGACCGCAGCGGAAGCCGGAACAGGCCAAGCGAATGGGCGGTATTGGTCTAGGCCAAGGCGTCCATGTCTCGGTATCCTCTCCGTGGCCAGCGGCGCACGATCCCCCCACCCAGGTTGCGTGCTGGTGCGGGCGATGCCCGACGACTCTGCCCCAAGCAGCCTGGTGACCTGCCCATTCGCCGCCTCCAGGAGGGTCACGGTGAAAGTTCACACCAGAAGCTCGGCGATCATCGGCACCATCTGCCTCGTCGCCTCCCTTGCCTTGACCACGGCATCCGCCGAGGAGCCCGCCACCCCGCGTCCGGCAGCGGGGGTCGCGCTCACCGAAGTAGCCACCGCCCAGAATCCGACCGCCGGCACCCCGGGGCCCGGTGACACGGTCTGGATAGCCGAACGCGCGGGCACCGTGCGGGTTCTGGGTGATCAGGGGCTCGGTGAGCCCGTCCTCGACATCTCCGGTGAGACCACCACCGACGGCGAACGCGGCCTGCTGGGCATCGCGTTCGACCACGACTTCGCGCACTTCTACATCTCGTTCACGAACCTCGAAGGCACCAGCACCCTCGACGAGTTCGCCGTGCAGGACGGCAAGATCCAGCCGGAGACGCGGCGCACCGTCCTCACCCAGACGCAGCCGTTCGAGAACCACAACGGCGGCGACATCACCTTCGGGCCCGACGGCTACCTCTACATCGGGCTCGGCGACGGCGGCTCGGGTGGCGATCCTCAGAAGAACGGGCAGAACCTCGGCACGCTGCTCGGCAAGCTGCTGCGGATCGACCCCAGCGGCGCCAAGCCGTACGCGATCCCGGCGGACAATCCTTTCGTGGGCGACCCGAACGCGAAGGGCGAGATCTGGGCGTACGGGCTGCGCAACCCGTGGCGGTTCTCCTTCGACGCGGGCACGGGCGACCTGCTCATCGGCGACGTCGGCCAGGACGCCTGGGAGGAGATCGACTGGGCCCCCGCCGGGAGCAAGGGCGGCGAGAACTACGGCTGGTCCCAGATGGAGGGCACCCATCCCTTCCGGGGCGGCACTGAGCCCGCGAACCACGTGCCGCCGATCCACGAGTACGACCGAACCGGGCTGGGCTGCTCCGTGACCGGCGGGTACGTCTACCGCGGCGACGCGATCCCGGACCTCAAGGGGCAGTACCTGTTCAGCGACTACTGCGACGGCACCATCCGCACGCTGAAGATCGAGGACGGCAAGGTGACCGGCGAGGGCGACCTCGGGGTCAGCGGCGGCGAGGTCATCTCGTTCGTGCAGGACGGCCACGGCGAGCTGTACACGCTCGATCTCGGTGGCAGCATCTCCCGCATCGACCCCGCGTAACCGTCACCACTCCTGACGGCACGGCATGGCACGGCACGGCACGGCACCACATTGCACGGCACGGCACGGTACGACATGGCACGGCACGAAAGGGCCCGGCACGGTACGGCACGGCCGATCGTCCGGGCACGCCACCCGAATCGGACCCTACCTGTCCATACGGGTAGGTTCCTCCCGCTACTCCGGCGCGGATCGTGAACGCAGATCAGGAGGCCCGGTGCGTACGTTGCACCGGGCCTTCCGCGCGTCCTGAGGCACCCGGCCCCGGCTCAGGCCGTGATCACCGTCAGCTCCCCCGGCGCCGTCACGCTCACCGTCCCGTCCGCCGCGACCGCCACGTCCAGGCGGCCTCCGCCGACCTGGAGGCCCTCCACCGTCAGCGGGGCGTAGGCCCGGGCGAACGTGGGGGCCACCGTGATCCTGCCGCCCGGCACGTCCGCGTCCAGGCCCAGGGCCGCGCTGAGGACCATGACCGACGAAGCGGCCGCCCACGCCTGGGGCCGGCAGGACGCGGGGTAGGGCGCCGGGTGCGGGCCCGCCTCGGCGCCGTGGCCCGCGAAGAGTTCCGGGAGCCGGGCGGCGAAGGCCGTCGACGCGGTCAGCAGGCCCGCCGCCAGCGGTGCCGCAGCGTCCGCGTGGCCCGCCCTCGCCAGGCCGTGCACGGCGATGGCCGTGTCGTGCGGCCATATCGAACCGATGTGGTAGCCGTACGGGTTGAAGCCCACCGAGTCGCTGCTGAGCGTGCGCAGCCCGTGGCCCGCGTCCAGGTCGGGCCCGGTCAGCCGGGCCGCGAGCAGCGCGCTCTCCTCCCCGTTCAGCAGGCCCGTGCCGAGGAGGTGGCCGAAGCCGGACGTCACCGAGTCCACCGGCCTTCCGTCGCGGTCCAGGGCGACCGCCGGGTACGGGCCCCGCGCGTCCTCGACCCAGAAACGTTCGCGGAAGCGGGTCGCCAGCCGCTGTGCCCACTCGTCCCACGCGTCCGCGCCCGGCCGGCCGAACGCCCGCAGCAGCGCGGCCCCGCCTCGCGCGGCCTCGTAGGCGTACGCCTGGACCTCGCACAGCGCGATGGGCGGGTCGGCGAGGCGGCCGTCGCGGTGGCGGATGCCGTCCCCGGAGTCCTTCCAGCCCTGGTTGGCCAGGCCGCGGCCGGTCCCGTCGACGTACTTGAGGAAGCCGTCGCCGCCCGCGGCTCCGTGGTCGCGCATCCAGGCGAGGGCGGACTCGGCGTGCGGCAGCAGCCGTTCGACCTCGTCATGGGCCATGCCCCAGCGCCATGCGTCGTGCAGCAGGCAGATCCACAGGGGTGTGGCGTCCACCGTGCCGTAGTACACCGGCGGGAGGGTCGACGCCTCCCCGAACTCCTGCGTGCCGCGGCGTACCTCGTGCAGGATCTTGCCGGGCTGCTCCTCCGTGGCCGGGTCGGTCACCGCGCCCTGCCGGCGGGCGAGCGTGCGCAGCGTGCCGGCCGCGAGGTCGGTGCCGAGCGGGAGCATCATGCGGGCGGCCCAGAGCGAGTCGCGGCCGAAGAGCGTCAGGTACCACGGGGCGCCGCCGGACAGGAACTGGTCCACACCGCCCCCGGCCTCCGAGCCTCCCGCGTGCTCCGCCGGGCCCGTCTCCGCACCACGCCCCGCGGCACCACGCCCCGCGGCACCACGCCCCGCGGCACCACGCCCCGCGCCCCGCTCACCCGAGCGCGGGTCCGTCAGGCGCAGGCGGTCCATGTCGGCGAGCGACTGGTCCAGCCACGTCTCGAAGCGGCGGTCCGTGCTGCGCAGGACCGGGGTGCGCCACGGTACGGCGCTCGCGGGGGCCGCGGGGAACTGGTCGCCGTCCGCGTGCGCCGCGGTGCAGCGCAGCGTCGCGGTCCACGTGGCGCCCGGCGCCAGCTCGACGTCGTACGACAGCCGGCCCTCCGCGACCTCCAGCGTGTCCGGCGCGGGTTCGCTGACCAGGCGGACGTCGAACCCGTCGGCCGACCACGCCAGGCCGGCGTTGCCCCCTTCGTCCCCTTCACCCCTCTCACCCTCTCCGTCTCCGCTGGCCGGGACGGCGGCCGGGAAGCGCCCCGTCTTCACCGCCTCCATCGAGGCGAGGTCCGTACCCGCCACGACCACCAGCCCGAAGCGGACGTGCTGCGTGCCGGCGTTGACCACCTCCAGCACCTCCGCCAGCCGGCCCGCGGCCACGCTCCGGCGGCGGTACAGCGCGACCGCCGGATCCGGCGTGACCTCGCCGAGCCCCCGCAGCACCGACCGGAAGTCAGCGCCGTCGGCCGCCCGGAGCCCACCGCCGAGCGGCGCCAGGGGGACTCCGTCCACGGCGACGCTCAGCCGGGACAGCGCCCTGCGATCGCCGTGGTAGAAGCCGTCCACGCCGTCGCCGATCTGACCGTCCGCGTGCGAGACCACGAAGCTCGGCGCGTACAGCGTGACGACCGCGTCGTGCAGGAACGGCTGTAGGCCACTGGCCGAGGAAGGCGCGGCCGTGACCGATCCGTTGGCGTCCTGGGCCTTGACAGTGGTGTCCAAAGAAGTAGAACCTCTCAGCGTTAGATCGTTCCAAAGACAGTAAATGCCACTTCAGAGGGATGGCAAGCCAATTTGGAGCGATAAAATCAACCGCACGGCGTCCCATAGGCGTTACGCACCACAGACAGCACGACGCGTCACAAGCAGCACGCACCACACACCACACGCACCACACGCACCCCGCATGACACATCGGAGACCGCATGGCCCGCCCCAGCACCAACTCCGCCGCCAAGGGCGCCCCCGTGACCCTCGCCGTGGTCGCCCGGCGGGCCGGCGTCTCCCCGCAGACCGTGTCGAACGCGATCAACGCGCCGGAGCTGCTGCGCCCCGAGACCCTGGAGCGGGTCCGCCGCACCATCGACGAGCTGGGCTACCGCCCCAGCCGTGCCGCGCAGACGCTGCGCACCCGCTCCAGCAGGCTGATCGGCTACGGCATCCTGCCCGCCCAGCCCAGCCACCCGGTCCTCGACCGGTTCCTGCACGCCCTGTCCCAGGCGGCCGACGAGGCCGGGTACCGCATCCTGCTGTTCGCCCGCCCGTCCGGCGGCCCGAGCCTCGCGGGGTACGAGGAGCTGCTCGGCCAGCACGAGGTGGACGGCTTCGTGCTCAGCGGCACCGAGCGCCAGGACCCGCGCCAGGCGTGGCTCGCCAAGCGCGGCGTGCCCTTCGTGGGCTTCGGGCGGATGTGGTCGGGGCGGCAGATCGGCGACTGGGTCGACGTGGACGGTGCCTCGGGCACGGACGCCGCCGTGGAGCACCTGGCCGCGCTCGGGCACACCAGGATCGCGTTCCTGGGCTGGCCGCGCGGTGCGGGCGTCGCCGATGACCGCGCGCTGGGCTGGCAGCGGGCCATGCGGCGGCACGGGTTGCCCACCCGCGGGCGGCGGGCGGAGAGCGTGGACGACATCGAGGCGGCCCGCACCGCGGTGAAGCCGCTGCTGGACGCGGGCGCCACCGCGGTGGTCGCGGCCAGCGACATCCTGGCGCTCGGCTGCTACCACGCGCTGCGCGAGCGGGGCGCGGAGCCGGGCCGCGACGTCGCCGTGGTCGGCTTCGACGACTCGCCGACCGCCGGGATCCTCTCGCCCGCCCTGACCTCCGTCGGCCAGCCGCTGGAGGCGGTCGGCCGCGAGTGCGTGCGGCTGCTGCTCGCCCGGATCGCCGCGCCCGACGCGCCGCCCGAGCGGGTCCTGCTCGAACCCTCCCTGAACGTCCGCGACAGCGCCCCCGCACCGGGCGGCGGCACCGCGGTCGCCGGCACGGCCCCCGCATAGCCGCCGGCACCACGCTCCACACCCGCCGGCGTCCGCCGGCCCCTCACACCCCACCCCCCTCCTCCACCACCCCGGGCCCCCGCGCCACACCACCGGGGCCGAAGCATCCACCACCCCCGACCCACGGAGGACTCCATGAAGACCCGCACGGCCACCGCCGCCCTCGTCACGTGTGCGGCACTGCTGGCCGCCACCGGCTGCTCGTCGAGTTTCGGCGACGACAAGAAGACCGAGCAGGACTCCGGCTCCCACCAGCACCTGAACGTGCTGATAGCCAGCTCGGGCGATGCCGAGACCAAGGCCGTCACGGATGCTGCGGCCGCTTACGCGAAGCAGTCCGGCAACACCGTCACGGTGCAGAACGCCAAGGACATCAACCAGCAGCTCGCCCAGTCCTTCGCCGGGCACAAGCCGCCGGACGTCTTCTACGTCGACTCCAGCCAGTTCGCGAACTACGCCAAGGGCGGCTCCCTGTACGCCTACGGCGACCGGATCAAGGACGCCGACGCGTTCGCCCCCCAGCTCCGCAGCTCCTTCACCTACAACGGCAAGCTGGTGTGCCTGCCCAAGGACACCTCCGCCCTCGCGCTGGCCATCAACACGGACGTGTGGAAGAAGGCCGGTCTGACCGCGAAGGACTACCCGACCACCTGGGACCAGCTGAAGAAGGTCGCGGACAAGCTGACCAAGGGAGGCGTCACCGGCCTGGTCGTCAACGACGACTACGCGCGCCTCGGCGCCTTCATGAAGCAGGCCGGCGGCTGGATCACCGACGCGGAGCAGACGAAGATGACCGCCGACACCCCCCAGAACGCCCAGGGCCTCGCCTACGTCAAGTCCCTGCTGGCCTCCGGCTCGATGAAGTACTCCAAGGACGTCGACGCGCGCTGGGGCGGGGAGGCCCTCGGCACGGGCAAGGCCGCCATGACCATCGAGGGGAACTGGCTCGACGGCGGCATGAAGGTCGACTACCCGAAGGTCAAGTACGACGTGGCGCCGCTGCCCGCGGGGCCGGCCGGCAAGGGCACGCTGGCCTTCAGCCAGTGCTGGGGCGTGGGCACCGACAGCCCCCACCGGGCGGCGGACCTGGACCTGGTGAAGTTCCTCTCCTCCAGCTCCCAGCAGCTCGCGTTCGCCAAGGAGTTCGGCGTGATGCCCTCACGCACCGCACCGCTGGCCGAGTACGCGAAGCAGCAGCCGTCCGCGAAGGTGTGGGCGGACGCCAGCTCCTACGCGCAGGGTCCGGTGACCCTGCCCGGCTTCGACAAGGTGCTCGGGCAGTTCAACACCGAGCTCCAGGGGCTGCGCACCGGCGACCCGAAGAAGATCCTCGCCGACCTGCAGCGCAACGGCGAGCAGGCCCTCGCGAAGGGCAACTGAGCCGCCATGTCCCTGCGTACCACCCGCTGGGCGCCGCGCCTTGCCTCGCGCGGCGTCCCGCCCGGCCCCCGCACGGCGGACCCGGCCGGGAGCCCCCGGGCGGCCGGCTCACCGGGCGCACCTGACGCGCCCGGTGGGTCCGGTCCCGCCGCGGGCCGCGCACCGCGCGGGGGGTCCCACCGCGGTGAGGGCGTCTGGGGATGGCTGTTCGTCAGCCCCATGGTGCTGGTCCTCGGCCTGTTCTTCGTGCTTCCGATCCTGATGGCGCTGTGGGTGAGCCTGCTGCACTGGGACGGGCAGTCCAACCCGTTCAGCGGGCAGGCGGACTTCGCGGGCCTGGACAACTACCGGGCGCTGCTCACCCAGGACGGCCTCGACCGCACGCTGTTCGCGACGTCGCTGCGCAACAACGCCTACTACGTGCTGCTGACCGTGCCCCTGCAGACCGGGCTCGCGCTGGGCCTCGCGCTCGTCGTCAACCAGCGGCTGCTGCGGGGCAGGGGCGCGCTGCGGACCGCCTTCTTCTTCCCCTCCGTCACCAGCTCGATCGCGGTCTCCACGATCTTCCTCTTCCTGTTCCAGGGCAGCGGCGTCGTCAACACGTTGCTGTCCTGGGTGGGGGTGAAGGGCCCGAACTGGTTCTCGGACCCGCGCGGGGTGCTGTCGCTGCTGCTCGGCGCCGTGGGAATCGTCGATCCGGAGCATCCGGCGGGCGCCCTCGCGTCCCACTCCTTCATGGGACTGTCCTGGTACGAGTGGCTGTCGGGGCCGTCCGTCGCGATGTGCACGGTCATCCTGCTCGCCGTGTGGACGACCTCCGGGACCTTCATGCTGATCTTCCTGGCGGCGCTCCAGGACATCCCGCGCGAGCTGGAGGAGTCGGCGGCGCTGGAGGGCGTGAACCGGTTCCAGATGCTGCGGTACGTGACGCTGCCCGCGCTGCGCCACGTGCTCTTCCTCGTCCTCACCCTAGGCCTGATCTCCACCTGGATGGTCTTCGACCAGGTGTACGTCATGAGCCAGGGCGCCCCCGGCAACACCACCCTGACGCCGGCGTTCCTGTCGTACACGACCGCCTTCAACGACTCCGACTTCGGGCAGGGCGCGGCCATCGCGTTCGTCCTGTTCGCGCTGATCCTGGCCATGACCGCCCTGCAGCGCCTCGTGCTGCGGGAGCGCAACCCCCGCCCCCGGAGGAATCGATGAAGGACAGGTCCGCGGGTGCCGGGGCGTCGGGGCATCCGGTGCTCGGCCGTTTCCCGCTGCCCGTGCGGATACTCGGATACGTGCTGGTGGCGGCCTTCGGGCTGGTGTTCGTGCTGCCGTTCGTCATCGAGCTGGTGACGGGGTTCAAGACGGATCCGGACGCCGCCGCGCACCCCCTCGGGCTGATCCCCACCACGTGGACGTTCGAGGCCTACCGGCGGCTGTTCGGGCTGAGCCAGGCCGGAGGCGGGGTGCCGTTCCTGCACTGGCTGGGCAACTCGGCGTTCATCGCGGTCGTCGTCACGGTCGGGCGGGTGTTCCTCGACTCGATGGCGGGCTACGCGCTGGCCCGGCTGCGCTTCCCGGGCCGGCGGCTGCTGTTCGGCCTCGTGATCGCGCTGATCGCGGTGCCCGGGGTGACCCTGCTGATCCCGAAGTTCCTGGTGCTGAACACCTTCGGTCTGTTCGACACGTACACCGGCATGATCCTGCCGCTGCTGGTGGACGCGGCGGGCGTGTTCATCATGAAGCAGTTCTTCGAGTCGGTCCCCCGGGAGGTGGAGGAGGCCGCGCGGGTGGACGGCGCCGGGGTGTTCCGGACGTTCTGGTCCGTGGTCCTCCCGATGGCCAGGCCGGGCCTGATCACCCTGACCATCCTGTCGTTCCAGAGTTCGTGGAACGAGTTCACCCACTTCCTCGTCTCCACCCAGTCGAGCCAGTACGAGACGCTGACCACCGGTCTCGCACGGTTCGTCGCGGGCGGGCTGGCCGGCGGCACCCAGTACCCGCTGAAGCTGGCGGCGGCCCTGCTGTCGACGCTGCCGGTGGCCGTCCTGTTCTTCTTCTTCCAGCGCCACTTCGTGCGCGGGGCCAGCTCGGGGGCCGTCAAGGAGTGAGGGGGCCTGGGCGGGCCCCCTCCACCGCGAGGCCCGCCGATGAGTGCCCGGTCGGTCCCGGCCAGGGCATGCCGGGTGGGCACTGTGGACGGTCCCCTGTCAGCCCGCGCTCGTCCACGCGTCCGGCCGGGGCGCGAGCACCGCGGAGGCGACCGCGCCGGACGAGCCGGCGACGTCGGCCACGAACCGCAGGCGCCCGATGCCGAGTCGCCGCAGCGCCGGGCCGTGGTCGACCGCGACGAGCATTGAGGCCGCGAGCACGAGGAGCCGCCAGGCGGCCATGACCGGGCGGCGGGCGGCACGGGGCAGCTCGGCCAGTCAGGCGTGCAGGCGCTCGCAGTGGAACGGGATGTGGCGCTCCTCGTCGGACAGGATCCGCCCCGCCACATCCGACGTGAGCGAGTCGTCGGTACCGTCGCGCAGGGCCCGGTAATAGCGCAGTGCGACCACTTCCGCGATCATCAGCACCAGCAGTTCCATCCGCAGGCCCATGAGACGCCGCAGCCGTACGAAGGCGGTGTCGCTCCAGTGGCCCGTCAGCGTCGGCATGCCACCCGCGGCCAGCAGCCGGGCGAGCAGCCGGGCGTGGTTGTGCTCCTCGGCCACGAAGAGCCGCACCGCCCGCGCGTAGTCGGCGTCGCCGGCCTCGTCCGCCTTGCCGATGAGGTTGGCCCCGTCACCGTCCTCACCGATCTGGAAGCGCTGGACGCTGGCCCACACCGCCGGATCCAGCGCCGCGCTCCGCCCCCAGTCCGGGTCACCCTGCGCACGCCTGCGCTCGCGCTCGTCCTCGAACCCTCTCGTCCACTTGGCGAAGCCGTCCGTGTGCACCCGGTCTCCCCTCCCCGGGACACGGCCACCGTGCCCCGGGAGGGACGACGCCGGTGGGCACGGGACCGTTCCGGGGGTGCGGGCAGTGAGGTACGCACGGTGGCGCATTGCGCGGCGGTGTCTTGCGCAGTGGTGATCCACGTCGGCGAAAAAAGCCGCGCAGTTCCGATCGGCAGCACAACCAAAGCCTCCGCTGAGGAGTCGTACGCGCCGTGATCACCATGCCCGCACGGCGCCTCCGCCTCGGCGCCTCGATGCTCACCGTGGTTCTGGCGTCCTTGTTGCTCTCCTGCTCCGGCAGTCCGGACACCGCTGTGAACGACAGTGAGTCGCCCTCCCACGGCGTCGTCCACAAGGCGGCGTCGGCGCCCGCGACCGAGCAGCCGATCCCTTCGAGCACGGCGGAACCGGAACCCGCTGTGGAGAAGGTCCGCGACGCGTTCGCCGGGCTCCAGGCCACCTACAACGACGGGTGCACGACCGAGGGGAACTGCGAGTACTTCCTGGGGCGGGTGCTCGACGAGCTCACCGGCCTCGACGAGTCGATGAAGGTCGATCCCCAGGGCCCCGGGCACTTCGAGGAACCCCTCGCATGGATCGCGGCACTGCGGGCCGAACTGGGCGACGACAGCTCCTTCGCGAACCTCAAGAGGCATCAGGGCCTGCTCACCGGAACCCGGGACAAGATCAACGCCTGGATGCAGGGGCACCCGGAGGACTACCGGTAAGAAAGGACTACCGGTAGGAGAGGACCGAGACCGTGTCCCCCGTGGTGAGGCGGATGTTGGACCGTCATGGCCTCTTCGGCGTCTCCGCACGGCCCGGCCTTGCACCAGGAACCGCCTCCGGTCGATGCAGCGTCCACGCCTGCGACAGGCGGCACCCGGGGAGTCGTGCACAGCACGGAAGGGGAGGCAGCGGTGTGGGTTGCGATGTCGCTGCTGGCAGGTCTCACCCTCCTCGGGTTCGGCATCCATGAGGCCGTGGTCCAGCACCGCCTCCAGCGCGAGGGGATCCCCGTCAGGGGCCTGGTGGTCCGCCACCGCGTGCAACACTCCGGACGAGATGGTGGCCCCGTCCACTTCGCGGTGGTCGAATTCGTTGACGCGCAGGGTGGTCGGCACACGTTCCAGGCCGGGTCATCCGGAGTCAAGGGTCTTCCCGTGGGCGGAGAGGTCCCGGTGCGCTACCTTCCCCAGACCCCGAGGGGCGCGCGAATCGACCTTCGCAGGAGACGGATCGGGGAGGTCGCGGCTCGTTTCGCGGGCGGCACCCTGTTCACGGCCATCGGGATCTGGCTGCTCGTCACCGGTCGTTGAGCCTGTTCCCCGTACCGCCACGATCTCAGCGGCCTCGACGTAACCGTCGACCGTGGTGGCCTCCTGGTGTTCTGCCGGCTGTTGACGGACTGGCGGCTGCTGACGGACTGGCGGCTGCTGACGGACCGGCCGCTCGCGGCTGGGCACTCCCTGGTCGTCGAGATCGGCACGATCCTGGACGGCGCGTGGATTCGACGAGGGCAATCGGCGAACGCAACCGTCGGCTCGGGGAGCGGCTGCCGACCGACCGCGCGCCCTGGCAGCACGGGCTTTGCCATCGGGAACCGTGGCCGGACCGGGCGCGTCTGTCTCCGGGAGCGTGGAAGGGACATCCATGAGCATCGACTCACCCCGCCCGTCCGGGCCGCCGCCCGCGAGCGGTGGGCCACGCCCCACGGGCGACCCGCCACTGCCGTACACGCCGCTGTGGCGACGCCTGCGGGAGGACGAATGGCCGCCGCCGGGTGAGGTGTTGAGGGGTCGGCGGGAGCAGGTGCACCCCCGGGTGGTGCTGGTGCTGGTCTTCCCGCTCCTGTGGTGGCTGACCGTGCCGCTGCTGGTCACCTACCAACTGGCCCGCACGGCCCGCCGCATGGCACGTCGGGTCTTTCCCGTACACCCGGCAGGCTGGGTCGAGGATCCCGAGGTGTCCCGGGCGCAGCAGGTGCGGGCCTGGCTGGCCCTCGTCATCTCGGTGGCGCTGCTGGCCGCGTTCGGAGGCTGGCAGGACCTGCCGGGGCAGTTCCTGCAACAGCTGCTGTTCGCACCCTGGTTGGCGCTGTTGAGCGCCGTGGTGGTGGTGGCGCTGCTCTTCTGGGCGGCCCGGCCCGACACGCGTCGGGCCATGCGGACGCAGCT
Organism: Streptomyces sp. TS71-3; assembly: GCF_018327685.1. Lineage (NCBI taxonomy): Bacteria > Bacillati > Actinomycetota > Actinomycetes > Kitasatosporales > Streptomycetaceae > Streptomyces > Streptomyces sp. TS71-3. Next base: position 178,608 of record NZ_BNEL01000001.1, on the reverse strand, counting down.
GTGGCCGGCAGGCAGGTCGGCCCTGTGGTACTTCGGCGCCTGGACGCTGGTGCCGATCATCCTCACGGCGGCGGGCCCGGTGATGGGGCTGCTGCCCAGCAGCGTCAACGGCCTGTTCGGGCTGCTGCTCTGGATGTCCGTGATGTTCGTGTGCTGGGCGCCGTTCTGGTGGGTGATCTTCTTCCTCTCCTTCGCCACCGGTCCGGCGCTGCGCCACGCCTTCAACCTGTCCGCCGTCCACGCGGTGCTTCCCGCGCTCGTCACCACCGCCCTGGTCTGGGTGTTCGCCTTCCTCCGCCTGTCGTCGGACGGGCTGGGGCCGGGCCCGGTGCCGCTCGCGGTCTGCGTGTTCCTCGGGGGCCCGGTGTCGGTGACGGCACTGGCCTGGTGGGAGATCCACCGGCTGCGGCGGCTGCACGGGGTTCGGTGGCGGGGTCAGCGCCGCGGAGCTGCACGTCGTGTCCGGCCGGACACATGAGACCGGACACACGAGACCGGACACATGAGAGAGGACAACCGGCAGGAACGGGGCGATCCTTGGGCCGTGGAGTTCCTCTGCTACCACCGCGACCGGACCGGCTCACTGGCGCTGCGCTACGAGCTGTCGGAGAAGCACTGGTCCTACATGGACCGGTACGCGGAGGCGATGATCGCCCGAGGTCCGACCTTCGCCGACGACGGTGAGACGCTCACCGGCAGCGTGCACATCGTCGACCTGCCCGGTCCCGCCGCCGCCCGCGCGTTCGCCTTCGACGAGCCCAACTACCAGGCCGGCGCCTACCGGGACGTGCTGCTGCGGCGGTGGCGCAACACGCTGGGGCGCACCATGTGGGAGTTCCCCGGCGGCCGGACCGGCGGCAACCGGTATCTGGTGCTCGGCCTCGGCACCGGGCAGGCCGCCGACCTCGCGGTCCCGGCCGGCCGGGACGAGCTGATCGCCTACGGGCCGCTGCTGTCCGACGACGGTGACGCCTGGCTGGGCACGGCCGCGCACGCAGGCCGCCGAGCGCACGCCACCCGTCTCCCCCGGCACCTTCGACCTGCTCACCGCCTTCGCCGACCCCCTGGTCCCCGCGCTGCAACCGGACATCGCCGCTCTGTCCGCGCTGCCGTCCGCCGAGCTGAGGGCGTTCGCGGACGAGCTGGTGAACGTGCGCGCCGAACAGCTCAGGGACGCACAGGGGGTCAGGGGCAGGGGGGCCAGGGGCAGGGGGGCCAGGGGCATCCCCGTCCGGCGAGGGCGCCGAGGGCCGCGAGGGCATCCCGGGCGCCGAGGACATCGCGGCCGCCGCCCAGTCGCTCAACTCGGCGATCGTCGCCCTGCGCACCCTCGACGCGAGTGCCGCGGTGCCGCCCGTCGGCATGCTCAACCTGGAGCGCATCGAGATGGTGCCGAGCGGCATCGAACGCGGCGAGCTCGTCTCCACGGTCCCGCTCGCGCCCGGCGAGGAGACCGCGGTCGTCCACAAGGAGTGGTCGGTCACCTCGAAGGAGTTCACGACGATCGTCACCGACTCCCTGGAGGAGGTGAGCGAGACCGGGGTCACCGACAACACCGACATCTCGCAGTCGACGCCGTCCCAGAGCCAGCACTCCAACCAGTTCAACATCACCGGCACGGTGCAGGGCGGCATCCCCATCATCTCGGGGTCGAGCACGACCGGGTTCACCGCGCAGGACTCGAAGTCCGCGTCGGCGACCGAAAGCGTCAAGCACGCGCGGGCCACCACGTCGAAGGCGTCCTCGCGCTCGCGGCAGGAGCACAAGGTCACCATCTCCACGAAGACGGAGACGGGCACCGAGGAGACCTCCACGCGGACCCTGAAGAACACCACGCCCCAGCCGGTGCGCGTCGACTACTTCAGCCTGATGCGGAAGTGGCGGGTCCGGCTGTACCGCTACGGGCTCCGCCTCACCCACGACATCGTCGTCCCGGAACCGGGCGCCGCCCTGCGCCGGGCGTACGCCGAACTCGCCGAGCTCCGCGCCCAGCAGACGTCCTTCGAGTTCCCGGTCAAGCCGTCCGACATCACCACCACCCTCGTCGACGCGAACGGCGTACCGGTCGAGCCGGGACAGCCGGGCACGCCCAAGTACAAGTGGCTGGAGGACCAGTACGGCACGACCGTCAAGCCCTATCCGGGGGATCTGCCGCCCGCCACCCACAGCGCGCACGCGGGGACGGGCGGCGGCTGGTACTTCCTCGACCTCGAATTCGACGTCCCCACCTCGGCCCGGATCCGCGAGATGTTCCTCGACGCGCACATCGGGAAGCAGGACGGGGACGACAACAAGGTCAACTTCGACGTGCTCGGCGCGGAGATCCGGGCGGACTGGAACAACATCCCCGGCGCCCTGGTCATCCGCAGCCACCGGCTGCTGGAGGCCGGCTTCGAGACGGGGCCGCCTTCGAGTCGGAGGCCGGCCTCAGCGTGCGGCGCGTGTGCGGGCCACCAGGAGTGCCACGTCGTCCTCCGGTGGCGAGTCCGCCGTCATCAGGGCGATGACGCGGGCGCACAGGGAGTCGAGATCGGCCGGTGGCCGCTCCAGTGCCGCGAGCAGCCGGTCGAGTCCGGCGTCGATGTCCATGCGGCGGGACTCGACGAGACCGTCGGTGTACAGGGCGAGCAGGCTGCCCTCGGGGAGTTCGAGGTCGACGGACTCGTACGGGCCCGTGCTGATCCCGATGGGCGGGCCCACGGGTGTGTCGACGATGCTCGCGCGGCCGTCGGGTGTCACCAGCATCGGCGGAGGGTGGCCGGCACGGGCCACGGTGCACACGTGCTCGGCCGGGTCGTAGACGGCGTACAGGCAGCTCGCACCGGAGATCGACGGAAAGTCGGTGGTCCAGGTGCCGGACTGCGCGAGCTGGACGGTGACGTCGTTGAGGTGGTCGAGCAGGGCCGCGGGGCGCTGGTCGAGGACGGCGAGGGTGTGGACCGCCGTGCGCAGGCGTCCCATGGTGGCGGCGGCGTGGATGCCGTGCCCCACGACGTCGCCCATGACCAGGGCGATCCTGCCGCCCGGCAGCTCGATGGTGTCCATCCAGTCCCCGCCGACGCCCTCGTGCCGGTCGGAGGGCAGGTAGCGGCTGGCCAGGTCCACCGCGCTGCCGCCCGAGAGCCTTTCCGGCAGGAGGCTGCGCTGCAGGGTGAGGGCCGCCGCGCGCTCGCGGGTGTACCGGTGCGCGTTGTCGAGGCTCAGCGACGCCTGGATGGCGAGTTCCTCCGCCAGCAGCAGGTCGCTCTGGGAGAAGGGGGCCACGTTGTCGTTGCGGGCGAAGACGGCGATGCCGAGGACCTTGCCGCGTGCCCTGAGCGGGATCGTCATCATCGAGTGGATGCCCGTTTCGAGGACGCGTTGCCGCCGGACGGCATCGTGGTCCAGCCACGTGCCGCGGCCCACTTCGAGGATGGGGCTGAGCAGGGACCGGCCCTCGCGCAGCACGCCGAGGTACGGGGAGGTGGGCGGCACGTACACCACGTCGCCCACCGAGAAGGGCGCCTCGGGCACCCCTTCGTGGGCGGAGGCCACGCCCGCGCGCCGGAACACGGGGATGCCGAACTCGCCCTCCGACATCCGCTCCAGCGGCTCCCCGCCGAGCGGCACCGACTCGGCCAGGTCCACGGCGACGTAGTCGGCGAGGACGGGGACGGCCGTGTCGGCGAGTTCCTGCGCGGTCGTCTTCACGTCGAGGGTGGTGCCGATGCGGTGGGCCGCGCGCCCGAGCAGGGCCAGCCGGTCGCGCTCCCATCCCTGGGTGATGTCCAGGGCGATGCTGACGAGGCCCACCGGAGTGCCGTCGCCCGACGCGAGGGGCACCAGGGAGGCGGAGAACACGGCCTCCCGGCCGTCCTCGGGCGACACCCACCGCACCACGTGGTCGGCGACCGGCTCCCCCGACCCCAGCGCCTCCCGCATCACCGGCTCGGAGACGGTCCGGTCGAAGCCCCGCAGGACCAGTCGTGGCGACGGCCCCGAGGCGCGCGTGTCCAGGAGCCCCGCCACTTGGCGCGCGGCGCGGTTCGCCCACACCAGCCGCATGTCGGTGTCCCACACCGTCACCGACAGCGGGCAGAGGTCGAGGAGCGCTTCCGCTCCCTTCTCCGACTCCTGCGGTCCCGGCTCCTGCGATCGTGGCTCCTCCGGTCCTGGCTCCTCCCGCGGCTCTGCCCCCGCCTCCGGCTCTGACTCCTCCGGTCCTGATTCCTCGGGCCCTGACTCCTCCCCCGGCCCCGCCCCGGCCTCCGGTCCTGACTCCTTCCCCGGCTCTGCCCCTGCCTCCGACTCCCGCTCCGCCTCTGACCCGCCCGCGTCCGCCGTGGGCGCCGCCTCCGCGCTGTCCGCCGGCCCCATGGCGGCGACGAGCCGGCACCGCTCGCCGTCCGCGCCGGTGAGCCCGATGATCTCCACGGCCACCCGGAGGACGCCGCCGTCGCGGTGCCTGAGCTCCACCGCGGCGCGCGCGGTGCTCCGGGCACCGCGCCGGCTTATGGCCCCCGGTGTCGGGGACCAGGAGACCGGCCGGTCAGGGGCGGCCAGGAGCCGCGTCACCGGTTCCCCGACGACGTCCTCGGCACGGTGGCCGAGCAGTCGCCGGCAGCCCGTTCCCCACGCCAGGACCGTCCCGTCGGAGCCGACCAGCGCGACGGCGGGCGGGGTGCCCTCGGACCTGCCGTGCGTGAAATCGACGGTTACCCGCCTCTTCTTTGCAACGGCGTTGGCCGCGGCATTGCCAGTGGAATTTCCGGCGGCGTTGCCAGCGATATTCGCAACGGTTTTCGCGGCGGTCTTCGCAGCGGTCTTCCCAGCCGTTTCAGGGGTGCTCGTCATCCCGATACCCTCCGTGGCCCCATTTCACCCGGCACACTCGGGGCCGTTGAACACACCCCCCAAGACTAACGAGATCCACGCGCCTGGAAAACGCATCAGCGGACTAATCATCAGGCATCGCCGAACCTCTCGCCGGCGTCGGGCGACAGGCCTCGCACGCACCCGTCGACCACGAAGAACTTCGAGGCCAGGCCGGTGGTGGCAGCCCCGCTGCGACCAGTCCTCATGCCGAAGCGGCATCACAGGGGGCGGAACAGGTCTTGGACGCGGGTGCGCGGCAGATCCCAGGATGGAGCAGCAGAGAAAAGCTCTCCCGGCGGCTCCGGAACGCCCCGGAAAAACTCCGGCCGACTCCGGAAGTCTCCGGAGGGAAAGAACGGAAGGGAATCACCGTATGAAGGTCTTCGTCACCGGCGGCTCCGGTTACATCGGCAAAGCCGTGATCAGTTCGCTGTTCGGGCACGGCCACACGGTCAGGGCCCTGGCCCGCAGCGAGCAGGCGGCTCAGGCCGTCCAGGCGCTGGGCGCGGAGCCCGTGCGCGGCGGCCTCACCGACCTGGACGTGCTGAACGAGGCCGCCGCGCACGCCGAAGCCGTCATCCACCTCGCGCAGGCCGAGACGGGCGAGGAGGATCTCGCGGCGGCCACCGCGATGCAGGACGGCATCGGCGCCGGCACGTACGTCCACACCGGCGGCACCTGGGTCTACGGCGACACGGACGGTGTCGTGGACGAGGACGCGCCGTGGAACCCGCCCGCCCTGGTCGCCTGGCGCCACCCGGTGGAGGACGCCGTCCTCGGCCGCGCCGCACGCGGCGGCCGGCCCGTCGTCATCCGAGCCGGCCTCGTGTACGGGGGAGGAAAAGGCCTCATCGACGTCTTCTTCACCCGGCCCGGCGTCGAGGCCGGCGCCGTCGCCCACATCGGCGGCGGCTCGCAGCACTGGGCCCTCGTCCACGTCGACGACCTCGCCGAGCTGTACACGGCCGCCCTGCACGCGCGTGCCGGATCCGTCTACGCGGGCGTCGGCGGCGTGAACCCGACGGCCAAGGAGGTCGCCGAGGCCGTCAGCCACGGCGCGGGCCTTGAGGGCAGGACCAGGTCCCTCACGATGGAGCAGGCACGGGAGCAGATGGGCCCCGTCGCCGACGCCTTCGCCCTCGACCAGCAGCTCACGCCGGCCCGCGCGGGCGCCGAGCTCGGCTGGGTACCCGCACACACCGACCCGCTGTCCGTCTTCGCGCAGGGGTGAGCGCCGCGCCTCGCCGCGTGCCGCCCGGGTACGGGCCCCCGGCGGGGCACACCGGCAGGGCACAGCAGCGGGGTACACCGCCGGAGTACAAGGAGTACACCGGCGGAGTACAAAGGGAAGGGAAGCGGATGCGCGACGTCTGGATGTGGCAGCGGCATGGATGTTGACCTGCGGAAACTGCGCTATTTCGTGGCGGTCGCCGAGGAGCTGCACTTCGGTCGCGCCGCGGAGCGGCTGCACATCGCCCAGCCGGCCCTGACCCGTCAGGTACGCGCGCTGGAGGGCGAGTTGGGCGTGCGGCTCCTGCGCCGTGACCGCCGGGGCAGCGTCCTGACCGACGCCGGGGCGCAACTGCTCGACGAGGCGAGGCCGCTTCTCGCGGCGTCCGCGGCGATGGTGCGCCGGGTGACCGCGGCCGCCGCGGAGAGGCCGACGTTCACGATCGGCTTCATGCCCGGCATCACCGTCACCCCCGCGGTACGCGCGCTCACGGCGAAGCACCCCGCGTTGAGCGTCCGGCTGTTGCGAACGGGCTGGAACGACCAGGTCGAGGTCCTGCGCGACGGCCGGGCCGACGTCAGCATCGTCCGCCTGCCCGCCGACCAGAGCGGCCTGCACGTCCAGCCCCTGTTCGCGGAGCCCCGCCTCGCCGTGCTGCCCGCCGACCACCGGCTGGCGGGAAAGTCCGCCGTCACGGTCGGCGATCTGGCCGATGACCATCTGCTCCAGGACCCGGACGCGGTACCGGAGTGGCGTGACGTGGCCCGCGAGCTGCGCACCGGCGAGCGCGCCGAGGTCCCGCCCATCGACAGCGTGGAGGAGAAGCTGGAGCTGGTCGCGGCGGGTGCGGGGATCTGCGTCCTGCCGCTGTCCACCGCCGCGTTCTACACCCGCCGCGACGTCGTCGCCGTCCCCGTCGACGGCCTGGGACCGGGCCAGGTCTGCCTGGCCTGGACCGCCACGCGCCGCTCCCCGCTCATCCGCGACTTCGCCGACCTGGCCGATTCCCTGGTACCGCCGGACGCGGGGTGAGGCCCCACGCGGCGTGGCGCCGGTATCTCGCAGAAAGGCCCCGCCCCACTCCGGGCACGTCACTCCGGGCACCTCACTCCGCGCGATTCACTTCACCCAACTCACTCCACCCGACTCACCCCAGGCGCGCTCCGGCCCGCAGGACGCTCAGGTAACGGCGTGGCACCCGGTCGCCCATCCGCGTGCGGATCCGCTCGGCGATGGCGTCGAGCAGGGGATCACGGACCTCGCGGTCGAGCCTCCGGTACAGCGACGTCGAGCGGAGGAGATCGGTGAAGCCCTCCGCGTCGAACCACTGGACGGCCGGATACCAGCGCACCGTCGTCGGGCCGAACAGCCCTCCGGGGCCCTCGACCAGTCCCCAGCCCCCGCCGGTGGCGCGCACGTCGTCCTCCAGCGGCGGATGGCCCCAGCCCGGGTTCCCCGGCGAGAACCGCTCGTGGAGGTCGGCCGTCTCGGCGTAGACCTCCGGCTCTCCGGGTCTGCGGACGACGACGTTGCCGAGCAGCGCCATCCAGCCTCCGGGGCGCAGCACGTCGTGCGCGCGCCGCCAGCCGATCGACGGGTCGACCCAGTGCCACGACGAGGCGGCCACGAGGACGTCGAAGCGCCGGCCGCGGTCGTCCCACTCCTCGAACGTCGACGTCTCGACGCCGACGTCGCGGAAGGCCGCGGTCCGCCGGCGGGCCAGTGCGGCCATGTCCGCGCCCGGCTCGACGGCGGTCACCGTGCATCCGAGCGCTGCCAGGGACCGCGTCGCCTGGCCGGTCCCGGGGCCCACCTCCAGCACCGGCGAGCCCGCGCCGATGCCGGTGAGGGCGGCCAGGTCCCCGAACAGCTCGTCGGGGTATCCCGGCCTGACCCGGTCGTAGAGCTCCGGTATCTCGTTGAACACCCGCCCGAGGCCGGGCGGATTCGGGCGGGCCGTCCTCGGATCGTCGGTCACGAGCGCACAAGCTAGGGGGCTCGTCCGAGCGGACGCCACTGGTTTACGGGCGGCGGTGACCGCGCCCGCGCGCCGGTGACAGGCCCTCGTCGAACCGCGGACCCGGCGGCCCCCGCCCCCGGGCTCCCCGTCCCGGGGCTGCCCGCCTCCGGGCTCCCCGCCCCCGGGCTGCCCGCCCCCGGACTTCCTGTCCCCGGACTTCCTGTCCCGGGGCTGCCCGTCCCGGCGCTCCCTCGCCCCTCACAGATGGCTGGTCTCGTCGACGATCCTGGTGTGCCACCAGGCTCTTCCGGGGTTCCTGGTCGCGGTGGGATCGGGCAGGGTCCGGCGCCACAGCCGTTCGTCCAGGTCCGCGAGGAGTTCTTCCAACTCGGCGCGGGCACGGCGGGGAAGCGTCGGCACGACCAGTTCGAGGACGTCCCGCGCCACGGTCACGTTCACTTCGAGTTCGCAGCCGAAGCAGCCGCAGCGGGATCTGAGCACGTACAGGTGCCGGCCCCGGCGCCCGAGGAATCGGCGATATGACCAGAGTGCCGCCGCTGTGGCACCCGGCCATATGCCCGACTCGTCTCCCCAGCGGAGTGTCTCCGCCCGGTGGACGGCGGAGACGGTCCTGGGGAACAGGCGGTCGACGCGGGTCGGCCAGGGGATCTGGCGGTAGAGGCCGTGCGGCGGTTTCCACTGCTCGATGCGCAGGGTTCGGGGCCGTCTACGCGGCATGGACCTTTCGGGTCGTCATCATGCCTGGATCCTGGCACGGGTGGACCCGGGCCGTCGAGGGTCCTACGCCCCTCCCTGAGGGTCCTACGCCCTTCCCCGGCTGTCCGCCGCCTCCTGCGCGCCCGCCGGCTCCCCGCCCCGGCCGGGGCCCCCGTCCGCCGTGGTCCGCTGCTTCTTCCGGTCGCGCGCAGCTCGGAGGTTCGCGATGTTGCCGCAGGTGCGGACGTTGTGCCAGACGCCGCTGCTGTTGCGGGACGTGTCGTAGAAGGCGGAGCGGCAGCCGGATTCGCGGCACAGTTTGAGGCGCGCCCACTCGCCGCTCTGCTGGGCGAGCAGGATCTCCGACCACACGGCTGATTCGAGCCACCCGAGGCCCGTACCGGACGGCATCAGCCCCACCCGCCCCTGGGGGTCGGAGACGAGGACCACCGGGGCGCGCCCCGTGAGGCCGGCGAACGGGCCCGGGGCGCCGGCGGGCCGTTCGTCGAAGGGCACCGCGAGCATCTCGACCACCAGCGCCCTGAGGTCCCGCAGGGCCTCCACGTCGGCGTCCGAGAGGGACACCTGCGGAGCGTCGGCCCCCCTGCTCTCGGCCCACTGCCGAGCGGCCCCGGCCAGCCACTCCTGCGCCGGCGCGCGGTCGGCGAGCAGGTCGGCGCCGGGACCGCGCTCCACGGCGTGGGTGTTGATCAGTTCCTGTACGAGGGCGAGGCCGGCCGGAGCGGTCCGGGCCTCGAACCTTTCCGTCGCGATCCAAGACATAAGGAACAGCATATTTGACTCAGTCGCCGAGTGACGTCATGCTCAACAGAAGCTAAGAGATCTTAGCTTCTGTTGAACGACGAGGGGTGCGAGCCTCATCACCGAGGGCGCGAGCCCCATCACCGAGGGCGCAAGCCCTACCAAGGAGTACGAGCATGACTACCGTCAGTGGTGCGACCGCCCTCGTCACCGGGGGCCAGCGCGGGCTGGGCAGGGAGATCACCCAGGAACTGCTGCGCGCGGGCGCGGCGAAGGTGTACGTCACGTCCCGGACGCCGATCGCGGAGAGTGACCAGAGGATCGTGCCGCTGGCGTTCGAGCTGGGGGACCCGAGGGCGGCCGGCGAGCTCGCGCGGGCCGCCGCCGACGTTCAGATCGTGGTGAACAACGCCGGCATCATGACGTTCGGCCCCCTCCTCCAGGACAGCCAGGAGGAGGTCGAGCGGGTCTTCGGGATCGTGGCCTTCGGGCCCCTGCGGGTCGCCAAGGCGTTCGCCCCCGTGCTGGCGGCGGGCGGCGGCGGTGCGCTCGTCATCCTCCACTCGCTGACGGCGTGGATCGCCGGCTTCCCCGGCTCGGGCACCCACGGCGCGGCGAAGGCGGCCCTGATCTCCATGACCAACACCATGCGGGCGGAACTGTCCGCGCAGGGCACCCAGGTCCTCGGCGTCCAACTCAGCCTGACGGACACCGATCTCGTCCGGAACCTCCCCGGCGCCAAGAACGACCCCGCCAAGGTGGCCGCGGACATCGTCAACGCCCTCGCCTCCGGCGAGACCGAACTCCTCGCCGACGACTCCAGTCGCCACTTCAAGAGCGCCCTGTCCGGCCCCGTCGAGGGTCTGATCGTGTCCGGCTGAGGCAGGCTGACGCCGACGGGCGACAGGGGACGAGGAGAGTCGAGGAGGGTCGAGGAGGCCACCCATGCGCGAACCCGGCAGAGCCCCTTCGCGGGAGCGCCTTCTCGCCGCCGCGGGCGAGCCCTTCCACAACGAGGGCATACGGACCACCGGCGTCGACCACCGGCCCGATCGGCCCGGCCCTGCGTGCGCCGGCCGGGCCGATCGGGGCTGTGCGCGGATCTGTGGATCTGCCACCAGCTGATCAGTGGGGCAGTGGATCAGCCGCCTGCTGATCAGCGGATCAGTGGATCAGTGGATCAGCAGCGCAGGGCGGTCTGGGTGTAGATGCTCTCGACCGGGGAGATGAAGTAGCCGTCCGCGCGCGTGCAGTCCTTGACGGTGCTCGTCCCCTGGGACCAGAACTCCTGCGCCCGCGTGTCCTTGGTGATCACTTGGCCCAACACCTTGTTGGTGGCCTTGTCCCAGACGCCGATACGGATCTCGTACGGGTCCGGGTACTGCGTGAGGTAGCTGTCCCACACCCAGATGTAGCCGTAGTTCTGCTGGCACTTCGGGGAGTAGAACTGCTTGAGGGAGACCCAGTGGCCGCCGTTGCCGTCGTCGCCGAGGTAGGTCGTCGCGCCGATCTGGTAGGCGTCGTCGCAGACCCCGCTCGCCTGTGCGCGGGCACTCGCCGGGTTGCCGGCGGCGGACGGCGCGGTCGAGCGCACGGCCGTCCTCTCCCCCGAGGACGCCCCGGGCGCCGGCCCGGTCCCCGCATAGGCGCTGCTCGTCATGGCACCCATCGCCAGGGCGGCGACCGCGGCCACGACTATTCCGACCCTTTTGAAACGCATCGCGTGGTTCTCCTGAGGTGGAAGTGGGCTTGTACGACGCCGTGTACGACGGCTCACCCGTCCCTTGGGTTGTAGGGAACGTGCCGGGCCGGGTGGGATTCGGACACCGTCACCCATGGCCCGCCCATGGCCCGATCCGACCGGGCCCGGCACCGTTCGGTGCCGGGCCCGGCCCGGCGCCGAGCGGTGTCGCTAGCCCCACTGACCAGGCTGGTAGTCGCCGGCGGGCTGCCGGGTGATGACGTTCAGCCGGTTCCACGTGTTCATGACGGCGACGAGGCACACCAGGGCGGTGAGCTGGTCCTCGTCGTGGTGCTTGGCCGCGTTCGCCCAGGCCTCGTCGGTGACGCCGCCGGCGCCGTCGGCGACGCGGGTGCCCTGTTCGGCCAGTTCCAGGGCCGCGCGCTCCGCGTCGGTGAAGACCGTGGCCTCCCGCCAGGCCGCGACCAGGTTGAGGCGCAGCGCGGTCTCGCCGGCGTGCGCTGCGTCTTTGGTGTGCATGTCGATGCAGAACGCGCAGCCGTTGATCTGGCTGACGCGGATCTCCACCAGGTGCCGCGTGGCGGCCGGGAGCGCCGACTCCCACACGGCGTTGCCGGCCGAGACGATGTGCTTCACGAACTTGGAGCCGACCGGGTTGCCTTGGTGGTCGAGACGGGCTTCCATGCTGATCTCCTTGCCGTATCGGGGGTACACCCTTCCGACACCGCAGGCCGGCGAAATGTGAGCCGAGCCGGGCCCCCGGCTCCCCGGTCTCCGGGCCACCCCCGTCAGCCTTCCGTCCCCGTCTCCGTTCCCGTGCCCGTCCCCGTCCCCGTGCCCGTGCCCGTCCCCGTCCAAGGGCGGAGCTTCTCGGGGTTGCGCACCGCCCAGATGCGCCTGATCCGCTCGCCCGCGACCTCGAACGCGAACACCGTCACCGTGACGCCGTCCTCCTGCGCGACCAGCCCGGGCCGGCCGTTGACCGTGCGCTCCAGGAGCGTCGCCTCGGGTGCCGTGCGGGCGATGTCGATGTAGAGGCGCGCGATCTGCTCGCGGCCTTCGATCGGGTGGGGGTGGGCGCTGGCGAGGCCGCCGCCGTCGCCGATGGCCGTGGCGTCCGGGTCGAGCAGGCCGATGAGGGCCTCGATGTCCTGGGCCTCCCACGCCTGCTTGAAGTCCCTGATGACGCCGGCCTGCTGCGCCGTCGGCGTCGCGGGAGGCTCCGCCGCGCGGATGCGGCGGCGGGCCGAGGAGGCGAGCTGGCGGCAGGCCGCGGGGGTGCGGCCGACGATCTCGGCGATGTCGGCGAAGGGGTAGCGGAAGACGTCGTGCAGGATGAACGCGACGCGCTCGGCCGGGGTCATCGCTTCGAGCACGACGAGGAAGGCCATGTTGACCGATTCGTCTAGGGTGACGCGGTCGGCCGGGTCGGCGGTGGCGTTGCCCGGGCGCCCGCTGATCCACTCCGTGCGGTCGGGCAGCGGCTCCGGGACCCACTGGCCCACGTACCGCTCGCGCCGGGCGCGCGCCGAGCCGAGCAGGTTGAGGCAGACGCGGCTGGCGACCGTGGTCAGCCAGGCACCGGGGGTTCGGATCCCGTCCCGTTGCCGCGGGGTCAGCGCGTACCACCGGGCGTAGGTCTCCTGCACGGCGTCCTCGGCCTCGGCCAGCGACCCGAGCAGGCGGTAGGCGAGGTTGGTCAGCTGGCGCCGCTCGCTCATGATCGCGCTCAGGGCCGGGTCGGTTCCCGCATGTCCCGGCTCGCCGGACCCCGTCTCCCGGCTCGCCGGACCCGGCGTGCTCCGGCTCCTCGGACCGGTGGCGTACCGGGTCCTCGGACCGGTGGCGTACCTGCTCGCCGGACCGGCCCTCAGCCGGCCCTTCCGGCCCCGCCGGCTCGGATGGGGTGCTCATGGTGCGCTCGCTCCCTCGCTCGCGTCTGCCCTCATCCGTTCGACAGGACGGCGCCCCTGAATGTGAGGATGCCACTGATCAGGCGCCGAGAGGGGCCCGGAGACGCAAGCCGAGACACAGGCCGGAGACACAGGCCGAGAGACACAGGCCGAGAGACACAGGGGGGGCCTTGCCACGGCAGGGTGATGTGCCGTGGCAAGGCCCCGGCGGGGTTCACCGCGTCCGGTGAACCCCGCCCCGCCCGGCGTCAGGAGCCGCCCAGCCCCAGGACGCCGCCAAGCAGACCGCCACCGGATGACCGGTGGCCCCCGCCCGACGCTCGATTGCTCTCCGCCCGGACTCGTTCCCCCCGGATGTCGCGGCAGGTATCTGATGGCTCACCTGGACCTCATGCGGGACATACACATTTAGGGGTGCGTCCATGTCAACGGCCCCATGGACATGGGCACAGCATCGCCATGTGGTACATAGGGCCGCCATTCAACCGCCCGTGTCCGGTGCGCGGCACGGTGCCAGGATGGGCCGTATGACGACGATCGACGGTATCGACGGTGAGGTCGCACCCGGGTTCGAGCCGGTGCGGGAGGCGTTCGCGGCGAACTTCGAGCGGCACGGGGACATCGGCGCCGCGGTGTGCGTGTACCGGGACGGCCGGCCGGTGGTGGACCTGTGGGGCGGGACCGCCGACCCCGACGCCGGCCGTCCGTGGCAGCGGGACACGCTGCAACTGGTCTACTCGGCGACCAAGGGGGCGACGGCGACCGCCGCGCACCTGCTGGCCCAGCGCGGCGAACTGGACCTGGACGCGCCGGTGGCCGCGTACTGGCCCGAGTTCGCGGCGAACGGCAAGGCGGAGATCCCGGTGCGCTGGCTGCTGTCCCACCGGGCGGGCCTGGTCGCGCTGGACCGGCCGGTGCCGCTCGCCGACGCACTGGCCTGGCAGCCGATGGTGGACGCCCTCGCCGCCCAGGAACCGCAGTGGACACCGGGCACCGCGCACGGCTACCACGGCCGCACCTTCGGCTGGCTGGTCGGCGAGGTGATCCGCCGGGTGTCCGGCCGCACACCCGGCCGCTTCTTCGCCGACGAGATCGCCGCCCCGCTGGGCCTGGACTTCTTCATCGGGCTGCCGGCCGGTGAGCGCGAGCGGGTCAGCCGGATGGTGTCGACGAAGCCGGACTTCGACCCGGCGTCCGTCCCGCTGGAGGCGATCCCCGAGGAGTTCCGCGAGATCGTCGCCGCCACGCTCGACCCGGACTCCCTCACCAACCGCGCCTTCGCGGTCACCGACCCGGCCGAGATGGACTTCGGCTCGCCCGAGGTGCAGGCCGCGGAGATCCCGTCCTCCAACGGCATCGGCAGCGCGCGGGCGCTGGCCCGCATGTACGCGGCGGTGATCGGCGAGGTGGACGGCGTCCGCCTGCTCACCGCGGACACCCTCGCGTCGGCGACCGAGGAGCAGGCCGCCGGCCCGGACAAGGTCATGATGATCCCGAGCCGTTTCGGCTCCGGATACATGCTCCCCACGGAGATGACCCCCCTGACGGGACCGCACTCCTTCGGCCACCCGGGCCGTGGCGGCTCGCTCGGCTTCGCCGACCCGGACCACGGCATCGCCTTCGGCTACGTGATGAACAACATCGTCGAGGGCGCCGAGGACCCTCGCGCGGTGTCGCTGGTCGAGGCAGTACGGAAGTCGTTGGCGTAACGGGATGGGGTGCCGGGCCGGGCGACCCGTCACCTTGCCCCGTCCCCGGTGGCCACCTCCGCCCAGACGGTCTTGCCGAGGGGGTCGCGTGGGGCCGAGCCCCAGCGGGTGGCCAGGGCGTTCACCAGGAGCAGGCCGCGGCCCGACTCGCCGCCGGGGCAGGAGGGCGGCGCGGCCTTCGGCGGACGCTTCACGCCTGCGGCGTCCGCGACCTCGATGCGGACCACGCCGGTCGTCCCGTCCAGGCTGAGGCAAAGGGCGAAGTGGTGTCCCGGGACGCGGCCGTGGAGCACGGCGTTGGCGCTCAGTTCGGCCACGAGGAGTGCGACCGTGCACGAGGTGTCCGACGGTGGCGGGTACCCCCACTCCTCCATGCGGCGCACCGCAAGCCGGCGTGCGAGGCGCGCGTTTCGGGGTGAGGAGGTGAACTGGCGCCTGAACTCTCGGCGTTCGGGCACGCCCGCCGCTTCCGGTCGCGGTTCCTCGTCGCGCGTGGTGGTCGTCTTCGTCAGCACGCTTGTCCGTCCTTGTCCGTCGAGCCCGGTGAAGCCCCGCGGTGTACGCGAGTCATCACGTTCCGTACTCAAGGTTCGGCAGACCGTCCTAGGGTCGGAAGGTGACGGAGCCTTACCTTTCGGTTCGTAAGGAACGGACGTGATCCCTTGGCCAGCGAAATCGATCCCAGTACGTCGATGGCGGCGCTGTTCGGGTCGCGGGTGCGCAGGCTCAGGCTGGCGGCGGGGCTTACACAAACCGAACTGGGCATGCTGACGCATGTCGTGGCCAGCAGGATCACGCAGATCGAGCGGGCCTCCGGAGCGAGGCCGACGCTGCAACTGGCTCGGGCGCTTGACGTCGCCCTGGGGGCGGACGACCTGCTGGTCGACCTGTGGCCGTATGTGTATCGGGAGGCGTTTCCGGACTGGGCGCAGGCGTTCATCGGGCACTCGGTGCGGGCGGTGGGCATCAGTGAGTACGCGGCCCACGTCGTGCCGGGTCTCTTACAGACGAGGGAGTACGCGCGGGCCGTGCTGCGCGTCGGCCGCACCCTCAGCAGCGACGAGCAATTGGAGGAGAGGCTTGCCACCCGCATGGGACGACAGGAACGGCTGCGTTCGCCCGACCGGCCGGAACTGTGGGTCGTCCTCGACGAGGCGGTGCTGTTGCGCCCAGTTGGCGGGCAACTCGTGATGCGGCGGCAACTGGAGCGGGTGCTCGACGCCGCCGCGGAGCCGCACATCACCGTGCAGGTGCTGCCGTTCGACCAGGGCGAGCACGACGCGATGGGCGGCTCCCTGACCATCCTGACGCTGCCGGACGGTTCGGAGATGGCCTACACGGAAGGCGCCCACTACGGGCAACTCATCGAGGATCCGGAGGAGGTCAAGGCCTTCGCGCTGGCTTACGATCGGCTGCGGGCGGCAGCTCTGCCGCCGCTCATGTCGCTCGACATGATCCGATCCGTGATGGAGGGCAACCACCATGGAGCGAAGGTCCCGTCCCGATCTGAACGGCGCCGTCTGGCGCAAGAGCAGCTACAGCAATCAGGAGGGCGGCAACTGCGTGGAGGTGGCCGACGGATTCCCGGGCGTCGTGCCCATCCGTGACAGCAAAGCCCCGCACGGTCCCGTCCTGACCTTCGAGGCCACTGCCTGGACTGCGTTCATAGGCGACCTGACTCGTACCGCCTGGCGCAAGAGCAGCTACAGCAATCAGGAGGGCGGCGACTGCGTGGAGGTGGCCGACGCATTCCCGGGCACCGTCCCCGTCCGTGACAGCAAGGCCCCCCACGGCCCCGTCCTGACCTTCCGGACCCGCTCCTGGGCCGTCTTCATAGGTGGGTTGAAGGCCGGGAGCCACCGCGTCTGAGCCGACCGGGCCCCGGTCACCGTCCGTCTTCCCGGGCCGCCGGGTCCTTGTCCACGAGGGTCCGGTGGCCCACTGAACTCCCAAAGAACCGGGACAAAGAACTACCGCCCACCCACCTTCCCGGCCCGTTTCACCCGTCAGGGTGACCAGCTTGCAGGCGGAGGACACGGACGGTTACGTTCGCCGCGACAACCGTAAAAGCTACGGCCCCCGGCCGGGACGGCAATCCCGAACGAGGGCCTGACCGATCAGGAAGCAAACCCTTCCCGATGGCTGACCCGCAGTCTAACGCGCGCCTGCGCGCCCATGCCGGTTCCGCCGGTACTCCCACCTCCGGCGTGATCCACGTACGCACCCGCCTCACCGCCGACTTCACGGTGATCTCCAACGCCCTCGCGCAACGCCGCGGCAGCGCGATCACGGTCGGCGTCGCGGCGTACGTCCTGTCCCTGCCGGACGGCTCCCCTGTGAGCATCGCCGCACCGTGCGCGCACTTCACCGAGGGTCAGACCCTGATCTCGTCGACGCTCGGAGGCCTCGAAGTGGCCCGATACCTGGAGCGAGACATGAGCGATGGCCTGGATCCACTCCGGGAACTCGTCGACTGGCTGGAGAAGGAGCATGGACCCATCACCGAGGAGGAGTACGCCGCGGGCCTGGAGGAGCTGAAGGAGCTCGACGCCGAACATGCCCGGCGTGCCGAGCTGGCTGTGCCACGATGTGAAGGCAGGGCTGAGAGGAGGCAGGACATGGTCGACAGGTTCAGCGACGGGCTTCTGACCCCCAAGGAAACAGCCTCCTACCTCGAGATCCCCCAGTCGACCCTCGCCTCCTGGCTGAAGGGCAAGGCCGCCGGAACGCCACTGGTCCATCAGGTGCAGCCGGTGCGGAGGGGACAGCCTTCGGTGCCCTTCATCGCCGTGGCGGAGGCGCACGCCCTTCGTTCGCTCCGCTCCCTCGGACTGCGGATGAGCGAGATCAGGGAGGCGGCTGCCGCCGTACGGGACGCCTTCGGTACGCCGTACGGGCTCGTGTCCCAACGGATTGCGACGGACGGCGTGGACATCTTCATCGAACACGGCTTCGGGGATCTGCGTAGAGCACGGGACGGGCAAGCCCCCATCCAGGAAGTGGTCTCGGACTATCTCCGCTACCTGAGCTGGGAGCCGGGCGACGACTTCCCGTCCAGCCTGCGACTGCGGCAGTACCCGGCATCCGTACCGGTCGTGATCGACCCCAGGTTCGGCCACGGCCTCCCGGTGGTGGCCGCGAACCGTGTCTCGGTCAAGGCCATCACCGATCTCTGGGAGGCCGGGGAGACGGTCGAGGACATCGCCTACGACTTCGACATGACGCCTGAACAAGTCGATGCGCTCTGCCGCGCAGTGGTGCGCCTTGCCGCCTGAGTTCTTCCTCGATCGGAATCTCGGGCGCCGAGTCGCCGATGGACTGACTGCCTGCGGATGGACTGTCCACCGCATCGGGGACGTCTTCCCCGACGACGGCCAGGACATACCCGACCAGGAGTAGATCAGCCATGGCCTCGAACGGTCCTGGGTCCCGCTCTCGAAGGACGGTCGGATCAAGACACGTGACCTGGAGATCCAGCCTGTTCTGGAGCACGAGGCGGTGCTCTTCTACCTGGACAATCAGCAGCTTCGCAGCATCGAGATGGTCGAACGGCTCCATGCACGCCGCGACGCGATACACCGAGCCGTCGAGAGAGGCGGTCCGGCGGCTTACGCGGTACGACACGACCGCATCGAGCGCACGTGGCCCTGACAGGGCGGACTGCGGACGACAACCGCCCGCAACGGCAGTCCCCCGGAGGGGATTGGTGGGACCTTCGTCACCCGGCGGCCAGCCCCACTCCCCCCAGAACAGTGAGCTCCGTACGCTGCGGTGGTGACGCGAGCAGGGCGAGGACGTCCGCCGGGCGAGGTGCGTCGGCGGTCGGCTCGCCGGTGAGGGCCGCCTGGGCGCTGGCCTCGTCGTGCCAGACCTCGGTGACGTGCACCGTGTCCGGAACCGAGGCGTCGCGGCTGATCAGGTAGAGCTCACAGCCGGGGAACCCGCGCAGGCCCGCCGCGACCCTCAGCAGGATGTCGGCGAGGTCGCCGCCCCTGCCCGGGTGCGCGGTCATGGTCATCAGTCGGCCGATCATGCCCCCGCCTCGACTATGTCCGGTGCAGTCGTCATACCCAGGACGATATGCGGCCCGACGGCGGTACGGGTCGCGTGCGCACCGCCGGATCCCACCCCGCCGGATCTCACCCCACCGACGGGAACAGGTCCACGAACGGCTGGGGCGTGGCGGATAGTCCCTGGCCGAAGGGGGTGTCGAGGTCCCAGATGAGGAAGAGCAGGAAGACGATCAGGGCGCTGAAGGTGCCCGCCAGGACGAGTTCGCGGGCCGAGCGCCTGATCTGGAGGGTGAACATCAGGCCGACGGTGACCACCGCGCCCGCGATCAGGCCGAACCAGACGACGCCGGGCATCGTGGGGCCCGCGCTCTGCCCGCGGGTGTTGCGGGCCGCGTCGGCGGTGGCGACGAGGTCGGCCATCGCCTGGTAGTTCTGGCTCTCGGCCTCGCTTGCCGGTTCGCGGTCGAGAATGTCGTGGCGCACCCGGTCGAGCAGCTCCGTCCCGTGCGGCGACAGGGACTGCTGCTCCTCCATGTGCCGCCACTCGGTGTGGACGACGTAGGACACGTACGCGTCGATGTCGGACCTGACGCGGTCCCGGACCGCCGCCGGGTAGACCTGCGCGCGGGCACTCACCTCGTGCAGCGCCTGGGCCTCGTTGAACGTGTTGTCCTGCGCGGCGCTCCTGGCCTCCCAGACGCCGGCGATGGCGAGGCCCAGGACGATCGCGTAGATCACGCCGATCATCATCGTCATGTACTCGATGACGTCGGGCGTCTCGGACGGGTCGTCGTCCTCCCCGATCCTGCGCTGCTGCAGCACGACGACGGCGACGACCACGGCGCACACCAGCGCCATCGCCAGGACGAGTACCACCCATTCCGACATGGACAACCCCCATGGCTGGTCAGGCTCTTGCGAGGCCTGGTTCCCGGAATCCTTCGTCTTCGGATCCCGGCTGGTCAGGACGGGTCAGGACGACCGCGTGCTACGGGACGAACGGGAGCGCGGGCGCAGCACGGCCGCCGCCAGGACGGCCGGCACGGTGATCACCAGCACCGTGAGCGTCAGCGGTGCCCCGCCGTGGTGGGACTGGGCGAGCGTGCTCTTGTGCCGCGGGGCGGCCTGGTAGGTCCGGTCCGGTGGCTCGGGTGCGGACGGGGGGTCCGTCGCCGGTGCGGATGACGCGGGTGGCGGCGGAGGGGCCGGCGGCGCCGCGGCCTCGCCCGACGGGCCTGGGGTCTCCGGTTTCTGCGGTCCCGGGGTCGGCGTGGGCGCCGGCGGCGTGGGCGTGGGCGTCGCGCCTTCCGACGGCGGCGGCGGAGGCGGAGGGGTGTGCGGGGGCGGTGTCGTGGGCGGCGGCGTGGTGGGCGGCGGCGTCGGCTTGCACGGTGGCGGGGGCGGCGGGCACGGCCAGTGGTGGTGGTGCCGCGTCCAGTCCGCCGAGCTCAGCCACAGGCCGATGTGGATGCACAGCCCCAGGTGGATCCCGCCCCCGTGGTGGCCCTCTCCGTGGTGCCGCGACGAAGACGGATCCGCCGTGCCCGACGCCCCGGTAAGTGCCAGGCACAGGACGAGGGTTGCGGGGAGGGTGAGGAAGGCGACGGCACGTCGGCGGAGCACGTCGCGCACCTGTCCCCAACGGCCTCGGGTACCCATCCCCTTGCCGGCCCCCATGCCACGTCGCCCGCCGCGCGCAGCGATGCGCGTGGGCGTGTCCCGTCCCCTCACAGCCACGTCGCGGATCGTCTCACAGCATTTGTCATGTGATGACTTTTTTGCGGGTTTTCGGTACACCGGGCCCTACGAGCAGGCATAATGCACGGCCACACATGCCCTTCGGATGCTTCCCAGCGCCGGCCCCCCGCAGACATGCCCCGGGCCCCGTACAGGCGGCCGAGAGCGTTTCCCGTCTGCTGGATCTGGTAGGAATCGGGGGTCGGGGGAGCCGCGAGTGGGGAGCCTCGTGCGCGCACGGGGACGAGGGAGGGGTCGCATGGCACCGCGTGAGGTCGCCGGCCCGTCGCAGGACGGGTACTTCAGCGGGTCGGAGAGTTCGTCGTTCACCGAGTTCGTCGCCGCCCACCGGCCCGAGCTGCTCCGGCCCCACCGGGCCGTCCCCCGGGATGCCGCCCCGGGCGTCTCGCCCGGGGGCCTGCCGCACGGCACCACCGTGCTCGCCCTCGCCTTCCGCGACGGCGTGCTGATCGCCGGCGACCGGCGGGCCACGATGGGCAACGTCATCGCGCAGAAGGACCTGGAGAAGGTGCACCCCGCGGACGACTGGACCGCGGTCGCCTTCGCCGGGACCGTCGGCCTCGCGGTGGACATGGTGAAGCTCTACCAGGTGGAGCTGACGCACTTCGAGAAGATCGAGGGCGCCCCCATGACCGTCAACGCGAAGGCGGCCCGGCTGGCCGCCATGGTCCGGCAGAACCTCGGCCAGGCGATGCAGGGGCTCGCCATGATCCCGCTGCTCGCGGCCTACGACCAGGTCGCCCCGGACGGCCGGCACGGTCGGATATTCAGCTACGACGTCACCGGCGGCCCCTACGAGAAGACCGACTTCCACGCCGAGGGCTCGGGCTCCCCGTACGCGCGTGCCGCGCTGAAGAAGCTGTTCCGGCGCGACATGTCACGGCGCGAGGCGGCGCTGGCCGCGCTCCAGGCGCTCTACGACGCGGCCGACGACGACTCGGCCACCGGCGGCCCCGACGTCGGCCGCCGCATCTACCCGATCGTCTCCGTCATCACGGAGGAGGGCTACGAGCGGCTGCCCGAGCCGGAGACCGCGGAACTCGCCCGCGAGATGATCGACCAGCGGCGGACGCGACCGGACGGACCGGCCGCGGGCCTGTAAGCGACGGGTGCGTGAACCGCAGGGCTTCCCGGCCCGGCCCGGCTCCGCGAGCGAGGCCGCCCGCCGCTCCGGCCTGCTCCGTCAACCCCGCTCCGTCAGCCCCCGCCCGCCCCCGTCATCGCGCGGATCTCGCGTGCGAAGCCCGCGACCGTGAAGTCCGCGGGGACGCCGTCGATCAGGACCATGTCGCTGATGGAGCTGCCCGTGCGCAGGGGGCGGATCCGCTCGTACTCCGGGGAGTCGTACCAGTTCCGCGCGTCCGCGTGGCTCGGGAACTCCAGGAGGACGGCCAGGCCCGGCCAGGCGCCTTCGAGGACGTCGACGGCGCCCTGCGCGAGCCACCGGCCGCCGTACGCCCGGACGGTGTCCTCGACCTGCTCCAGGTAGGACAGCCCGTCCTCGCCGGGCACGCCGCCCGGGATGCGCAGCTGGTTGATCAGGTACGTGGTCATGCGGGTCCTCCGGTCTCTGCTGCGGCGGGAGCAAGGGGGTGCCCCGGCGGCGCCGGCCAACCGGGGACGAGGGGGTGTCCCGGCGGCGCCGGCCAACCTGCGATGAGCGGGTGTCCCGGCGGCGCCGGCCAACCGGGAAGGCACGGCGGTCCGGGGCCGCCGTGCAGCGGATCAGCCATTCCGGAACCGTGCCGCGATGCGCGGCGAGTCGAAGCCCGTCCCCTGGCCCGTGGACCAGCGCACCAGGTCGGGGGCGTGCAGCCGGGCCGCGCCCGCCGCCCAGATGGAGACCACGATGACGGCCCCCAGCGTGGCGATGGCCATGGTGATCGCCACGGAGATCTGGAAACCGTCGGCGAAGGACGGATAGTGCGTCAGCGCCAGGTGGACCAGCACGGGTCCGATCAGGAACGCCGCCTCCGAGCGGAGCAGCTCGACCAGGGCGAAGGTCGGGCCGAGCTGGGCGGCCGTGACGGAGAAACCGGCGAGGAACAGGCCGGGGGTGACGCCGGCGCCCGCGCCGTAGCCCAGGAACACCATGGACAGGGGGATGAGGACGTCCGCGTCGCTCTGGTCCACGCCCAGCAGCAGGGCCCCGCCCGCCAGGATGCTGAGGATCCCGGTGAGCGCGAGCACCGGCGTCCACTTCGTCCTCACGCACCTGTAGAACATCACGGAGGCGACGATCACGCCGACGATCATCGGGGTGAGCAGGCCACCGGTCTTGACCGCGGAGAAGCCGGACATCCTCAGCAGGTAGGTCTCGCTGAGCTCCAGGAGCGTGGTGAAGCAGGCGCCGACCACCATCGCGGTGATCACACCGGTGACGGGCAGGGTGTTGGTGATGATCCGTACCGGCATCAGCGGGTGCCGCGTGTGGTACTGCGACCCGATCAGCGAGATGCCGAAGAACACCCCGACGAACAGGGGCACCAGGAACTCGGGGTCGGACCAGGTGCCGCGGGCCAGCCAGGCGACGCCGAAGAACGGCAGGAAGGACGCGCCGAACGCCTGTGGAATCGCCCACCAGTCGAAGGCGCTGCCCGGCGCGAACGGTTCGTTGGGCTCGAACGTCAGCAGGCCGATGGACAGGCCGATCGCCGCGATGACCGCGATCCCGGTGTACAGGAGCCGCCATCCGTCGTACTCGCCGATCAGGCCGCCCACCAGCGGCCCGACGGTCACCATGCCGAAGAAGCCGAGGCTGACCACGGCACCCGTGGTCGGCAGCCGGTCCATCCCGTGGCGGAGGATCAGCGGCGGCAGCGAGGCGACCAGCAGCATGCCGGTCGCGGCGCCCTGGAGGATCACGCCGGCGATGAACTGCTCGATGCCGTACGCGCTCAGCACCACGATGGTGCCCACGATGAAGCCGCCCTCGGCCAGCAGGTACACCGTGCGCCGCGACAGGCGCTGGGTCAGGTCGGCCGAGACCACCGCGCCGAAGGCGTAGCCGGCGTTGGACATGGCCCCGGCCAGTTGCAGCTCGAACGTCGTGGCGCCCAGCGCCCGCATCAGGACCGGGCTGGCCAGGGTGGTGACGGTGGTGAGCACCAGGTACGGGCTCAGCGCCAGGAGCACCACGATGACCGCGGCGGGGTAGTTCGTGGCCAGGGGCACACGGTTGAGCACGCTCGGCACGGTGAGACGGAAGCGCATGGTTGCCCTTGCGGTCGGGGACGGGCGGCGCCCGGTCACGCACCCGGCACCCACCGAGTGCCGTCCTCAGCTCGGACGGGCCGCGGCCTGACGGGCCATCAGTTCACCGTAGCCCTGACCGGCCCGTATGACGTTTTGACACGCCATGGGGCTATTCGACCGTTTCCTTGGCGACGGCGTCGTAGCCGCTGGTCGACGAGAGGGAGCCCCAGCCGCAGTAGAACTGGGCGTTGAACCAGCGGCCGGCTTGAGAGGGCTACCCGGGGTGGGTGGGGCCGCGGTGCTGGTCAGCCCGTGCGCCGGGTCTCTGGCTCATGCGCTTCAGTTGCCCGGACCATGGCCGAGGGGCACGGGGGTGTCAACGGGGACTCGGGGCGTCTGTGGCAGGGGTGTACGGGTGAGGCGTGTGGGGCGCCCGGGGTGGCGCCCGGGGTGTGATGGCACGTCAACGTCAGAGGCCGTCCAGAGGCGCCACGCCGCGACAAGAACGCGCATCGCACCCGTATGACGGACGTCAAGGTCCGTTGACCCGTGCCATCCGCTGTCTACGGTTCGGCTCATGGGAGGGCTCGACGAGGTGGGGCGCGACGACGCCGTGCGCACTGCGGAGCCCGCCGGGGCGGCGCACGACCGGCACTGGGCGGGTGGCCTGCGCAGCGCACTGCTGTGTCCGGCGCTGCTGCTCGGGCTCCTGCTGCTCGTCGACCGGGGCATCGGCGACCTCACGTGGTGGCGGGCCGGGGTGTGGACGGCACTCGCCGTCCTGCTGTTCCTGGTGCTCTTCCCGGCCCGGGTCACCGCGGGCCCCGGCTGGCTGGCCTCCCGCGGGCTGCTGCACGGCCGGCTGGTCCGCACCGACCGGCTGCGTTCGGTGCGCTGGTCGGACGGCATCTCCCAGCGGGTCGTCCTGCGGGACGCGCTGGGCGGCCGGGTGGACGTCGACGCCCGCGTCCTGGCCGCCAACCCGCACCTGTGGCACCGCCTGAGTGAGGACGCGCGTACCGCGCGCGAACTCGGATTCCTGGTCAGCGGCGAGGCGGCCCTGCGCCGGCTGTCGGAGCGGATCGACCGGGAGGCGGCGGCGGACGTGTTCAAGGTGTCGGGCCTGGAGTAGGCGCGGACCGCTACGGCAGGCAGTGCCCCTGTCGGCACGGTGGCGATCTGACGGTCTCGTCGTGGCTGGTCGCTCCCCCACTGCCTTGAGGGCGTGGGAGGCACCCCCACCCCGCGCCCCTTGCAAGCCGGGGCTGCGCCCCGGACCTGCGCCCCGATAGGGGCGCGGGGAACTGCGCGAGCAACCAGGACGAAGCGATAGCCGACCCGCGACCGCAAGGGGCAAGGCCTGATAAGGGGCGCGGGGAACTGCGCGAGCAACCACGACCCGGCGGCAGCCAGGCAACGACCGCAAGCGGCTCGACCCAAAAAGGGGCGCGGGGAACTGCGCGACCCGCGCCCACTGGCAGGTGGTCGGGCGACAGGCCGCAAGAGGCTCGACGGACCGGATCGGGCGAAGCCCGAATCGACAGGGGGCGCGGGGAACTGCGCACCGACGCGGCACCCCGAGACGTTTCTCTCACTTCGTCCGCCAGATACCGACACGCCGGGTTCGCGCACCCCCATTACATACGCTGACCGAGCCGCCGCCCGCCCAGCGCAGCGCCCCGCAGCGCCACCCATGATCAGGAGCCCCTCGATGGCCCCCACCGATGCCGCCCCCCTGAGCCGGCTGCGCGCATGGATGCTGGAGGGGCTGTCGGACATGGCCGGTGCCCGGCAGGCGCAGGCGCAGGCGCAGGCTCCGAGCGCCGCGCCGCCGCACCCGCACAAGGGCCAGCGGTGGTGGCGCGTGATGTGCCTGACCGGTGTCGACTACTTCTCCACCCTCGGCTACCAGCCGGGCATCGCCGCCCTCGCCGCGGGCCTGCTGTCGCCGATCGCCACGATCGTGCTGGTCATCGTCACCCTCGTGGGGGCCCTGCCGGTGTACCGGCGGGTCGCCGAGGAGAGCCCGCACGGCCAGGGGTCGATCGCGATGCTGGAGCGGCTGCTGTCGTTCTGGCAGGGCAAGATCTTCGTGCTGACGCTGCTCGGCTTCGCCGCGACCGACTTCCTGATCACCATCACCCTGTCGGCCGCGGACGCCGGCACCCACCTGGTGGAGAACCCGCACCTGACCGAGGTGCTGCACGGCAGGCAGATGCTGATCACCCTGCTGCTGATCGCGCTGCTGGGCGCGGTGTTCCTCAAGGGCTTCCTGGAGGCCATCGGCGTCGCGGTCGTCCTCGTGGCCGCCTACCTGGTGCTGAACGCCGTGGTGGTCGGCGTGGGCATCTGGCACGTGATCGTCGCGCCGCACGTGATCACGGACTGGTCCGCGGCGCTCACCGCGCAGCACGGCAGCCCCCTGGCCATGCTCGGCGTGTCGCTGATCGTCTTCCCGAAGCTGGCGCTCGGCCTGTCCGGGTTCGAGACGGGCGTGGCCGTGATGCCGCACGTCGAGGGCTCGAAGGGCGACACCGAGGAGAAGCCGGCGGGCCGGATCAGGGGCGCCAAGAAGCTGCTCACCACCTCCGCCGTGATCATGAGCTGCTTCCTCATCTGCACCAGCTTCATCACCAGCGTGCTGATCCCGGAGAACGAGTTCGAGCGGGGCGGCCAGGCCAACGGCCGCGCCCTGGCCTTCCTCGCGCACCGCTACCTCGGCGACGGCTTCGGCACCGTCTACGACGTCTCCACCATCGCCATCCTCTGGTTCGCGGGCGCGTCCGCGATGGCCGGGCTGCTCAACCTGATGCCGCGCTACCTGCCGCGGTACGGCATGGCCCCGCACTGGGCGCGGGCGGTGCGGCCCATGGTGCTGGTCTTCACGCTGGTGGCGTTCCTCGTCACCTGGATCTTCGACGCGAGCGTGGACGCCCAGGGCGGCGCGTACGCCACCGGCGTGCTGGTCCTGATCAGCTCCGCCGCCATCGCGGTGACCATCGCCGCACGCAGGGCCGGGCAGCGCGGCTGGACCGTCGGCTTCGGGATCATCTCCGCCGTCTTCCTCTACACGACGGTGGTGAACGTGATCGAGCGCCCGGACGGCGTGAAGATCGGCGCCTGCTTCATCACCGGGATCATCCTGGTGTCGCTGCTCTCCCGGCTGGCCCGCTCCTTCGAGCTGCGGGTGACCAACGTGGAGCTGGACGACCTCGCCGAGCGCTTCGTGCGCGACATCGCGCACCGCAGGATCCGCTTCATCGCCAACGAGCCGGACAGCCGCGACATCGCCGAGTACCGCGACAAGCTGGAGCAGATCCGCAAGGACAACGACATCCCGGCGCAGGAGGACTTCATCTTCACGGAGGTCTCGATCGCGGACCCGTCGGAGTTCGAGGCCGACCTGAGGGTGCACGGCGAGGTCCTGCACGGGCGCTACCGGGTGCTGACGTTGCAGAGCGCGTCCGTGCCCAACGCCCTGGCGGCGCTGCTGCTGCACGTGCGGGACACCACCGGCGGGCTGCCGCACATGTACTTCGAGTGGACCGAGGGCAGTCCCCTCGCCAACTTCCTCCGCTTCTTCCTCTTCGGCCAGGGCGAGGTCGCACCGGTCACCCGCGAGGTCCTCCGCGAGGCGGAACCGGACCGCTCGCGCCGGCCCCGCGTGCACGTGGGCTGACTCGCCCCTCACACCCCACCCCTCACGCCTCACCCCGGCCGACCGGCGCCAAAAAGTGACATAATGCCGCGAAACGTACGCTGGTGGTGGTGCCCGACGGGACGGTGACGGCGGATGCCCGAGGCTCACGAGAACTCCTCCGAGCCCCATGAGCCCTACGAGCCCCACGAGCCCTCCGAATCCCGCGAACCCCACGAACCCCGCGGCCCTCAAGACCCCCACGAACCCCCCACCCCCCGTATCCGCTGGACGCGCCCCAACCTCCGCTACCAGTGGGAGAAGGACCGCGCCCGGTTCCCCAAGGAGCGGCGGGCGCGGTCCGGGGTCATGGAGTACGACACCGGGCTGCCGGCCTCGGAGCTGGTCTTCCACGCGTCATACAGGGACGTCCCGGCGGATCCCGCGCTCGCCGCCGCGTTCGGGGTGCCGGAGGGCACGGTGCTGGTGGAGCGCACCTACCGCACCCGCCCGGCGGCCGAGCGCGCCCCGCTGGCGCTGGTCACCTCACGGCTGGTGCGGCACATGGTCGCGGCCAACCCGGACCTGCTGACCGAGGCCCGCGAGCCCTGGCCCGGCGGCACCCCGCACCAGCTCGCCACGGTCGGCATCGAACTGGACCGCGTGGAGGACCGCGTCACCTCCCGCCCGCCGACCGCCGCAGAGATCCGGGAGCTGGACCTCCCGCCCGGCGCCGCGGTCCTGCTGCTGCGCAAGAGGTGCTTCGACACGGCGGGACGGGTGGTGGAGCTGTCGGACATCACCCTCCCCGCCGACCGCACGGAACTCGTCTTCACGACCCCGCTCCGGCCCTGGTGACCGGGGCGGAGCACCGCGGTGGGGCCGCTCGCCCCGAGTGGGCCCTCGCCTCAGGTGAGGCTCGCCGCCTCCTCCCCCGTGTCCGGCGACACGTCCAGGGGCGTACCCGCGGCCGCCCGCTCGCGGCGCGGGAGCAGCAGCGGCGTGGCCAGGAGGAGGACACCGGCGATCGCGATGGCGGTGCGGGGGCCGGTGGCGGCGGCCAGCAGACCCCACAGGGCCGTCATCGCCGCGATGGCGGCGCTGGTGCTGACCGACCACGCCGACAGGGTGCGGGCGAGACGGCCGGGTTCCGTGTGGTCGAGCCGGTAGGTGGACAGCACGGGGTTGAACAGGGCGGAGAACGTCACCAGGCCGAACTGGACGACGATGACCAGCACGATCCCGGCCAGGCCGGGCCGGACGAACGCCAGCCAGAGGGGCCAGCAGGCCCGCAGCACGCCGGAGAAGAGGATCACCCTGTGCTGCCCGAACCGCGTCACGAGGCAGCTCGCGAGGCGGGAGCCGAGCAGGCCGCCGGCGCAGGGGAGCGCGAACACGAGGCCGTACTGCCAGGGCGCGAAGCCGAGGCGGCCCAGCAGGAGCACGGCGAGCAGCGGCTCGCTCGCCATGATGAGGCTGTTGACCGCGAGCACGTTGAAGAACAGCGGGCGCAGCCCGGGGTGGGTGAGGATGTGGCGCCACCCTTCGAGCAGGTCGCCGGCCCGCAGCCGCGTCCCCTCAGTCCGCGCGGGGCGCGGCTCGCTCCCGCCGACGGCGCGGAGGCCCAGCGCGGAGAGCAGGTAGCTGGCCGCGTCGGCCACCACGGTCGTCACGGGGCCGAACAGCCCGATCGCGGCGCCGCCGAGCGGCGGTCCGAGCACCGCCGACGTCCACATCGTCGACTCGAACCGGCCGTTCGCGACGAGCAGGTCCTCCGGCGGCACGAGCGTCTTCAGGAACGCGCCGCTGGCCGCCCTGAAGGCGATGTCGGACGCGGCGACGACCACGGACACGACGAGGAGCTGGACGAAGCTCAGCAGGCCGAGCGCGTACGCGGCGGGCACGCTCAGCATGGCCGCGAACCGGGTGAGGTCCATCCCGATCATGACCGGCCGCTTGCGGCGGAACTCGACCCACGGGCCGAGCGGCACCGCGAGCACGGCCCCCACGGCCCGCCCGGCGGCGGCCAGCGCCGCCACCTGGGTCGGCCCGGAGTGCAGCACGAGGATCGCGATCAGGGGGAACGCGCCGAACCCGAGCCACGTGCCGTACGAGCTGACGGCGAACGCCGCCCACAGCCACCCGAACCGCCGCCCCAGCGCACGCCTGCCCGCCATACCGCCGCCCCTCTCGCCGATCCGGGAACCCGCCACCCGTGCCCCGCGACCCGCTGACCGTCGGAATCAAAGCGAGTGGCGGGCGGTGGGGGCAAACAACCGACCCGCCGGGAAAGCACAACCGAGCGTTGTGTCGATACGGTGACGGCGTGGATCTCGACGCCGTGCGCACCTTCGTGGCCACCGTGGACGCGGGGCGGTTCCAGGACGCCGCCGCCGAACTGTCCGTCACCCAGCAGGCCGTCTCCAAGCGCATCGCCGCGCTGGAGAAGGTGCTCGGCGTCCGGCTGTTCGTCCGCACCGCGCGCGGAGCGCAGCTCACCGCCGACGGACAGGCGTTCCTGCCCCGCGCCCGCGACCTCCTGCGCGCCGAGGAGCGGGCGGTCGCCTCCGTCGGCCCCGGCCGCCGCGCGCTGCGCATCGACGTGATCGGCAGGCGGCTCGCCCCGGCCGCCGTGCTGGGCGACTTCCACCGCGCGCACCCCGAGGTCGAACTCGACGTCGTGACCCTCTTCGACGCGGACGCGGCCGTCGACGCCATCCGGTCCGGCACCGTCGACGCGGCCTTCCGCGCCGTCACCATGCCCGGCCGGCGGCTCCCCGCCGACATCCGCGCCGCCCGCGCGTTCGGCGAGCCCATCGAGCTCCTCACCGGGCCCGCGCACGAGCTGGCCGGCGCCCGCGCCGTCACGCCCGCCGACCTCGCCGGGCACCGGATCTGGATGCCCGGCATCGTCGCGGGAACCGAGTGGGCCGCCTACTACGGCGACCTGGCCGCCGCGTTCGGCCTCACCATCGAGATCACCGGCCCCGACTTCGGCACCGAGCCCCTGCTGGACACCCTCGCCGTCACCGCGCGGCTCGCGACCTTCGTCGGCGAGCGGACCCGCCTCGTCTGGCCCGCCGAGCACGGCCTGCGGCGGATCGCCGTGCACGGCCCGACGCCGGTCTACCCGCACTCGCTGCTGTGGCACCGCGACAACCCGCACCCGGCGCTCGCCGCGCTCCGCGACCACTTCCGCTCCGGGCGGTCCGGGCACCCCGACGGGGAGATCTGGACACCGGCGTGGGCGCCCTGGCCGGGGCCGGTGGGCGAAGTGGAACCAGCAGGTCCGTGAGCCGGGGACACGTTCGGTCCCGGAACGGTTCCGGCCGTGCTACGACACCCCACCTGCATGCGCTTTTCCCCCTCGCGGGTCTAAGGTCGAAGGCGGAGGTCCAGGGGGAAGGGGCAGGCCGGATGGCTCAGGACGACGCCGTGGTCGGCTGTACCGGGATTCTGGTCATCGGCACCCGTGGCAGCGCCGGTCCCGGCGAGGTGCTCGTGCGGGTGCGCGGCGGCTCCGAGACCTTCCTCGCCTGGTCCGACGAGCCCCTGTCACGAGGGGCGACCGTTCTCGTGATCGAGTCCCGTGGCACCCGCCAGGTGGACGTCATCGAGTGGACGGATCCATTGGACGCCACCGCCCTGGACGCCGGTGGCGTGGGCTGAGGAGATGAAGGATGTTCGGTTACCGCGTTCCCGCCCCTGACCAGGCGATGCTTATCTCCGGTGGCAGGCGCGGCCTGGGTGGCGCCCCCTTCCGGGTGGTGACCGGCCACGGGAAGTTCGTCCTGCCGGTCTTCCGCAAGACGCGCTTTCTGACCCTGGCGATGCGCGAGGCCGAGGTCGAGGAGAAGTGCGTCACCCGGCAGGGCATCACGCTGACGGTCCGCTCCGTGATCGCCTTCAAGGTCGGCAACGACGACGAGAGCATCGTCAACGCCGGCCAGCGGTTCCTCTCCGACCAGGAGCAGATGGCGATCCTCACCGGCCGGATCTTCGCCGGCCACCTGCGTTCCATCATCGGCTCGATGACGGTCGAGGAGATCGTCACGGAGCGCCAGAAGCTCGCGACGGAGGTCCTGGAGACCTCGAAGGCGGAGATGGCGAAGATCGGCCTGATCGTCGACTCGCTCCAGATCCAGTCCATCGACGACGGCGACACCGGCTACATCGAGGCGATGTCGGCGCCGCACAAGGCGGCCATCCGCCGGCAGGCCCAGATCGCGCAGGCCCAGGCCACCCAGACCGCGGCCGAGGCGGAGCAGGAGGCCGCGCGGAAGCAGGCGGAGTACGCCCGCCAGACGGCCGTCGTCCAGGCGGAGTACAACGCCCAGGTGGACCGCGCCCAGGCCGAGGCCGCGCAGGCCGGTCCGCTCGCCCAGGCGCACGCCCAGCAGGAGGTGCTGGCCGCGCAGACCGAGCTGGCCCAGCGCAAGGCGGAGCTGCGGCAGAAGGAACTGATCGCCGAGGTGGTCAAGCCCGCGGAGGCGGAGGCCGAGCGGATCAGGCTGCTCGCCGTCGCCGAGGCGGAGCGGATGAAGATCCAGGCGGAGGCCGCGGCCTCGCACGACCGCGTGGCGCTGGACCGGATGCTGATCGACCAGCTCCCGGGGATCGTGAAGGAGGCGTCCGGCGGCCTGGCCGGCGCCAACGTCAACGTCCTCAACGGCACGGACGGCCTCGGCGAGATCGCCGCCGGCCTCGTCGGGCAGGGGCTGACGATCCTGGACTCCGTCCGGCAGAACCTGAACAACGGCGGCTCGGCGAAGGCCGCCGCGGACGGGCACGGGGGCTCGGACGGGGCACGCGTCGGCATCGAGTGACCCCACGCAACGGCGCCCCGGAAGGGGCGCGGGGTGGTACGGCTACCAGTGGTTCCCCGCGCCCCTGACGGGGCGTACGCATGCCGGAACGTTCCGGCCGAGCTGGGACGGTCAGTAGCCACCCCCGCCGCTGCCGGTGTTCGTCCCGCTCGGGCTGGGGCTGCCGCTGGGGCTGGCCGACGACATCTTCGTGATCTGCTTGCCCGTCGCGTCGAGCGCCCACCACTTCGCACCGAACTGGTTGAGGCCCTGTCCGGCGGTGTCGCCGGCCTTCTTGTCACCGGCGAAGTAGTACACCGGGTGGCCGTTGACGGTCACCTGTGTACCGCCGTCGGTCCGCTTCGTGGTGCCGAGCTTCACGCCCGAGCCGACCCCGCTGCCGGCCTTGGGCTCGCCCACGGTGAGCACCGGCGGCCAGGCCGCGGCACAGGCACCGGTGCAGGTGGACCTCGTCGTGGTGTCGGCGAGGAAGCGGTACACGGTGAACCCCCTCGCGCCGACCATGGTCCTGCCGAGACCGGTGTTGTGGACGGAGAGCGAGGCGGGTCCGGTCGGGCTGGCGGTGGGGACGACACCCGCCTGCTTGGTCGCGGTCGCCGCGGGAGTCTTGGCCTTTGCGCTCTCTTCGGCCTGTGACACCGTCGAGGACGATTTGTCGCTGCCGGCGGAACATCCTGTGGTAACTGCGGTGGCCAGGCTGACGGCGGCGAGCACCGCGGCACCGGCTGCCCAGTCGGCCGCCCAGGTCGTGCGTTTCATACGGACCCCTCGTAGTTGGCAGGCGTCGTCGGTGACGCTGTCTCCACTAACGATCAGCTCCGCGGCTCCGGCAATCCGGGTGACCCGGCCGGGCTAAGCAGGTGGGGGACACCCCGCTCGGGCGGGTGAGAGGGCACCGGCCGGCACGGGACCCGCGCCCCGGGTCCGTCGAGCGCCCCGGGGAGGCTCCCGGCGCGGAATTCCTTACGCGCAAAGGGTGTTGGGCATCAGTGCGCCGGCACAACACGGCCGCACGCGGCGCACGGAACCACCTTTCGTAGCGACGCCCGCCGTGCGGGCGCCGCCTCCCTCTCCGCAGAGGAGGACGCCGAACCGTGTCAGCCCAGCTCTCGGACGCCCTGAAGAAGTACGTCGACGAGGAGAAGGTCTTCGCGACCGTCGCCACGGTCCAGCCCGACGGCCGCCCGCACCTGACGGTCGTCTGGCTCAAGCGCGAGGGCGACGACCTGCTGTTCTCCACGACGGTGGACCGCCAGCAGGGCCGGAACGTCGCCCGCGACCAGCGCGTCACGATCCTGATCAGCCCTCCGGACGAGCCGTACAGGTACGCCGAGGTCCGCGGCACCGCCACGGTCACCCCCGACCCCGACCGCCGCATGCCCGACGAGCTCTCCCTCAAGTACCGGGGCATGCCCTACGCCCAGGCCAACCCGAACTCCGTGAACGACGCGGACCGCGTCATCGTCCGGGTGACCCCCGACAAGGTGACGGGCCGCTTCTGACACAGACCCGCACGCGAGCGTCGCGGGCCCCGCCCCCGGGGCCCGCGACGGCGAGGGCCCCGGACCACCTGCGCCCCCCGATGGCGGGAAAGCCGAGACAAAAGGCAAGCCGGTTCAAGGGGCGCGGGGAACTGCGCAAACACCCCCGCGACGAGACACCCAACACAAGAGACCAACCCCGGAGCCCGGCACAGCCAGCGCAGCTCACGGCACCCACTTGCGCCGATTCGCCTCCCGCACCCGCGCCCGCAGCACCTCCCCCGGCTCGGCCACATCCACCTCCCCCGGAGGACAGTCCCACCTCCGCCCGCCCCCGGGCGGACGCAACTGCACGTACCCGCCCTCGTACCCCATCACCTCCCCCACTCTGCCGTCCCGCCCGTCCCGCACGTACGAGCCGATCGCCGGCCGCCGCTCCCCCGCCGCGGGCTCCGTGGCGCTCACCGCCTCACCTCGCTGAGGACGGCGACCAGGCGCTGCGCCGTGTCGACGTTGCAACGCCCCAACTCCACGAGCGGGTACGGCTCCTCGCTCGCCGCGGTCAGCGGGTCGACGCGCAGGGACGGCAGCACCACCCCGAGCGCCGCCAGCGCGCCGCGCAACCGGTTCACCACGTCCTCCACGGCCTGGATCCCCTCCACCGACTTGGCCACCATGATCCTCCAACTCCACGCTCAGTACCTGAGTTCTCCACAAAGAGTGGCGGATGGAGAGCTACCCTGACCACTGTCGGTGAACAACACCACTCTCTGTGGCACAGTTTGGGAGGCTGCCATGCCGGGCCCGAAGGATCTCGACCCCACCTCCTCGCCCCGCGCGATGCTCGGCAGCGAGCTGCGCCACGCCCGCGAGCGCGCCTGCCTCACCCAGTCGGAGCTGGGCGAGCCGCTCTTCGTCAGCGGTTCCTTCATCGGCCAGCTGGAGGCCGGTACGCGCCGCATGCAGTTGGAGTACGCCGTCCAGTTCGACGAGATCCTCGGCACGGACGGCTTCTTCACCCGCAACTGCGAGGCGTCGGCCAGGTCGAGGTACCCGGACCACTTCGCGGAGGCGGCGGAGGCGGAGGCGGTCGCCACGGAGATCAGGGAGTACGCGCCGCTGCTCATCCCGGGGCTCCTCCAGACGGAGGCGTACGCGCGGGCCGTGTTCCGCGCGTACCGGCCCACGGCCGAGGAGGAGGTCATCGACGAGCTCGTGGCCGCCCGGCTGGACCGGACCCGG
This sequence comes from Streptomyces sp. TS71-3, assembly GCF_018327685.1. NCBI lineage: Bacteria > Bacillati > Actinomycetota > Actinomycetes > Kitasatosporales > Streptomycetaceae > Streptomyces > Streptomyces sp. TS71-3. Next base: position 143,608 of record NZ_BNEL01000001.1, on the reverse strand, counting down.
CTGCTGGACGATCCGACGACACCGATGTTGTGGGCGGTACTCGACGAGGCGGTGCTGCGCCGGAGGGTCGGGGGCGCGGCGGTGATGGCGGAGGCTCTGGGGCACGTGGCGGCGGTGGCGCGGCGGCACCGGGCGATCGTTCAGGTGATTCCCTTCACCGTCGGAGCACATGCCTGCCTTGACGGCGCGCTGAAACTGATGTCCTTCCCCGACGCTCCCAAGCTCGCCTACGTCGACGGCCCGAGCATGGGAAAGCTGATCGATGACCCGGCCAAGGTCAGCAGATACCAGCTGACTTACGACCTGCTCGGTGCCGTTGCACTTCCGCCATGGGATTCGATGGTCCTCATGGAATCAGTGGCACAGGATTACGCCCATGGAGCACAGAAGCCATGACCACGACCTGACCCGGGCCGCCTGGCAGAAGTCCAGCCACAGCGGAGGCGACGGTGCCAACTGCCTCGAAATAGCCACCGGCTTCCACGGCATAGTCCCGGTGCGCGACTCGAAGAACACCGCAGGGCCCGCCCTCCTCTTCCGGGCGCCCGCCTGGGCGGAGTTCGTCGTGGGGATCAGGAACAGCGCGGCCTGAGCCTCCCCGTACGCAACACCCCCCGCCGACCGATCGCCGGATCGACGGCGAAGGCCGCACCGCGGCGACGCGGCTCGCGCGGCCTCCCCGGCCCGCGGCCGGACTACGCCGCTCTCGCGGCCACGCAGAACCCGTTGCCCTCCGGGTCCGCCATCACCAGATGATGGCCGTCGACCTCCACGAGGACGCTGCCGCCCGCGGCCGTGAGCCGTGCCCCCTCCGCCCTGATCCTCGCCCAGCGCTCCCCCGCCGTGCCGTGGCCCGGGACGCGTATGTCGATGTGCAGGCGGTTCTTGGCGGTCTTGGGCTCGGGAACCCTGAGGATCGACAGGCGGGGCCCCACCCCGTCGGGGTCGCAGAGCCAGGCGCCGTCCTCCTCGTCGCCGGCCTCCTCCGGGCCGAACGACGCCAGCCACTCCTCACGGGTCGCGAACGGCGCCAGCGGCGGCTCGTCCACGTAGCCGAGCGCCGTCTTCCAGAAGGCGGCGAGCACGCGCGCGTCCGCGCAGTCGAAGGTCAGATCGATTCGGATCGCCATGCCCAGGACCGTACAACCCGCCACTGACAGCCCCTCCCTGGAAGACCCGCCGCTGAGGGACCGTCCCGGAAGCCCCGCCACCGACAGCCCGTCCGAGAAGCCCCGCCACCGACAGCCCCGTCCCCGGAGACGACCGAGGGCGGCACCCCCTGAAGAGGGGATGCCGCCCTTGGTGTGAGCGAAAAGCTCCGAACCTCCGAACCGCGGTGGCGGATCAGAAGTCCATGTCACCGCCCGGCATACCGCCCGGCGCGCCGGCGGCGGCGCCGGCCTTCTCCGGCTTGTCGGCGACGACGGCCTCGGTGGTGAGGAAGAGGCCGGCGATCGACGCGGCGTTCTGGAGCGCGGAACGCGTCACCTTCGCCGGGTCGATGATGCCCTCGGCGACCAGGTCCACGTACTCGCCGGTCGCGGCGTTCAGGCCGTGGCCCGGGGTGAGGTTGCGGACCTTCTCCACCACGACGCCGCCCTCAAGGCCGGCGTTCACGGCGATCTGCTTGAGCGGGGCCTCCAGGGCCAGCTTCACGGCCTGGGCACCGGTGGCCTCGTCGCCGTCCAGCTCGAGCTTCTCGAAGACCGACGCGGCCTGGAGCAGCGCCACGCCACCACCGGCGACGATGCCCTCCTCGACGGCGGCCTTGGCGTTGCGGACGGCGTCCTCGATGCGGTGCTTGCGCTCCTTGAGCTCCACCTCGGTGGCGGCGCCGGCCTTGATGACGGCCACGCCGCCGGCCAGCTTCGCGAGGCGCTCCTGGAGCTTCTCGCGGTCGTAGTCCGAGTCGGAGTTCTCGATCTCGGCGCGGATCTGGTTGACCCGGCCCTGCACCTGGTCGCTGGAGCCGTTGCCGTCGACGATGGTGGTCTCGTCCTTGGTGATGACGACCTTGCGGGCGCTGCCGAGCAGGTCCAGCGTCGCGTTCTCCAGCTTGAGACCGACCTCCTCGGAGATGACCTCGCCACCGGTGAGGATGGCGATGTCGCCGAGCATGGCCTTGCGGCGGTCGCCGAAGCCCGGGGCCTTGACGGCGACGGACTTGAAGGTGCCGCGGATCTTGTTGACGACCAGGGTCGACAGGGCCTCGCCCTCGACGTCCTCGGCGATGATCAGCAGCGGCTTGCCGGACTGCATGACCTTCTCCAGCAGCGGAAGGAGGTCCTTCACGTTGCTGATCTTCGAGTTGGCGATCAGGATGTACGGGTCGTCGAGGACGGCCTCCATACGCTCCATGTCGGTGGCGAAGTACGCCGAGATGTAGCCCTTGTCGAAGCGCATGCCCTCGGTGAGCTCCAGCTCCAGACCGAAGGTCTGCGACTCCTCGACGGTGATGACGCCTTCCTTGCCGACCTTGTCCATGGCCTCGGCGATCAGCTCGCCGATCTGGGTGTCGGCCGCGGAGATGGAGGCGGTGGAGGCGATCTGCTCCTTGGTCTCCACGTCCTTCGCCTGCTCCAGGAGGGCGGCGGAGACGGCCTCGACGGCCCGCTCGATGCCGCGCTTCAGCGCCATCGGGTTGGCACCGGCGGCGACGTTCCGCAGGCCTTCCTTGACGAGCGCCTGGGCGAGGACGGTCGCCGTCGTCGTACCGTCACCGGCGACGTCGTCCGTCTTCTTGGCGACCTCCTTGACGAGCTCGGCGCCGATCTTCTCGTACGAGTCCTCGAGCTCGATCTCCTTGGCGATGGACACGCCATCGTTGGTGATCGTGGGGGCGCCCCACTTCTTCTCCAGCACGACGTTGCGGCCCTTGGGGCCGAGCGTCACCTTGACGGCGTCGGCGAGCTGGTTCATGCCGCGCTCAAGGCCGCGCCGTGCCTCCTCATTGAACGCGATGATCTTGGCCATGTGAAGTGGTCCTCCCGGACAACAGAGGTCTCCCCATGCCCTGTGAGAGCGTGGGGCGGGATTGCTCCGGACCGCGCTGGCGCCCGCGACGGACGGTCTGCCTGCCGCCGCGGTTCCTTGCCCCGCGGCGCCTGCGGACCTCACCGACCCGGTCCTTCTTTTTGTCACTCTCACCTTCAGAGTGCTAACGCCAATGATTAGCACTCTCCCCACCCGAGTGCAAGGTTCCGCTGCGGCGGGTGGCCCGGGGCGGGTGGGCGGTGCGTCTGCGTGCGGCGTGCGGCGTGCCGGTTGCGCGGTTCCCCGCGCCCCTGATCGGGCTCGTCCAGCCCCTTGCCGCCTCTCGTGCGGCTGACCGGCCGCGGGCTGTTTTGCGCAGTTCCCCGCGCCCCCCGATCGCAGCCCGTCCAGCCCCCTGCCGCCCCTCGTGCGGCTGACCGGCCGCGGGCTGTTTTGCGCAGTTCCCCGCGCCCCCCGATCGCAGCCCGTCCAGCCCCCTGCCGCCCCTCACGCGACCAACCGTCCACGGGCTGTTTTGCGCAGTTCCCCGCGCCCCGGCCGCAGCCCGTCCAGCCCCCTGCCGCCTCTCACGCGACCGACCGGCCGCGGGGGCCTTTCGCGCAGTTCCCCGCGCCCCGGCCGCAGCCCGTCCAGCCCCCTGCCGCCTCTCGCGCGACCAACCGTCCACGGGGCTCCTTCGCGCAGTTCCCCGCGCCCCTGATCAGGGAACGTCGGCCGCCAGCCGCTCCCGCCCGGCTGACCGTCCCCCGGCATGGCGAAGGGCCCGCGCCCCGGGTGGGGTGCGGGCCCTTCGGTAAACGTCGCTGTATTCAGTCGGCGCTTCAGCCGGCCACACGGACCATGTCCGCCTGCGGCCCCTTCTGGCCCTGCGAGATCTCGAACTCGACCCGCTGGCCTTCCTCCAGGGTGCGGTAGCCGTCCATCTGGATCGCGCTGTAGTGGACGAAAACATCCGCACCACCGTCGACCGCGATGAAGCCGTAGCCCTTCTCCGCGTTGAACCACTTGACGGTGCCCTGAGCCATGCCTAACTCCCCTATTACTGGCCCTTGCACAGGACCGCACTTCGCGGACCCGGGTCAGACCTCACGCCCCAAATGGTTGGGGGTGTGCGCCGGAACGCGTCGACCGCGGCTGAATGTATCTGTCCAACTGCCGTCTGCAACAGGTCAAGCGGACGAGAAATCTGGGCAGCGCAGATCGTAAATAGCCGGAGAATTCCCAAGAACTCAGGGCAATTCGGGCCGGGCAAAAGCCGTGAAGGGCTGAAAAGAGTCGGGGACTTTGGCCATTTCTCGACGGCAAACGGCCGCACTCCCCCAGGCCCCGACTTGGGGCGAGCGGGCGCGTTCCCAAACTCTACCGCTTTCAATCCTACTGAATTGCCCCCTCCGCTTCTTCTCCGGAGGGGGCAATCACAGGGACGGTTCGGGGCGTCGAACGGTTCCGCGGGCCGGAGCGGCCTCCGGGAGGCGCCGGGACGGGCGGACTCGTGAGGCCTGAGGGGGCTGAGAGGCCTCCGGGGACGGAGAGGAGCGACGACAGGGGCGGCGCATTACCCGGAGCACGGAGGCACGAAGGGGGCGCACTTGATATGCACCTGCCGGGCGACGCGGTCGCGCCCCGGCCCCGACAGGCCGACGGGGCGCCCCGCTCCACGGCTGGGGCGCCCCGCTGTGCGGCGTCGAGCGGCGGGTGTCAGCAGCCGCCTGCGACGGCGGGGATGATCGAGACGCCCGCGCCGTCCGGGGTGGCCGTCTGGAGGCCCTGCTCGAAGCGGACGTCGTCGTCGTTGACGTAGACGTTCACGAAGCGGCGCAGCTTGCCCTGGTCGTCGAGGACGCGGGCGGAGATCCCGGTGTGCCGGGTCTCCAGGTCCGCGATGACCTCACCGAGCGTGGTGCCCTCGGCGGGCACTTCGGCCTGGCCGCCGGTGTAGGTGCGGAGGATGGTCGGGATGCGGACGTTCACGCTCATGTTCAGACCTTCCTGGTCCTGGTCGTGGTGGTGGTCTCTGGTGGGCGGGGCCGGGTGGGGGCGGCGGCGGGGCGGGCGGCCCAGGCGGCTCGTCCGGCCCGGTGGGTGCTGGCTCAGCCGGCCAGTCCAGCCGCGCGGAACTCGTCCAGGCTCGGACGGATCGTGGCCGTGGGGCCGGTGGTGGGGGCGACGGCGTCCAGCGTCTTCAGGCCGTCGCCCGTGTTCAGCACCACGGTGGTGAGGGTGGGGTCGAGCACGCCGGCCTCGACGAGCTTCTTCGTCACGCCGACGGTGACGCCGCCCGCGGTCTCCGTGAAGATCCCCTCGGTGCGGGCGAGGAGCTTGATGGCGTCGACGATCTGCGCGTCGGTCACGTCCTCGACGGCACCGCCGGTGCGGTGCGCGATGTCCAGGACGTACGGGCCGTCCGCGGGGTTGCCGATGGCGAGGGACTTGGCGATGGTGGCGGGCCGCTGCGGGCGCACGACGTCGTGGCCGGCCTTGAAGGCCGTGGAGACCGGGGAGCAGCCCTCCGCCTGGGCGCCGAAGATCTTGTACGGCTTCTCCTCTACGAGGCCCAGCTTGATCAGCTCCTTGAGGCCCTTGTCGACCTTGGTGAGCTGCGACCCGGAGGCGATCGGGATCACCAGCTGGTCCGGCAGCCGCCAGCCGAGCTGCTCGCAGATCTCGTACGCCAGCGTCTTGGAGCCCTCGCCGTAGTAGGGGCGGAGGTTGACGTTGACGAAGCCCCAGCCCTCGCCGAGCGGGTCGCCGATGAGCTCGGAGCAGAAGCGGTTGACGTCGTCGTAGGTGCCCTCGATGCCGACCAGGTCGCCGCCGTAGACGGCCGCCATGACGACCTTGCCCTGCTCCAGGTCGTGCGGGATGAAGACGCAGGAGCGGAAGCCGGCGCGCGCGGCGGCGGCGCCGACGGCGCCCGCGAGGTTGCCCGTGGACGAGCAGGACAGCGTGGTGAAGCCGAACGCGCGCGCGGCCTCCACGGCCTGGGCGACGACGCGGTCCTTGAACGAGTGCGTGGGGTTGCCCGAGTCGTCCTTCACGTACAGGCCGCCGGTGATGCCCAGCTCCGCGGCGAGCCGGTCGGCCTGGACGAGCTTGGTCCAGCCGGGGTTCAGGTTGGGCTTCTCGGCGACGTCGGCGGGGACGGGCAGCAGCGGGGCGTAGCGCCAGAGGTTGCTGGGCCCGGACTCGATCTTCCGGCGGAGCGCCTCGGGGTCGCCGAGGGGGAGGTCGTAGGCGACCTCCAGCGGGCCGAAACAGCTCTCGCAGGCGAAGATCGGGCCGAGCGGGAAGCGCTCGCCGCACTCGCGACAGGAAAGGGCGGCGGCGGGGCCGAGGTCCACGGCCCCGGAGGCGGCTGGGCCGGGGACGGTCCCGGAGGTTCCGGAGGTTCCGGATGCCCCGGATGTCTCGGCTCCGGATGTCCCGGTTCCGGGTGCCCCGGACGCTTCGGAGGTGGTGCCGGTCGTGCTGCCGGCGGCAAAAGACTGCGCAGCCATGATGGCGAGGCCCTCTCTCCTCATCTTCCTCGCGACGCGTCTCGCCGCGAGACGGAATTGGCACCTTCCCTAGTCGGGGTCTCGCCGTCGCCTGCGCGGCGGACGGTGCACCGCGTGCGTGCACGGCGTGGCCGACTGGAGGGTTGCCGGGGCTTCAACGGGCCGTATCCCTCTGCCCCTCTGGATGAGCGCTATGGCACGGGAGCCGGTGGGCGGCTCCGGTGCGTTTGTCTCGCAATGGCCCCGGCATGCGGGGGCCATCCGCGTTGTTCAAGACTGTAACCGACGTCCGGGATAGTTGAGATAGTCGTCCGAACCGCGAGATGGATCACACGCCTGCGTTTCGGCCGGTCCGGCGGCCTGCGGCGGGCGGTGCGGGGCGGTGGGAGTGCGGGGGTGGGGCCGGGCGTGCCGGGAGGTTTGGGGTCTGGGGTCCGGGGTTCCATGGTGACGGGGGTCCGTGGTTCTGCGGGGCCGGGCTTCGGGGGGCCGGGCTTCGGGGGGCCTGGGCTTCTGGGCTTCCGAGGGGCTGGGCTTCTGGGGCTCCGGGCTTCGGGGCTTCTGGGCTACTTAGGGAATCGAGAGGGACGCGAACCGTGCTGGAAGAGGTCGAGTGGTGGCTGGACCGGCGATCGTCGTCGGTGGCCGACCGGCCGCGGCATCAGCTCGCCGCCGCCAAGCGCGCCGGCGGCGCGACGGTCAGCGTCGTGCTGCCTGCGCTCGACGAGGAGGAGACGGTCGGCGAGATCGTCTCGGTGATCAGGCGCGAGCTCATGGGGGTGCGCGGGGCGGCGGTGCCGCTGGTGGACGAGCTGGTCGTCGTCGACTCCGGGTCCACCGACCGCACGGCCGAGGTGGCCGCGGCGGCGGGCGCGCGGGTCGTGCACCGCGACGAGATCCTGCCGCGGATCCCCGCGCTGCCCGGCAAGGGCGAGGTGCTCTGGCGCTCGCTGCTCGTGACCGGCGGCGACATCGTGTGCTTCGTCGACGCGGACCTGCGCGAGTTCTCGGCCGACTTCGTGGCGGGCATCGTGGGGCCGCTGCTCACCGAGCCCGACGTGCACCTGGTGAAGGCCATGTACGACCGGCCGCTCGACGGCCGACCCGGCGAGGGCGGGCGGGTCACGGAGCTGATGGCGCGCCCGCTGCTGAACCTCCACTGGCCCCGGCTCGCCGGGTTCGTCCAGCCGCTGGGCGGCGAGTACGCGGCCCGCAGGTCGCTGCTGGAGCGGCTGCCGTTCCCCGTCGGGTACGGGGTCGAGCTGGGGCTGCTCGTGGACGCGCTGCACACCGTCGGGCTCGACGCGCTGGCCCAGGTGGACGTGGGTGAGCGGCTGCACCGGCACCAGGACGGGCGTGCGCTCGGGCGGATGGCGGCGGCGATCTACCGGACGGCGCAGGTGCGGCTTGCGCGGGGGCATGTGGGGGGTCGGTCGATGGTTCGGCCTGTGCTTACGCAGTTCGAGCGGACCGGGGAGGGGTTTGAGCCTCGGTCGTATGCGGTGGATGTGGAGGAGCGGCCGGCGATGAATCTGGTGCCGGAGTATGCGGAGCGGAGGGCGGCTTAGGGGTTCGCCTGTGGGGGTGCCCCTTCGGGTCGGTTTGCGTGTGCGGGTCGGTCGTGGCTGGCCGCGCAGTTCCCCGCGCCCCTCCGGGGGCGCCCCTTACAGGGCGGCACCCCGGTTCCCTCAGGGGCGCGGGGAACTGCGCGCTCAGCCGGCCACCGGCCGATGGTCCGAACACGACCTGCGCCACTTCCCTGGACGGTGGAACGCCATCTGTTACGTCGTGGGGCGGGGCCGCGGGCGGATATCCGTCCTCGGTCCCGCGTCCTCCGCCAACAGAAGGCTCCCCGGGGCCTGACGCAGGACACTGCGGGCGGACATCCCCCCACGCCCCCTCACGTCACATCGGCGGCCAACGGCCGGTGAGGGTACGCGCCCCTGCGCGGACGGGGCGAAGAGGGCACGTCTCGTACGCGACAGCGGCCGAGTGGGGGTACGCGTTCCTGCGCGGACGGGGCCAAGGGGGCACGTCTCGTACGCGACAGCGGCCCGGCGGGGTACGCGTCTCCTACGCGGAGAGGGGCAAGGGGGGCACGTCTCGTCGGCGAGTGGGGCTGCGCCTCCTGCGTGGAGACTGCGGGTCTCGTCGGCGGGTGGCGGGCTGTGCGGGTACGTGCGTGCCCCCTGCAGAGTGGCCGACGGAAACGTTTGAGCGTTTCCGCGGATGGCTAGGTTGGCGACATGGCTTCCGTTCCTGCTGCCCGGATCCTCGTCGCGTCCAACCGCGGGCCGGTCTCGTACACCGTGCTCGGCGACGGGTCGATGCGCGCCAAGCGGGGCGGGGGCGGGCTGGTGTCCGGGCTCTCCGCGATCGGGCCGGACGCCGACGCCGTCTGGGTGTGCGCGGCGCTCGGTGACGGCGATCGGGTGGCCGTGGAGCGTACCGGGGGCAGACTGCCCAGCGAGGACACCGGCGGGCAGCGCGTCCGGATGCTCGGTATCGCGCCGGAGGTGCACGCCGCCGCGTACAACGGCATCGCGAACTCCGTGCTCTGGTTCGTGCACCACATGCTGTACCAGATCCCGCTGGAGCCCGTCTTCGACGCGGAGTTCCGGCAGCAGTGGGCGGCGTACGAGGAGTACAACGCCGCGTTCGCAAGGGCGCTCGCCGAGGAGGCCGCCGAAGGCGCCGCGGTGCTGGTGCAGGACTACCACCTGGCGCTGGTGCCGGGGATGCTGCGGGAGCTGCGGCCCGATCTGCTCATCGGGCACTTCTCGCACACCCCGTGGGCGCCGCCGGAGTACTTCCGGATGCTGCCCGACGACATCGCGGAGCAGGTGCTGCGCGGCATGCTCGGCGCCGACCGCCTCGGCTTCCTGACGGGCCGGTGGGCGGCGGCGTTCACGGCCTGCTGCGAGGCCGTGCTGCCCGACGGCACCGGCGGCACCCGGATCGGGGTCCACGGCCTCGGCGCGGACGGGGACTTCCTGCGCGAGCGCGCGCACCGCGAGGACGTCGACGAGCGGCTCGCCGTGCTGCGCGGCCAGATCGGCACCGACCCCGAGGGCCGCCCGCGCCGCACCATCGTGCGCGTGGACCGCACCGAGCTGTCCAAGAACATCATCCGCGGGCTGCTCGCGTACCGGCAGTTCCTCGCCGACCACCCCGAGTGGCACGAGCGTGTCGTGCACATTGCCTTCGCCTACCCGTCCCGGCAGGACCTCGCCGTCTACCGGGACTACACGGCGGAGGTGAGCCGCCTCGCCGCGGAGGTCAACAGCACGTACGGGTCGCTCGGCTGGACCCCCGTCGTGCTCCATGTGGAGGACGACTTCGCGCGCTCCCTCGCCGCGTACCGGCTCGCGGACGTGGCCCTGGTCAACCCCGTGCGGGACGGCATGAACCTCGTCGCCAAGGAGGTGCCGGTGGTGTCGGACGAGGGGTGCGTGCTGGTGCTGTCCCGGGAGGCCGGCGCGTACGAGGAGCTGGCCGACGAGGTGATCGCCGTCAACCCGTACGACGTGACGGGGACCGCCGCCGCGCTCCACACGGCGCTCGGCGTGGCCCCGGAGCAGCGGGCCGAGGGGACGAAGCGGCTGGCCGCGGCGGCGACGGCGCTGCCGCCCGCCAAGTGGTTCCTCGACCAGCTCTCCGCGCTGCGCTCGGACACGAACGACGACCGGCTCGCCTGAGCGGTCACCCCGATTTACGGTCTCGGTCTCCGACTGCCGTGTCCCCGGCCGGTCCCGGCTCCTACCGCGCCGCCTGCGCCGCCAGCGCGGACAGTAGTTCCACCACTCCGGACGGGCCGTCGACGACCAGGTCCGCGCGGGCCGCGAGTTCCTCCACCTCCGTGCTGCCGCTGCACACCAGCAACCCGGGCAGCCCCTCGTCGCGGAGCTTGTCGACGGCGGCGAACGCGGGCAGGTCGCCGAGGTCGTCCCCGGCGTACAGCACCGCACGCGCGCCGACCTCGTGCACGTACGCCGTCAGTGCCACGCCCTTGTCCATGCCCGGCGGGCGGAGCTCCAGCACGAGGCGGCCGGGCTCGACGACCAGGCCGTTGCCTTCGGCGAGGTCGGTGAGCGGTTCGCGCAGGGCCCTGAGGGCCTCCTCCGGGCGTTCGGCGCGGCGGGTGTGCACGGCCACCGCGAAGCCCTTGTCCTCGATCGTGGCGCCGCGCGCGTCCGCCGTGCCCCCGATCACCTCGGGCAGCGCGGCCCGCACCGCGGCCACCCCGGGGTGCGGGTCGGGCGCGGATACCGCGCCGGTCGCGGCGTCCCAGCGCTCGGCGCCGTAGTGCCCGAGGACGACCAGGTGGTCCAGGCCCGCGACCCCCGCGAAGCCGCCGAGCCGCACCGCCGCCTCGACGGGGCGGCCCGTGACCACCGCCACCGAGCGCACCTCGGGCGCGAGCGCCGCGAGTGCGGGCACCGCGCCGGCGTGCGCGCGGGCCGCGTCGGGGTCGGGGACGATCGGCGCGAGCGTCCCGTCGAAGTCCAGGCCGACCACGGCTTCGTCCGGCCGCGCGAGCAGCGCGGCCAGGCCGTCGCGGCCCGCCTCGGTGACGGGCGTCGGCAGGGGGTCCGGGCTGACATCGTTGGCCATGGAGCGACTGTATCCAGCGTCCCTGGCCCGGACCCGGCGGGTGATCCGAAAGCGGCCACGGCGACGGGTCTCCGCCCGTTGAACAGTCGGCGAACAGTGCGTGCGGGTCGGGTCGCGGCATCCCCGAAAAGCGCTCCGACTCGTACATTTGTCCCTCCCTGGCGGGGGTGGGCGCGGGACCCCTCCCGGGCGGCTGCGCCAGTGTGGGCCGCGGCCTGTCATCGCCTCAGATCACGTGCGCGGGGGACGACTCATGGGGTGGCTGCTGGATCTGCTGGCGCCGGAGAACCTGCTGGCGCTGCTCGGCGTCGTGGCGACCGTCGGGGTGCTGTCGTACGAGCGGCTGTTCCCCGGCCGCAAGCGGATCGGCTTCCGCGTCCAGATGGACACGGTGATAGACGACGGCAGCCGGGACGAGGGCCCGCTGCACCAGCGGCTGCGGATTCTGGAGAGCCAGACGGACCTGTCCGGCCTGTCCGGCGCGTCCCTGGTGCTGCTGAGGATCGAGAACGACGGCTTCCGCGGCATCGACGCGCAGGACTACATCAACTCCCCCGCGGCGGACCACGGCCTGACGGCCACCTTCCCGGGCCGCACCGTCCGGGACGTCGCGGTCACCGAGCCCAGCCACCTGTCCCTGCTGCGCTACCTGCCCCGCGGCAGCAACGAGGAGAGCCCCGGCCTCGTCTGGTCGGGCAGCGAGGTCTCCATACCGCGGGTGCCGCTGAACCGCGGCGACCACTTCAAGCTGCTGGTGCTGCTGACCGGCCCCGGCGGGGAGAAGCCGGCGGAGGTCGACGGCCGCCTCAAGGAGGGCAAGGTCCGCAACAACGAGCGGTTCCGGCGCCCCACCAACCGGATGCTCGGGCTGATCCTCAGCCTCTTCCTCGTGACGGTCGCCCAGCCGTTCTTCTTCAGCCACTTCCAGGAGAAGCCGCTCCCGGCGGGCTGTGCGGGCGGGAACCTCAGCGTCGTCGGCTCCACCGCGTTCGAGCCGGTGATGACCCGGCTGGCCGGCGCCTACCGCGAGAACTGCAAGAGCGCCCCGAAGATCACCGTCGACGCGCACGGCAGCGGGGCCGGCATCAGCACCCTGCTCGACCGGGGCTCGGCGGCCGGCAACGGCTTCGCCCCGTACCTCGCGCTCTCCGACGGACCCGCGCAGAGCAGGAACCCGCGCCTGAAGGGGCGTCTCGTCGCGGTCTCGGTGTTCGCGCTGGTCGTCAACAAGGACGTGCGGCTCACCGACATCCGCCGCGCGGACCTCCAGAAGCTCTACACCGGGGACATCACGGACTGGCGTGACCTGCGCGCCGCGTCGGGCACGCCCGGCCCCCACCTCCGGGTCACGCTGGTGGGCCGGGACGGCGACTCCGGCTCCCGCAACGTCTTCGAGGAGCGGCTGCTGGGCGGCACCACCGAGCCCCCGCGCACGTCGAGCGCCGACGACTGCGGCACCCGGTTCCGCGAGTACAAGGGCATCACCCGCTGCGAGCAGAGCAGCACCGACCGGCTGCTGAAGACGGTGGCCGCCACGCCCGGCGCGATCGGCTACGCCGACCTGCACACCGCCCAGGAGTACGCCGCCAAGGGGAAGCTGCAACTGCTCGGCCTGGACGGCAAGCAGCCCTCCACCGACGCCGTCCGGACCAGCGGCTACCCCTTCTGGGAGCCCGAGTACGCCTACACGTACGGGACCCCGCCGGACAACTCGCTCACCTCGAAGTTCCTCGACTCCATGAACAGCGACACCGGCCAGAACGTCATGGAGCGCAACGGCCACCTGCCCTGCACGGTCCCGGACAACCGGGACGCTTGCGATCAGGCCCGGCAGGAGGATCGGTGACGGGGGGCGGTTGCGCCGGGCGCGGTGGCTCGTCGCGGGGTCGCGAGGGGTGCGGCGGCTCGTCGTGGGGTCGCGAGGGGTGCGGCGGCTCGTCGCGGGGTCGCGACGGGTCGGTGGCTCTTCGGGCGGTGACGCCGGGTCGGTCGCGCGTTGTGCGGTGACGCGGGAGGCGTCCCACCTTGTGCGGTAACGCAGGGTGCGGTGACGGGCTGCCGTGGTGGGTCGCGGCGGCTGCCGGGCGGCGTCAGCGTTCCGTGCGGCGGCGGGCGCGGATCCTGCGCAGCCGGTTCACCGTGACGGGGTCGTGTGCCAGGGCACGCGGGTCGTCGAGGAGCGCGTTGAGGAGCTGGTAGTAGCGGACCGGCGCGAGGCCCAGTTGCTCGCGTATGGCGCGCTCCTTCGCGCCGGGTGCGGGCCAGTTGCGCCGTTCGAGTGCGAGGACGGCACGGTGCCGGGCGCTCAGCTCGTCCTGGGCGCCTGTGCCTCCCCCTCAGCCCCGGGATTCCCCTCCGGGGCCCCCTCCCGCGTGCGACCGCCGTGCCCGTCCTCGTCCCCGTCCACGCCGCCGTCCCGGTCCCGCGTGCCGCTGCCGTCCATACCGCGACCGTACCCCTCGGCCGCGGGCGGATTCAGCCTGCTTCGCCGTGGCCGGCTGCTCCCCCGCTGCCGTGAGGCGTGGGGGTGCCCGAGGTGCCGGTGGTGTCCGGGGAGTCCCGTTGGGCGGAACGGACTCACTGGACTAGACCTCTCCCGGTCCTTCGCGGGAGGATGTGCGGGTGAGACATGTCATCGCCCTGGACGTGGGCGGCACCGGGATGAAGGGCGCCCTGGTCGGGGCGGACGGCGCGCTGCTGTACGAGCGGCGCCGGGCGACCGGCCGCGAGCGGGGCGCCGACGCCGTCGTCGACGCGATCCTCGACTTCGCCGCCGAGCTGCGCGGCGCCGGCGAGGAGCGGTTCGGCGAGGGTGCCGCGGCGGCCGGTGCGGCCGTCCCCGGCATCGTCGACTCCGAGCGCGGCCTCGCCGTCTACGCCGCCAACCTGGGCTGGGACCGCGTTCCGCTGCGCGACCTGCTGAGCCGCCGGCTCGGCGGGCTGCCGGTGGCGCTCGGCCACGACGTGCGCACCGGCGGGCTCGCCGAGGGCCGGATCGGGGCGGGCCGGGGCGCCGACCGGTTCCTCTTCGTGGCGCTGGGCACCGGGATCGCGGGCGCCATCGGCATCGACGGCGCCATCGAGCCCGGCGCGCACGGCTCGGCCGGCGAGATCGGGCACATGGTGGTCCGCCCCGGCGGGCCGCCCTGCGACTGCGGCCAGCGCGGCTGCCTGGAACGCCTCGCGTCGGCCGCCGCGGTGAGCCGGGCGTGGGCGGCGGCCTCCGGCGACCCGGACGCGGACGCCGCGGGCTGCGCCGAGGCCGTCGCCGCGGGCGACCCGCGCGCCGCCGAGGTCTGGCAGGCGGCCGTGGACGCGCTCGCGGACGGCCTGGTCGCCGCTCTCACCCTGATCGACCCGCGCACCCTGATCGTCGGCGGCGGCCTCGCCGAGGCCGGTCAGACGCTGTTCGCGCCGCTGCGTGCCGCCGTCGAACGCCGCGTCACCTTCCAGGGCCTGCCCGACATCGTGCCCGCGGCCCTCGGCGACACCGCGGGCTGCCTCGGTGCGGGGCTGCTCGCCTGGGACCTGCTCGCCGGTTCCGCCGCCCCCGGGCCCGCCGCCGAGGGCGTCCGGCCCGCCGGCGCCGTCCCGTCCCCCGCTCCCCGCCCCGGCGGGAGCACGTCCACCCCCACGACTCCCCGGAGGTAACGGCCTGATGCCCGCGAAGGACAGATGCACTCTCACCGGTGCCCGTGTGGTCCTGCCCGACGGAATCCTGGACGGCGCTCGCCTCACCGTGGAGGGCACCCGGATCGCCGGCGTCTCCGGGAGCGCTCCCGGAGACACGGGCGCGGGTACGGGCGCCGGTGCGACCCGTGCCACCGGTGCCGGCACGCAGGGGGATGCCGGGGCCGCCGGCGGCGAGGTCGTCGACCTCACCGGGCACTGGCTGGTCCCGGGCTTCGTGGACATCCACAACCACGGCGGCGGAGGCGCCTCGTTCACCAACGGCACCGTCGCCGACATCCTCACCGGTGTCCGCACCCACCGCCTGCACGGCACCACCACCGTGGTCGCCTCCACCGTCACCGGCGAGACCGCCGCGCTCGCCCAGCGCGCCGGGCTGCTCTCCGAGCTGGCCGAGCAGGGCGACATCGCGGGCATCCACTTCGAGGGCCCGTTCATCTCGCCGTGCCGCAAGGGCGCGCACTCCGAGGCGCTGCTGCGCGACCCGGACCCCGCCGAGGTCCGCAAGCTGCTCGACGCGGCGCGCGGCCAGGCCACCATGGTCACGCTCGCCCCCGAACTGCCCGGCGGCCTGGACTCCGTACGGCTGCTCGCCGAGCACGGCGTGATCGCGGCCGTGGGCCACACCGACGCCACCTACGAGCAGACCGTGGCCGCCATCGACGCGGGCGCGAGCGTCGCCACCCACCTCTTCAACGCGATGCCGCCGCTCGGCCACCGGACGCCGGGACCCGTCGCGGCCCTGCTGGAGGACGACCGGGTGACCGTCGAGCTGATCAACGACGGCACCCACCTGCACCCCGCCGCCCTGCAACTGGCCTTCCACCGCGCCGGCGCCGCCCGGGTCGCCTTCATCACGGACGCCATGGACGCGGCCGGCTTCGGCGACGGCCTCTACCGCCTCGGACCGCTCGCCGTGGAGGTCAAGGACGGCGTGGCCCGGCTCGCCGAGGGCGGTTCCATCGCGGGCTCCACCCTCACCCTGGACCGCGCCTTGCAGCGCGCGGTCACCGTGGACCGCCTGCCCGTCCAGGACGCCGTCCACGCCCTCAGCGAGAACCCGGCCAGGCTCCTCGGCCGCTACGACACCGTGGGCTCCCTGGAACCCGGCAAGGACGCCGACGCGGTCGTCCTCGACGCGGACTTCGGGCTCGCGGGGGTCATGCGGAAGGGCGAGTGGGTGGTGCGGCCGGGGGACTGATCCGGCCGGGGAGCTGGTCCGTCCCGGAGGGCGATCCGGCCCGGAGGCTGATCCGGCGGGGGAGGGATCCGGCCAGTCCGCCCGAGCGGATCTCCCGCCGCCGGTGCCCGGGCCGCGGCGGGAGACGGGCGCACGCTCGCGCGGTACCGCCGCGGACGGGCGCCCGCACTCCGGCGCGGGCGCCCAGGGCGCGCATGGGGTACCCAGGGCCTCTCGTTCGGATCAGGCCGGAGCCGGTCTGGGCCTGCCGCTGAGTCTTTGGCATGATCAGGACGGACAGCGGTACGACGGTCGGCCACACGGCAGGCGAATTCTTCGAGGAGATTCGGGTGATCCTCACGGTCACGCTGAACGCCGCCCTCGACATCACGTACAGGGTCGCGGCGTTGCGGCCGGGCGCCACCCACCGCGTATCAGAAGTGGTGGAGCGGCCCGGCGGCAAAGGGCTCAACGTCGCGCGGGTACTCGCGGCGCTCGGCCACGAGGTGACCGTCACCGGCTTCGCCGGCGGACTCACCGGGCGTGCGCTCCGCGATCAACTCGCGGAGGACGAGAGCGGGACGGCGACGGGCCCGAGTGTGCGCGCGGTCGCGAGCACGGGCACCCCCACGGCGGGCGGTGCCGGACCCGGCGGTACGGCGGCCGTAGCGGTCGGGGCCGGGGGCGCGGCCGGAGCCGCCGACGGCGATCGGATCGCGGGCCCGGATATGGCCGGGATCGCCGATGCGGCCGGGATCGGGGATGCGGCGGGGGCGGCCGGAGGGGCCGGAAGGCTCACCGCGTCCGGTCCGGCCGGGGCGGCCGGAGCCTCGCGTGCACGGCGGGTGCGGGACGCGCTGGTGTCCATAGGCGGCACCACGCGGCGCACCGTCGCGGTCGTGGACGCGGCCACCGGGGAGACCACGCAGCTCAACGAGCCCGGCCCGGTCATCACACCCGAGGAGTGGACGGCCTTCACGGCCGCGTACGAGGAGCTGCTCGGCGGTTGCTCGGCGGTGGCGCTGTGCGGCAGCCTGCCGCCCGGGGTGCCGGTGGGCGCGTACGCGCAGCTGGTGCGGGCCGCGCACGCGGTGTCCGTGCCGGTGCTGCTGGACACCAGCGGCGAGCCGCTGCGGCGGGGACTCGCCGCCCGCCCGGACATCGTCAAGCCGAACGCGGACGAGCTGGCCGAACTCACCGGCTCCCACGAGCCCGCGCAGGCCACCCGGGACGCGCGGCGCCGCGGCGCCCACGCGGTCGTCGCCTCGCTGGGGCCGCGGGGGATGCTGGCGGTGACGCCGGAGGGCCGCTGGCGGGTGGTCCCGCCGCGCCGGCTGCGGAGCGGCCCGGTGCGCGGCAACGCGACCGGGGCCGGCGACTCGGCGGTCGCCGGGCTGCTCTCGGGGCTCGTGGACAACCTGCCCTGGCCGAAACGGCTCGTGCGCGCCGCGGCGCTGTCCGCGGCGACGGTCCTCTCCACGACGGCGGGCGACTTCGACCGGGGCGCGTACGGGGAGCTGCTGGGGCGCGTCGAGGTCACCGAGGCCACGTGATCCCCCGGTGGCCGAGGGCAGGTGGCCCGCCGGGGGAGAGACCTTCGTGGTGATCCCCGGGCGCTTGGGCCAGGGACCTGGGGAGACGCCGCATGGGAGTCGCCAAGCAGGAGCCGCCGGGCGAACCGGCGGCTCAGCCGCTCAGCCGGGGGTTACTTCTTCCAGCCCTTCACGAGCCAGACCTGGTCGAGGTTCGCGTCGCACTGGTTCCCCTGCTCGCAGGAGATCTTGACGGTGTTCGTCCCCTTGTTGAGCTCCAGGTAGAAGTACGAGCGGGTCCACCCCTTCTCCCAGTCGCCCGCCGGGGCGTTCGCCCAGTTCTTGAGGCTGAGCGGGGTGGTCTGCGGGGTGCCGTTGACCGTGAGGGTGGCGTTCGCGTCCTTGCCGGGCACGCCGTAGCCGATGTACAGCGTGTACTTGCCGCCGGCCGGGATGCCGTTGACCGTCCAGGTGGCGGACGCGCCGACCTGGTTGAGGCCCGCGACGTAGATGCCGCCGTCCGCCTTGGCGCCCTTGATGTCCGAGGCCGTGGCCGTGCCGCCGTCGAGCTTCAGGGCCTTGGCGTCGGACTTGGGCAGCTTGCCGGCCTCCCCGGAGGACTGCTTCGGGGGCGCGGTGTCGCCCGGTCCTGCGGTGTCCGCGGCGCCGGAGCCACCTCCTGCCTGGGCCTTGCTGTCGTCGCCGTCGCCGCCGGTGAGCACGGCGATGCCGATGCCGATGACGACCGCGGCGACCACCGCGAGCGCGCCGATCAGCAGCCCCTTGGTGTTGGGTCCGCCGCTGCGCCTGCCCCGGCCCTCGGTGTCGTACCCGGGCGGGGGGCCCTGGCGCGGCGGGGCGCCGGCCATGGTCTCGGGGGCCTGGTAGTGGGCGTTGGGCTGGTGGTAGCCCTGCTGGGGGATCTGCCCGTAGGCGGCGGTCTGCCCGTCCTGGCCGGGCGCCCCGGGGCGGCCCTGTCCGGGCTGGCCCTGCTGGGGCGGGTATCCGTACCCGCCGCCGCGGGCGCCCTGGGCCTGCTGCCCGTACTGGCGGCCGCCCACGGTGCGGACCTGGTTGTACGAGGACCGCTGACCCGGGTAGCCGTAGCCGCCGCCCCCGCCGGGCGGGGTGGCCCCGGACGCCTGCCCGTCGGCGTACAGATAACCGAACGGGTCGTCGTCCTCGGGCTTGCTCTCGCCGCTGTTGCCGGCCGTCATTCCCTTGGTCACTCCTTGGCACACGGGGTCGGTGCGGTCCCGCCGGCGCGCTGCCGGGCAGGGGGGCACACGTGGTCTGTGCGGTCTCTACAGGTCTGCGGACCAGCCGAGCGTACCCGCTCTCGCCGGTCCCATTCTGGGCCACCGGCCGCATCCGGGTCCCCGGCCCGGCGCTGACCTGCGGTTAGCCCGCTCGTCTGTGCTGTTTCGCACGCGAGCGCTTCTCGATGTACATCCGTTGGTCAGCTGATTTCAATACTTCGTCCGCCGACATGCCGCAGTGTGCCCAGCCGATCCCGAAGCTGGCGCCGACGCGGACCGCGCGGCCGTCGACCTTGATCGGGGGGATGATGGCGTTCCGCAGGCGGACCGCGAGGTCCTGCGCGTCCGCGCGGCCGAGGCCGTCGGCGAGGACGACGAACTCGTCGCCGCCGAGCCTGGCGACCGTGTCGCCGTCCCGTACGCCGCTGGTGAGGCGGCGGGCGACCTCGATGAGCACGGCGTCGCCGGTGTGGTGCCCGAAGCGGTCGTTGATCGACTTGAAGCCGTCCAGGTCGCAGAAGAGCACGGCGAGGCCCTTCGTGCCGTCGTCGGCCTCGTCGTCCGGGGCGACCGTGTGCACGTGGTCGTGGCCCGGGAAGCCCGCCGCGGCCGCAGCCGCGGGGCCGCCGGGGCCGTAGCCGAGGTCGCCGAGCGGCGGGCCCGCGTAGGCGGCGTCGAGGGAATCGATGTCGGACGGCGGCAGGGACTGCGGACGGCCGCAGAGCCGGGCGCCGAGCCGGGCGCGCAGCTCGGCGGAGTTGGGCAGGCCGGTGAGCGAGTCGTGCGAGGCGCGGTGGGCGAGTTGCAGCTCGCGGCGCTTGCGCTCCTCGATGTCCTCGACGTGGGTGAGCAGGAAGCGGGGGCCGTCGGCCGCGTCGGCGACGACGGAGTTGCGCAGCGAGACCCACATGTAGGTGCCGTCGCGCCTGGCCAGGCGCAGCTCGGCGCGGCCGCCCTCGGCGGAGGTGCGCAGCAGCGTGCCGATGTCCTCCGGGTGCACGAGGTCGGAGAACGAGTAGCGCCGCATCATCGAGGCGGGGCGGCCCAGCAGGCGGCACAGGGCGTCGTTGCTGCGCAGGATGCGGCCGTGCTGGTCGCCGCCCATCTCCGCGATGGCCATGCCGGAGGGCGCGTACTCGAAGGCCTGTCGGAAGGATTCCTCACTGGCGCGCAGGGCCTGCTGCTCGCGCTCCAGGCGGACCAGGGCGCGCTGCATGTTGGCCCGCAGCCGGGCGTTGCTGATCGCGATGGCGGCCTGGAACGCGTACATCTGGAGGGCCTCGCGGCCCCAGGGGCCGGGCCTGCGGCCGTTGCGCGGGCGGTCCACGGAGATCACGCCGAGCAGGTCGCCGCCGGAGGCGCCCGGCGCGTACAGGGGCGCGAAGAGCCGGTCGGACGGATGCCACTCGTCCTCGAAGCGCGGCTCGGGGCCCTCGGTGAACCACTGCGGGACGTCGTCGTCGTCGAGGATCCAGCCCTCGGTGTGCGGGATGAACCGCAGGTCCCCCCAGGCCTCGCCCATGGACAGCCTGCGCTCCCAGGCCAGCCGGGAGCCGACGCGGCCCGTGATCAGCGCCTCCGCGGCGCGGTCACCCGCCAGCGCGGCGACGACGAGGTCGCCATCGGGCCGCACCAGGTTGACGCAGGACAGCTCGTAGCCGAGGCCCTCCACCACGCCGTCCGCGACGTTCTGGAGGGTGTCGGCGAGGCTGCGGGCGGTGTTCATGTCCGCCATGACCTGGTGCAACTGCCGCAGGGTCGCCAGGCGGACGTACGGCTCGGACTCCGTGTCCATGCTCGCCCTCCCCGAGACTCTCGTCAGCAACTCCGCCGTGTCTGCTGTTCGTCAGCAGTGCCGGCCGAACGTCAACAATGTCACCTATGTCGCCGGCGACGCCGCCGGCTGTGTCGTCATGGTCGATGTCGTCCCGCCGGCGCACGCCGGGTGCCCGGCCGGAACGCGGTTCGGCCGTGTGTCCGGTGTGTCCGGCGTGCGTACCACAGCGTCTCCGTCACTGAATCACAGCGAGCTGCCCACTCGGTACACAGGGTCAACAAAATATGCCCCGTGTGACCCAAGTCACAGCAGGTAGTGAACCGTTGACGACGTTGTCCTCGGCCGTAGCGTGCGATTCCTGAACGCAACCCGGACCCCCCGGCCCACCTCTCCAGCGCCCCTTTGCGCCCCCATTATGGGTGCGCATGGCGGCGGGGGGCGGTGGGGGTGCTTTTTTCGGGGGATTCCGGATGGGTGGGGAGGTGCGGGGACGCTGGGCGCTGGGCCTGTGGGGGGGGTGAGCGTGTGGGGGCGGACCCACGGCGCCGGGCGCGCGGGGTCGGGCGTCCGGGGTGGGGCGCGCGGGCCGGGCGCGGCGGGGCCGGGTGTTCCGCGGGCGGGGGGCTTGCGGATGCCGGGGCGGGCGTCGGGCGAGGTGTCAGGCGAGGTGGCGGTAGCGCCCGCGGAAGTAGGAGAGGGGGGCGGCTTCGGGGTGGGGCAGGCCGGTTTCGAGGACGAGCCCGATCACGAGGGTGTGGTCGCCGGTCGGCACGCGCTGGTGCGTGCGGCACTCCAGGGTCGCCAGGGACCCGTCGATCAGCGGCGCCCCGGTGATGGCGCCCCGGCGGTGCGGGACGTCCTGGAAGAGCAGCCGGTCGCTGAGCCGCCCCCGCATCGCGAATCTCCCGGCGATCTGCCGCTGCCCCTCCGCCAGCACCGAGACGGCCCACAGGGGCTGCTCCTCCAGCAGATCGTCCATGCGGGAGCCGGTACGCACGCTGACCAGCACGAGAGGGGGGTCGAGCGAGACGGACATGAAGGAGGTCGCCGTCATGCCCGCGTCCTCGCCGCCGGGGCCGTCCGGGTCCAGCGGCGGTTCCTGCGCGGTGACCAGCACCACTCCCCCGGCCAGCCGGGACATGGCGGCACGGAACTCGTCGTTGCTCACGCCACCAGCATGCCCCTCGGGGGGAGAGGGCTGCGGGTCCGGTTGCTGGGAGGGGGCGAAAAGGTCTGGCACGCCGCAACGCTAACCATCTCCGGTGCCCGCGCACATCGGCCACACCCCCGTCCCTTGGCCCTACGCCCCGCGACGGACCCTCCCTTCGCCCCGTCCGCGCAGGAGGCCCAGCCCCACTTGGCCGCACCCGCCGACGAGACGTGCCCTCTCCGGGCAGGAGGCGCAGCCCCACCGCCCGGCAGTCGCCGACGAGGCGCGCCCCCTTCGCCCCGGTCCGCGCAGGAGGCGCGTACCCCCACCGGGCCGCTGTCGCGTGCGAGACGTGCCCCCTTGGCCCCGTCCGCGCAGGAACGCGTACCCCCACTCGGCCGCACCCGCCGACGAGACGTACCCCCTTCGCCCTCTCCGCGCAGGGGCGCGTACCCCCACCGGCCGGTGGTCGCGTACGAGACGTGAGGGGACGCGGGGGGATGTCCGCCCGCAGTGTCCTGCGTCAGGCCCAGGGAACCCGTCCGGTCGACGGAGGACGCGGGACCGAGGACGGACATCCCCCCGCGGCCCCGCCCCACGAAACACAAGGCGCCCCACCGCCCAGGGAAGTGGCACCGGTCGTGTCCGGACCATCGGCGGTGGCTGGCTGGTCGCGCCCACGCGGCGGAGCCGCATATCAACACAGCCCCGCGCCCCTTACGGGGCGCTCCATACACGGCGGCACCCCGGTTCCCCCAGGGGCGCGGGGAACTGCGCGACCAGCCACAGACGACCCGCACACGCAAGCCAACCCGAAGGGACACCCCCACAGACCCGCCGCAGGCGAACCGCCCGCCGCAAGGCGAAAGAGACCGCGGCTCGCCGGAGACGGCCACCCGCCGCACGGGCCAAGGCCGCCCCCCGGCAGCAGGCTTGGGAAGCGCCGGCTTCCTACTCCCAGCGAGTCGAGCGCCCCCGCTTGGTGTCGCCCCGCCTCTTCTTCTGCACCAGCCGCCGCTCGTTGATCCCCCGCGGCACCCGCGTGGCCCGGCGCTGGCGGGGCGGCGGTGCCGTGGCCTCCGCGAGCAGCGCGGCCAGCCGCACCGCCGCGGTCTCGCGGTTGCGCCACTGGGAACGGTGCTCCGAGGCCCGTACCGATATGACCCCGTCGACGAGCCGACCCGCGAGCCGTTCGAGCGCGCGTTCCCGCCACACCGGAGGCAAAGACTCCGTGCGCGCGAGGTCAAAGCGGAGCTCCACCTGGGAGTCCGAGGTGTTCACATGCTGCCCGCCGGGCCCCGACGACCTGGAGAAACGCCAGACCAGCTCGGCCTCGGGCAGCGAGACGGAGCCACGGATGACATAGGGACCGGACATACCCCCATGGTCGCGCGCCGCCACCCGCCACGTCATCCGTTTTTCCCACCGGTCACGTCATCCGCTTGTTCCCTGGCCCGCGCACAACCCCGGGCCACCCACCCCCGCAACGCCCACCGCGGCCTGGCCCCCACCCCCTCGGCACCCCTTCTCCCCCCGGAGCCCCACCGACCTCTTGCCATCACTTCTCGAAGGCATGTACGCAAGGAAAAAGCCTTGGCAAAGAAAGTAAAGGGGTGGGGAACTTGACGATGGCCGGGCGGCGTTCCTAGGGGTGGCGGTAGCTTCGTCGGCGGCACGGAACCGGCGTGGTGGAGCACAACACGCAGACCCGTGCATACGCACACCGAACACGCGGCACCGCAGTAACCACAAAACAATGGAAAGGACTTCCCGAAATGGCTGTAAGCCTGTCCAAAGGCGGCAACGTCTCGCTCACCAAGGAGGCACCGGGCCTGACCGCCGTCACGGTGGGCCTCGGCTGGGACGTCCGCACCACCACCGGCACGGACTTCGACCTGGACGCCTCGGCCATCGCGGTCAACGGCCAGGGCAAGGTCTACTCCGACGGTCACTTCGTCTTCTTCAACAACAAGCAGACGCCCGACCAGACCATCGTCCACACCGGTGACAACCGCACGGGCGAAGGCGCCGGCGACGACGAGGCGATCAACATCAACCTCTCCGGCCTCCCCGCCGACATCGACCGGGTCGTCTTCCCCGTCTCCATCTACGACGCGGACAACCGCAGCCAGAACTTCGGCCAGGTCCGCAACGCCTACATCCGCATCGTCAACCAGACCGGCGGCTCCGAGATCGCCCGCTACGACCTGAGCGAGGACGCCGCCACCGAGACCGCGATGGTCTTCGGCGAGCTCTACCGCAACGGCGCCGAGTGGAAGTTCCGCGCCGTCGGCCAGGGCTACGCCTCGGGCCTCGCGGGCATCGCGCAGGACTTCGGCGTCAACGTCTGACGGTTCGCCGTGGGCCGTATGCCGTACGGATGTCGTACGGCATACGGCCCACGCCCCGTCCGGATAGGGCCCACGTCCAGTCCCCGGATACGGCCCACGCGCCTTCCGGCCCTCCCGCGGGACATCCCGTCCTCCGAGAGGCCCATGCCTGCCGGCGGGAGACCCATGCCTGCCGCACCCGCGCGGATACGCGGCTCCGCGCACCGCGTGACACCATCCCCCCGTGCTCGACATCGGCTACGCCCTCTCCACCCGCTTCCCGGACCCCCCGGCGATCGACTACCGCGCCGCGGACGTCAAGGCGCTGCGATACGACCTGTTCTGCGGTGATGTGTACCTCGCGGACACCGAGGCCGACCGCGAACTGTCCACAGCCTGGGGATGGGTACCCGTGCTCGACTTCGCGTGGGCGCTCTGCGGCATCGTCGAGGAGCTGGGGCACGACCCGCGCGGCGGTCGGGGGCCGGTCCGCGCCGAGCTGGACTTCACCGAGTCGACGGACCGGCTCCGCTTCGAGCGGCACACCCGCTGGGTGAGCGTCGTGGCCGACTGGGCGCGGCCCGGCACGCCCGAACTCACCGTCCCGTACGGCGAGCTCCGCCGCGAGTCCCGCGACTTCCTGCACGACCTGCTCGCCGACCTCGTCGACCTGCACGAGGACCTGGCCGAGAACCCGAACGTCTGGCAGCTCCAGGCCCGCTTCCCCCGCATACGCAGATGACGACAGGGGCGCGGGCCGCGAGCCCCCGCTACCCCTCCAGCACCCGCACGCCCATCTGCGCGGCGAGCACCGGCGCGAGGTCCAGGAGCTGGGTCGGGGTGATCACGGCGCCGGAGAGGCGGTCCACGCCGCGGGTGATGTCGAGGACCGCGGTGCCCCGCAGGTCCACGTCAGTGAGCACCGCGTTGCTGAAGTCCGCACCCCTGAGCGTGGAGTCCGGGAACTCGACGCGCTCCAGGCGGGCCCCGGCGAAGTCCGGCTCGACCAGGACGCAGCCCTCGAAGACCACGTCCTTCAGCCGGGCCGCGCGGAAGTTGGGGTAGTCGATCTTCCCGCCGCGTATCACCACGCGCTCCAGCACCGCGCCGTGCAGCTGCGTGCCGCCGAGGCGGGCGTCGGTCACCTCCACGTCGCGCAGGGTGGCCTCCACCAGTTCGGCGCCGACGCCCCGGGGCGCGGCGAGGACGGAGTCCAGCAGACGGGCACGGGTGAGCCGGAGCTCGTCCAGCGCGCAGTCCCCGAGCGCGCAGTCCATGAACCGGGCGCCGCCCGCGTCCTGGCCCGAGAGGTCCAGGGCCTCGAAGCGGACGCTGTCGTAGTCGCCGTCCGGCTCCAGGGGCCCGCCCGGCCACGCGGTGAGCGGCGGCAGACGCAGCTCGGGCCGCCGCGCACGCCTGACCTTCGGCTTCCCCGGCTCCTTCGCTTGCTTCACCTTCCCCTCCCCCTTCGGGTCTTTTGCGCTTGCCAGTGTTGGCGGTCTTGATGGTCTTGATGGTCTTGGCGGTCTTGGCGGTCTTGGCGGTCTTGATGGTCTCGGTGCGCGCGATGGCCGGCCATGTGTACCGTCCCGTCCCTGCTGGTTGCCCCACGTGGGGGCGCGTGTGCGGCTTCCTCGCGACCTGGCGCGGACCGTCCGCCGGCCACGCCCGCCGGTTCACGCCCGCGGGCCTCAACATGCCGGCGCGCACCGCTGCCCCATGCTGCCCTCCTCCACTGACAATCGGCCTCTCGGCCCCGCGGCCGTCACCCCGGCCCGGGGCGCACGGACCCTCCGGACGGGCCCGGCCGCCCGCGCCGATGTCACGGCCGATGTCACATCCGCACCCCTCTGCGCCGTCTCAGTTATGGACCCGGTGGCCGAGCCGAGCGCCGCCGGATCCCATGTCCAGTCGAAGGGGCAGAGCGCCGCGGACGGCTTCGCGCGGGCGGAGAGGCTGCTGGATCTCGGTTTTCCCGGGTGGCGGGAGCGGGTGACGCTGCGGCGGGAGGCCGTGAGCCGGGGGCGCACCGGGGCGGTGGACCTGCCCGGCAGCACGTGGCGGGACCGGCCAGCCATCGACCGGGGGGACGGGGTGTATCTGGCGGGGGATCAGGTGGCGGCGCCCGGGCTGCTGTCGGAGGTGTCGTTCACGAGTGCGGTGGAGGCGGTGATGCGGGCGTTGACGGTGAGCCGGTTCGCGCCGTGGCCGCCGCGGGCTGTCGACCGCCGTCGAACGGCGTAGGGCCGGGGGCGGCCCGGCCAGCCCCTTCCGGCCGCGGGCGGCCTACCGCCCGCCCTGGCTGCTCGCGCAGTTCCCCGCGCCCCTTCCAGGGGCGCCTTCGGACCCCCTCCCCACCTGCCGGCGGCCCCGCTCGCACCGGCCAGCCCCTTCCGGTCGTAGACGACCCACCGCCCGTCCGGGCTGCTCGCGCAGTTCCCCGCGCCCCTTCCAGGGGCGCCCCTTACAGGGCGGCACCACGGTCCCTTCAGGGGCGCGGGGGAACTGCGCGAGCGACCAGCCACGAGCTGATGGTCCGGACGCGACCAGCATCGCCCCCTCTGGACGGCGATGGGCGCGCAGCGCTCAAAAAACGCGCAGCGCCCAAAAAAGGGCCCCGCCGGGGTGGCTTCTCTTGACCTCAAGTGCGGTTGGTGTTGAAGCGTGAGGAGCGTTCATGCCGCGTGCGGGTGAGTCGTGCGCTTGGGGCGAAGGACAGGGAGTTTGTCATGCGCGCTATCCGACTGCACGCCTTCGGTCCGGCGGGGAATCTTCGGTACGAGGCGGTGGAGGCGCCGCGTCCGCGGCCGGGGCAGGTCCGGATCGCCGTCGGCGCGGCCGGTGTGCATCTGCTGGATGCCGCCCTGCGTGCGGGAGCGGCGGGGCCGATGCCCGGGCCGCCGCCGGTGCTGCCGACCGTCCCGGGGCGCGAGGTGGCCGGCACCGTCGAGTCGGTGGGTGAGGGGGTGCCGGAGCTGTGGGTGGGCAAGGACGTGGTCGCCCACCTGGGATTCGCGCCGGGCGGCTACGCCGAGCTGGCCGTGACCGGCGCCGAGCGCCTGCACGAGATCCCGCCGGGCCTCGACCACGCGGCGGCGATCCCCATGATCGGCACGGGGCGCACGACCATGGGGATCGTGCAGTTCGCCGAGCCGGGACCCGGGCAGGTGGTGCTGGTGCCCGCCTGGGGGTACCTCCCACGCCCTCAAGGCAGTGGGGGACGGTGGCATCGGCATGCTGCTGGTGCGGTACGCGAAGGCGGCCGGCGCGCTGGTCGTAGGACTCGCGGGCGGGCCCGGCAAGACCTCCCGGGTGCGGGCCGAGGGCGCCGACCTCGCCGTCGGCTACCGCGAACCGGACTGGCCGGAGCGCGTGCGCGCGTTCCTGCGCGAGCACGGCGGGACCGCCGACGGCCGCGGCGCCGACGTCCTCTTCGACGGCGTGGGCGGCGAGACCGCCCGGACCTTGGCCGGCATGCTGCGGCCCGGCGGCCGGCACATCGTCTTCGGGTGGTCCAGCGAGGGGATCGCGGACGGCGGTCCCGTCCGGTTCCCCGACGGCTACCTGGCGGAACGCGGCGTCACGTCCGAGGAGGTGCTCGGCCCGGTGATGATGGAGAAGGCCGGCGGCCCCCACCCCATCCGCACGCTGGAGCTGCGCGCCCTCGCCGAGGCCGCGGCCGGCCGTCTCGTCCCGGCCGTCCAGCGCTATCCGCTCGCCGAGGCCGCCGCCGCGCACCGGGACCTGGAGTCCCGGGCGACCGTGGGCAAGGTGGTGCTGGAGCCCTGAGCCCGGGCGGGGCAGGGGCCGGCGGGCGGGGGCCGGCAACGGGCAGGCCTCCGACCGACCTGCGGTTCCAGCACCAAGCCGCCGCCCCAGCCCCCCCACCCGCCGGCCCGCCCGCGGCCCCGCCCACCGGTCTGCCGGCGGCCCAGCCCGCGCCCGGATGCGCCCCCTCATGATCCGTGTTCTTCTGGCCAGATGACCGCCCCCCGACCAGGTGAGCGGGACGAGGCCGGCGAGGGGCCGGATCCGCACCGCTGGTGGGCCCTGGTCGTCATCGCGCTCGCGCAGCTCATGGTCGTCCTCGACGCGACGATCGTGACCATCGCGCTGCCGTCGGCGCAGCGCGAGCTGCACATCTCCAGCGGCAACCGGCAGTGGGTCATCACCGCCTACACGCTGGCGTTCGGCGGGCTGCTGCTGCTCGGCGGCCGGGTCGCGGACTTCGTCGGGCGGAAGCGGACGTTCGTCATCGGGCTCTGCGGCTTCGCCGTCGCCTCCGGCGTGGGGGGCGCCGCGCAGTCGTCGGGGATGCTCTTCGGGGCGCGCGCCCTCCAGGGGGTGTTCGCGGCGCTCCTCGCGCCGTCCGCGCTGTCGCTGCTGTCCACGACCTTCCAGGACCCCTCGGAGCGCGCGAAGGCCTTCGGCGTCTTCAGCGCCCTCGCGGGCAGCGGGGCCGCGATCGGCCTGATGGCCGGCGGGCTGCTGACCGACTTCCTGAGCTGGCGCTGGTGCCTGTACGTCAACATCCCGATCGCGATCGGCACGGTGGCCGGCGCGCTCACCCTGCTGCACGACCGGCCCGGACACGAGGAGGCCCGGCTGGACATCCCCGGCGTGGTGCTCGGCTGCGGCGGCCTGGTCGCCATCGTGTACGGCTTCAGCGAGGCCCAGCCGCGCGGCTGGACCAGTCCGTTCGTCCTCGTGCTGCTCGCGGTGGGCCTGGCGATGCTGGTCTTCTTCGTCCGGTGGCAGACGAAGGCCCCTCATCCCCTGCTGCCGCCGCACATCATCCGGGAGCGGAACCGGGCGGGCAGCTTCCTCGCGATCGTCATGGCCACGATCGGCCTGTTCGGGCTCTTCCTGTTCCTGACCTTCTACATGCAGACCATCCTCGGCTACTCACCGCTGCGCACCGGCCTCGCGTTCCTACCCATCGCGGGCGCCATCGTCGTCGGCTCCACGCAGATCTCGGCGCGGCTGCTGCCGCGCACCGCGCCCCGGAACCTGGTGGTGCCCGGCATGATCCTGGCGGCGGGCGGACTCATCATCCTCACCCAGCTCACCGTGGAGGCGGCATACGTGACCCACCTGCTGCCGGCCATGCTGCTGCTCGGCCTCGGGATCGGGCTGACCTTCATGCCGGTGATGGCGACGGCGACGGCGGGGGTCGCCCCGTGGGACGCCGGCGTGACGTCGGCGACCGTCAACACGTCGCAGCAGGTCGGCGGGTCCATCGGCACGTCCCTGCTGAACACCATCGCGACGAGCACCGCCTCCGACTACGTCCGCACGCACCTGCGCGACCCGGCCCAGCGCACGGCCGTGGAGCGCGCCGGGGTCGTGCACGGGTACGCGACGGCGATCTGGTGGGCCGTGGTGATCATGCTGATCGGGGCGGTCGTCGCGGGGGTCCTCATCAGCGGAAGGGGACCGCAGCAGCCGGCCCGGCGGGAGGGGCGGGTGCCGGAGCCCGTGCGGTGACCGACCCGCCGTTCTCAGGCCGGAACCGTGCCGAGCCGCCGCAGCGGCTCGTCGGTGAGGCGGTAGACCGTCCACTCGTCCTGGGGGCGGGCGCCCATCGCGCGGTAGAAGCGG
Source organism: Streptomyces sp. TS71-3 (assembly GCF_018327685.1). Taxonomy (NCBI): domain Bacteria; kingdom Bacillati; phylum Actinomycetota; class Actinomycetes; order Kitasatosporales; family Streptomycetaceae; genus Streptomyces; species Streptomyces sp. TS71-3. The sequence goes on along the minus strand of NZ_BNEL01000001.1, from coordinate 113,984 downwards.
ATCGACGGCTCGTTCCAGTTCAGGACCGACCACTCAAGACGCTCGTAGCCGCGCGCCACGCAGATCCGGGCCAGCTCGGTGAGGAGCGCCTTGCCGTGCCCGCCGCCGCGCCGGTCCGGGCGTACGTACAGGTCCTCCAGGTAGATGCCCTGCCTGCCGCGCCAGGTGGAGAAGTTCGGGAACCACAGCGCGAAGCCCACCGGCTCGCCCGTCTCGTCGTCCGCCGCGATGTGCGCGTACGCGGCGGGACGGTCGCCGAAGAGTGCCTCGGTGAGCTGCTCCCGCGTGGCGCGGGCCTCGTCGGGCGCCTTCTCGTACGCGGCGAGTTCGCGGATCATGGTGAGCAGAACGGGCACGTCAGCGGCTGTGGCGGTGCGAATCATGGCCGAAGGTTAACCCGATTGCACCAACAGCCCCGAGGTTTCCGCGAGCCCCTCGCCGCCTCAGCGGTCCAGCAGGCGGCGCCCGACCTCCACCTGGACGGCACCGGGCAGGCGGTGCTGCTCGGCGTCCCAGAGGCAGAACTGGAGCACCCGGACCAGCGTCCACGCGCGTGCCCGCTCGCGGTCCAGGCCCAGGACGTCCGTCATCGCGTCGAAGCGCCAGACCACCTCGGACGCCGCGAAGCGGTTGTGCAGGGCCGGGAAGAGCTCGAAGCCGGGGTCGCCGGACAGCGGCTTCGGGTCGATGGCGAGCCACGGCTCGCGCCCGCCGGCGAGGACGTTCTCGAAGTGCAGGTCCCAGTGGAGCAGGCGGTTGCCGAAGCCGCCGCCGGCGCCCGCGCCCGCGTCCGCCTCGACGTCCCCGCCCACGTCCGCTTCCGTGTGCCTGTCCGCTTCCGTGTGCCCGTCCGCTTCCGCATGCCCGTCCACGTCCGCGTTCCCGGCCACGCTCCCGTCCGCACGCGCACGCGCACCCGCGCCCGTATCCGTATCCGTCTCCGCATCCGCATCCGCGACGAGCTCCCGCAACGCCGCCGTGCAGCCCTCCAGCACCCGGCGGGCCCCCGGGTCCTCGACCGTCCGCACGGCGGGTGTCCGGGGCACGGTGGCCCGGACCATGGTGCCGAGATCCCGCAGGCCCGAGGGCGCCCGGACCGCGGTCAGCCGGGCCAGCAGTCCGGCGATGACCAGCACGGCCGCGCGCGAGTCGGCGACCGTGCCGAGCTGCCGGGACGCGTCCAGCCGCTCCAGAAGCATCGTCCCGGTCCCGGGGTCGTGCGCGAGCAGCCGTGCCGCGCCCCGGCCGTCCCAGGCCCGTAGCGCGACGGGCTCGCCCACCGTCTCGTCGTCCAGGTACTGGAGCTTGAGCACGGCCGGCGTGCCGTCCGAACGCCGCACCGGCAGCACCAGCGCGCACACGCCGGCCGCCACGGGCCCGTCCCGGGTCAGCCGCCACCTCCGCAGGAATGTGGCCGCCCGCTCGGGCAGTGCGGCGAGGAAGGCCCGGCCGAGGTCGCCGTTGTACCGGAGCTGGGCGGTCACGAGGCTGTCCGGGATCTCCACCGTCATCCTGCCGATGCTAGGTCCGCGGCCGCTGCGACCGGTTGTCAGGATTCCTTGACATTCCACCGCACTGTCAGGCTACCCTGACACCATGACAGCCGAGGAGACGCCGGCCGTGCTGGCCGGGCAGGTGACGAACAAGGATCCGGCGGTGGGCCTGCGGGCCGTCGTGGCACTGCGGCGGCTGCTGGAGGAGCTGGAGCAGCTCCATGTCGACAACGCCCGCGACCAGGGCTGGTCGTGGCAGAGCATCGCGACGGCGCTGCGCGTCAGCCGCCAGTCGGTGCACGAGAAGCACGCGCACAGGCGCAAGGTCACAGGCAAGGAGGACTGAGGTGTTCGAGCTCTTCACCGACGGCGCCAAGCGCGCCGTCACGAAGGCCCAGGACGAGGCGTTGTCGCTGGGGCACGACTTCATCGGCACCGAGCACGTGCTGCTCGGGCTCGCCGTCGCGGGCGAGGGCACGGGAGGCGAGGTGCTGGGCGACTACGGCGTCACCCCCGAACGCGCCCGCGACGAGCTGGTCACCATGCTGACGGCCGCCGGGGTGACCGGCGCCGGCGGCCAGGACGCCAAGGACGCCCTGGCCACGCTCGGCATCGACGTCGACGAGATCAGGCGCAGGGCCGACGACACCTTCGGGCCCGGCCGGTTCCACTTCCCCCGGCCCGCGTTCACCCTCCACGCCAAGAAGGCCATGGAGATGACGCTGCGGGAGTCCCGCGCGCTCGGGCACGAGCACATAGGCACCGAACACCTGCTGCTGGGGCTCATCGCCGAGGAGGCGGCCCACTCGGAGGCGAACGGCGATCCCGGACCCGGGCCCGGCGGGGCCGCCCGGATCCTCGGGGCCCTCGACGTCGACCCGGCCGCCCTGCGCACGGCGGTCCTGACCCGCATCGGTCCGCCGGTCGGGGCGTAGCGGCGACGGGGGGTGTGGGGCGGGTGACCACGGGAACGGGGGCGGATCGTCGTGACGACCGGGGTGCCGGCTGACCGAGCCCGCCGCCGCCATCGGACCAGGGGACCAAGGGACCAAGGGATCACCGGATCAGCAGGTACCGCAGCGCCTTCGTGACGTCGCCGGGTGCCTCCTCGGCCATGAAGTGGCCGCAGGTGACGGTGGTGTGGCGCAGGTCGGGGGCCCAGGCCCGCCAGAGGGCGGCGGAGTCGTAGCCGAGTGCGGCGCCCCAGTCCTGCTGGAGGACGGTGACGGGCATCCCCAGCCGGTTGCCGGCCGCGCGGTCGGCCCTGTCGTGGTCGGCGTCGATGCCCGCGGAGGCTCGGTAGTCGGCCACGATGGACGGCACCGCCGCGCGGCACGCCGCCAGGTACGCGGCACGCACGTCGGCGGGGAGCGCCGCCGGGTCGGCCGTCCAGGCGTCGAGGAAGTGTCCGAAGAACGCGTCCGGCGCGGCGGAGATGAGCTGCTCCGGCAGGCCGGGGGGCTGCGCCATCAGGTAGAGGTGGAATCCGACGGCGGCCCCGGCGCCGTGCAGCGCCTCCCACATGTCGAGCGTCGGCAGCACGTCGAGGCAGGCCAGGTGGCTGACGGCGTCCGGGTGGTCGAGCCCGGCGCGGAACGCGACGAGCGCGCCCCGGTCGTGCCCGGCCAGCGCGAACCGCTCGTGCCCCAGCGCCCGCGCCACGGCGACGACGTCGGCGGCCATGGTCCGCTTGGCGTAGGTGCCGGCGCCTGACTCGGCGGGCTTGTCGCTGGCGCCGTAGCCGCGCAGGTCGGGGCAGATGACGGTGTGGTCCGCGGCGAGGTCGGCGGCCACGTGCCGCCACATCAGGTGGGTCTGCGGAAAGCCGTGCAGCAGCACGACCGGATGTCCGGAGCCGCCGACGGCCACGTTCAGGTGAACGCCGCCGGCACCGGGGATCCGGCGCTGGTCGAAACCGGGGATGACGGGGGTGGCGGGGGTGGCGGGGGTCGCGGGGGTCGCGGGTGGCATGGGCGGACTCTTTCGGTCGGGTGGTCCTTGGTCCTTGGTCCTCGGTCCTCGGTCCTCGGTCCTTGGTGCCACCACCGTCCCCCGGCCGGATGAGCACCCGATGAGCGCGCGAGTGGGGTCCGGGGCGCCCAGGGAGCGCCCGAGGGATGTCGGCGGGACGGGGAGCATCCGAGGCCGAGGAACGCCGGGCCGGAGGGGGCGCGCGGCGGGAGGGGAGGAAGGAGGGGCGCACGCGGCGGGAGAGGCACACGGGAAGGGAGAGGGGCGCGAGGAGCACCACGAGCACCCGGGGAGCGCCTGGGCAGCACCTCCGGGAGGCGCCGTGCCCGGCGCGCTACCGTGGCGGGTGACCTGGGGCGCCGCCCCGGAGAGGGTGGTCCTGGGGTGTCGGTCGGGTTCGGCGTGCTGGGCCCGGTGACGGCGTGGGACGCCGCCGGGCGGCCGATCGCGCTGAAGGGCCCCCGGCACCGTGCCGTGCTGGCGCGGCTGCTCGTCGCCCGGCGCCGCGTCGTACCGGTCGCGCGGCTGGCCGACGACCTGTGGGCGGGGCTGCCCGAGCCGCCCGCGGACCCGGTGGGCGCCGTCCGCACCTTCGTGGCCGCCCTGCGCCGCGCTCTCGAACCGCACCGGCCGCCCCGTGCCCCGGCCCGGCTCCTGGTGACCGAGGGCCCGGGGTACGCGCTGCGGGCCGCACCCGGCACGGTGGACGCCTGGCGCTTCGAGGACGCGGTGGCCACCGCCGGCGAGCTGCCGCCCGAGGCGGGCCTCGCCCGGCTGACGCAGGCGCTGGGGTGGTGGCGCGGCCCCGCGTACGCGGACTTCGCCGACCGGCCGTGGGCCCGCGCGGAGCGCGCCCGCCTCACCCAGCTCCGGCTGCACGCGGTCGAACGCAGGGCCGCGGCCCGCATGGCACTCGGCCGCGCCGCGGAGGCCGCCGCCGATCTGGACGCGCACGTGGCCGAGCACCCCTGGCGCGAGGACGCGTGGCGGCTGCTGGCCCTCGCGCTGTACCGGACGGGCCGGCAGCACGACGCGCTGTCGGTGCTGCGCCGCGCCCGTGCCCTGCTCACCGGGCAGCTGGGCCTCGACCCCGGCCCGGGTCTGCGCGGCCTGGAGGCGGACATCCTCAACCAGGCGGCTCACCTGGACCAGACAGCTCACCTGGACCAGGCGACTCATCTGGACCGGGTGGTGGACGGTGCGGCTGCGGCGGGCGGGCTCGCGGCAGGGCTCCCGGCCCACGCAGCCGGGGGCGTCAGCACTGGCTCCGCCCGCGCCGGCGCCGCGGACGCCGGCGCCGGTTTCGCCGCTGAGCGCCTGTGGGCGCAGACCACCGCCGCGTACGAGCACGCCGTGCCCGCCGGGGCGCGGGCCAGGCTGGAGTCGACGGTGGGGCTGCTGCGGGGCCTCGCGGTGACCGGCGGCAGCGGGCTCCAGGCGGCCAGGCGGCAGCGCCTCGCGGCGGTCGCCGCGGCGGAGGAACTGGGCGATCCGGCGCTGACCGCGCGGGTGATCGGCGCGTACGACGTGCCGGCGATCTGGACGCGTGTCGACGATCCGGAGCAGGCCGCCCAGGTCGTCGCGGCCGCGCGGCGCGCGCTGGCGGTGCTTCCTTCGGCGACGGCCGGGGGCGGAACGGCGACCGGGACCGCCTGGGCGGCGGCTGGGGCCGGGACCGCATCCGGGGCCAGGGCCACGACCACATCCGGGACCGAGGCCAGGGCCACGACCACATCCGCTTCGGCCGGCGCCCCGGCACGTGCCCGGCTCCTGGCCACCATCGCCCTGGAGTCCCGTGGTGAACCTGGCCGGACCCCCGCCGCCGCCACTCCCGCTCCCACGGCCGCTGCCGCCGCCCGGGAGGCCGAGGCCATCGCCCGGCGGCTGAACGACCCCGTGCTGCTGGCGTTCGCCCTGAACGCCGTCTTCATGCAGAGCTTCGACGCCGCCGGACGCGCCCCGCGACGGGACGCGATCGGGACCGAACTCGTCGCGCTGGCCGCCCGGCACGACCTCGTCGCCTACGAGGTCCTCGGTCACCTGATCCGGCTCCAGGCCCGCGGCGGGCTGGGGGACTTCGACGGGGCCGACCGGCACGCCGCCGCCGCGGACCGGCTCGCGAAGCGTCACGAGCTTCCGCTGGTGGGGGTGTTCACCACGTGGTACCGGGCGGTGCGGCTGGCCGAGACGGGCGGGGATCCGGTGGCGGCGGAGGGGGCGTTCCGGGAGGCGGCGACCCTGCTGGACGGTGCGGGCATGCCCGGCCTCGAACAGGGGCTGCTGCCCCTCGCCCTGCTCTGCCTGCGGGTGCGGAACGGAGGAGCCGCGCTCGCCGACGACGGCGACGAGATCGACGAGATCGACGAGATCGACGAGATCGACGAGGTTACGGGCTGGGGTCCGTACGCACCCTGGGCCCTCCCCCACGTGCTGCTGGCGCAGGGCCGCCGGGATGCGGCGGCCTCGGCCCTGCGCCGCGCCCCGGACCCGCCCGGGGATCTCCTCATGGAGGCGCTCTGGTGCCTGATCGGGCAGGCCGCGATCGCTCTCGGGGACCGTGAGCGGGTGGCCCGTGCCCGTGCGGCTCTCGTGCCCGCGGCGGGGGAACTGGCCGGTGCGGGGAGCGGCGTGCTCACCGTCGGCCCGGTCACCCGCCACCTCTCCGACCTCACCGCGGCGCTGGGCGTCGGCTAGGGCGAGGCCGTTTGCGCGGGGCGCTTGCGGCGGCTCATTCCCTGCACCCCTATCGGGGCCCTGCCCCTCACGGCCGTCGGTCGGTGCCACGCCGTCGTGGTCCCCTCGCGCAGTTCCCCGCGCCCCTATCACGGCCCTGCCCCCCACGGCCGTCAGTCGGCTACCACGCCATCGTGGCTGCTCGCGCAGTTCCCCGCGCCCCTATCACGGCCCTGCCCCCCCCACGGCCACCAGTCGGCTACCACGCCATCGTGGCTGCTCGCGCAGTTCCCCGCGCCCCTATCACGGCCCTGCCCCCCCACGGCCACCAGTCGGCTGCCACGCCATCGCGGCCCTCGCTCGCCCACTGCCTTGCGGACGTGCCAGGTACCCCCATCCCGTGCCCCCTATCGGGGCGCAGCCCCGTTCTGAAGGGGCGCGGGGAACTGCGCGCTCAGCCACGACGACACCATCAGATCGCCACCGGCCCCCAGGGGCACCCTCGGCCGCACCCGCCCCGTAAGGGGCACCGCACCCCCGGCCCGACCCGCCCCGCAAGGGGCACCGCACCCCCGGCCGCACCCGCCCCGCAAGGGGCGCCCTCAGTGGTTGCGTGTGATCGATTTGTGCTCGACGTAGCCCGTCAGACCCACCGTGCCGTACTCCCGCCCCAGTCCGCTCGCCTTGTAGCCGCCGAACGGCCCGTCGAAGCTGATCGGCGAACCGTTCAGGGTGACGGTTCCGGTGCGCAGCCCCCGGGCGACCTCCAAGGCGTGCTCGGGGCTGGCGCTCCAGATGCCGCCCGACAGGCCGTAGTCGGAGTCGTTGGCGATCCGCACGGCGTCGTCCTCGTCGTCGTAGGCGATCACGACCAGGACGGGGCCGAAGATCTCCTCCTGTGCGATGCGCATGCTGTTGTCGACGTCGGCGAAGAGGGTGGGGGTGACGTAGTTGCCCCCCTCAAGCCCCTCGGGGACCTCCGGGCCGCCGGTGACCAGGCGGGCGCCCTCCTCGATGCCGAGGGTGATGTAGTCGATGACGCGCTGCTGCTGGTCACGCCGGATCATGGGGCCGATGAAGGTGTCCGGCTCCGACGGGTCGCCGACCTTCAGTGACTCCACCATCTCCCGCAGGGCTTCGACGATCTCCTCGTAGCGGCTGCGCGGGGCCAGGATCCGGGTCTGGAGGATGCAGGCCTCGCCGTTGTTCCCCAGCGAGCCGAACCGCAGTCCCTGGACCGCGGCGGCCAGGTCGGCGTCCTCCAGGATGACGGCGGCGGACTTGCCGCCCAGTTCGAGGCTGACCCGCTTGAGCTGCTCGCCGGCGATCGAGGCGATGCGGCGGCCCGCCCGGGTCGACCCCGTGAAGGCGATCTTGTCGACGTCCGGGTGGGCGACGAGGTGCTCGCTGGTCTCCCGGTCCGCCGGCAGGATGCTCAGAACGCCCTCCGGGAGCCCGGCCTCGTGGTAGAGGTCCGCCAGCAGCGTCATGCTCAGCGAGTTCTCCGGGGAGACCTTCAGCACCACGGTGTTGCCGGCCAGCAGGGCGGGCGTCAGCTTCGCGGTGGCCGCGGAGAACGGGGAGTTCCACGGGATGACCGCGGCGACCACGCCGATCGGCTCACGCCTGACGATCGTGTCGAAGGCCACCGAGGGATCGGAAGGCTCGACGACCTCCTCCCAGCCGAACTCCTCGGCCGCCTTGAGGTAGGCCTCGACCTGGCGGGTCAGGAACGGCTGGCCGGCCTTGGTGAACCAGCCCGCCGAACCGTTCTCCGCGGAGATCGTCGCGGCGATCTCGTCGGCACGCGCCTCGCGCAGCGCGTTGACCCGGCGGATCACCTCCTGGCGCTCCTTGGGGTCGGTACGCGGCCACGGGCCGTTGTCGAACGCCTCCCGTGCCGCGGCGACCGCCGCGTCCACGTCGGCGTCCGCGGCCTGGGCCACGCGGCCGAGCACGGACCCGTCGTGCGGGGAGCGGATGTCCAGCAGCAGGTCCGGGGTGCTGGGGCGCAGCCAGGAGCCGCCGATGTAGAGCTTGTCGCGGACGATCATGTTGGTCGTCTCCTTCTGGTCAGGTGCGTCACGAAGTTCGTCGTGAAGCGTGAAGTTCGTCGTGAAGTTCAGTAGTCAAGTTCGGGGTGAGCTGGCGGCCGCGGGCCCGGCGTGACCTGGTGGCCGCGCGCCGGTGCGCGTTGGCGGCCGCGCGCTCAGGCCGAGTTGGTGACCGCTTGGTGGCCGCATGCTCAGCCGGTCGTGGCGGGGCGGACCATCCGGGCCACCGGTGTGTCCGCGAAGTCGCCGAGTCCGTCGAGGTCGGTGGAGACGCTGACCTCGCGCCAGGCGGCGTCCTCGGCCGCGCGGGCCTCGGTGATCCGCGGCGCGAGCCAGGCCGCGTCCGAGCCGAGCAGCAGCCGGGTCGGAGGCTCCGGTTCCGCGGTGACCCGGAGGATCACGCGCGCCATCCGTGCCGGATCGCCGCGCTGCACGTCCGGGTTGTCGTGGTAGGTCCGGGCGAAGACGCCGACCGTCTCGTCGTACTCGTCATGGATGTCCGGGACCGGCATGGGGGCGCTCGCCCACGGTGTCCGGATGCCTCCGGGCTCGACCAGCGTGGCGCGGATGCCGATCGGTGCGACCTCGCGGGCGAGGATCTCGGTGAAGCCGCCCAGCGCCCACTTGGACGCCTGGTAGGCGCCGAGTCCCGGCTGGGCCCGTCTGCCGCCGATCGTGGAGACGTTCACGATCCGGCCGGAACGCCGGGGGCGCATCACCGGCAGGGCGGCCCGCACCATGGCGACCGCGCCGAAGAAGTTGACCTCGACGTTCCGGCGGAACTCGTCCTCCGGCATGTCCTCGATGGAACCGACGCTGCGGTGGCCGGCGCTGTTCACCAGCACGTCCAGGCCACCGAACTCGCCGACCGCGTACTCCACCGCTTCGCGTGCGGAGCCGGCGCGGGTCACGTCCACCTCGCGGACCCGCAGCCGGTCACGCGACCGCTCACGCGACCCGTCGGGCACCGCCACGGCATCGGCTGCCAGGTCCGTCGCCAGCACGTTGTGCCCGGCCTGCAGAGCGGCCTCGACCAGACACCCGCCGAGGCCACCGGCGGCTCCGGTGATCAGGAAGGTCCTCGTCATGTCGTCCCTGTTCATGTCGTCCCGCTGTCGTCCTGCCTCGTCGTGTGCGCTCGGGACCCTTACGGGCCCACGAGACCACTGTAGAGGATTTTCGATGTACTGCAACACTCATGTTGCATTTCATTGCCCGTATCGCTTCACTCGGGATGAGCATGGCGAACTAACTGCGACTGATTGATAGACTTACGAGATCATGAGAGCCGACGCCGCACGCAACCTCACCGCGGTCCTGCGCACCGGAGCCCGACTGCTCGCGGACGACCCGAGTACCTCGCTCTCGGCGATCGCCACCGCGGCGGGAGTGGACCGCACCACCGTCCACCGCCGCTTCGCCACGCGCGAGGCCCTGCTCAGCGCCGTCTTCCAGGCGAAGCTCGACTCCGCGGAACGGGTCCTCGACGAGGCGCGCCTCACGGAGGCACCGGTCGCCGTCGCCCTGCACCGCTACGTGGAGGGGATCATCCCCGTCAGCCGTGAGTGGCCGGTCGACACGCGCCGCATGATGCAGCAGGACTCCGGCGCCCGCGTCCGGCGCCAGGAGCAGAGCAAACGGCTGGACGACTTCCTCCAGCGCGCGGCCGGCGAGGGCTATCTGCGCCCCGGCGCCGCCCCGGCGTGGGTACGGGCCGTCCTCGACGACCTGGTGGACAGCGTCGCCCACCGGTTCCCCGACATCGAGCCCCCGCAGGCGGCCGACCTGGTCGTGGACACGTTCCTGCGCGGCCTCGGCGGGAACTGACACCCGACCCGCTGTACCGGCTCGGCGGTGCCGCCGCGGTAGGCGGGTCGGGGTGCTCGATCAGTCAGCGATCGGAGTACTCGATCAGTTCGTGCGTCTCGGCGGAGTGCTCGCCGACGACGAGCTCGTAGCCGCCGACCGCCCAGACCCGGCCGGTGTGGCCGATCGGGGCGAGGTCGTCGACCTGGTACGACCGGGTCTCGCCGGACGACAGCGCGCGCCGTCGACCCGGGCCCAGTGCCTGCCGTCGTAGTGCCAGAAGACGGGCGGGCCCTCCCAGCCGTCGGGGTCGCCGGAGAACCACACCCCGCCGCGGCCGTCACCCGTGATCCCACCGGAGCTGATGCCGCTCACCGGGCCGGTGGCGTCGTGCCAGCGGTGGCCGTCCCGGTGCACCATCCGCGGCTGGTCTCCTTTCGACATACTTACCTGGTCCGGTGTGCCCACCATGTTGCCCTGCCGGTCTGATGGATCGACATGGGGGAGAAAATGATCGGGACACTGTTCCGGACTGACGAGGTACCGAAGGCGGATCGGTTCGACTACTGGTGTGCGTGCATGGCGAACACCATGTGGCCTGCGGAGATGACCAGCCGCCACGCCGGTGACTTTCGGGCCGAGATGCGTCTGATGGAGTTCGGCGCGCCCTACGTGTGGCCGACTTCGTTACAGTCGATGAGTTTCCGGCGTACACCGAGGCTGATCCGGAGATCGGATCCCGAATATTACCACCTGCAATTTTTACTACAGGGGAATATCGGCATTGTCCAGGCCGGTCGGGAGACCGTGCAGGGCCCCGGTGAGATGACCGTTGTCGACACCTCGCAGCCCTACGAATGCCATATTCTCAGCCACAGCGTAGGAGTGGCGCTCGAAATCCCCAGAGTTCTGGTGCCCGTGTCACGGGACCTGACACAACATCTGCTCACGCAACCGCTGCCCGGGCAGGAAGGCATCGGAGCCCTGCTCGCGGGGTTCCTCACCCGCCTCGCCCAGGACACCACCCCCTACCCGCCTTCTGACAGGGCCCGTTTGGGGACCGTCCTGATCGACCTGCTGTCCGCGACCCTGGCCCACCACCTGGAAGCCACCGACGCCCTCACCCCGGAGACGCGTCAGCACACGCTCACCCTGCGGATCAAGGAGTTCGTTCGCCAGCATCTGCACGAGCCCGACCTGAGTCCCGGAACGATCGCTGCCGCACATCACATATCCCTCAGCCACCTGCACCGTCTCTTCAAAAGCGAGAGCATCACGATCGCCGCCCTCATACGGCGCCAACGCCTCGAAGGCGCCCGTCGCGATCTCTCCGACCCCGCGCTGGCCACCATTCCCATCCATGCCATCGCCACCCGCTGGGGCTTCAGGAGCCACGCCGACTTCACCCGCTCCTACCGCACCGCATATGGCATCACCCCCCGAGAAGAACGGCAGCGTTGAGGGGCGTGCAGACCCAGCGGGCAGAAGGATGGGCACACGGAAACACCGTGAATCGAACGCGCGTCGCGTTATCGAAAGAGCTCGGCGATTTCTCCCCGACCTCACCTCGTGGACGGAGTGCCAAGGAAATGGATACTCCATGGCAAAGACAACCCCCGCCCGTGCCGGAGAAGCTGGGCCCATGTTGCCCGCTCAGGTAAGGCAACCTGGACATGAAAGGGGTTCGCCTCATGCTGCGTTACCGGCGCGCCTTTGTCGTCTGTGCCCTTGCGGCCGCGCTGTCCGCCGCGGTGGAGATCCCGGCGGTGGCCGTTTCGGCCGATGGCCACGTCTCTGGAACACCCGTGAGCGACGGTAGGCCGACCGTCGTCCCGGCCGACGACTGGATTACCGTCAGCCCGGCCGACGACTGGGCCACCCTCAGCCCGGCCGGCGCCCAGACCGGATCATCGACGGCGGCGTGCAAACTCCTCCGGGCCACGACGGACGTGAACATCCGCTCGACGCCGTCGACAGGCGCGGCCGTCATCGGCACCGTCCGCAAGGGGGCAACCGTCTGCCTGAGCGGAAAGGCGGTCGGCGGCAAGTACACCGCGTGCAAGAAGACGAGCAACGTCTGGGCCACGCTTTCCAGCAGGCAGAAGCGTCTGTACTACGTCGCCACCACCTGCTTCGTCGCGGCGGGAAAGCAGAAGGGCTGACTCTCCCGCCGAGGCGGCCGGGCTCCACGAGAGCGGTTCACCGTGAGCCGGCGAGCTGCCCGACCCGGATGGCCGGAGCCGGCAGGGGAGGGCAGGAGGCCGGCGAGAGGGACGAGGGCAGGCAGGGCGCGCCCAACCGGGACGGGGACGCTGCGTGACGCGGTGTTCCCAGTGCGTTCCCGTTCGCCCGCCACAAAAGGCCCCGCGATCTCCGCGGGGCCCTTTGTTCGCACCGTATTACCTGGTCAGAGCCAGAGCCCCCTGTCGGATTCGAACCGACGACCTACGCATTACAAGTGCGTTGCTCTGGCCATCTGAGCTAAGGAGGCAGCCCGAGCAGTGTACCCAGCCCGGGAGGTGGGCCCGTCGAAAATTTCGTCGAAGTTCATGGTCGACGGAGTGCTGACAGAACGCATGACCGGCATGTAACGTCCGGTTCACGTTCGCACAGATGGCCTACACCAGTGCGGTCGTCTTACTGCGACACAGCAGTCACAACCTCACAAGTGGTCGCCGCGGCGGAGCGCCCCTCCGGCACGGTCGCCCCTTTACTCGGATCGTCCGGCACGTTCCTGCCGGTGAAGGGAATCACGCGCCATGGCAACTGTTTCGTTCGACAAGGCGACCCGGGTCTACCCGGGCTCCGAGAAGGCCGCCGTCGACAGCCTCGAAATCGAGATCGCGGACGGCGAGTTCCTCGTCCTGGTCGGCCCGTCCGGCTGCGGTAAGTCCACCTCCCTGCGCATGCTCGCGGGCCTGGAGGACGTCAACTCCGGCTCGATCCGCATCGGTGAGCGCGACGTGACGCACCTGCCGCCGAAGGACCGGGACATCGCCATGGTGTTCCAGAACTACGCGCTGTACCCGCACATGACCGTCGCCGACAACATGGGCTTCGCCCTCAAGATCGCCGGTGTGCCGAAGGCCGAGATCCGCAAGAAGGTCGAGGACGCCGCGAAGATCCTGGACCTCACGGAGTACCTGGCCCGCAAGCCGAAGGCGCTCTCCGGCGGTCAGCGGCAGCGTGTCGCGATGGGCCGCGCGATCGTGCGTGAGCCGCAGGTGTTCCTCATGGACGAGCCGCTGTCCAACCTGGACGCCAAGCTCCGCGTCTCGACCCGTACGCAGATCGCGTCCCTCCAGCGCCGCCTGGGCATCACCACCGTCTACGTGACCCACGACCAGGTCGAGGCCATGACGATGGGCGACCGCGTGGCCGTGCTGAAGGACGGCCTGCTCCAGCAGGTCGACTCGCCGCGCGCCATGTACGACAAGCCCGCCAACCTCTTCGTCGCCGGCTTCATCGGCTCCCCCGCGATGAACCTCGTGGAGGTCCCGATCACCGACGGCGGCGTGAAGTTCGGCAACTCCGTCGTGCCGGTCAACCGCGACGCCCTCAAGGCCGCCGCCGACAAGGGCGACACCACCGTCACGGTCGGCGTCCGCCCGGAGCACTTCGACGTCGTCGAGCACAACGGCGAGGCCGCCGAATCCCTCTCCAAGGACTCCGACTCCGCCCCGGCGGGTCTCGCCATCAACGTGAACGTCGTCGAGGAGCTCGGCGCCGACGGTTACGTGTACGGCACCTCCGAGGTCGGCGGCGAGACCAAGGACCTGGTCGTCCGCGTGGGCGGCCGCCAGGTTCCCGAGAAGGGCACCAAGCTGCACGTCGTGCCGCGGCCCGGCGAGACGCACGTGTTCGCCACGTCCTCCGGCGAGCGCCTGAGCGACTGAGCGACCGGGCAACCGAGCCGCCTGGCGCCCTGGGCGACCAGCGTTCGGTCCACTCGGCCGAGGGGCCCCGCACCGTGCCGGTGCGGGGCCCCTCGCGTTGCCCGGAGCCAGCGCGCCGCGCCCTCGCCCGCCCGGAGCGGAGAGTCCAGGGCCCTCGCCTCGCCTGGCCGGCCGGGTTCGGTAGGCCCGCCGCCAAACCCCGGTGCCTCCAGGGGACTTCACCGTCGTCGTCAACTCCCGCCAAGAATTTTCGGGCATTTCGTCCCCCTAGAGGGTGACTAAATGTCGCCAAATCACCACCGAGCGCTACGCTCACAGCCGTGACGCACTTCGCCAAACCCCTGCCGCGGCGCGGCCCGGCCCGCCGGATCGGCCGCTCCCTCGCTCTCGTCCTGCCCGTTGTCCTGGTGCTGTCCGGCACCCTCGCGGTCACCCGCGTCAACTGGTCGGGCGCGCCCCGGGACTCGGTCCTCACCGCGTCCTCGTCCTCCGTCGCGTCGGGTGCCGCCGCGCGCCCCGCGCAGGACGTGCTGCGCGACCGGCTGCTGCTCGAAGTCCGCGAGAAGGACCCGGGCACGGCCCTCACACACCTCCAGCAGGCCGTGCACGACCGCCCCTCGCTTGCCCAGCACTGCGGCTCCATCGCCCGCGCCCTGGGCCGCGCCGCCGTCCAGACCTACGGTCCCGTCCGCGCGCAGCGGTACGCCCGTCCGGTCTGCGACACGTCCTTCGCGGCCGGGGTGGCCGCACAGCAGTGAGCCCGCGCGGCGCGCCGGGTGCCCCTCCTCACCACCGCGCGCCGCTGCGTACGCTTCGTGCATGACCGATCCACACGCCCTCCCACCGCCCACGCAGGCCGTCGTCCTGGCGGGTGGGCAGGGCTCGCGGCTGCGCCCCTACACCGATGACCGTCCGAAGCCGATGGTGGAGATCCCCGGCACCGGAACGCCGATCATCGGCCACCAGCTGGCCTGGCTCGCCGAGGAGGGCGTCACCGACGCGGTGGTCTCCTGCGGCCATCTCGCCGAGGTGCTCCAGGAGTGGCTGGCCAAGGCGGACCTCCCGCTGCGCGTGACCACCGTCGTGGAGCGCGAGCCGCTGGGGCGCGGTGGCGGTCTGAAGTACGCGGCCGCTCATCTGCCGCACCCCGATCTGCCGTGGTACGCGACGAACGGCGACATCTGGACGCGTTTCTCGCTGCGCGAGATGGCGGCGTTCCACGCGGAGCGTGCCGCGGCGGCGACGCTCGCGCTGGCGCGGCCGCGGATTCCGTGGGGGGCCGTCGAGACGGACGCGTTCGGGCACATCACCGACTTCATCGAGGCGCCGCCGTCGCCCTATCTGATCAACGCCGGGGTGTACGTGTTCGCCGCGGAGTTCACCGCGCTTCTTCCGGATCGCGGGGACCATGAGCGGACGACGTTTCCGGGGCTGGCCCGTACGCGGCGTCTTGCCGGGTATCCCATTCCTCAAGGGGCGTACTGGCGGGCGATCGATACGGCGAAGGATCTGAGTGAGGCGGCGGAGGAGTTGGCCGCTACGCGGCGCTGACCCGGCTCGGTGCGCACCGTGAGGGTCGGCCCTCTGTCTCCCTTGCCCGGGCTACGGTGCCTTGGCGGCAGCGGTTGTCCGGTCGCCGGCCGGGGTGGTCCTCGGTGGCCTTTCGGCCTTCCCGCCCCCGGCGTCCGCGGATCCTGGGTCGTTGGCCTTCTGCGGGTGCGTCGTGGCTTCTCGCGCAGTTCCCCGCGCCCCTATCAGGGCGCCCGTGGCCGACGTCGGGCCTGCATGACCCTCACCGCGGCTGCCGTGCGGACGATCGGTGGCCCCTCGCGGCCCAGCCCCCACCCGCGGCCTCAGCGGACTCCGGTCGTTGATCTTCCGCGCGTCATCGTCGCTTCTCGCGCAGTTCCCCGCGCCCCTATCAGGGCGCCCGTGGCCGACGTCGGGCCTGCATGACCCTCACCGCGGCTGCCGTGCGGACGACCGGTGGCCCCTCGCGGCCCAGCCCCCACCCGCGGCCTCAGCGGACTCCGGTCGTTGATCTTCCGCGCGTCATCGTCGCTTCTCGCGCAGTTCCCCGCGCCCCTATCAGGGCGCCCGTGGCTGACCTCGGGCCCGTATCTCCTGGTACCCCTCACATGGCAGGAGGCCCGTCCTCCCCTTACGAGGTCGGGCCCCTGCGTTCCGGCAAGTTCGGTCAGCCCAGCAGGCCGCCCACCAAGCCGCCCGAGTCCGCGTTGTCTCCGGAACCCGTGCCTGAGGTGCCCGACGTCGTGGTGCCCGCCGAGGCCGAGCCGCCGGTGGATGACGGGCCGGACGTGGCGGCGGGGGGTGCCGGTGGGGCCGGGTGGTGGGGGGTCGGGGCGCCGCCGGTGGCCTGGGAGGTGCTGGGCCGGCCGGTGCCCGCCGAGGCAGTTGCGCCGGCGGAGCCGGCCGTGGCCGACTTCGACGGGCCGGCGGAGGAACCCCGAGTGGGCGAACCGGAGGCGGCGGGGCTGCTGCTCTCCTGGGCACCCGGCTCCTGCGGCAGCGGAGAACCCGGAAGCTCGTTCCGCGGGGCCTCGCCGGGGCCGGGCACGGTGACCCGGTCGGTGTCGCGCACCGCACCGCCGAGCAGCGCACCGACCAGGAAGGTGAGTCCGGTCACCAGGCCCGCGATGAGCGTGCCCCGGCGCAGTACGCGGCGGCGCAGCTCCCACAGCTCCGCGCGCGGGCCGAGGGTGCGCCATGCCTCCGAGGAGAGCCGGCCGTCGACCGAGTACACCGGTGCACCCGCGATGATCAGCGGGGACCAGGCGGCGAGGTAGATGATGTCCGGCGCGCCGTACCCGGGCGCGCTGTGCCAGCTCACCGTGACGAGCAGGGCCGCCGACAGCAGCGCGCCGACCGCCGCCACCACCCGCTGCCAGAGTCCGAGCATCGTCAGCACGCCGACGATGACCTGGAGGAACGCCACGGTCAGCCCGGCGCCGACGGGGTGCTGGAGGGCGAAGTCCCGCAGCGGTTCCGCGAGCGCCCACGGGTGCAGGGCGTGCAGCCCCTTCACCAGGCTGCCCCGCTCGCCCGCGTCGAAGTAGGCGGGGTCGCAGAGCTTGCTCATCCCGGCGTAGAGCGAGATGAAACCGAGGAAGACGCGCAGCGGGAGGAGGACGACGCCCAGGTTCATCCTGCGGCCGGGGTAGTACGCGTGCCGTACGGGCTCGGTGCCGCGGCGCCGGGCGCGATCGGCTCCGCGCCGGTCCTCCCCGTACCCGTCGGCCTCGTCGTACCCGTCCGCCCCGTGGGCGTCGTCCGCGTAGTCGCCGTACTCGTCGTACTCGCCGTACTCGCCGTACTCGGCGTCGTCGGCGTACTCGGCGTACTCGCCGGTCTCGTACGGCGCCCGGCCGCGGCCGTGACCGTCGTCGTAGCCCCCGTGGTCGCCGCCCTCGTGGACGTCGCGATCACCGCGGCCGGTGCCGGGGGCGCCCGGCCTGCCGGGGCCGGGCCGCCCCGTGTAGGGGCCGCTCGCCGGGCGCATCTGCGGGAGCAGCCGGGTGCCGGTCCCGTCGGAGCCCCGGGGCATCGGGGTCGCGGCCGTGTCGGCGTCGATGTCGATGCGCGGGATGACCTGGGTGGCGCCCGGGTCGTGTCCGGCCGGGCCGCCGCCGGGCCGCAGGCCGGTGGCGACCGTCTGGAGGAGTCCGGAGGCGACCGGGTCGCCGGGGGCGGGGGCGCCGCCGCGGGCCAGGGGGCCGCGGCGGCGTACGATCGCGCCGCTCAGGGCGGGCGGGTGCCCGGCCGGGCCGGCGAGCCCCGGGGAGTGCCCGGGGGCGCCCAGCGTGGCCGAGTGCGCCGCGGTCGCGGACAGGTACCGGGCGACCCGGGGCGACCTGGCGGGCTGGGCCGTGGGGAAGTGCACGCGGAAGCTGGCGTGATCGACGACGATCTGCGCCGGGTCCGAGTGCACCTTCACCATGGTCAGCGCGGGCGCGTCGTCGAATCCGGACGAGCTGTCCCTTGCGCGGGTGCGGGGCGTTCTGGTCTCCACACTCATCTAACCGAGTGACACGCCAGGAGGACACTGCCTTGACCCACGGGGATCGGTCGCGCGGGCGTCCGCCCAGGCAGCGGCCCCGTACCCGTGGCGGCGGGGGCGTGCACGCGGGTGACGCGCCGGGTTGCGGGCCGCCACAGCCCCGTTGCCCGTGGCCTGGCCCCGGCGCGCGCGGCGCTCACGGAACGCCGAGCGCTCACCGCCGGTCCCGGCCGGCCACCGCCGGTCCCGGCCGCCCGCCGCCTACGCCCGGCGGCGAGCCGCCTCGTAGAGGACGATCCCGGTGGCCACGCCCGCGTTCAGCGACTCCGCACCGCCGGGCATCGGGATCCGCGCCCGTACGTCGCAGGTCTCGCCGACGAGGCGGGACAGGCCCTTGCCCTCGCTGCCGATGACGATGACGACGGGGCCGTCGAACACGTCGAGTTCGTCGATCTCGGCCTCGCCGTCCGCGGCGAGGCCGACCACGACCAGGCCGGCCTTCTTGTACTCGGTGAGGGTGCGGGTGAGGTTGGTGGCGCGGGCCACGGGGGTGCGGGCGGCGGTGCCCGCGGACGTCTTCCACGCGCCGGCGGTCATGCCGGCCGCGCGCCGCTCCGGGACCACCACGCCGTGCCCGCCGAAGGCGCTGACGGAGCGGACGGCGGCGCCCAGGTTGCGGGGGTCGGTGACGCCGTCGAGCGCGACGATCAGGGGGTCCTCGCCCTCGTCGGCCGCGGCGTCCAGGAGGTCCTCGGGGTGCGCGTACTCGTACGGCGGGATCTGGAGGACGAGGCCCTGGTGGTTGATGCCGCCGGTCATCCGGTCCAGCTCGGGGCGCGGCGCCTCCAGCAGGTGCAGGCCGCTCCGTTCGGAGGCGAGCTTGAGCGCCTCGCGCACCCGCTCGTCGTTGTCGATGAACTGCTGGACGTAGAGCGTGGACGCGGGCACGCCCTCGCGGAGCGCCTCGAAGACCGGGTTGCGGCCGACGACGTACTCGGAGGACTGCTTGCCGCCGGTGCGGGTCGGCTTGGGGCGGCCCGCGGCGCGCTTGGCCTTGGCGTTGGCGAGGCGGTTCTTGACGTGTCCCTTGCGCATCTCGGCGGGCGGCGTGGGGCCCTTGCCCTCCAGGCCGCGGCGCCGCTTGCCACCGCTGCCGACCTGTGCGCCCTTCTTGCCGGACATGCGACGGTTGTGTGCGGCCATGACGTGGAAGACCTGCCTGTCTCTGTGAGTGCGGATGACGACGTCGGGATGACGACGTCGGGGTGTGGTCGGGGTGTGGTCGGGATGGCGACCGTCGGGGTGCGGGACTGTCGGGGTGCGGGACTGTCGGGGTGCGGAGGTGTCGGGGTGCGGAGGTGTCGGGGTAGGGGAAAAGTCTGCCGTCCCCGGCACGCGCGCGTGCGTCCGGGGCCCTCGCCGGCCGGCGGACCGGCGGCGCGGGGCAGGCCCCGGGCGGTGTGGAACCCCCCGAGGCCTGGTGGAACGCGGGTCGGCAGCGGGTCAGCGCGGTCCGAGGGTCCAGCGCGGGCCCTGCGGGCCGTCCTCGATGACCAGCCCCGACTGGTTGAGCTGGTCGCGGATCGCGTCCGCGACCGCCCAGTCCTTGCGGGCCCGGGCGGACTCGCGCTGCTGGAGCACGAGCCGGACCAGCGTGTCGACGACGCCGTGCAGGTCCTCGCTGCGGTCGTTCTCCTCGGACCAGTGGGCGTCGAGCGGGTCGAGGCCGAGGACGCCGAGCATGGCCCGCACCTCGGCGAGCCGGGCGACGGCCTCTTCCTTGTCGTCGGCGGCGAGCGCGCTGTTGCCCTGCCGGACGGTGGTGTGCACCACGGCCAGGGCCCCCGGGACGCCGAGGTCCTCGTCCATCGCCTCGGCGAAGGACGGCGGCACCTCGTCGGCCGGGCGTACCGTCTTGCCGGCCTTCTCCGTGACCCGCTGCACGAAGCCCTCGATCCGCGCGAACGCGGACTCGGCCTCGCGCAGCGCCTCCTCGCTGTACTCGATGGTCGAGCGGTAGTGCGGCGTGCCCAGGTAGTAGCGGAGCACGATGGGCCGCCAGCGCTTGACCATCTCGCCGACCAGCACGGAGTTGCCGAGCGACTTGGACATCTTCTCGCCGCTCATGGTGACCCAGGAGTTGTGCAGCCAGTACCGCGCGAACTCGTCGCCGTAGGCCTTGGCCTGGGCGATCTCGTTCTCGTGGTGCGGGAAGATCAGGTCGATGCCGCCGCCGTGGATGTCGAAGACCCTGCCGAGGTACTTGTGCGCCATGGCCGAGCACTCCAGGTGCCAGCCGGGACGGCCGGGGCCCCAGGGCGTCTCCCAGCTCGGCTCGCCGGGCTTGGCCGCCTTCCACATGGCGAAGTCGCGCGGGTCCCGCTTGCCGGTCTCGCCCTCGCCCTCCGGCTGGAGGAGGTTGTCCAGGTCCTGGTTGGAGAGCTGGAGGTACTCGGGGAACGACTTGACGTCGAAGTAGACGTTCCCGTCGGCCTCGTAGGCGTGGCCGTTCTCGATGAGACGGCGCATCATCTCCACCATCTCGGTGATGTGGCCGGTGGCCCGCGGCTCGTTGGTCGGCGGCAGGCAGCCGAGGGCCTGGTAGCCGTCGTTGAAGGCGCGTTCGTTCTCGTAGCCGATGGCCCACCAGGGGCGGTTCTGCTCGGCCGCCTTGCGGATGATCTTGTCGTCGATGTCCGTGACGTTCCGGATGAACGTGACGTCGTAGCCGCGGTAGGCGAGCCAGCGGCGCAGGATGTCGAAGTTCAGGCCGGAGCGGATGTGCCCGATGTGCGGAGCGGCCTGCACGGTCGCGCCGCAGAGGTAGATCGAGACACAGCCCGGCACTAGCGGGGTGAAGTCACGGATCTGCCGGGCGCTGGTGTCGTACAGGCGAATGGTCACCCCTACAGGGTAGTGGGCCGGGGCAGCACCCCGGGTCGTCCTTGGTAACAGTCGTGGCGGTTTCGTCGAGGTGCGACGGAATCGCGCCGAGTGGCACATGACTACGGCATGGGCGGGTGTGACGGCTGGGGCGTACGCGCCCCGCACGCCCCGCGCGCCCCGGCCCAGCCCGCACCGGACGGGGCAGCGTGCGCGCCCTGTTGGCGCGGCGCCGGCGCCAGGTCCGGGCGGGCGGCGAACGGCGGGTGCCCGGCGGCCGCCTGGCGCCGTTGCCGGGGGCGGGTGCCGCGGGGCTGGTGCGGTCGGGGTGCGGGAGGTCCTGCGGGCCGGGTGCGGTCGAGGTGCGGGAGGTTCCGCGGGCGGGAGCTCCCCGGGCCCTGCGCGATCAGCCCGTGGGACGCTCCCCGGGCCCCTGCCCGGTCGGCACGACGAGGGCCGTGGCGATCGCGGCCAGGCCCTCGCCACGGCCGGTCAGGCCGAGCCCGTCCGATGTGGTTCCGGAGACGGCGACGGGTGCGCCCGCCGCGGCGCCGAGCGCCTTCTGGGCCTCGTCCCGGCGCTTGCCGATCTTGGGCCGGACGCCGATGACCTGCACGGAGACGTTGCCGATCGCGAAGCCGGCGGCGCGGACGATCCGGGCCGCCTCCGCGAGCAGGGTCACACCGGAGGCGCCGGCCCACTCGGGGCGGTCGGTGCCGAAGTGCGCGCCGAGGTCGCCGATGCCGGCCGCGGAGAACAGCGCGTCGCAGGCGGCGTGCGCGGCCACATCGCCGTCGGAGTGCCCGGCGAGGCCGTACCCCTCGCTGGCGCGCTCGTCCCAGAGCAGTCCCGCGCACCACAGCTCGCGGCCCTTCTCGAAGGCGTGCACGTCGGTGCCGACGCCGATCCGCGGGAGCGGCGGGACGGCGCGGGCGCCGGCGCCGGCGGAGACGGGTGCGGTGTCAGCGGCGGGTGCGGTGCCGGAGGCGGCGGATTCCGGGGCGGTGGCGCCGGAGGGGTCCGGGTGGCGGGAATCGCCGCCCTCAGGGGTGGATCCAGAGCCGGTTCCAAGGCCGGATCCAGAGCCGGATCCGGCCATCTGAGCGCGGCCGGAAAGTGTCTCAAAACTCATCCTTGGCCCTCCTGCGGGCGAGCACGGCCTCGGCGAGGACGAGGTCGAGCGGCCGGGTCACCTTGAACGCCTCCTCGTGGCCCGGCACGAGGACGACCGGCTCGCCGAGCCGCTCCACCATGCCGGCGTCGTCGGTCGCGCCCTCGCCGCTGACCTCGACGGTCTCGTGGGCGCGCACGAGGGTGGTGCGGCGGAAGCCCTGCGGGGTCTGCACGGCGCGCAGCCTGGCCCGCTCGGGGGTGGCGACGACCGGCTCGGGCTCGCCGGGGCCGCAGGGCCCGACCTCCTTGACGGTGTCGGCGAGCGGCAGGGCGGGCACCACGGCCGGCGCGCCCTCGCGCACCGCCTGGATGACCGCGTCGACCGTCTCGACGGGCACCAGGGGGCGCGCCGCGTCGTGCACGAGCACGATCTCGATGTCGGGGGGCAGCACGTCCAGGCCCAGTTTCACGGACTCCTGGCGGGTGTCGCCGCCGGGCACCACGACGACGTCCGCGCGCTCGGGGAGCGCGTGGGCGTCGAGCAGGCTCTTGACCTCGGGGGCGCCGTCGGGCGGGGCGACGACCACGACGAGCTGGACGGCGCGGGAGGCGGCCAGCGCACGGGCCGCGTGCACCAGCATCGGGACGCCGCTGAGCACCCGGAGCGCCTTGGGGGCGCCGGGCCCGAGCCGCACGCCGCGGCCGGCGGCGGGGATCACGGCCGCGGTGCGAGGAGTGCGCGCGCCCGGGGCGGCGGCGGGGTCGGTTGTGAGGTCGGTCACGGGGGCGCCGCTGCCGGCGGCGAGCGGGGCGCCGGTGCTGGTCGGACGGGGCGAGTCGCCGGTCCGCACCGGACGGGAATCGTCAGTCATCGGTTCCGTTCAGGTTTGTACGCTCGGGCGGGATGGGTATGGCCTCACCGTGCCGGGTGCGATGCCTTGACCGGCCCCTTCCGTGAAACCGGTCGAGGCGACTGCCCGGGCCCGGCACGCCAGCCGGCGGGCTCCGGCGGCGAAGCGAGTCGCCCGTCGGAGCAGCACCGGCTGTGAGTGACATGGTTCATGGACCCGGTGGGACGACCGGCGGTCCGGACCGTACTGCACGTTCCGCAGCACCGGACAGACCCGGCGCCGGCCACCACAGGCATGACGGCCGGGGTCGACCGCGGGCGGATCGGCGCCGAGGCGCCGGCCGCGCGGGATTCCGGTGAGTCGAGCGGTGGGGTCAGGGCCGTTTCGTGCGCCCTCCGGTCGCCGAGGACTGCCGTCAGGCGGCCGCCGGCACCGTTCGAGTGGTGGTGGCCGTCGGATGGTCGAGTGATTTCGGTCACAGGAGCCCCCGAGGCGACTGATGGGATCCGTCCGGCCGAGGTGATCTTCTCCCTTGGAGACCACGGGCCGGCACCCATGGAGATCATCAGGTCAATCAGATCAGCGCGGAGATCATCTCGGCAACCCCGACCGGAGACGTGCTCTGCGTCCCGCGATCCGACGGGCTCGGGCTTCGGACCTCCACCTGGGGACCGAGGCCGAACCGGA
The DNA here is from genome assembly GCF_018327685.1 of Streptomyces sp. TS71-3. Classification (NCBI taxonomy): domain Bacteria; kingdom Bacillati; phylum Actinomycetota; class Actinomycetes; order Kitasatosporales; family Streptomycetaceae; genus Streptomyces; species Streptomyces sp. TS71-3. The sequence continues at coordinate 90,539 of NZ_BNEL01000001.1, read as the reverse complement.
GGCACTGCCGTGGCACCGTGGACGCATCGCAGAGCCGCATGGACCGCCTCATGGACAGGCGACAGCCAAGGACGCGCGCCCGCTGCGCCGCCGCACCTCGCGGACATGCCCTGAGCCGGCCTGGACCTGGCCTGATAGAAGAGCTGGCCTGACCTGGCCTGATACAAGAACGTCCGGCTCTGAAGCCCGACCCGAGGAGCCCGGCCACCGGCCGGGCTCCGTACAGGTGCACCCGTCACATCCGCCGGCCGCACCGCGCGCCGCGCCACCGAGAGCCGGAGACCGGAGACGGGGCGGAACAGGCCGGACATGCCACAGTGCCCGGCTACAGCTGACGCTTGTCGGGCACCGCGGCACTGCGTACGTCAGGTCAGGACGACGGCATGGGTGTCAGGACGCGAGAACCTCGTCGAGCAGGGCCTCGGCCTTGTCCTCGTTGGTGTTCTCCGCGAGGGCGAGCTCGCTGACCAGGATCTGCCGGGCCTTGGCCAGCATGCGCTTCTCGCCTGCGGAGAGTCCGCGCTCACGCTCACGGCGCCAGAGGTCGCGGACCACTTCCGCCACCTTGATGACATCGCCGGAGGCGAGCTTCTCGAGATTTGCCTTGTAGCGACGGGACCAGTTGGTGGGCTCCTCTGCGTACGGCGCGCGGAGCACCTCGAAGACCCGGTCGAGCCCGTCCTGACCGACCACATCGCGCACGCCCACGAACTCCGCATTGTCCGCTGGCACACGCACCGTCAAGTCGCCCTGGGCGACCTTCAGCACCAAGTAGGTCTTGTCCACGCCTTTGATCTGGCGAGTTTCGATGGCCTCGATCAGCGCGGCCCCGTGATGGGGATAGACCACGGTGTCGCCAACCTTGAACGTCATGTGACAGGTACCCCTTCCGTGGCTATCCAGGGTAACACGAGAACGGCGTCTTCTGAATGGCGTTTTCGCAGGTCAGGGCATATCTCAGGGCTTGACAACAGCCTCGGTAACGTGCTTGGAGGCCGCTCCGGAACCAGGAATTCGCAGGTCGGAGCGGTTGTACGGGGAGCGGGAAAGCGGGGCGCCCATCACGCTGAAGGGTTGATCCAAGCGGCCGAACGTCCCGTTTTGTCGGATTCACCGGAGGCCGCTTCCGCTACTCCGTTCGGCGACCGCAGTCACATCCGAACCGATTCGAGAATTGATCACGGCCGCCGGTTGATCAATTCTGCCGCCTCCGTGCATTCCTTACCGGAAATCCACGGGCCACCGTCCACCTCTCTTATGTGAAAGACGAACAGGGGCCCCACGACGAACACAGCATGAACACAGCGGTACCGGCCCGGGGCGACATCCGGGGGCACCGCGTACGGGCACAACCGCCCCGAATAACCGCGCCTTCACGGCAGAGAACGGCACCCTCTTCCCGGCGCCGCGGAGGGCATGCGCGCCGACGGCTCGGACGCTCGCCGCGGGCCGGGACGCGCGGGCGCGCCACGCGGGAGCGCGCCGGCGGCCGTCGCGGGAGGGCCCTCATCCGGGGAGCGGGCATCCGGGCGCCCTTGAGGCCGCGGTGCGCCCCGGGCGGACGACGGCCGACCCAGGGAACGCCGGCTAGGTCCAATGCCGTTCGGTTAAGGGTTCGACCGGTGGCGCAAGTCTCGGCGTTTCGGCTGGTGGTGTGGGTGCAGCCCTTGTAGTGGTTCTCGGGTCCGCCAAGACTCGTGTTCCTCCACAAGGGCTGCAGTGTCTGATTCTGTCATTACGCATGCTCCCGGTGTGCTGGCCGTGGGGCACCTGGGCGAGTTGACCCAGGTTGTTCCGTTCGACCTCGTCGACGAGGCACTCGCGTCCGCGGGTGGTCCGCAGCTTCGGATACGGCGGCTGCCGTCCCGGGTGGTGGTCTACCTCCTCCTCGCAGGTGCGTTGTTCACCGGCCTGGGCTGGTCACGGGTCTGGTCCCGGCTGACGGCCTCGCTGCCCCTACGGCTGCCCGCACCGGCGCCTTCATCGATCACGGCTGCGATGCGACGGGTGGGCCCCAAGCCGTTGAAGGCCCTATTCGACCTGGTCAAAGGCCCCGCGGCAGTGACCGCGACACAGGCGGCACGGTTCGCGGGCAGGCTGGTGGTCGCAATCGACGGCACCCAGATCGCCCTGCCGGACACACCCGCGAACCTGTCAGTGTTCCTGAAGGCGAAGGCCGGGCCGAACGGGCCGGCCGGCTACCCCATGCTGCGCCTGGTCGCACTGGTGGCCTGCGGGACCCGCACCCTCCTAGACGCCGTCTTCGGCACCGATCTGACCGGGGAGCTGACCTACGCCGACCGCCTGGTCACCACCGCGGGCGCGACCGGAACACTCCGGCCCGGGATGCTGTTGCTGGGCGACCGGAACTTCTCGGCCACCGCCTTCGTGGAAACGGTCGCCTCCACGGGCGCGGACTTCCTCATACGCGCCAAGACCCACAGCACAGCACTCAAGCTACCGGTCCTGCGTCGTCTGCCGGACGGCACGTTCCTCTCCCGCATCGGCGAGGTCACCGTCCGCGTCATCGACGCGACGATCACCGTCACCCCCGCGGACCACGCCGCCATACGCACCGTCACCCACTGCGCCTACCGGCTCGTCACCAGCCTCCTCGACCCCGACGAGGCACCCGCGGCCGCCCTGGCCAGGCTCTACCACGAACGCTGGGAGATCGAGACCAGCTACTGCGAGCTGAAGTCGACCATCCTCGGCGGCAGGGTCCTCCGTGGTCGCCATCCAGCAGCCGTCACCCAGGAAACCTGGGCACTGCTGGTCGCCTACCAGGCATTACGCACCGCGATGAGCGACGCCGTCCTGCACCGGCCCGACATCGACCCCGATCGTGCAGCATTCACCGTCGCACTCCACGCAGCACGAGACCAGATCGTCCGGGCCGCCGGCATCGTCGCGCACACCCGGATCGACCTCGTCGGCCGGATCGGCACCGCCATCCTCGACGACCTCCTGCCCGCCCGCCGCAACCGAACCCGGCCCCGCGTGAAGAAACGAGCGATCAACTCCAAGTACCGCGCCGTCGGCCGAGACATCGACCACCGAACCCACAGAACCACCGTCCACATCGCGATCAACCCATTGCCAAGCACGCCATACGGCTAACCGAACGGCATTGGACCTAGGGGCGGGTCGGGTGCGGGGCGTGATGGACGGCTCGGTAACCTATGCCCGCTGAGACACCGGTCGGGTCCTGACGGTCCCCGCCCCCGGTCGCCCACGTTCCTACCGCCCACGTTCAAGGAGTTGCCGCCGCCGTGAGCCGCAGCCTTCGACGCGGCGCTCTCGCCGCCACCGTCCTCGCGTTCTCGATTGCCGCGCTCGCCGGGTGCGGCGTCGGCACCAACGCCCAGACGCTGGAGGTCAAGCCGGACAACGCCGCGACCACCGTCGGCGTCATCAAGGTGCAGAACGCCCTGATCATCACTCAGCCCAAGCTGGACGCGAAGGGCCCGGCGGTGATCTCGGCCACCCTCTTCAACAACGGCCGCACCGACCAGACGCTGGACTCCGTGACCCTTCCGGGCTCCGGCGCGACCGCCGACCTCAAGCCCGCCAAGGGCAAGGGCCCGCTGACGGTTCCCGCGGGCGGCTCCCTGCTGCTCGGCGGCAAGGGCAACGCGTCCGCGGTGCTGGCCACCGGCCGCGAGTCGGTGCAGGACGGCAACGTGCAGCCCGTCACGTTCACGTTCAGCGGCACGGGCCAGGTGAAGCTGGACACCTTCGTGGTGCCGGCGCACAGCTACTTCAGCAAGTGGGGCCCGAGCACGCTGCCCCAGGCGCCCACCGGCAGCCCGAGCCCGTCCGGGAGCCAGTCCGGCGCACCGGGCGCGCCGTCCGGCTCGCCCTCGGGCAGCCCGTCCGACGGCGCGTCGGGCAACCCCGCCGACCCGGGTACGCAGGGCGGCACGCAGAACGGCGGCGGCACGGGCACCGGCGACGGCACGACGGGCGGCGCCCAGAACAGCCCGTCGTCCGGCGGCTCGCCGAGCACCGGCGCCTGACGCCCGGAACCCGACGCCCGCGCCTGACTCCAGGCATGCCGATCCGGGCCCGGCCGCGAGGCCGGGCCTAGGTCGTGTCACCGTCCAACGAGGCCGGCCCGGGACGTGTCGCCACCTGCCGGAGACGGCCCTGTGCCGCTGTCGCCGGACGTCACGGCCTGGGGACCACGGCTCAGGGCTCGAACTTGTAGCCCAGGCCGCGCACGGTCACCAGGTAGCGGGGCGCGCCCGGGTCCGGTTCGATCTTGGCGCGCAGGCGCTTCACGTGCACGTCGAGGGTCTTGGTGTCACCGACGTAGTCGGCGCCCCAGACGCGGTCGATGAGCTGCATGCGCGTGAGCACCCTGCCGGCGTTGCGCAGCAGCATCTCCAGGAGGTCGAACTCCTTGAGCGGCAGGTCGACCTTGGACCCCGAGACGGTGACCACGTGGCGGTCCACGTCCATGCGGACCGGGCCCGCCTCCAGGGCGGCCGGGGTGACCTCCTCCGGCTCGCCGCGGCGGCGCAGCACGGCGCGGATGCGGGCGACCAGCTCGCGGGACGAGAAGGGCTTGGTGACGTAGTCGTCGGCCCCTATCTCCAGGCCCACCACCTTGTCGATCTCGCTGTCCTTGGCGGTGACCATGATCACCGGGACGTTGGAGCGGCTGCGGAGCTGGCGGCAGACCTCGGTGCCGGGCAGTCCGGGCAGCATCAGGTCGAGCAGGACGAGGTCCGCGCCGTTGCGCTCGAACTCGTCGAGGCCGTCGGGGCCCGTGGTGGACACGGCGACCTCGAAGCCCTCTTTGCGGAGCATGTAGGACAGTGCGTCGCTGAACGATTCCTCGTCCTCGACGACGAGCACTCGGGTCACGGAAGGACCTCCCGGGCGGTGAAGGGTTCAAACGGAGCTGAGACGGTCGTCTCGGTGGGCTGCCCGCCCTCGTCGACGATGCCGGCATCGTCGCCGGGACGGTCGGTGGCGGGCTCCCCCCGGGGCGCGCGAGCGCGGGCCGCGCCCGCCTCCGGCAGCCGCAGGGTGAAGGTGGAGCCCTGTCCCTCGGTGCTCCACACCGTGACCTCCCCGCCGTGCGAGGCGGCCACGTGTTTGACGATGGCGAGGCCGAGCCCGGTGCCTCCAGTGGCACGGGAACGGGCTGGGTCCACGCGGTAGAAGCGCTCGAAGATGCGCTCCTTGTCCCTCTCCGAGATGCCGATGCCCTGGTCCGTGACGGCGATCTCGATGAGGTCGCCGCCCGGCGCGGAGACCCGGCGTGCGGAGATGCCGACGCGGGTGCGGGACGGGCTGTAGTTGACGGCGTTCTCGACGAGGTTGCCGAGGGCCGCGGCGAGCTGGCCGCGGTTGCCCCAGACGTGCAGGTCCTCGGTGCCCGCCCGTCGCCCACCACCACCCTCGGCGGAAGGCCCTTCGGGCCCCCCTATCGAAGCGGCCATGGTGATCTGCTTGGTGCCGGCCTGGTGGCGGCAGCGGTCGACGGCCTCGGCGGCCAGCTCGTCGACGCGCACCGGCTCGGCGTCCTCCAGCGGGTCGTCGTTCTGCACCCGGGAGAGGTCGATGAGTTCTTGGACGAGGCTGGTCAGGCGGGTCGCCTCGACCTGCATCCGGCCCGCGAAGCGCTCGACGGCCTCGGGGTCGTCGGAGGCGTCGAGGACCGCCTCGGAGAGCAGCGACAGCGCGCCGACCGGCGTCTTCAGCTCGTGGCTCACATTGGCCACGAAGTCCCGGCGCACCGCCTCTATGCGGCGCGCCTCGGTCAGGTCCTCCACGAGCAGCAGCACCAGGCGGGAGCCGAGCGGTGCCACGCGGGCCGAGACGGCGAGCGCCTCGCCGCGGCCGGTGCCGCGGCGGGGCAGGTCCAGCTCGATCTGCCGTATCTCGCCGTCCCTGCGGGTCTCCCGGGCCATCTTCAGCATCGGCTCGACGGCGAGCTTGCCCCCGCGCACCAGACCGAGGGCGTATGCGGCGGAGCTGGCCTTGACGACGGCGTCGGCCTCGTCCAGGACGACGGCGGAGGAGCGCAGCACGGACAGCACCGTGTCCACGCCCGGGGGCAGCACGGGGTCGGTGTGCAGGGAGGTTCTGGTGGGTCTCTTCAGGTCGCGCTCGCTCCAGCGGAACGCCAGCGTCGCGATCACGCCGGTACACACTCCGGCGATCGCGGTCGCTGCGGCGACCGCCGCGTTCACGTCCATGGCTCCAGGTTATGCGCGTCGCTACCCCTGACCACAGCCTTCATCTTGTCACCTCGAACACTCGTCGCCCAGAGTTCACCTTCAGGTCAAAGGTGATTCATTTGCGATGTCGGAAACGGTCGCGTCAGGAGCCGAACGTAGAAGCGTGGGTTCATCCGGGCCGGGGAGGCTCCGGGGAGCAGCAGGCCGGCACGGCGGTGGAGCCGTGCAAATAAGGCCAGCATGCCAGGTCCGCCCAGGCGGATCGGCACCGGTTCGCTCCTAGCAGGACTGGAAGCTGCTGGGAAGACGAGAAAGAGTCAGAGAGGGACGAGCCATGCGGGACGCGTACCACGAGGAACTGGACTCGATCGGCGAGGCCCTGGTCGATATGGCCCGTCTAGTCGGGTCTGCGATCGGACGCGCCACCACGGCCATACTCGACGCCGACCTGAAACTCGCGGAGAGCGTGATCGCCGCGGACCAGAAGATCGACGACCTCCAGCACGACCTGGAGGCGCGGGCCATAGCCCTGCTCGCGCGGCAGCAGCCGGTGGCGACCGACCTGCGGGTGGTGGTCACCTCCCTGCGGATGAGCGCCGACCTGGAGCGCTCCGGCGACCTGGCGCAGCACGTCGCCAAGCTCGCCCGGCTGCGCTTCCCGGACCGTGCGGTCCCCTACGACCTGCACGCCACCATCCTGGAGATGGGCCAGCTCGCGCAGCGGCTGATGGCGAAGGCCGCGGAGGTCGTCGTCAGCAAGGACATCGACCTGGCGCTCCAGCTGGAGCAGGACGACGACGCGATGGACAGCCTGCACCGGGCGCTGTTCCAGCACCTGATGGACGACAGGTGGAAGCACGGCATCGAGACGGCCGTCGACGTCACCCTGCTCGGCCGCTACTACGAGCGCTTCGCCGACCACGCCGTCTCGGTCGCCAAGCGGATGGTGTACCTGGTGACGGGCGAGCACGCGAGCGACCTCCAGCCCGACATCCAGCCCGAGATCCAGCCCGACATACCGGCGGACGCGAAGCCGGCTGGGAGCGGCGAGGCGGTCTGAGGGGGCGGCGTCCACTGTGGCGTTCGCCGCTCTCCCGAGGATCCCGATATCCCGGACTTTCCGGACCTTCCGGACTCTCTGAGCCTCCGGAAGGTCCGGGCTCGCGGAGCACGGCGCCGGGCGGTGCCGTGCTCCGCGAGGGCCGTCCGCGCTCCGGTGCGCCCGGGTCCGCGCTCCGATGCGCCGTGGGTCCAAGCCTCCGTGCGCCCTTGATGCGCCCGACACGCCGGGGCTGCAATGGGCGGACGGAGACCACGCCTGCGAGGAGGACCCATGGCCGAATCCCCGATACCCGAAGCTCCCCAGGAAGAGCGTGCGCCCGAGGCGGCGCGGCACCTGCCACTGCTCGGCGCCTGCGGCTGCGGCTCGAGCTGCGGCTGCGGCTGCCAGTCCGGCGCGCCCTGCCAGTGCGGTGGTCGTTGCGGCTGAGCCACCCCTGCGCCGCCATCGCACTCAGCGCCGCGGCCACCGCCGCACCGCGGTCACCGCGGCGCACCCAACCCCGAAGGGGCCTGCCCACCAGGGCGGGCCCCTTCTCCATTCGGGGACGCGGGCGGGGTGGTCGCGCCCTTATGAGGCACCCCTGAAGGCCAGGTCGCGCCCCGTCAGGGGCGCGGGGAACCGCGCGAGAAGTCCCACCGGCCGGTGGTCCGGATACGGCAGAGACCGCCCCTTCGGGCCGGTGGCGACCTGACGTCCCCCACTGCCTGAAGGGCGTGGGAGGTGCCCCCAGTCGTGGCTGGTCGCGCCCACGCGGCAGAGCCGCATATCGACACAGCCCCGCGCCCCTTTCGGGGCACGGGGTTGCCCCCCACACCACGCGGCGCTACTTCTTGCGGCCCTGGTTCTTGACCGCCTCGATCGCCGCCGCGGCCGCCTCCGGGTCGAGATAGGTTCCACCGGCCTTCACCGGCCGGAACTCGGCGTCGAGTTCGTAGGAGAGCGGGATCCCGGTGGGGATGTTCAGCCCGGCGATGTCCGCGTCGGAGATGCCGTCCAGGTGCTTCACGAGGGCACGCAGGCTGTTGCCGTGCGCGGCGACGAGGACCGTGCGGCCGGCGAGCAGGTCCGGGACGATCGCGTCGTACCAGTACGGCAGCATGCGGACGACGACGTCCTTGAGGCACTCGGTGCGCGGCCGCAGCTCCGGCGGGATCGTGGCGTACCGCGGGTCGTCGAACTGCGAGAACTCCGCGTCCTGGGCGAGCGGGGGCGGCGGGGTGTCGTACGACCGGCGCCAGAGCATGAACTGCTCCTCGCCGAACTCCGCGAGCGTCTGCGCCTTGTCCTTGCCCTGGAGCGCGCCGTAGTGACGCTCGTTCAGCCGCCAGGAGCGCTGCACGGGGATCCAGAGCCGGTCGGCGGCCTCCAGGGCGAGCTGCGCGGTGCGGATCGCGCGCTTCTGGACGGAGGTGTGCACGACGTCGGGGAGCAGGCCGGCATCGCGCAGCAGCTCTCCGCCGCGGACGGCCTCCTTCTCGCCCTTGTCGTTCAGGTTGACGTCCACCCACCCGGTGAACAGGTTCTTCGCGTTCCACTCGCTCTCGCCGTGGCGGAGCAGAATCAGCTTGTACGGTGCGTCGGCCATGGCCCCGAGCCTAGTCGAGCCCCCTGTGCGCCGGCTCTGGGGACCGCTGGGTGGACGGGCCGCCGCGAGGGGGTCAGCGGGAGGGGGGACATCAATCGAGTAGCGGGCGCGAGGGGCCGGAACGTAATGTCTGTCTGCGGCCGGAGACACTTACAGTCGCCGCGGGGCCACCGTCCCCCGCGGCGCGGGACGCACCACGCGACCGCGCCGGCCGTTCCAGACGCACGAAACGCACTCCGCCGGGGGACCCATGCCGCTGAAGACGATCGGACGGGCCGCGAGAGAGTCCGTGTCCGGCCTTCCGGGGGCCTTCTGGTGGCTGTGGACCAGCACCCTGATCAACCGCCTGGGCGCCTTCGTCGTCACCTTCATGGCGATCTACCTCACGGCGAGCCGCGGTTTCTCCGTTTCCTACGCGGGCCTGGTCGCCGCGCTCTACGGGCTCGGCGGCGTGGTGGCGTCGATCGGCGCGGGCGTGCTGACGGACCGCCTGGGCCGGCGCCCCACGATGCTGATCGCGCAGTCGTCGACCGCGGTGGCGGTGGCGCTGTTCGCCTTCGTGACCGATCCGGTGGCCATCGCGGCGGTGGCGCTGCTGGTCGGCGCGGGGTCCAGCGCGTCCCGGCCCGCGGTCCAGGCGATGATGGCCGACATCGTGCGCCCCGAGGACCGCATCCGGGCGTTCTCCCTGAACTACTGGGCGATCAACCTGGGCTTCGCGGTCTCGTCGATGGTCGCGGGATTCGTCGCCGAGGTCAGCTACCGCGCCGGGTTCCTGATCGAGTCGGGCATGACGCTGGCATGCGCGGTGGTCGTCTTCGTCAAGCTGCCGGAGTCCCGCCCGGACCAGAACGGCGCCGAGGCCGCGGTGTCCGGCGGTGCCGCGTCGGAAGCCGGGGCCGGCGGGCCGGCCGGAGCCCCCGCCGCAACGGACCGGCCGGCGAGAACCGGCCTCGGGACCGTGCTGCGGGATGGCCGGTTCATGAGCGTCGTCGCGCTCTCCTTCGTCCTCGCCCTGATCTTCCAGCAGGGCTACGTGGCCCTGCCGGTCGCCATGACCCGCGCCGGCCTCTCCCCCGCCGACTACGGCATCGCGATCGCCGTGAACGGCCTGCTGATCGTGGCCGTGCAACTCCCGGTGACCCGCTTCATCGAGCGCCGCGACCCGCGCCGCCTGCTGATCGCCTCCGCACTGCTCGCGGGCTACGGCTTCGGGCTCACCGCCTTCGCGGGCTCGCTGGGCGTCTTCGCTCTCACGGTCTGCGTGTGGACCCTCGCCGAGATCATCAACGCCCCGACCCAGACCGGCCTGGTCGTCCGCCTCTCCCCCCTGCACGCCCGAGGCCGCTACCAGGGCATGTACACGCTGTCCTGGTCGGTGGCCTCCCTCGCCGCCCCGCTGATGTCCGGCCTGATGATCGACCACCTCGGCACGGCCAGCCTCTGGGCGTCCTGCGCCGTAGTCGGCACGGTGGCCGCCCTCGGCTACACCGTCCTGATGCGCGGCCTGTCCCACGGCACCCGCCCGCAACCGGCCCCGGTCCCCGAGGAGCGGCCGACGGAGGCGACGGCCTGATCCGCACTCCGTGAGAACGCACATAACCGCTGCAACCACTGGGGACGCCCGCTCAAGCCGGACGAGGCCCCCCTTCGGCCCGCACATGGACGCGCCGGGGGCGCCTTCTGCTCTTTCAGTCGCAGTCCGACAAGGGCGCCGCCACCAGTTGACCTGACGACGCGCCTTGTTGTTGGCTCTGCTCCTCTGGTGACTGCTTACAACTGGCCGAGTTCGTCGTTGACCACACCTGCGATGAAGGCTCGCCACCCTTCGGCAGTGCTGGTCAGCACCGGTCCCGGCTGCTTGCTGTCACGCATGGCGACCGCGTCGCCGAGGCGCGCGACCTCGACGCACTCACCGTTGCCGTTGCTGTAGCTCGACTTGATGAACGCCACCTCGACGCAGTTGCCATTGCCATTGCTGTAACTCGACTTGAACCACTGTGCGTCTAGTAGATCAACCCTGTTCATAGCTCCCTGCCACCTCAGCGATCAAGCGCCGCGACGCCTGCTCATCGAGCGATGCTTCCCAGATTTCCCGGAAAGCCGCTTCGTATTGTTCGACTTCGTTCGGCTTGTCGAGGTACAGGCCCCCGGTGTATCCGTCCGCATAGACGGTGGGAGGCTCGGAGTCGATACCGACGCCGTTGAGGGGGAAACGCAGGATGATGAACGGTCCAGTGACGACACCTGAGTGCATACCAGCAGCGAGGGGAACGGCGCGAATGGAAATGTTCGGCCGCTCTGACACGTAGACCAAGTGCGCGAGTTGCTCACGCATCACTCCATGCCCGCCGATGGGTCGGCGCAGTACGACCTCGCTCAGCACCACCCGCAGCATCGGCGGATCAGTGGCCCGGGTGACGAGGGCCTACCGATCGATGCGTAGACGCACGCGCCCTTCAAGATCCTCATCACCGATTCCCCGAACGTGGGTACGGATGATCTCACGCGTATATCCCGGGGTCTGGAGAAGGCCCGGAACGATGTCGCTCTCGTACGAAGACAAACTCTCTGCCGCCTCCTCCAGGCCGACGTACACGTCGAACCCTTCCGGAATCACGTCGCCGTAGGCGTGCCACCAGCCACGGGCCTTGGTCTCCTTGGCCAGCGCCGTCAGTGCCTCCGTCAGGTCCGGCGGCGCACCGTAGATCGTGCACATGGCCTCAACGTCGAGGCTCCGCAGCGGGGTCTGCCCCGTTTCGATGCGCCACATCTTCGCCTCGGACCATTCCAACTTCTTCGCCGCGGCACGGACGGTCAACCGTGCTCGGTTTCTTAAGTCCCGTAGGTGACGCCCCAGTTGGCGACGCGGAACAGTCGATCCAGTGGGTCCCTCGACCATGTCCTACCCCTTCTCTGTCCTCAGTATGACGGACTCTGCGCCTTCACCATGAAAGACGCTTGACGCTCGTCACGAAAGACAAGTCATCAGTTCGAGACTCTTTCGGCGAAGTCTCTTGATGAAGTCTTGCATGGAGAGGTTCTCGCCCTGGAACCTTGATTCGCTGTCGTCGTGTCGCGCAGTGAAGCCGCCCGACACCGCGTGTACTTGACGTTGCGTCAGTCAGCAGGTCCCCGCATCAGCCCCCGTGAACAGGGGCTTTCACAGCAAAGGACATGACGGTGAATCAGGGCGTGATCAAGACTGGGGCGAGTATTCAACGACGGAAGGCGTCCGCTCGAAGCTCGGCCGGCTTACGTGCCTGCGAGGCGACCGAGCAGCCGTCGAGGCGGACAGCCCTCCCCACTCCCTCAGTAGGTACGTCCCCGTTGGTCGAGCGAGGTCTGCACTCTGCGGAGCTTGAGCGCTACGGCACTTGGCATGCCGAGATCGAAGACCCGTCCTCGTTGGTGGACCCGCTCGCGGTCGCCCGAGTCGTGGGCAAGATGCGGGCCGACCTCATCCCCTTGGCGGATCGAGCGGGTGTCTGCCTGCCAAGCCTCGACGCGGGTGTCGAGCAGTTCATGACGTTCCTGGATCAACTGTTCTCGGAGCAGGTCAGGGAAGCGTTCGAGGTGATCCAGCGCACGAACAGGGTGCTCTTTTTCCACTGGTGGGACCGCGCCGCGACGAGCCTCGCAGAACAGCAGGGAGGCGAACCCTGGTGAGCAAGGAATCTGCGGAGCAGCCCTCACAAGGTGACCAGCCCACGCCCCAGGAAGAGCCCCAGCAGGACAACCAGCAGGGCACCGTCGACCACCGCGAGATGTTGGCGAAGCTGCACGAGGTGAACGACCGAACCGAGGCTCGCGGCGCGCTTTACGGGGGTCCGTGATGTGCCGTGCTCTCGACTGGTTGCTGCGCAGCCTCTTCCGTGCCCCTGGAACGCACCGGCGCACGCTGCTCGCTCCGGCGGTCTCCTCTCCAAGGGACGCTGCCACCGGGCCCGTGCCGCTCACGACCGCGAGCGGGGGCCGTTGTGGACGGCCGCACGCCCAGTTCACCGCTTCTCCCACGTTCACGGTGACGGTCGTCCACGCGCGATGGCAGGGAGGTGCGCCGTGACCACTCCCAGGACAAACAGAGATCGTGCGCGCACGTTCTTGCAGCTCGCCGCCGAGGTGAGAGACCGGGTCGACGCCGCGCTGTTCGAGGCCGGCATCGTCTGCACGACGGATGCCTCGGGGCAGGTCCACTCTCACCTGTACGACCCGGAGAAGGGCACCCCGCAAGCCCTGGTGAACGTCGGCGAAGTCGTCGAGCGCTTCCTCACGGACGTGCAGAAACACGACCCCGAACAGCAGCTCGACGGCGGCGCGTCGTGACCGTGGCGCCCCCGGAACGCAAACCTGCCGAGACACAGCTCGACCTCGCTCGCCTGCACCCGCATCAGGTCATGGGCATCACGTGTGCTCTGTGCAATCGGTACCTCGGCCGGGCCGCGCGCATGCACGGTTCCCCCGTGCGCGACCAGCACGGCAACGCGTTCCAGCTCTACACCTGCAATCCCGTGTGCCCCCCGCGGCGGCGCGGGCCCAGCCAACGGCCGGCCGCGGGGAAGTCCTAAGCCGCCCGGCCTGCCCGTGAGCTATGGCGAGCAGCGTCATGGGCTCGTCAGGCCGGGCGCGCCGGGCAGGTCCGTCCTCGGTCGACGGCGGCCGAGGACGGACCATCCACACGCAAGAAACCCCCCGCGGGGTGGGCGAACACCCCCGGGGCGTGGCCATCAGCTACACCCACTGAGACGGAGCTGACAACGTGCGTCACCTTATAGCGAGAGCCCTTGCCGTGACCCTCATCGCCGTATTTTGCGTCGTACTGCCCGCACCTGGACAGCACCGCCACCGAGGCCGGAGCAGCGCACAAGGCACCGGTCGCCGTCCATCGCCCGCACCGCGCGAAGCTCAGGGCCCGGAACCGGGCTCGACCAGCGGCCCGGCCGCATTGCCGTCCGGCCCGGTATTCGTCCCGCCCTCGCGCGATGGGATCTGGTGCGAGTGCGTCATCTCCACGCTCGACGGCTCCCGCGAGTGGCTGATCGCCGGTTACCGCGCTCCCTCCCCGCGCCTCGCCGTTCGCTGGATGGAGCGGCAGGCGCGCCATTTCGCGGACTGCATCGACCCGGCTCCTGAAAGCCGGTGGGCGCCGCCCGCGATCCTGGATCCCATCGCCGTGGGGCTCGTCGGCGAGGACGGATGCGATCCCGCAACGGCCTTCCGCATGTGGCCGGGAGACATCGCCGAGCACGACCAAGCCCTGAAGGCCATGCGCGACGGGTCCCTCTACACGTTCTGCGCGGTCGACAGCGAGCTGCGATACCGCCTCTCGGCCCGCCCGATCCTGACCCCCGCCGTTCCCCCACACGACCCGGGCCAGTGCCTACCGCAGGTGAGCCTCGCGTGACCTGGGGCCCGTTCCTCAGCCAACAGCCACACCAGCACGACCCCACGGCGACCGTTTCGGGGCAAGGGTCGCACCTCCCACCTGATCTTTCGGAGTGGACTCCATGACACCAATGCGAAGCGCCACGTTCGCCACTCACGGGGGCAAGAACTCGTGATCACCACACTTTCCGCCGACCATCCCGGACGGCTTCTCCGACCGGCAGGCGAGCTCGTACGCCTCGTCGTTCATGACGGCGAACCGTGGCTCGCCTACTGGAAGCGCTCGGCCGGTCTGGTCCTGGTCTCGATCGGCAGCGACGACGCTGCGGCGCCGCCGGCGCCGCGTATCGCGCCGCATGAGTTGCCTTGCACCACTGACGCCCGCCCGCTGGTCAGGATGCTCGCCACCTTGGGCAACGTCCAGCGCTTGACCAATCCCTCACTGTGGGACGCGATCACGACCGCGATTCTCCGACAAGTCGTGAGGGCCGGCCAAGCCCGCGGCACGTATCGCCGCTGGTGCACCATGGGCGAGAAAGTCGAGACTCCCGCGGGTCCCCTTCCCCTGGTGCCCTCCCCCGTGGCCGTTCTGGACTTGCCCGACGAGGCATTCATCGAGGCCGGAACCAAGTTCCAGTCCCGGAAACTGCGTGCCGCCGCTGCCGCCTTCACCGAGCACGGCAGCGCGTGGGAGGAACTCGCGCCCGAAGAACTGGTCAAGGCGCTCGACGTCGTACCCGGCATCCGTCCGTGGACCGCTGCCGCCGCCGCAGCGGACTTCACGGGCGACTTCTCCGTCTACCCGCTCACCGACCACGCCTTGCGTACCTGCGCTCGTCGAGTCCTCCCCGGGATGCCGCTGCCCGGCCTCGACCACGTGTTCGCCCGACGATGGCGTCATTTCGCCAACGACAGCCGGACGCACCTCCATGCCCTGACCCTCTACACCCTGGCTTGGGCGAGCCGCGCCCACACGGCTCTGCCCAGCGAGGCAACGGTCGCCCCATAGCGCGCCGGCGCACCACCGACCACCTATCCATTTCGCGCTCTTGCGCAAGGATGTTCGATTGCCCGACTGTCGAGAGCGCGGTTGCTCCACCTCGGTTCGGGAGGAGAAGGGGGGTGACAGCAGATGCGCGAATCGGCCACCACTTCCGCGGCGCCCAGCACGCACGACGGCGAGGAACTCGTCATCGATCTCGGTGACGCAGCAACCCTGACCCGCGGCAGCGACCAGCAGAGCACCGAGAACAAGCAAGAGCCGTACGACTAGACCCAACGGACGGCGGCCCCCACGGGGGGCCGCCGTTTCGCGTCTCCAGACCACAGAAGGGAACTGCAATGCGATGGTTCGGCGGCTGCGCACCCCGCGGCCCGCGCATCGCCCCCACGGGCGCTGACGTCATCTCGACCACTCCCCTGTTATGGACGGCCGGAAAGTGGACACCCCGCCATATGCGCATAACCACCGGCCGAGGCGTAGGTGTCGTGGTGTTCGGCCCCTGTTCGGCCGATGACGGCGACCTGACCCACGCACTTACGGCCCTCGACTTCGCCCGAACGGCCGGAGCCTGGGCCGGCTCCTTCACCGCGCTTCGTTACGGATACGGCGACGTCGTCGAGGTCATCGCCGACCCCTCCGGCGCGTGCCCCCTCTACACGGTCAACACCCCCGACGGGCTGCTCTGGGCGTCAAGCGCGCGTGCCCTCTCCAGCCTGGTGGGCGGGCAGGTCGATACCGAATGGCTCGCCTCGTACCTCTGGGACAAGAAGGCACCCGTTCCCGGCCGGAGCGCCTGGGCCGGCGTCGCCCCGGTCGCCGCCGGACATCAGCTCTTGCTCAGCGACGCCACCGCGCAGTGTTCTCCATGGTGGGAACCGACCACTCGACGACGCGAGGCTGCCCTGCCCGCCATCCGCCACGCACTCACCGAAGGAGTCCGCGCACGCGTCGCCGGCAGACCCTCGTCGACCGACCTCGCCGGTATGGACTCGACCACCCTCGCAGTGATCGCCGCGCAATACGGCTCCATCACCGCCGTAACCACCCACCCCACCGGCGTGCTCACAGACAGCGGTGACCTGCACTACGCCCAGACCCTCAACGTCACCGGACTGAATCGAACGCTGTTCCCACTGGAAACGCGGCACCTGCCCTTCACACCAGCCGACGAGCCGCTGCCCGCATCCGACGAGCCCCCGCCATCCACCGCGGTATGGGCGATGCTGTCGGATCAGCTCCGGTTCACGGCACACAAGGGCATCGCCTGCCACCTAACAGGCGACGGGGGCGACAACCTGTTCCTGCCCTCGCCAACCCACCTCGTCGACCTCGCGCGCCACCGCCGATGGCTCCGCATGACCAAAGACGCCCTCGACTGGGCCCGGCTGCGCCGCGTCTCTCCGCTCCCGCTGATAACCGCGGCGCTACATGGGGACACGCAGAGAGTCGCCCGCCCCTGGCTCGCACGGCCGGCCTGGCTCATCGCAGACATGCCCGCCCCGGCTCGGCCGGCCGGCGGCGCCGACGAGGCGCTGATCACCTCGATTCGCACCGTCGCACGGGCTGCTCACGCCGATACGCAGCTCGCCGACTCCCTCGGCGTCGAGCTGAACAACCCGTACTTCGACGGCAACGTGCTCGATGCCGTGGTCTCCGTGCCTCCCTGGGATCGGTTCTCCGCGCGCCGGTACAAGCCACTGCTCGTCGACGCGTGCCGCGACCTGCTGCCCGAGGCGCACCGCACACGCGCCGCGAAGGGCATGTTCGTGCAGGACTTCCACCGTGGCCTACGGGCGAACCTCCCGCGGCTGCTCGACCTCGCAGACGGCCACCTCGCCGCGCGAGGACTCATCGACCCCGCCCCGCTGCGCAAGACGCTTCAGGCCGCCGCTCTGGGCGCTAACACGGTCTGGCCGGCGCTGCTGCCCGCCGTGGCCGCGGAAACCTGGCTCAGGACCGTACAGAGCGCCCCAGCAACCACCTGGACCACTCCGGCACGGGCAGGCATCCGGTGAACCCCGCACCCCACACGGTGGCCGCCCTCTTCCCGCACGCGTGCGTACTCGTCGACTACGACACCGGAACAACGAAGTTGCGCACCGTGCCGAAGCAGCCAACGGACCTCGCCGCGACCGTCGTGCGTCTCGACGAAGCCGCCGCATCGTGGGGCACCGTCGAGGTACCCGCCGTGCTCCCCGCATACCGCAGAGTCCCCTTGCAGTGGCGCCTCGGCGCCGTGCTCGCGGTGCTCGTCACCGCGGCTGTCCGGGTAGGCGGCCGTTGGCGCTTCCGCCGCCTCGTCCGCCTCGCATGCTGCGGCCGATCGCTGCGCCCTGTGACAGGTCATCAGGCTCGATACGCTGTTCGCGCTGTGCGCTGGGCCTCGTGGCCGATGCCCACGCGTTGGGCCTGCCTGGAGGAATCGACGGCCGCCGCGGTGCTCCTCGCCGCCGCCGGGCGCCGCGCCGAGTGGCGGCACGGCGTCGCCATCGACCCTGTACGGCTCCATGCCTGGCTCGTTGACCAACACGGCGCACCGGTCGAGGAACGGCCCGATACCGCGCTCTACGGCGCGACCTACACACCCGATGGACCCGGCCCCGCACGCGAGGGCCAAGGGGAGACAACACCGTGAGTGACCCGCACATCCTCATCAAGGGCGACCGCCTCGCTTTGGGCCTGCCCCGGCACGACCTGCTGCCCGAGTACCACAGGTGGGAGAACGACCCCGGCACGATCCTCGGATATGGCAATCAGTTCCCCCAAGCCTGGGAAGTCCGCGCCGGCGGCTGGGAGCGCCAGCGCGGCAACGACCGGTACCCGCAGTTCGAAGTCGTACGACTCGAAGACAACGCGGCCATCGGCATGACCACGCTCCAGGTCAACACGTTCGTGCGGACGGCCGAGTTCGTGATCCTGCTCGCGCCCGAAGCACGCGGCCAGGGCTACGCGACCGAGGCCGCCCGTCTCACCCTGGATTGGGGATTCCACCTCGGCGCACTCCGCATGATCTGGCTCAAGGTGCTCGAACCCAACGCAAAGGGCCTCGCAGCCTACGAGAAAGCCGGCTTCCGGGAGGTCGGCCGACTACGCCAGTCGGGTTACTGGATGGGAAAGCCGGTCGACGAGATCATCATGGACGCTCTGCCGGAAGACTTCCCGGGCCAGTCCGCGGTGGCCCAGGACGCACGCTGACAGGTTCCCCACTCCTGGCCGTCTCCGCCCGTCGGTGCCTCCCGCGCCCCGGCGGGCGGATCCATGCTCGGCGCCTTCGCCGCAACCATGTCCAGTCGATCACGTGACCACTAGGAATCAATCACCCTGCACGTGGGCGTGCAAGTGCATGTCGTGTCGTCCGTCATCGTGCAATGCGGCGCTGCGCTTAGTGCCCTCCAGGGAGTAGCCGGCTTTCGTGGCGACCCGGCACGAGGCTCCGTTTCGGGTCGAGTGGTCCAGTTCCAGGCGATGGAAGCCGACTTCGTCCACAGCCCAGGCCGTGAGCGCCGCAAGGGCACGGGTGGCAACGCCGGAGCCGCGGGCGGCCGGGAGTGTCCAGTACGCGACCTTGCCAATGCCGTCGTCGAAGTCCATGCCGCGCAGTGCGATCCGGCCGAGCACGCCAGCGCCGTCACGGGTAACAGCCCAATGGCCGCCTTTCTCGCCTGCCCAATCCTGGTGATAGGCCGCGAACCACTCCCTGACTTGGACCTCGGACGTGGGGCGTCGCGTGTGCCAGCGCCGGATCTCGTTGTCTTGATAAGCGGCAAGGAACACTGGCGCGTCGGCCGCTTCCCAGGGACGTAGCAACAGGCCTTCAGCACCAGAAAGCAGGGGCTGCGGGGACCCGGCGAGGGAGCCAGTTTCGATGACGGGCGGCGTCGAGAGAGCGCGAGTCATGCCCCATGATCACCCGTCGGCGCCTATAGGAGTCAACCTCCCGAAGCAGGAGTGATCGGCCGATACAGACCGTAGCGGCGCTGTACTACTCCACCTGCTGGTACCTCACTGGGCCCTGCGAGCACGGGCATACGCGGCCCCTTCGCCGCCACCCCCGACGCCCCGAACGGGCCCCACGGCAAGGACACGCGGTCACCCGCCGCTCGCGTTGCGTACGGTGTAGCGAAGAGCTACCTTCATGGCGATCTACCTCACGGCGAGCCGCGGTTTCTCCGTTTCCTACGCGGGCCTGGTCGACCTGCTGGTCTCCGCCACCGCCCGGCACCACAAGCTGACCGTGCTGCACCAGGACGCGGACTTCGACACGATCGCCCGCGTCACGGGCCAGCCCGTGCGCGGCATCCTGGGCTGACGCCAGGTCAGCGGCACCCGGCCGCGCCTCAGGGGATCCGGGCCACGCCCACGTAGATGCCGTTGACCTCGAAGTCCGGGGCCGGGGTGTCCTGGTACCACTCGCACGTGGTGACCACGCCGGGCGGGACGAGGTCGAGGCCGTCGAAGAAGCGCTCCACCTCGGCGCGGTTGCGGGGGCGCAGGGTGATGCCGCCCTCGTCGTAGGCGTTGCCGATGCGGTCGGCCAGCTCCGGATACGGGTCGTACGTGCCGTGCGAGAAGATCAGCAGGCTGCCGGGCGTGAGGGCGTCGACGAGGGCGCGCACGAGGCCGTACGGGTTCTCGTCGTCGCCGACGAAGTGCAGCAGGGCGAGCAGGGAGAGCGCGACGGGCCGCTTGAAGTCCAGCACCTCCTCGGCGTCCCGGAGGATCGTCCCGGGCTCGCGGACGTCCGCCTGGATGTAGTGCGTGGCGCCCTCGGGGGTGCCCACCAGCAGGGCCTCCGCGTGCCGCAGCACGATCGGGTCGTTGTCCGCGTAGGCGATCCGGGCCGACGGCACGATCTCCTGGACGACCTGGTGGAGGTTGGGCTCGGTCGGTATGCCGGTGCCGACGTCAAGGAACTGGTCGATGCCCTGCCGCGCCGCCCAGGCCACCGCGCGGTGCATGAAGGCGCGGTTGAGCTGGGCGCTGCGGTGCGCGATCTTCGGCAGTTTCTCGCCCACCACCTTGTCGACCTTGTAGTGGTCCTTGCCGCCCAGCATGTAGTCGTAGACCCGCGCGGGGTGCGGCCTGCTGGTGTCGACCTGGGGCTTCGGCTTTCCTGCCGTCATGCGGGCACTCCCGGCTGCTGCTGCGCGACCTCGCCGCCCCGGTCGGTGCGGCAGGACTACGGACTGGACGGGCTGGAGGGGCGGTCGGTGTGACCACGGCCGAATTCCGTTGTCCCCGGCACTCCACCCTGCCACACCAACCGCCGCATGAACGCGTCAATTCCCGCCTCTCGGGGGCCCGTCGGGACCCGGGCTCGGGACCCGGGCTCGGGACCCGGGCTCGGGACCCGGGCTCGGGACCCGGGCTCGGGACCCGGGCTCGGGACCCGGGCTCGGGACCCGGGCTCGGGACCCGGGCTCGGGACCCGGGCTCGGGACCCGGGGCCCGCGGCGCGCCCGGGGCTTCAGCCGCGCACGGTCCGCTGCGCGTCGTACAGGTTCGCCGGGCGCACCTGACCGGGGCGGCCGTAGAGCTCCAGGCGGCTGTGCAGGTCGCCGGTGAAGTCGGGCACGTCGATCTGGTCGAACTCGCGGACCGTGCTGATGGCGACCGTCGCGCTGTACGGGGCGAGCCCGTCGATCCTGACCAGGCCGGCGCGTTCGTTGGTGACCCGGATGTTCCAGTGGGTGAACCGGGCGCCGAAGAGGGGTCCGGCGCTGGCGTCGCCGCCGTGCCGGCCGTTGTTGTTGACGGTGATGTCGGTGCGCACGTTGCCGAACGGCAGGCCGCGGTGGCTGTCGAAGGTGCCCATCCGCATCTCGCCGCGCGACCAGACGTTGTGGCTGGACAGGCCCTCGACGTTGATGCCGTGCAACTGCGTGTTGGCGGGCGCCGGGACCGTGCGCTCCTCGATGGTGAAGTCCTCGATGAGGTTGTCGTGCGAGCCCTCGCGGCAGAAGTACGGGTGGTGCTCGCCGCGCCCGCCGACCGTGGTGCGCCTGAGGGTGCAGGCGGATGCGGCGACCAGGCCGAAGCCGTTGTCGACGTTGAAGACCACGACGTCGTCCGCCCAGCAGTCGTACGTGCACTGGAAGACGACGCCGTTGTAGCCCTTGTCGAGCAGGTGCTCCGACTGCGGTGTCTCGACGCACTCCAGGGTGAGCCCCTCGACGCCCGCGCCCGTCAGCTCGGGCACGTGCGTGGTGATGCGGGGGTCCCACTCGGGTCGGACGTCGAGCGGCAGCGGGCGCTCCAGGGTGACGCGGTCGCCGCGCACGGACTCGACGCGCACCGGCCACTCGTACGGCACGTAGCTCGTCAGCTTGGTCTTGTCGTCCCAGTAGTACGCCTCGGGGCCGGGGCCGCCGCCCGACATGTGCTCCAGGAGCGTGTGGCCGGCGTCGTCGGCCAGCCGCAGCAGGACCAGGTCGCCCTTGCGCAGCGCGGAGGCGTCGGCGACGGTCACGGAGCGGTCGCCCTGGCGGGCCGGTCCGACGGTGGTCAGCGTCCGCCACTCGTCGCGCTTGTTGCCGGTCCAGCCCTCGAAGGGCCAGGCCTTGGCCTTGATGGCGGCCGTGAGCGAGTCCCAGCGGGCGGAGGGGCAGAGCCAGATGAGGCCGCCCGCCCACGACCAGCTCGACTTGTCGCCGCCGTACCGGGAGCCGTAGACGCCGATCAGGTCCGTGAGGTTCTTCGTGGCGTAGAGCTTGGTGCGGCCGCTGCCCGCGCCCTTGAGGACGACGTTCGAGTGGCCGATACGGATCAGGTCGTCGATGCGGAAGGTGCCCGGCGGCACGAGGACGGTGCCGCCGCCCGCCGCTCCGGCGGCCTCGATGGCGGCGTTGATCGCCGGTGCCGCGTCCGCGGAGCCGTCCGGCTTCGCGCCGTACGCAAGGACGTTGGCGACGACCCGGCGGCGCGGGAAGCGGCGCTCGCCGCCCCGGTAGCCGGCGCGGCCGACGTAGGGGATCTGCGGGTGGGTGTACGGGGTGTCCCTGAACTCGTCCCAGAGGGCGGGCGTCTCCGCCCGGCCGGCGCCTTGCCGGCCACCGACCGCCGGGGCGCCCGCGGTGCCGGGGGTGCCTCGGGTGCCCGGGGTGGCCGCCATGGCAGCGCCCGTGCCCGTCGCCGTGACCGCCGCGGCGACGGCTATCGCGCCGCCCAGAAGGCCGCGTCTGCTGACGCGGGAGCCGCGGCCTGCCGGGCCGCCCGCGCCGTGTTCCCCGTGTGCGGCGGTGCCGCCGTGCCCGTCGCCGTCGATCCCCCGGCCGCCTGCGCCACCGTCGTGGCCGATACCCGTGCCGCCCATGAGCCCGCCTCTCATCGGTCATGTACGTGAATACGGTTCAGACTTACGTAAGCCGTGAGCATGCCATGCGGCCCGGCGCCCGGAAAGAGGCGTGCACGGCCCAATTGCCCCGTCCCGGCGGGGAGTCGTGGGGCCGGAGAGGTCCGGCCCCGGGTGCGGGCGGCGGACCAGGGAGGTCCTGCTCACGGCGCGCGGCCGTGGTGCCGGGGGATCCGCCCAGCGGTGCGGGTGGGGACGCGGGGCCGGTGGAAGGCACGGACCGTCCGGAAGGACGGCCCGGTGAGTGAGCCGGCGTCAGGAGGTCGGTCGCTGGGTCAGATGCGTGAACGCGTCCAGATTGCGGGTGGATTCGCCGCGGGACACCCGCCAGGCGTACTCCTTGCGGATCGCCGCCGCGAAACCCAGCTCCAGAAGCGTGTTGAAGCTGCCGTCGGCGGCCTCCAGCACCGAGCCGAGCAGCCGGTCCAGCTCGTCCTCGGTGACCGCCGCCAGCGGCAGCTTCCCCACCAGGTAGACGTCGCCGAGCCGGTCGACCGCGTAACTCACCCCGTACAGCTTGAGGTTGTGCTCCAGCAGCCAGCGGTGCACACCCTCCTCGTTCTCCTCGGGGTGGCGGATCACGAACGCGTTCAGGGAGAGCGCGTGCCGGCCGACGATCAGGCTGAGCGTGGTGGATAGCTTCCGGGTGCCGGGGAGCTGGACGACGTACCTGCCGCGTTCCGGGCTCTCCCAGTCGAGCTCGGCACCCCGGAGGGTCGCCTCGATGCACTCCATGGCCGTCGTCTGCGCGTCGCCCGTGGCCCTCGTCTGCGCGTCACCCATGGGCCGAGGGTATGGGAGCGGGTGGCGGGGCCTCCGCAACGGTGGCGGTGTCGCGGGGCGACGCGACGGCCGCCGGGTTCGCGGGCGCGCCGCAACGATCGCTGTGCCGCGGGCGCGCCGCAACGGTCGACGGGGCGCGGAGTTTCGGGCGGGCGGGCCTCGCGCGAGCGGAACTCGTGCAGGCGGGTGGGTCAGCCCACGCGGGGGCGGATCCGGTGGCGGTGGTCGTGGAGGGCCTCCCTGTAGACGGCCGCCGTGGCGCCGGCGGCGGTGCCCCAGCCGAAGGACTGGGCGTGCCGGGCGGCTGCCGCGCCGAACCGGTCGGTGAGGGAGGGGTCGTCGGCGAAATCGCTCAGCACGCGCGCGTATGCGGCCGGTTCGTGGCCGTGGACGAGGAAACCGGTGGTGCCGTGGCGCACCGCCACCGGCAGGCCGCCGACCGCCGCCGCGAGCACCGGTGTCCCGGCCGCCTGCGCCTCTATGGCGACCAGGCCAAACGATTCGCTGTACGACGGCATCACGAGCAGCGAGGCGGCCCGGAACCAGTCGGCCAGCTCCTCCTGACGCACCGGCGGCTGGAAGCGGACGACGTCCGAGATGCCGAGCAGCGCGGCGAGCTTGTGCAGCTTCTCCGGCTTGGCGAGGCCGGCGCCGCTCAGGCCGCCCACCACCGGGACGACGACGCGCGAGCGCAGGTCAGGCCGCCTCTGGAGGAGCTCGCCCACCGCGCGCAGCAGTACCTCCGGCCCCTTCAGGGGCTGGATGCGGCCCGCGAAGAGCGGGATCAGGGCGTCCTGCGGCAGGCCGAGGCGGGCGCGGGCGGCGGCGCGGCCGTCGGCGGGGCAGAACACGTCGAGGTTGACGCCCGGGTGCACCACGGCGATCTTCGCCGGGTCCGCGGCGTAGTGGCGCACCAGCTCGTCGGCCTCCTCCGCGGTGTTCGCGACGAGCCGGTGGGCGGCGCGGACCACCTGGGTCTCGCCGATCACGCGGGCGGCGGGCTCCGGGCTGTCGCATTCGGCCAGGGCGGCGTTCTTGACCTTCGCCATGGTGTGCATGGCGTGCACCAGGGGAACGCCCCAGCGCTGGGCGGCCAGCCAGCCGACCTGGCCGGAGAGCCAGTAGTGGGAGTGGACCAGGTCGTAGTGGCCCGGGCGGTGATCGGCCCAGGCCTGCATGACGCCGTGCGTGAAGGCGCAGAGCTGCGCCGGCAGCTCCTCCTTGGTCAGGCCCCCGTACGGGCCGGCGTCCACGTGGCGGACCAGGACGCCGGGGGCCAGCTCGACGGTGGGCGGGAGCATGCCGCTGGTGGCGCGGGTGAAGATCTCCACCTCGACGCCGATGTCGGCGAGGCGCTTGGCGAGCTCCACGATGTAGACGTTCATGCCGCCCGCGTCGCCGGTGCCCGGTAGGTGGAGAGGGGAGGTGTGCACGCTGAGCATGGCCACGCGGCGGGGCCTGCGGGGCGCGCCCGTCAGACGGAGCCGGGCGGGGGCGCCGGATGCCCGGCGTCCGAGCCTGGTCACGGAATGCGTCACCTGGTGTCCTCCTTGCGTGCCGCGGCGCTCGGCGTTCGGTCCGTCCGTGCGCCGTGGGTGACCCGGGGCGGGGTCCTGCGGTCTGCGGTCTGCGGTTCTGCTGGTGACTCGGGCGGTCGGCGGGCCGGCTTGCCCGCGCGTCGGTGGGCGGGCTCGCTCGGGCGTCGGCGGGCATTGGCGGGCGTTGGCGGGGCTTCCTCACGGGTGGCTGAAGATGTGCGAACTCCTCCTCACAGGCCCAACAGCGGAGGCCTGCATTCCATTTCTACTTTGCCGAATGATTACCGGTGTCTTCGGTGCGTCGCGCTTGCGGCGGGCTGTGGTCACTCTCACGTACCGCCCTGTGAGGGCGGTGAGGGAGCCGGGGGCGGTGAGGGTGGGGAGGGCTGGGTTGCTCGGGCCGGGACGTGGGGTTGGCCCAGCCGGGTTGCCGGGCCGGGCTGCTCGGGCCCGGCGGTTGGGGCTGGGCTCGGGCCGCGCGCTTCGGGCCGGGCTGCTCTGGCCGAGACGGGCCGGTGCGGGGAGCCGGGGACGGGGGGCGGGGAACGAGGGGGAACGTGGAACGAGGGGGGAACGGGTGATGGAGAACACGGGGAACGGGTGGTGGAGCACACGGGAACCGGGTGGTGGAGCACACGGGAACCGGGTGGTGGAGCACACGGGAACCGGTGATGGAGAACACGGGGAACGGCCGGTGGAGGGAACGATCCGCCCCGGGGCGCCTAGGCTCGGGAGCGTGGTCGGTCGTCCCTCTCCTTCCCGCCCTGTGGGCGTGGTCACGCGTGGCACCACGCACCCGAACCGGCTGCGCCGGATGGACCGCTGGATAGCCGCGACCCACGGCCCCGAACTCCGCCGCTCCCCCGCCCCCGTCGCCGTCGACCTGGGCTTCGGCGCCGCGCCCTGGACCGCCGTCGAACTTCTCGGGCGGCTACGCGGAGTGGCCCCCGCCACCCGGGTGGTGGGCATCGAGATCGCCCCGGAGAGGGTCGCCGCCGCCCAGCCGCATGCCCGCGAGGGCCTTCTCTTCCGCCGCGGCGGCTTCGAGATCCCGGTCACCGAGTTCGAACGCGCCCCGGGGGCGGGGGCCGTGCACACGGAGGGGCCGGGGACGCAGGCCCGAGGGATGCGGGCCCCAGGGACGCGGCCCCCGGGGACGCAACCCGGGACGCCACGGCCCCTGGGGACGGCCCTGGGAACGGCGGCGTCCGCCCCGGGGCTCACGCTGATCCGTGCGGCGAACGTTCTCCGCCAGTACGAGGAGGCGGAGGTGGCCGGAGCGTGGGAGCGGTTGTGCGCGCGGCTCGCGCCGGCCGACCCCGCGCGCGGTTCGCGGGGTGGACTGCTGGTGGAGGGGACCTGCGACGAGATCGGGCGGCGGCACGTGTGGGTCGCGCTGGGACCCGAGGGGCCGCGCACGGTGACGTTCGCCACTCGGCTCGGCTCCCTGATTACCCCGTCCGATCTGGCGGAACGGCTCCCCAAGGCGCTCATACACCGGAACGTGCCCGGCGAGCGCGTGCACGCGTTCCTGCGTGACTTCGATCGCGCGTGGGCGGCAGCGGCGCCGTATGCGGCCTACGGGCCCCGGCAGCGGTGGATCGCGGCGGTCCGCGCCCTCACGGACCGGTGGCCCGTCCTGGACGGCCCGTCCCGCTGGCGGCACGGCGAGCTGACGCTCACCTGGTCCGCCCTCGCGCCCCGGAGCTGACCCGCCGACTCCCACCCTGGCGGCGGCTGGAACCGGCTCCCACCCGGTTCCAGCCTCCGCCGTACCCGGCCGCCACCCGCACGCTTTCGGCCCACCTTGCTCCCGGCCGGGAGGGGAGGCGGCTTCTCGTACGCCACCCCGCCCCCAAGTGACACCCTCCGCTCGCAGGTGACACGCCTCCGCCACGGAACGACGCCCTCCGCCACCGGACGGAGGGCCTGCGACGACGTGACGCGCCCCACGTGGCCATGGGAACGCCCCCATCAGGCAAGCAACCCCGCAGGGGTGAGATTCGTCATTCCCGATACCACCGTGCCCCGCCCAAGTGCATGTCCGGATGCGGCATATGACGGAGGCCGTTTTCGGTCCGGCA
This sequence comes from Streptomyces sp. TS71-3, assembly GCF_018327685.1. Lineage (NCBI taxonomy): Bacteria > Bacillati > Actinomycetota > Actinomycetes > Kitasatosporales > Streptomycetaceae > Streptomyces > Streptomyces sp. TS71-3. Next base: position 63,553 of record NZ_BNEL01000001.1, on the reverse strand, counting down.
TTCCCTTGCGGCGGCGCCACCCGCTATGGTCCCCGTCGGCGGCTCGTCGCTCGACGTCCTGCCATGCCCTCGGGGGGAGGGAAGGAACCAGGCCCATGCCCGCACCCGTACCGCGGCAGAGGAAAGTCCCGGCCGCGGAGAGTGGTCAGGCTCATACCCCGCCGGTCTCCGCACCGGACGGCACAGACAGCGAGACCCGGACCGACGCGCGCGTACAGACCACCGCGCCCGCCGGCAGCCCTGGCACGCCCGGTTCCGCCCCCTCGCCCGACGCACCCGACGCGGCCGAGGCCGGCGGTGCCGCCTCCGACGGCGACGCCCAGCGCTGGGACATCCCCGCGGCGCCCGCCGGCGGCCCCCTCACCCTTCTCGTCATCGAGGACGACCCCACCCGCTCGCTGAGCCTTCCCGAGCTGTTCGACGCCGCCGGCAACCCCATCCGCGTCCGCACCGCCCGCAACCTCACCGAGGCCCAGCGGCTGCTCACCGACGACGTGCACTGCATCCTGCTGGACCTCGCCCTGCCCGCCGCGCGCGGGCGGCGGGACCCCGCCACGGCGGCGGCCACCGCGCCCCGAACGGGTGCGGCGCGCGCGGAGACCGCCCCGCGCCCCGTAACCGCGCAGGGCGCCACGGATCCAGGCACGCCCGCATCCACCGGCACGTCCGCCCCGACCGGCACTCCCGCCGGCACCTCAGGCGACGTAAAAGGCAAACCAGACGAACTGGCCAGCCTCAGGCAGGTCCTCCAGCTCGCTCCCCGCCACGCCGTCCTGGCGCTCACCGCGTCGGAGAACGTGGAGGGCGGCGCGGCGGCGGTCCGCGTCGGAGCCCAGGACTACCTGCTGCGGGAGGAGCTGGACGGCCGGCTGCTCAGCCGCGCCGTCCGCTACGCCGTCGAGCGCAAACGCGCCGACATGGCGCAGCACCAGCTCACCGAGTCCAGGCTGCGCGCGCAGGAGAACGCCCGCCTGGAGCGCGGCCTGCTGCCCACGCCGCTGCTGGAAGGGTCCGTGCTGCGGTTCGCGACGCACTACCGCCCGGGCCGCTCGCGCGCCCTGCTCGGCGGTGACTTCTACGACACCGTGCGCACCCCGGACGGCACGGTGCACGCCATGATCGGCGATGTCTGCGGCCACGGCCCGGACGAGGCGGCGCTCGGCGTGGAACTCCGCATCGCCTGGCGCGCGCTGACCCTGGCGGGCCTGTGTGGCGACAGCCTGCTGCACACCCTTCAGGAGGTCCTGGAGCACGAGCGGTCCGACGAGGAGATCTTCGCCACGCTCTGCACGGTGGATATCGCGCCGGACGGCCTGAGCGCCGGGTTCTGCCTGGCCGGCCACCCCGCCCCGCTGCTCGCACCGCAGGACGGCCCGGCCGATCTGCTGTCGTACGAGAGCAACGGCCCGGCGCTCGGCATCATGCCGCAGGCCCGCTGGCAGCAGACGCAGGTGGACCTGGGGCCCGCGTGGAGCCTGATGCTGTACACGGACGGCCTGATAGAGGGCCGCGTCGGCGACGGCAATCGGCGGCTCGGGCAGGACGGCATGGTGGAGATGGTGCGCCGCCAGCTCGCCCAGGGCCTCGCGGGCGACGAGCTGTTGGCGGCGGCGGTGAACGAGGCCCGCGACCTCAACGGCGGCGAGCTCACGGACGACGTGGCGGTCCTGCTGCTGGACCGCGAGACCTGAGGGCCGGAAAGCTCCGGGTGGGCGGCCCGGCGACCGGATGACACAGGGATCAGACGATCCGGACGGCCTGGATGATCCGGACGGCCTGGACGGTCCGGACGGCCTCGACGGTCCGGACGGCCAGGACGGCCTGGACGGTCAGAGGTCAGAAGCCGGGCTTGGCGGCGCGGGACGGTTCAGCGGCCGTTGAACGGACCGTAGGGACCGTCGCTGCTGGAGCCGCGGCCACGCGCACCGCCGCCGCTGATCCCGCGGATGGCCGGGCGGACGTCCACCATGTACACGATCGTGGCGATCAAGCCGATGATCGGCAGGAACGACAGGATCGGGAAGATCAGGCTCACCACGAAGGCCAGCCCGAGCACGATCAGCCAGAACGGCTTGGTCTTCTTGTCGACCGCGCGGTACGCGTCCTCGCGCCGGAACGCGGCGTCGAAGAGCGCGAAGCCACTGAAGGCGATCAGGGCCACGTTCAGCAGCCACATGACTCCAGCGAACCCCTGCATCAGCACTACGTCCACCACCTGTGTCGACTCGGCCTTGTGCGGCCACCGTACCCGGAGAACGCACGAGGCACGCCGGTCGTGCCCGAGCACCCCGGGCCCGGCACCGGCCGGGGCGACACCATGCTCGTGCCACCCCGGCGATGCGGTGCCGGCACCCGCTCGGCCGGGCCGGCCGCTTCACCGGCGGCCGCTCTGCCGATGGCGGCGTCACGGACGGTGACCCGACCCGTGGCCACGGGGCTTGCGATCACGTCGCGGTCGGTCGCCTCGCCGAGGATCACTTCGCCGGCGGGGTGGTCTTCTTCGTGCCGTTCCGGGGGGTGGCCGGCTTCTTCGCGGCAGCCTTCTTGGCGGTCGCGGAGGTGGACGGGGACGTCGACGGTGATGCCTTGGGGGCCTTGGGAGCGGCGCTCTTGGGCTCGTCGGCCTCATCCTTGGCGGCGTCCTTGACGACGACGGGGCCCGGCTTGCCGGTGCCGTCCGTGCCCACGACGGCGGGGGCCGGGTCGCCGGCGGTCTCGCCGCGCCAGGTCCTCACGGTCTGCTCGCCGTGCTCGGCGACCTTCTCGTACGTCTCCCGTGCCTTGACGGCGTACTCGACGGCCACCCCGACACCTCGCAGCGCCATGCCCTGGGCGGACTCGCCGAGCTTCTTCAGATCGATGTCGAGCTGGCCGACGATCCCGTTCACCTTGGTCTGGAGGGTGCTCTGGACGTCCTTGGCGCGCGCGGTGGCGCGGTTCTGGACCTCGCGGGGGTCGGTGCGGCGGACCGCCTCGAACCGCCCGGGGGCCTCGGCGCGGAACTGCTCGACCAGGCCGGGGATCTTCTTCGCCTGCTGGAGCGCGAGGTCGGCGGTGCCGGCGGCGAAGTAGAGCGGGGTCGGGTTGGTCAGGGTCTTGCGGAGGTCATCGGAGATGGCCATGGGGGGTGCTCCTCTCGGTGCGTTCGGCCGGGGCGATCGGCTTCGGACGCCCCGATGTTCTGTTTTTGTGAAACTTGCCGCGAATGCTGCCCTGGATGGTCAAGTGATCTGGTGAATCCGCGTCACCCAGGTATGTCCTGTTGTCGTTGCCGACCGTGCCGTTCTCCGCGATCGGCGCGATCGGCGCGATCGGCGCGATCGGCGCGATCGGCGCGATCGGCTCTCACCGATCGCCACGCTTCTGCCGGGCGCCACCCGTGCGGCGCCCTTCGGGTGCCCCGTCATCGGACCCGGCATCCGTTCCGGTCGCACCCTCCGCACCGTCCGATCCGGAGACGGGGCCCGAACCGGAGGCAGGACCCGATCGGGCCGACACCTCCGAACCGCCGCCGTCGCGCCCGGCCGCGGCGCCGGAGCCCGGACTGCCACCGGAGCCCGGACCGGCTCCGGAGGCGGGACCGTCGCCTGCCGCGTTCTCCCTGCGGAACGACTCGTAGATCTGAAGCAGCACCTGCTTCTGCCGTTCGTTCAGCGAGGGGTCGGCGAGGATGACCGCACGCGTCTCCAACTCGTCGCGCTGGCGCTCGTCGAGGATCCCGGCGCGTACGTACAGCGTCTCGGCCGAGATCCGCAGCGCCTTGGCGACCTGCTGGAGCACCTCCGCGCTCGGCTTGCGCAGCCCGCGCTCGATCTGGCTGAGGTACGGGTTCGACACCCCGGCGGCATCGGCGAGTTGACGCAGCGACAGCTGCGCGTGCCGCCGCTGCTCGCGGAGGTACTCACCGAGATTGCCCACGTTGAGCGTTGCCATGCCCTGATACTGGCCCACCTTGCTAACTTTTGCAAGCACCCGCTTGCAAAAGTGCGCCACGCCACGCGGCGCCGGCTGCGATCCGGCGCGCCAGGTGTCGCGCCGGCGAGGCAACTGTCATGCGTCGCATGACACCAGGCTTCGGGGGTCAGTAACCGGCATCTGAGGCGTCCCGGGAGAAGTCGTACCCAGTGAAATCGGCAACCGGAGCGTATCCGACTCGCCGGTAGAGGGCATTGCTGGCTGGATTGCCCGGGTCTGCGAACAGGACGACGTCCGTCGCGCCTGCGGTCAGCGCGACCCTGCTCGCCTCAACCGTCACGGCGCCCGCGTAGCCGCGACCCCGGAGGTGGGCCGGGGTGTAGACGGGGTCCACCCGGATCATGCCGCCGACCATCGGAGTCGAACCCGCCATGGAGACGGGAGAGCCGTCCGGCGTCTCCCAGAACGTGAAGTGCTTGTCGGCGAAACGTGTGCCAGTCCAGGAGCCGGCATCTATGGCGTCCACGGTGACGGTCTCTCCGCTGCCGACACAGAACTCCCGGCACCAGCACAGTAGTTGCTCATGGTCCTGAGCGTCCGCGACTCGGCCCCGGCCCTCTGGGCGCAACCGCGGCGGGGTGAGCGTACCGAGGCGGTAGAGGCGGCCCCGCCAGTCCGGTACGGGCACTGCGCCTGAGTGCCGCCGCCATGCCTCGGCGAAGGCTGTGGCGGTGTCGTGGTCCGCGGTGACGCCGGAGAAGGAGTGGCCGAGGTCGGCTAGGTGGGCGGCCAGGGTGTCGGCCTGTTCTGAGGTGAGGAGTGTGAGATTCAGGCGGCGGGACGGAGGGCGGTAAAAGATCGCGCAGACCTCGCCACCTGACTCCAGCCGGCCGAAGACGGTGGCTTCAGCGCCCTCTGCGCCCGCTCCGCGTGTTCGCAGTTTCTCGATCGCCGTCAGCGGCGTGGTGTGCAGGGCGGGGCGAGAGTGCAGGAAGTCTCCGGCTCGGGCGAGGAAGTCGTCGACGTCTTCGGTGAGGTGCCAGCCAGCCGGGCGCATGCCTCATGGTCTCTCACTCACGCGACGCCTGTGAGCGCATTCCCGGGAATCAGCCGCAGGTCACGGTCCACACCACGGGTGGTGGTTCATCCTCAGCGAGGCTGGTCGGTCGCGGCCCTGGCCGTTCAATCACTGGGCGCCTGCGGTTGGCCCCCCGTAGGGTGCGGCCATGGCTTGTCGTATCTCCGAACTGATCGTTCCCTGCCGGGACCCGCAGGCGCTGGCCGGGTTCTGGTGCGAGGTGCTGGGCTTCGTCGTGCTCGACGACGATGATGGCGGCGCCGTGGAGATCGGACCGCGGGAGGGGTTCGGCGGGCTCCAGCCGACTCTTGTCTTCGTGCCCAGCACCGAGCCCAGGGCGGGCAAGCTGCGGCTGCACTTCGACGTCAACGCCACCGACCGCGACCAGGACGCCGAGCTCGAACGCCTGCTGAAGCTCGGGGCGCGCCCGGCCGACATCGGCCAGAGCGGCGACGAGCCGTGGCACGTCCTGGCCGACCCCGAAGGCAACGAGTTCTGCCTGCTGCGGGCCCGGCTGAGCTGATCGCCCGCCGGCACTTCCAGCGCCAGGACCGCGCCACCACCCGAGCCCTCTGACCTCGCTCGACACGGAACGTGTGGCCCGGCGGCGCCGCCGAGAACGGATCGGCCCCGGCGGGTCCACGGGAATCTCCGCCGGCGGAAACGGGTTATCTGCCATCACGACGCCGGCAACGGGGATCCCGGTCACCGCAGGGAGGAGACGCGAGTCGATGAGCCTTCGACAGTTCGAGTACGCCCTGGCCGTTGCCGAGCAGGGCTCGGTGACCGCGGCTGCGGATCTGCTGCACGTCGCCCAGCCGTCGGTGTCGCAGCAGATCCGCAGCCTGGAGCGGGAACTCGGCGTGGAACTGTTCTCCCGCACCCCGACCGGGCTGGTGCCCACTTTCGCCGGCCGCGCCTTCCTGCGGGAGGCCGAGGTCGCTGTGAGGGCGGCGCGGCGGGCGAGATCGACCGCGCGTGCCGGTGCCGAGGAGCTGGTGGGCGAGCTGGTGGTCGCCGTGCAGATGGGCTTCGGCACGCGGCAGCTGCCGGGCGCGCTGAGCGCCCTGCGGTGCCGGTTCCCGCGGCTGGAGGTCACCGTCTTCGAGGAGCCGAACCCCGCCGAGCTGGAGCGGCTGGCGCGCCGGGGCGTGCTGGACATCGCCCTGATGGCCGGACCGTGCGAGGAAGGGCTGTACGACGGCCACCACCTCGGCGACGAGGAGTTCGTCGTGGCGCTGGGCGCCGGCCACCCCCAGCTCGCCGCGGACCGGGTCGACCTGCGTGAGCTGCAACGGGAGCCGTGGGTGAGGTTCGGCCACGACAGCGCGCTCGACGGCGTGCTCGTGGACGTGCTGCGGGACAACGGGCTGGCCCCGACCACGGTCGCCCGCGTGTCCCAGACGGTGACGGCCGTGCGCTGGGCCGCCCACGGGCTGGGGGTGACGCTCGTCCCGGCGTCCGCGGTGCCCCCCGGTCACGAGCACCTCGTGCGCCCGGTGTTCCCGGTCGTGTCCCAGCCCGTCGTCGCCGCGGTCCGGCCCGGCGCGGGCCCGGCGGAGACGGCCCTGCTGGAATTCCTGCGTCAGGAGACCTGGTACAGATCCTCTTACTTCTCACCGGTGTCACAGCCGGTGTCGCAACCTGTGTCACAGCCGGTGTCACAGCCTGCGTCACGGCCGACGTCACGGCCGACGTCACGGCCGGTGTCCTCGCCGCTGGCTTGACCGGTGGTTTTACCGGTGATTCTTCCGGTGATTTCGCCGGCGGATTTCCCGGTGGCCCGTCGAGAATTCCGTCGGCCGTTTTCCCCGGCGACCTGTTCCGGAATCCCCGCGGCGGCTACCTCATGGGGAATTCACCGCCGTCCACCACGAGATTGCTCCCGGTCAGCCAGCCCGCCCGGTCGGACACGAGGAAAAGCACCGCGTGGGCGATGTCGTCGGGCCGGCCGTCGCGCCCCAGCGGGGTGGTGTCGGCGGCGTTGGTCTGGCTCGGCCCCACCTCCAGGCTCGCCCACTGCTCCCGTGTCGCTTCGCCGCCGGGGGTGGCGACCCTGCCGGGCGTCACGGTGTTGACCCTGATCCCGGACGGGGCGAGCTCCAGGGCCAGCCCCCTGCTGTAGTTCTCCAGGGCCGCCTTCGCCGCCGTGTAGTGCAGGAACGGTCCCACCGGGGTGAGGACCGCCGCCGAGGAGACGTGCACGATCGTCCCCGAGCGCCGGTCCCGCATCCCCGGTACCAGCAGCGAGTCCAGCCGCACCGACGCCAGGTAGTTCAGGTCCAGCGCCTCCTGCCACTCCTCGTCGGGGATCGCCGAAGCGTCCTTGTACGGTCGCGCCCCGCCCACGTTGTGGACGACGACGTCCACCCCGCCGAGCACGTCCTGCGCGGCCGTGGCGAGCGCCTGCGCTCCGGCGCGTGTCCGCACGTCGGCCGCCACGAAGGTGGCCCCGTCCGGCACCGTGCTCGTCGCCGATCTGGCGGTCGTGAGCACGTCGGCCCCCGCGTCCAGGAGCCGGCGCACGACGGCCGCTCCGATTCCGCGGGAACCGCCCGTGACCAGGGCCCGCTTTCCCGCGAGTTCCCGCGTTCCCGATCCGTTCTCGATCGTGGTCATTCCAACGGTCCTCTCGATCGCGTGATTGTCCGCTCGACGGAAGAAGGCACGACGCGCCGTGCACGGGGCACGAATTCCGGAGGAATCGCGGTGCGCACGTCGTCGAGTCGATTCACCGTACGTAGGGAAAAGAGCGAGAGGCAAAGACGGAAATTCAGCACGTGCTATAGGCGACTCCTATGGCATCCCCGGATGTACGGGACCCGGGATGTACGGGACCCGGCATCCCGGCATCCCGGCAAACGTCATGGTTGACCTTCACCTTGGGGGAGCCCGCAGCATCGACGGGGCCGGGCGACGTGCCCGGCATGAGGAGGAACGGGCATGGGGTTGCTGACCATCGGGGCGTTCGCGAAGGCGTCCCGGCTGTCGCCGAAGGCCCTGCGCCTCTACGACGAGCTGGGCCTGCTGACACCCGCCCGCGTCGACCCGGTCACCGGCTACCGCCTCTACGCACCGGAACAACTCGACCAGGCCCGCCTGGTCGCCTGGCTCCGGCGCCTCGGCATGCCCCTCGCCCGCATCCGGCACGTCCGGACGCTCGACGCGGGTGCGGCGGCCCAGGAGATCCGCGCGTTCTGGGCCCGGGTCGAGGCCGACACCGCCGCACGGCGGGACCTGGCCGCCTTCCTCATCGACCACCTGTCCTGGAAGGACCCCTCCATGCCCGAGACCGCCGAGCCCCTCGCCCTCCGCTGTGCCGCCCTGTCCGACAGGGGCCTCGTCCGCGAGAGCAACCAGGACACCGCCTACGCCGGACCCCGCCTGCTCGCCGTCGCCGACGGCTGCGGGAGCCAGGGAGCCCCCGCCAGCACGGCCGCCGTCGATGCCCTGAAGCGCCTGGAAACCGACGGCATCCCGGCCGGCGACCTCCTCAACGTCCTCGAAGACGCCGTCGAGCAGGCCGGAGCGGCCGTGCGCGGTGTCACCGGGCGCAGCGCCTCCCCGGAAGAGGCCGGCACCACGCTCACCGCGATGCTCTGGACCGGGTCGCGACTGGCCCTCGTCCACATCGGCGACTCCCGCGTCTACCTGCTGCGCGACGGAGAGCTGTTCCAGATCACCCACGACCACACCCTGGTGCAGACGATGGTCGACGAAGGGCGCCTCACCCCGGAGGAGGCCGCCTCCCATCCCCAGCGGTCGCTGCTGGTACGGGCACTGGGCCACGGAGCGGACGCCACCCCCGACATGCGCCTCCACGACGCCCGGCGGGGAGACCGGTACCTGCTCTGCTCCGACGGCCTGTCCACCGTCGTGCCGGCCGCGGAGATCAACCGTGTGCTCGCAGGGACCGGCGAGCCCGAGCAGGCGGTCCGCGAACTCGTCGCCCTCGCCAACGGGTACGGCGGCCCCGACAACATCAGCTGCGTGGTCGCCGACGTGATGGAGCGCCGGTAGTGCCGACGTGATGGAGCGCCGGTGGTAGGGACGGCGGTCGAGCCGCAGACCTCGAAACCGGGTCCGCCCGCACGGGCCGGAACTCACTCCCCAGTCCGTTGACGAGCCGCTGCCTCACCGGTTCACGGCCCTACCCGCCGCTCCCTCGCGGGCTCCCCCCCCGCCGGCTCCGGCGGCCACCTCACCGCGCCAGTTCCGACGGTTCGTCCAGTCGCGTCAACTTCCGCGGGTTGCGGACCACGTAGATCCGGGTGATCCGCCCGTCCTCCACCACGACGCTCACCGCCGCCGATTCGCCGTCGACTTCGAGGCGGCCCGCGGGTGCGCCGTTGAGGTGGACGGTCGTTGTCTCGATCTCGGCCACCACCCGGTTCGCGCGGGTGAACAGCTTCGCGATCAGCTCGCTGCCGTGGAGCGGGGCACGGGCGGCGGTCACGATCCCGCCGCCGTCGGCGATCAGGACGACGTCGGGCGCCATGACCTCCATCAGGTCCTGGAGGTTGCCGGTGCGCAGCGCGGCCAGGAACCGTTCCAGCACGGCCTGCTGCTCCGACCGGCTGACCCGCATCCGCGGCCGCCGGGCCACCACGTGCTCGCGGGCCCGCCGCGCGATCTGCCGCACCGCGGCCGCGGACTTGCCCGTCGCCTCCGCGATCTCGCCGTACGGCATCTCGAAGACCTCGCGGAGCACGAACACCGCGCGCTCGGTGGGCCCGAGCGTCTCCAGCACCGTCAGCACCGCCATCGACACGCTCTCCGCGAGCTCGACGTCCTCGGCGACGTCGGGGCTGGTCAGCAGCGGTTCCGGCAGCCACTCGCCGACGTACTCCTCGCGGCTGCGCGACAGCGTCCGCAGGCGGTTGAGCGCCTGCCGCGTGACGACCCGGACGAGGTACGCGCGCGGTTCGCGCACCGCCGACCGGTCGACGCCGGCCCACCGCAGCCAGGACTCCTGGAGCACGTCCTCCGCGTCGGCCGCCGACCCGAGCATCTCGTAGGCGACCGTGAACAGCAGGCTGCGATGGGCGACGAACGGGTCCCCGGTCATGCCGCCGACGGTACGCCGGGCGTCCCGGGGCGCCCGGCCAGCGGGATCTCGCAGGAGTCCGAGAAGCCCTGCGACTCGATCCCGAACGCCGCGTTGCTCCTGGTCGCGAAGTTGGAGAACGCGATGAACACGGTGAGTTCGACCATCGCCGCCGGGCCGAGCCCGTCCAGCAGGCGCGCGGACAGCTCGTCGGTGACGGTCGGCGGCGTGCTCGTCATGGCCTCGGCGTACTCCAGTACGTCCCGCTCCAGCGGCGTGAACACCTCCGACTCCCGCCAGCGCGGCACCTGGCTCGCCTTGGCCAGGTCGAGGTTCTGGTTCTGCGCCTGGAAGTAGCCGAGGTCGAGGCACCAGCCGCACCCGACCTGCGCCGCGACGGCCATGTGCGCGAACGACTTGAGGCTCTCGTCGGCCGCGTCCCACTCGCCCACCCTGCCGCCGAGCTCCAGGCTGGTCCCGGCGACCTTGGGGTTGTGCGACGTCACCTCCAGCGGTTCGGGCACGGCACCGAACTGCTTGATCATGCTCTCGCCGAGCTCGGGGGCGAGCTCCGCCTTCGGAACGCGTAGCGCCATGGTGTTCTCCCCTGTCGAGTGCCCGATCGGCGTCGAGCGCCCGAATGGCGCCGTGTGCACGATCGGCGGTTCGGCATGAAGACACCGGCCGGGCAGCGGACGTGACAGCCGCGACGGTCGGATGTGACAGACACGACGGTCATCTGGACGCGGCGGCCGCCACGTGGCCCCTGAGCGGGACGGCCGCCACCGGGGCCCGGATATCGATCCGCCGCCGGCCCCGAACCTCCTGACCTCAGCCCCGGGACAGCGCCGCCCGCTCGATGCTCGCCGCGAACCGCGGCGTCTCCCGGCTGTTGTGGTCGCTGGACGCCGCCTGCCGCTCGCCGGCGGCCTGCTCGAACGTGACGCCGTGGTCGCGGAGGAAGCCGAGGAACTCCTCCGTGGGGTGGGCGGTGACCGAGTTCGCGTACTCGCACCGGTCCTCGCCCAGCCGCGTGACGCTCAGGTCCCAGATCACCTGCACCCTGGTGTGGCCCTGCGGGGTGAAGACGTCCGAGGCCGACACCATGCGGCAGTGGTGCGGCTCGGTGATCTCGCCGACGTAGTGCTGGACCATCAGCGACGTGCCGATCACCTCCACGTTGATCGACATGGGCCGGCCCTCGTCGGTGGTGGTGGCGCCGGCGGCGATGTGGTCCGGGGGCGCGCACCGCTGGTACTCGGCGTCGGGCAGGCCGAACAGCCATTTCGCGATGTCGACCTTCTCCACCGGCGCGTTGATCTGGGCGTGGAAGACCGAGTCCGACAGGACGAGATCGGCTTGGACGGTGGTCATTTCCGTTTCTCCCTTGCGGGCGTGCGTGCGCCAGGCCAGGGGTTCCACGGTGCCCGCGGCTACCGCGGGGTGCTCCCGCGTGTACGCAGGGCATCGCAGGGCCGCCTGCCTCGTATTCGATTGTACGTTCGGGATGGGGCGTGGGGCTGGGGTGATCGGGAGCCATCGGGGCTGTCGTGCGCCTCTGGAGCCGTCGGGTGCCGTCGGGTGCCGTCGAAAACTCTTTGCGCGGCCCGCCGGCGACGCGTTACCTTCGTGGACGTCTCTGTTGTCTCCGAGAGAGGTGGACATTGCTCGTCTGAGGTCAGCGACCATCGCGCGGTACGGCCCCGCCGTACACACGTCACCCGCAGCCGGCACGCCCGGCGCCCGTGACACGCGCGGAACGCGACCTCGGTGTACGAGCCGTCCCTCCCTCGGTCCCAGCCGACCGCTTTGAGACGCATCTCGTCCCGTCCCGCGCGCCGTGCGGTGCTCGCACACGAACGCACCAAGCACCGAGCACCCAGCCCGAAGCCCACCGCGCGTGCGACTGCGAGATCCCATGGCGAATCCCACTCCCAGCACCTCCCTGACCTGCACCGGCCTCTCCTTCCAGTGGCCGGACGGCACCCCCGTCTTCGACGGCCTGTCCGTCACCGTCCCGCGCGGCCGCACCGGCCTCGTCGGGGCGAACGGGACGGGCAAGTCGACCCTGCTGCGCCTGCTCGCCGGCCGGCTGCGCCCCGCCGGGGGCTCGGTCACCGTGCCCGGCAGCCTGGCCTACCTGCCGCAGAACATCACCCTCGACACCACCGTCCGCGTCGACGCCGCCCTCGGCATCGCGGGCCGTCGCGCCGCGCTGCGCGCGATCGAGTCCGGCGACGTCGCGGAGGAGCACTTCGAGACCGTCGGCGACGACTGGGACGTCGAGGAACGCGCCCTCGCGACCCTCGGCGCGCTCGGCCTCGACGGCATCGGCCTCGACCGCACCGTCGGCGAGATGTCCGGCGGCGAGACCGTGCTGCTGCGGCTGGCCGCGCTGCTGCTGGAGCACCCCGACGTCCTGCTGCTCGACGAGCCGACCAACAACCTCGACCTGTTCGCCCGCCGCCGCCTCTCCGACGCGGTGGACTCCTGGCGGTCCGGTGTGCTCGTGGTCGTCAGCCACGACCGGGAGCTGCTGGAACGCGTCGACCGCATCGCCGAGCTGCGCTCCGGCGAGGTGAACTGGTACGGCGGCGGCTACTCCGCCTACGAGGACGCGCTCGCCGTCCAGCAGGAGGCGGCCGGGCGGATGCTGAAGGCCGCCGAGGCCGACGTCCGCCGGCAGCAGCGCGAGCTGGCGGAGACGCAGACCAAGCTGGCCCGCAGGCGGCGGCAGGACAGCAAGCTGGACGCCCAGCGGCGCGCGCCGCGGATCGTCGCGGGCGCGCGCAAACGCGCCTCCCAGGAATCCGCCGGCCGGCTCCGCGGCCTCCATGAGGAGCGGCTGAACGACGCCCGGGAGCGCCGCGAGGAGGCCGCGAACGCGATCCGCGACGACGCGGAGATCCGTGTCAGCCTGCCGGGCACCGCCGTGCCCGCGGGCCGCTCGGTCCTCACCGTCGAGGAGCTGTGCCTGCCGCACGGCCGGCTGGCCCGCGGCGGCCTCCACGTGCACGGGCCCGAGCGGATCGCGCTGGTCGGCCGGAACGGCTCCGGCAAGACCACGCTGCTGCGCACCCTCACCGGAGAGCTGGAGCCGGTGTCGGGGCGGGCCGTGGCGCACGTGCCGCTGCGGTTCCTGCCGCAGCGGCTCGACGTGCTGGACGACGAGCTGAGCGTCGCCGCGAACGTCGCCCGGATGGCCCCCGGCGTGCCCGACAACGAGATCCGCGCCCAGCTCGCACGGTTCCTCTTCAGGGGCGCCCGCGCCGAGCAGCCGGCCGGCACCCTCTCCGGCGGCGAGCGGTTCCGCGCGGCACTCGCGGCGACCATGCTCGCCGCCCCGGCCCCCCAGCTCCTGCTGCTGGACGAGCCCACCAACAACCTGGACGTCCCCAGCGTCCGCCAGCTCACCGGCGCCCTCGCCGCCTACCAGGGCGCCCTGGTGGTCGCCAGCCACGACCTGCCGTTCCTCGAATCCATCGGGATCACGCGCTGGCTGCTGGTGGACGAGGAACTGGTCGAGACGTCCGGCGACGAGGTGCGCGCGCTGCTGGAGACGTCGGGGGGTGAGCCGGCGGGGGCGGAGGAGGTTCCTGGTACGGAGGCCGTTCCTGGTGCGAAGGAGGTTTCTGGTACGGAGGCGATTCCTGGCACGGAGGCGGTTCCCGGTACGGGGCGGCCGCCCACGGAGTTGCCGGGCGACGAAATGCCCGGGAGTGTGGGTGAATGACCCTCACGCCCCTCACGGATCAACGGGTCGTCGTCCTGGGCGGCACGTCCGGCATCGGGCTGACCACCGCCGCGCAGGCGGCGGAGCTGGGCGCGCGCGTCACCGTCGTGTCCAGCAACGAGGCCCGGGTGCGGGCGGCCGTCGAGAAACTGCCGGAGGGCAGCGCCGGCGAGACCGCGAACCTGAACGACAACGGGCAGGTCGCCGCCCTCTTCGACCGCATCGGCGCCTTCGACCACCTGGTGTACACGGCGGGCGAGCCGCTGCGGATGACGCCCCTCGACCAGATGGACATGGCGTCCGCGCAGGACTTCTTCCAGCTCCGCTACTTCGGTGCGCTGCGCGCCCTGAGCGCGGCGCACCCCTACCTGCGCACCACGGGTTCGGTCGTCCTGACGAGCGGCACCGCGGTGCAGCGGCCGGGCCCCGGCTGGGTGCTCGGGGCGAGCATCTGCGGCGCCATCGAGGCGGCGGTACGGGCCGCAGCGGTCGAGCTGGCCCCGCTCCGGGTCAACGCGGTACGCCCCGGCGTCTCCCGCTCGCCCGTCTGGGACCGGATGCCGGAGGCGGAGCGCGAGCAGATGTACGAGCAGATCGCCGAATCCAACCTGCTGGACCGGGTCGGCGAGGTGGAGGACATCGCCGAGGCGTACGTGTACCTGCTCCGCCAGGACTTCACCACGGGGACGATCCTTACGGTGGACGGCGGGTCGATGCTGACGTGACGTGACGTGACCAGGCCTGGTCGGGCCGGTGCCGGGGTGGCCGGGGCCCGGCGCGGGGACGCTGACGGTGGGCCGGCGGCCCGGTGGCCCGGTGGCCCGGTGGGCCGGTGCGCCACTCGAACGGCGTACGGCAGCGGCGGGCGCCGGCCCGGAGGCGGACGTCTGAGTTCCGGTCTTCTTCAGCGCGGCTTCCTCGGGGCAGCCTTCCTCGGGGCAGCCTTCCTCAGGGCAGGCTTCCTCAACGCAGGCTTCCTCAACGCAGGCTTTCCTCAGCGCAGGCTTCCTCAGCGCACCAGCTCGGCGAGGAGCCCGTGGAGCCGGCCGGCGAGTTCCGGCTCGCCCCGGCCGAGTTCCGCCGCGAAGCACCCCGCCGCCGCGGCGAGCGCGCGCCGCAGCTCCGGCGCGGAGAGCTCGCGGACGAGGGTTCCGGCGAGCGGCCCGGTCACCTCCTCGGGCAGCAGATGGGCCCCCTTCCCGTGCGCGGCGGGCAGGCCGAGGCGCAGGCAGGCGAGTTCGACGAGGCGGGCGCGGAGGGTGCCGATCCAGTAATCGGCGGCCCAGAGGCGGTCGCGCTCGATGCTGATGCGGGCGTGCAGGGCGTGGTGCCAGCAGAGGCCGACGAGCGTGGGGCGGTGCGGCGGGGCGAAGGGCGGCTGGGGGCGCGCGGTGCCGAGAACCGTGCGCCACTGGGGGCCGCGGGGGCCGAAGTCCGCCTCGGGAGCGAAGGTGAGGTCGACCTCCAGCCAGCCTGGCAGGAGCACGACGCGGACGACGGTGGCGGAGCCGGTGGGCAGGTCCCAGTGGTGGACGGCGCCGAACCCCTCGTACAGCCAGGACGTCCATGCCTCCGACACGGCGGCCGGGTCCCCGCGCACGCCGAGCACCAGGTCCGTGTCGGACCAGCGGTCGCCGTCCCCGGTCGCGTACGAGCCCGTGAACGCGGCGCCGGTGACCTCCGGATCGGACTCGGCGCGGGCCAGCAGGGCCGCCCGCACCCGGTCTCGTTCTGCTTCGGCGAACACCGGGACATCGTGCCAGCCCATCGTGGCAGCCGAGCCGGCCGGGACGCGGGGCGCCCGGCGCAGGCAGGGGAGGCCGTCGCCCCCGCTCGTGGTGGTGACATCATCGCGTCCGTAGCGGGGCGCCGGCGCGCGTGTGTCCGGTGTCCGCCGGGGTGGCCCGGTCCCGGCGTTCCCCGTCCGGGGCGCCGGTCACCGTCCACCGAAAGGAACCCGCGTTGTCCATACCGCTGCCCGAGGGGCTGCTCGACCTGCTGCGCCGGCCCAGCACCTGCTTCCTGGCCACCGTGATGCCCGACGGCTCGCCCCAGCTGACCCAGACCTGGGTGACCACCGACGGCGAGCACATCGTGATCAACACCGTCGAGGGGAACCGCAAGTCGCGGAACATCGCCCGCGACCCGCGGGTGGCGGTGACCATCGCGGACCCCGAGGACGCCTCCCGCTACTACGGCGTGCGCGGCCGGGTGATCGACGTGACCGCGGACGGCGCGGCCGAGAGCATCGACGAGATCTCGCACAAGTACATCGGCCGCCCCTATCCCGGCTTCTCCGGCCGGCCGGAGACCAGGCTCCTGCTGACGATCGCCGTCGACTCCGTCGCCCACGCGCCGCGCGGCTGACACCACGGACGCCAGGCGCCACACGCCACGCGCCACGCGGCTGACACCACGGACGCCAGGCGCCACACGCCACGCGCCACGCGGCTGACACTACGGACCCCCGCGCCACGCGGCTGACCTCACGTGACGCCGCGCGACGCGCGGGCCCCGGAGCGGTTCGGGCGCCAGGCACCCGGTCCTCAGACCGTCGCCACCAGCAGTTCCTCCCAGCCCGGCGGCTGCGGGCGGTCCTGCCGCCCGCCGAAGTAGCGGTCGGCGAGGCCGGACAGCGGTACGTGCCGCACCGCGCGGAAACCGGCCTCGCGGGCCAGCGCCAGCATGTCCCGCGGGGCGAAGGAGCTGATGAAGGGGGTCCCCGAGGACCGTGCGGCGCTCTCCGTCGCCCGGCGCTCGGCGCGCGCGCCGGAGCCGACCAGCTCCAGCGGGGGCAGGAACGTCATGGCCAGCGTGGTGCCCGGGGCGAGCGCGGCGACGCGCCGCAGCAGGTCCGCGTTGGCCTCCCTCGTCAGGTACATGGAGACGCCGGTGGCGGCCACCACGGCCGGGCGGGCGGTGTCGAACCCGGCGGCGGCGAGGCGTTCCGGCCAGGACCCGTCCGCCTCGAAGTCCACCGGGACGAGCCGCAGCCACTCCGGAACGCCGAGACCCAGCTCCTCCAGGCGCCGCCGCTTCCACGCCTGCGGCCCCGGCTGGTCGACCTCGAAGACCCGCACGCCGGCGGCGGCCTCCGGCCTGCGCTGGGCGAAGGTGTCCAGGCCGGCCCCGAGGATCACGTACTGGCCGACGCCCCGCCCGGCCTCCGCCACGACCAGGTCCTCCACGAAGCGGGCGCGGACCACGATGGACGCCCGGCTGCTGCCCGGTCCCGTCACGTCCATGTCCGGACGACTGCGCCAGCCGGCGTCCGGCGCCGCCAGCCGCAGGCCGACCTCGTCCACGAGGACGTGCGGCGGCGGGTCGGCCTGGACGTGCAGGGCCCGCCACAGGGCCACCCGGACCGCCGAGCTCTCGGGCTCCTCAGGATTCTCCGGGTTCGCTGGCTTCTCCGGGTTCACTGGCTTCTCCGGCTCCTGCGGCCGCCCCGGCTCCTGCGGCCTCTCGGGACCCTTCGCGCCGTCGGCGCCCTCAGCGGCCCGGTCAGGCATGGTGGCCGGATCCCTGGTGTGCGGAGGCTCCCGAGGGGCCTCCGTGTCCGCCGTGTCCGGCGCCGGCACCTTCCGGAAGCGGTGCCTCCAGGCTGACGTACCGCCCGTCCGGATCGCGCACGAAGGCCTGCGTGACGCCCCAGTGCTGGGGCGTGAACGGCTGCGCGAAGTCCGGCTCGCGCGCCGGGCTGAAGGCCGCGGCGTCCGGCACCCCCAGCACCGGGTAGGTCCGGGGGTCGCCGTCGTGCCGCTCCACGATGAAGACGTACGGGCCGCCCGCCGGGTGCTGCCACTGGCCGGAGCCGTGGTCGGTCTCCAGCACGGCGCGGAAGCCGAACGATCGCCAGAACGCCGCCGTGGCGCCGTAGTTCCGCGTCTCCACGCAGAAGCCCTGGATGCCGTCAGTCGACACTGTCCCTCTCCTCCGTCTCGTCCTGCTCCTCCGCAGCCCCGGCCTCGCGGCCCTCGCCTTCCCCGCCGTCCTGGTTCCGGGCCGAGGCCCGCCCCAGGTACTCGGTCAGCGCCGTCTCGACGATCGCGGAGAGCGACCGCTCGGTGTCCACGGCGTGGTGCTTGACCGCGCGGATGAGGTCGGGGGGCAGGTACACGTTGAACTGCTTGACCTGTCGTCTGGGTTCGGTCCCCACAATTAGGATGCTAGCATTCTAAGAAAGGACCTGAGCCGGGGTTGCGCGGCAGGCTGAGGTGGCGAGCCGGGCCCGGGGTCAGGACTCCGTACCGGTGTCCGTGTCGGCGTCCGTACCGGCGTCGGCCGAGAAGTCCCGGGAGGCGTCCGCTCCCCAGCTCGCCAGCAGGCGCAGCGCCTCCTCGGAGGGCGAGCCGGGCTCCGCGTGGTAGCTGCTCAGCGACTGCTCCTGGTCGTCGTCGGGGAGCGTGAAGGTCTCGTAGCGGAGGGCCAGCTCACCCACCATCGGGTGCACGATGCGCATGCCGCCGTGCGTCTTCCTCTTGACGTCGTGGGCCGCCCACAGCCGCCGGAAGTCCTCGCTCCTCAGGGAGAGTTCCCCGATCAGGGCCGCGAGGAGCGGATCGTCGGCGTGCAGGCCGGCGTCGAGTCGCAGCTGCCCCACCACGTCGTACGCCTTGGACTCCCAGTCGGCGAAGAGCCGCCGGGCCGCCGGGTCGAGGAAGGTGATCCTCGCCCAGTTGCGCTGCTCCGGGGCGCGGGCCGACCAGTCGCCGAAGAGGGCGGAGGCCGTGTGGTTCCACGCGAGCACGTCGGTGCGGCGGCCCCACACGTACGCGGGCACGCCCTCCATCGCGGTCAGCAGTTCCCTCAGCGCCGGCCGGACCTGCCGGCGCCGTGGCACGGGCCGCCGCCGGTGCCGCCTCGGCCGGGCGAGGCGCAGCAGATGGGTGCGCTCCGCGTCGGAGAGTTCGAGCGCGCCGGCGATGGCGTCGAGCACCTCACGTGAGACGTTGCGGGCGTTGCCCTGTTCGAGGCGGGTGTAGTAGGCCGCCGAGACCCCCGCGACCTGCGCCAGCTCCTCCCGCCGCAGGCCCGGAACCCGGCGCCGCCGCCCGTAGTCGCGCAGCCCCACGTCGGCCGGCTTCAGGCGGGCCCTGCGGGTGCGCAGGAACTCGCTCAGCTCGGCGCGCGGGTCGAGGTGCTGCTCAGGGTGCCCGGGATGCTCGGGGGCGGTGAGGGTGACGGCTCCCGGCCGCGGTACGGCCGGCGGCACGGTGCCGGGGCCGGGGCCGGTGGCTTGACCGGTGCCTACGCCAGTCCCGGTGCCAGTGTCAGCACCGGTGCCGGAGTCAGCGCCGGTGCCAGTGCCAGCGCCAGTGCCGCGATGAGTAGCCATGCGTCGAGTATCGCGCCGGCCTCCGCGTCCAGCCTGTCCCTGCCGGTGGTAGTCACGCGGGACGTAGGCGAACCCGGTGCCTGGCCGGCGCCCTGCCGCCGGAGCAGCCTCGATGCGTCCCCGCCGGGTCCGGGGATCCGTCATCAAGGAGCAGACCATGAGCTTTCGTACGATCAACCCGGCCACGGGCGACCTCGTGAAGGAGTTTCCGTGGCAGTCGGATGAGGAGGTGTTCGCCGCCCTGGCGACCGCGGACAGGCGCTACCGCGAGGACTGGCGGCTCAGGCCCGTCGCGGAACGGGCCCGGATCGTCGGGCGCGCCGCTCGGATCCTGCGCGAGAAGCGGGACGAGTACGCGACGTACCCGATCCTGGAAATGGGCAAGGTCACCCGGTTCTCCTATCTGGAGATCGATCTGGTCGCCGACATCCTGGAGTACTACGCCGAGCACGGTGAAAGGCTCCTCGCGGCGCAGTCCCTGCCCGGCGAACCCGGCGCGACACTCGTCGCCGAGCCCATCGGCGTCGTTCTGGCGGTCGAGCCCTGGAATTTCCCCTTCTACCAGCTGGCCCGCGTGGCGGCGCCCCAGCTCGTCGCGGGCAACGTGATCCTGATGAAGCACGCCGAGAACGTGCCGCAGTGCGCGCTCGCCTTCGCGCGGCTGTTCGAGGAGGCGGGGGCGCCGGAAGGGGCGTACACCAATCTCTTCTGCTCGATCGAGCAGGTCGGTGCCCTGATCGACGACTTCCGCGTCCGCGGCGTGGCGCTGACCGGCAGCGAGAGGGCGGGGGCCGCCGTCGGTGAGCGCGCCGGGCGCAACCTGAAGAAGGTGATCCTCGAACTGGGCGGCAGCGATCCCGCCCTCATCCTTCAGGGCGCGCCTCTCGACCACGCGGTCGAGCAGTGCGTGATGGGCCGCACGTTCAATTCGGGGCAGGGCTGCGTCAACATCAAGCGCGTCGTGGTGGTCGGCAGGGAACGGGGCGAGCGGATGCTGGCCGCGCTCAAGGAGCGATTCGCCGCGATCACGGTGGGCGATCCGGCGGACGAGGCCACCCTGCTCGGTCCCCTGTCCAGTGAACGCGCCCTGGAAGGGCTGCTCCGGCAGATCGAGGACGCGAAGGCGGCGGGAGCGCGGATCGTCCACGGCGGAAAGCGCGTCGACCGGCCCGGGTTCTATCTCGAACCGACGATCATCGCGGACATCGCCGACGACAATCCGCTCCACCAGCAGGAGGCGTTCGGACCCGTGCTGTCCTTCTATGTGGTGGACAGCGAGGAGGAGGCGATCGAGCTGGCCAATGCCACCCGCTACGGGCTGGGTGCCTACGTCTTCGACGCGGATGTCGAGCACGCGCGGCAGGTGGCGTCCCGAATCGAGTGCGGCATGGTGTACATCAACTCCTGCTTCGCGGACTCGCCGGGGCTGCCCTTCGGCGGGGTCAAGAACTCGGGGTTCGGGCGGGAACTGTCGGAACTGGGCATCGGCGAATTCCTCAACCGCAAGCTGGTGCGGGTGGCCGGCGCGGCCTGAGATCGGCCCCGGCCCCGGCCCTGCCTGGCTTGGCTTGGCTTGGCTTGGCCCAGCCTGACTTTGGCCTGGCTTGGCCCGGCCTGGCTTGGCCCGGCCCGGCTTCGGCTTGCCCGATCCGACTCGGCTCGCCAGGTCCGGCCAGGCCCTTTTGCGCAGTTCCCCGCGCCCCTTTCTGCCGGGCTTCGCCCGGATGTCTTGCGGTGTGTGGGTCGGCGGCCCGGCTCAGCGTAGCTTGGCCTCGTCCACGTCGGCCTGGCCTTGTCCGGCTCCGGCTTGCCTGTCCGGCTCGGGCTGGCCTTGTCCGGCTCGGGCGAGCCGAGTCGGATCGGGCTGGCCTTGTCCGGCTCGGACTGGCGCCACTTCCCCGGGCGGTGGGGCGCCTTGTGTTTCGTGGGGCGGGGCCGCGGGCGGATATCCGTCCTCGGTCCCGCGTCCTCCGTCGACCGGACGGGTTCCCTGGGCCTGACGCAGGACACTGCGGGCGGACATCCCCCCACGTCCCCTCACGTCTCGTACGCGACCACCGGCCGGTGGGGGTACGCGCCCCTGCGCGGAGAGGGCGAAGGGGGCACGTCTCGTGCGCGACGGCGGCCGAGTGGGGGTACGCGTTCCTGCGCGGACGGGGCGAAGGGGGCACGTCTCGTTGGCGGGTGCGGCCGAGTGGGGGTACGCGTTCCTGCGCGGACGGGGCCAAGGGGGCACGTCTCGTCGGCGGGTGCGGCCGAGTGGGGGTACGCGTTCCTGCGCGGACGGGGCCAAGGGGGCACGTCTCGTCGGCGGGTGCGGCCGAGTGGGGGTACGCGTTCCTGCGCGGACG
Source organism: Streptomyces sp. TS71-3 (assembly GCF_018327685.1). NCBI lineage: Bacteria > Bacillati > Actinomycetota > Actinomycetes > Kitasatosporales > Streptomycetaceae > Streptomyces > Streptomyces sp. TS71-3. The sequence goes on along the minus strand of NZ_BNEL01000001.1, from coordinate 42,091 downwards.
AGGCGAAGGGGGGAACGGCCCGGCCGGGGGTCAGCCGGCGTGCCCGGTCCGCCGTTCCTGGCGTTCCTCCTCCACCAGGGCGCGTGCGACGCGGGCGGCGCGCTCCTCGGCCGCGGCCAGGGTGTTCTGGCCGTCCGGAAGCATGCCCTGCTGGAGGAAGAGGGCGAGGCCGTGGGCCGCCGCGGCGACGCGTACCAGCAGGTCGAGGGCGGCGGCCTCGCCGGGGGCGACGCGCTCGGCGACGGGTACGAGGGCGGCGAAGAGCTCACCGCCTGCCGCCTCCAGGTCCGGATGGCGGCTCTTGTCCAGGCCGGCGAGGAAGGTGATGTCGAACAGCGCCCGCTCCTCGGCGGCGAACCGTACGTAGGCCGTCGCGAAGGCGGCGAGCTGCTCTCCGGGGTCGTCGCCGGCCGCGACCGCGGCGGCGTAGCGGTCGCGCTGCTCGCGGTACCCCTTGAGGGCCAGCGAGGCGAGCAGCGCGTCCCGGTCGGCGAAGTGCTTGTACGGTGCCGAGACGCTCACGCCGGCCCGGCGGCACGCCTCGGCGAGCGTGAAGCCGTGCGGTCCGCGCTCGGCCACCAGGGCGAGCGCGGCCTGTTCCAGTACGTTGCGCAGGTCCCCGTGGTGGTGGCCGGTGGGACGGCGGCGGCCCGCGGAATCGGTGTGGGCGGTCACGGGAACGCACGTTAACACCGTTCACCGGGGGAAGCGGGGGCCGCTGCCCGCCCTCGTTTCCGCCCCCTTGCGGGGACCTGTCCCGCACCCGTTTCCCTTGCGGGGCCCGTCCCCCACCCGTTGTGAGCCCGCCATCTCCGGCCGCCTGGCCTCGGTCGCATCCGGCCGCCCGGGCTCCGTCGCATCCGATCGCCTGGTCTCCGTCACATCCGGCCGCCCCGATCCGTCAGGGATCCGAGGGTCGGGTCCGGGCGGACAGGGCGCGGACGGAACGGTACGAGGACGGGGCACCGCATGGACGGCGAGCGGCGGGCGGCCGTGAACGGGCACGGGCACGAGGTCGGGAGCGCGCTCGGGGACGGGTTCGGGGATGCGTTCGAGCAGGGGCAAGGGCACCGGCACGGCGGCGCGGCGGGCGAGCCGATCCGGAACGTTCGGACCAGCGGTTCCTGGCCGAACGCTTCGAGGCGCACCGCGGGCACCTGCGCGCCGTGGCGTACCGGATGCTGGGCTCGGTGAGCGAGGCGGACGACGCCGTGCAGGAGGCGTGGCTGCGGCTCAGCAGGAACGGCACCGAGGGCGTGGGCAACCTCGGCGGCTGGCTGACCACCGTGGTCGGCCGGGTCTGCCTCGACATGCTGCGCAGCCGCAGGCTCCGCCGCGAGGAGCCGCTCGACGTGCACGTGCCCGACCCGATCGTCACCGCGCCCGACGGCGCCGCGGCCGACCCCGAGGCCAGGGCGCTGCTCGCGGACTCCGTGGGGCTCGCCCTGCTGGTCGTGCTGGAGACCCTCGCCCCGGCGGAACGGCTCGCGTTCGTGCTGCACGACCTCTTCGCGGTGCCGTTCGAGGAGATCGCGCCCGTCGTGGGGCGCTCGCCATCCGCCGCCCGCCAGCTCGCGAGCCGGGCGCGCCGGCGGGTGCGGGGCGCGGCGCCGGTGCCCGATCCGGATCCGGCGAGGCAGCGGGACGTCGTCGACGCGTTCCTCGCCGCGGCGCGCGGCGGGGACCTGGACGCGCTCGTCGCGGTGCTCGACCCGGACGTGGTGCTCCGCGCGGACGGCGGCGCGCACGGGCCCGTCCGGCTGGTCCGGGGCGCGACGGCCGTGGCGTCGGGCGCGGTCGTCGCCGCGCGCCATGCGGACGGCGGCCGGCCCACGCTGGTCAACGGGGCGCCCGGTCTGGTCGGCCTCGTCGAGGGACGCCCCGTGTCGGTGATGGCGTTCACCGTGACGGCCGGACGGATCACGGCGATCGACGTCCTGACCGACCCCGACCGGCTGCGGAGGCTGGACCTCACTTTCCTGGCGCTCTGAGATCCGATCCACTCATGGCGTCAGGTCGCCCCTGTCCCCTTCCTCGGGTTCCTCGGGGAGGGCGACCGTCGGCCGTCTCCGCCCAGGGGCGGTACGGTCCGCCTGGCGTGGGCAGGAACGGTACCGAGGGGCCGGAGATCGGCCGCACCGCGGTCAGGAACAGTACGAAGGTGGGCGGGAACGGCATGGAAAGTGATCAGGAGAAGGCCGTGGACGGCACCGGGGCGCGGGCGCGGGTCGAGCCGGGGTACTTCGCCGGACCGGACGGCACCGTCGCCGCCCTCGCGGCACTGCTACGCGGCGGTGGCACGACCGCCGCCGACCTCACCGAGCGTGCCCTGGAGGCGGTGGCACGGCTGGACGCCCTGCTGGGCACGTTCGTGACCGTCGACGCGGAGGGCGCCCGGCGTGCCGCCCGGCAGGCGGACGAGGAGCTCGCCGCCGGGCACGACCGCGGCCCGCTGCACGGCATACCCGTCGCCGTGAAGGACATCATCGACGTGGCCGGGCTGCCCACCACCGCGGGCGCGGCGCACTTCGCGGGGCACATCGCGGTGGCGGACGCGGAGTGCGTGCGGCGGCTGCGCGCGGGCGGCGCGGTCGTCGTCGGCAAGACCACCACGCACGAGTTCGCGTACGGCCCGACCGGGGACCGTTCCGCGACCGGCCCCTCCCGCAACCCCCTCGACCCGGCGTGCATCTCCGGCGGCTCCAGCGGTGGCAGCGCGGCGGCCGTCGCGGCAGGCATCGTGCCGCTCGCGCTCGGCACGGACACCGGCGGCTCGGTACGCATCCCGGCGGCGCTGTGCGGGGTGAGCGGATTCAAGCCCGCGTACGGCGCGGTGCCCACCGGCGGCGTCTTCCCGGTGTCGGCCTCCCTCGACCACGTGGGCGTCCTGGCCCGGACCCCGGAGGACTGCCGGCTCGGGTACGAGGTGCTGGCGGGCACGGCGGTGGGCGAGCGGCCCGACCCCCGTACGGCACGCGTCGGTTGGCTGGCACCCGCGGCGTTCACGGCGATCGACCCCGAGGTGGTGTGCGTCGCACGGGCCGCCGTCGACGGAAGCGTATCGACGCAGGACGTGGACACACGGGACGTATCCGGGCAGGACGCATCCGGGCAGGACGCATCCGCACCGGTCACGACTGCACCGGAAAGCCTGGACCCGGAGGCGTTCGAGCCGGAAGCCTTCGCGCGGGACGCGCGCGCCGCGTTCGGGGCGATCCAGGACAGCGAGGTCTACGCCGTGCACGCCGACCGGGTGGCCGCGCAACCGGACCTCTACGGATCCGAGGTGCTCGACCGGTTGCGCCACGCCGGGCGCACCCCCGGCTGGCGGTACGTCCGCGCGCTGGCCGACCGGGAACGCATCGCGCGCGTGGTGGCCGGCCTCTTCGACCGCCACGATCTGCTGGCGCTGCCCACCACGCCGCTCACCGCACCCGAACTCGACGCCCGCAGCGCCGTACTGGACGGCGCCCGCGTCCCCCTCCGCCCGGCGATGCTCGCCCTCACCAGCCCCTGGAACCTGCTCGGCCTGCCCGCACTGAGCGTGCCGGCCGGCACGGTGGACGGCATGCCGGTGGGCCTCCAACTCGTCTGCCCACCCGGCCGCGAGGCCCTGCTCCTCGCGGTCGCGGGAGCGGTAACCGCCGATACGGCGGATGCGGCGGATGCGGCGCTGAACGGGAACACCGCGCGTCCCGCGCCCTCCCTGTGAGGTGAGGGCGCGGTTCGCGGCGTTCGGGCGCTGCGAGCTCAGGGCACGAGGAGCACCCGGCCCCGGTGGGTCCGCGCCTCGAAGATGCGGTGGATCTCCGCGGCCTCGGCGAGCGGGATCCGGGCGTGCACCTCGACGCTCAGCCGGCCCGTCGCGAGGTGGTCCCTGGTCAGCTCGACGTCCTTCGCGGCCTGTTCGGGGAGGACCTTGCGGTAGGCCAGCAGGCTGAAGCCGACCACGCCCTTGAGGGCGAGCAATGCGCGGACGGGCAGGTCCGTCAGCCTGCCTTTCGCGGAGCCGTACACCACCGTCCTGCCGAACGGCGCGAGCAGGTCGAGGCTCTGGAGGGTGGTGTCCTCGCCGACCCCGTCGAGCACCACGTCCACTCCGCCCGGGGCGACCTTGCGCACCTGGCCGGGCCAGTCCTCGTCCAGGTAGCTGATCGCGGCGTCCGCGCCGAGCCCCCGGACGAAGTCCAGCTTGTCCCGCGCGCCCACGGTGCCGATCACCGTGCCCGCCCCGAGCAGCCGCGCGAGCTGCACGGCCAGGTGGCCGATGCCGCCGGCCGCGGCGTGCACGAGCACCGTCGCGCCGGGCTCCATGCGGCCGGCCCGCAGCGTGCCCAGCGCCACCGGAGCCACGAGGCACAACGCGCTGGCCGCGCCCGCCTCCAGGTCCTCCGGAACCGGGGTCAGCCAGTCCGCGTCGGCCACCACGTGGTCCGCGAACGCGTTCTCGGCGACCAGCGCCACGGCCCGCCGCCCGGCCAGCGCCGCGACCTCCTCGCCGACCCCCTCGCCCACGGACTCCACGGTGCCCAGCACGTCACCCGTGAAGCTGCCGGGCAGCGGCCGGTGGTAGGGCGAGCCCTCCGGGTGGCCGCGGCGGATGAGGGCGTCCACGTAGTTCGCCCCGACGGCCTCGGTGCGCAGCAGCACCTGGCCGGGCCCCGGCACCGGTACCTCGGCCTCCTCGACCGTCAGGACCTCCGGGCCGCCGTACTCGTGATAGCGCACGCGTCGCATGATGATGTCCCCCAACAGAGAAACAGAGCCGAAGAAACCCCGCCGGCGATACAACTGGACTGCCGGTCAAGTTGGCCGCCTCCCGGACCTTACTTGACCGTTGGTCCAGTTGTCCATGCACTCATCGGCTGCACCCATCGGCTGCACCCATCGGCCCACGAAACGTGGAACGATCCCGTCCGGCACGGGAGGAGCCGGCCGAGCCGGAACGGGCACGAACCGGTACCAGCACGAACCGGAACGCGCGACCACACGAGAACACCAGCGAGGAACGAGGACCCACGCCCATGACCCAAGGCCGTCGCGAACGTGCCGACGCGGCGCGCAACCGGCGCGCCATCCTCTCGGCGACCGAGGACCTGCTGACCCGGTTCCGGCCGGAGGAGATCTCCATGGAGCAGGTCGCGACGGCGGCGGGGGTCGGCAAGGGGACGCTGTTCCACCGGTTCGGCAGCCGGATGGGGCTGATGACGGCGCTGATGCAGGAACGGGCGCTGAGCCTGGGCGAGTCCGTGACCTCGGGCCCGCCACCCCTCGGCCCCGGGGCGCCGCCCCGCGAGCGGCTGTTCGCCTTCCTGGACGGCGTCATCGACGTGGTCAGCCGCAACAAGGGCCTGCTGGCCGCCCTCGGCCACGCGGCCTCCACGGCCCACCGCCCGGCGGCACGCCAGCGCCCGGCGGCGGTCGGAAACGGAGACGGCAACGAAGGCGGGAACGGAGACGGGAACGGCACCCGCGCGGACAGCAGCGGGAGCCGGGACGGAGGCGACGGCGGCCGGCCGCACCCGCACGACGGCCACCCCGTCTACGCCTTCTGGTACGGCCACATCAGCGCACTGATCGCCGAGGAGCGGCCGGATCTGGACGCCGACGTGCTCGCGCACGTACTGCTGAGCACCCTCCAGAGCGAGCAGATCCAGTTCCTGCTGGAGGAGGGCGCGGGAGCGCGGGTGACGGAGGCGCTGCGCCTGGTCGCGGCGGGAATCCTCGCCTCACCCGAAAAGTCGTCCACTTCCGGATAATCCAGCACGGACCGGATTGCTAGTCTGGCGACATGACCGCGATGAGCCCCGCCCGCACCACACCGGACCTCTCCTACCTCCTGGACCACACCAGCCACGTGCTGCGCACCCGGATGTCCGCGGCGCTCGCCGAGATCGGACTGACCGCGCGGATGCACTGCGTCCTGGTGCACGCCCTCCAGGAGGAGCGCACCCAGATCCAGCTGGCCGAGATCGGCGACATGGACAAGACCACGATGGTGGTGACCGTGGACGCCCTGGAGAAGGCCGGCCTCGCCGAGCGCCGCCCGTCCAGCCAGGACCGGCGGGCCCGGATCATCGCGGTCACCGAGAAGGGCGCCCGGATCGCCGAGCGGAGCCAGCGGATCGTGGACGGCGTCCACGAGGGCACCCTCGGCACCCTCCCGCCGGGCGAGCGGACGGCGCTGCTGAACGCGCTGAACCGGCTGGCCGAGACCGAGTTGGCCACTCCCACGGAGAATCCGCAGCCGGTGCGCCGGGCGCGCCAAGCCCAGGGATAGCGGGGGCGGCCGGCGGCGACCGGTCACCAACCAACGGCCACCAACCACCAACCACCAACCGACAACCGGCCACCGACAACCGGCCACCGGCCACCGGCCACCGGCCACCGGCCACCGACGGGCAACCGGCAAGCCACACCGGCTACCGCAAAAACAGTTCCGTTAAAACTAATCTGCTTCAGAACTATCTGCTACGGTCTCTCCATACCTTGCGGCTTCCGCCGCACGCCTGCCTCCGTCCCACGACGTCAGGGGAGACCCATGTCCACCTCACCGGGCACGCCCGTCGCACCGAACACATCCCGGAGCCGAAGGTCCCTCGCGCTGGCCGTGGTCGCGGCCGGCACGCTGACCGTGGTGCTCGACGGCAGCATCGTCACCGTCGCGATGCCCGCCATCCAGCGCGACCTGGGCTTCTCGCCGGCCGGCCTGAGCTGGGTGGTCGACGCGTACCTGATCGCCTTCGGCAGCCTCCTGCTGCTGGCCGGCCGGCTCGGCGACCTGGTGGGCCGCAAGCGGATGTTCCTCGCCGGGACGGCCGTGTTCACGGCGGCCTCGGTGCTGGCCGCCGTGGCGGGCTCACCGGGTCTGCTGGTCGCCGCGCGGTTCCTGCAAGGCGCGGGCAGCGCGATGTCGACCGGCGTCGGCCTGGGCATCGTCGTCACGCTCTTCACCGAGCCGCGCGAACGGGGCCGGGCGGTCGGCGTCTTCGGCTTCACCGGAGCGGCGGGTGCCTCGCTCGGCTCGGTGCTCGGCGGGGTCCTCACCGACACGCTCGGCTGGCACTGGATCTTCCTGATCAACCTCCCGATCGGGCTCGCCATCCTGGCGCTCGCGGTGCCGGCGCTCCCCGCGGACCGGCGCACCGGCCTCGCCGCCGGTGCGGACGTGGCCGGTGCCGTGCTGGTCACGGCGGGGCTGATGGTGGGGATCCACGCGGTCGTCAAGGCCGAGGCGTACGGGTGGACCTCGGTGCGCACGCTCGGCGAAGGGGCGCTGGCGGTGGTCCTGCTGGTGCTGTTCACCGTCCGTCAGGCCACGGCGGCGGTCCCCTTGATGCCGCTGCGCACGCTCCGTTCGCGCAACGTCGCCGGCGCCAACGCGGTGCAGGTGCTCATGGTCGCGGCACTCTTCTCGTTCCAGCTGGTCCTGGCGCTCTACCTCCAGAACGTCCTCGGGTACGGCGCCGCGCGCACCGGGCTCGCGATGCTGCCCGCGGCGGTGGTGATCGGCGGGGTGTCGCTGACGGTGTCGGCACGGCTGTCCGCGCGGTACGGGGAGCGCCGGGTGCTGCTGGCAGGTCTCGTGCTGCTGGTGGTGCTGCTCGCGCTGCTGGGCCGGGTGCCGGTGCACGCGCACTACGCCACCGACATCTTCCCGTTGATGCTGCTGGGCGGCGGGTTCGGGCTGGCGCTCCCGGCGCTGACCGCGCTCGGCATGTCGGGGGCGGGCGAGCGGGACGCGGGGCTCGTCTCGGGCCTCTTCAACACCACGCAGCAGATCGGCATGGCGCTCGGCTCGGCGGTGCTCGCCACGCTGGCCGCCTCCCGCACGGAAGACCTGCTCGCCACGGGCCGCGCCCGCCCCGAGGCGCTGACCGGCGGCTACCACCTCGCGTTCACGGTCGGGGCGGGACTGCTGGCGGCGGCACTGGCGGTGACGTGGGGGGTGCTGGGCGCCGGGAGCGGTACGGGGTCGGTGGGGGCGGGGACGGCGGGGCCGGTCACGGCGGGATCCGCGGAACGGCCGGCCGTGGCCGCCTCCCCCGCGCGGAGGGACACCTGACCGGCACCGGAACGGGCCGGGAACGGCGCCAGACCAGGACCGGGGCGGCACCGGACCGGCACCGGAGCGGCAGAATGCCCGCATGGGCACAGGCACGGGCAAGGGCACGGGCGACGGTGGTTCCCAGGCGGCACGCGACGACCTGGCGGTGCAGGACGAAGACCCGGCAACGCAGGACGACGACCTGGCGGCGCAGGACGACGACCTGGCGGCGCAGGACGACGACCTGGCGGCGCGTTTCGAGGAGAGCCGGCCCCATCTGCGGGCCGTCGCGTACCGGATGCTCGGATCGCTGAGCGAAGCCGAGGACGCCGTCCAGGAGGCGTGGTTCCGGCTCAGCCGCACCGGCGCGGAGGGCATCGCGAACCTGCCGGGGTGGCTGACCACGGTGGTCGGCAGGATCTGCCTGGACATGCTCCGCACCCGCCTCTCGCGCCGGGAGGAACCGCTCGACGTCCGGGTGCCGGACCCGGTGATCGAGCCGCTGGACGCGGGGCCGGGCGACCCGGAGGGCGCGGCGGTGCGCACCGAGGCCGTGGGCCTCGCCCTCCTGGTGGTCCTGGACACCCTGGGCCCCGCGGAACGCCTCGCCTACGTGCTGCACGACCTGTTCGCCGTGCCGTTCGACGCCATCGCCGCGATCGTCGACCGCAGCCCGGCCGCCACCCGCCAACTCGCGAGCCGGGCCCGCCGCCGCATCCAGGCGGCGGGCCCCGAGCCGGAGTCGGACCCGGGACGCCAGCGGAGCATCGTCGACGCGTTCCTCGCGGCCTCCCGCAGCGGCGACTTCGACGCGCTCCTCGCGCTCCTCGACCCGGACGTGGAGCTACGGGCCGACGCCGGCCCCGGCGGCGCGTCGCAACTCATCCGCGGCGCCCGGAACGTGGCCCGCCAGGCGTTCACGTTCCGCCGGCTGGCCGCCGACGTCCACCCGGTCCTGGTGGCCGGCACCCCCGGCCTCCTCGCCACACCGGGCGGCCACCCGGTCTCCGTCATGGGCTTCACCGTGCGGGGCGGCCGGATCACGGAACTCATCATCATCGCTGACCCGGAGCGGTTGGGGCGGTTGGGGGTGCGAGGCGACCAATTCCCGACCAATTGATGCACGTGGTGGGATGCCTGGGCATCGGACAGAGTCAGGCGGTCGGGGGGGGTGAGGCCCTGGAACCTCGTCGACGGTACCGCGATCTTGTTCCAGACCGACTCGAACCAATCCTGATGGCTCGTCACGAACCGCGACTCCAGAGAATCGGGGTCACTGTCCTTCACGTACTTCATGAGGGCGGAATTCATGCCCAGCACATCGATGGCATCCACGGTCACGCCGTCGTCGAGCAACATGGGCCGGGTCAGTACCTCGTACGGCGCGTGCAGCGCCTCGGTATCGTTCAGTAGGTACAGCTTGGCGTGCGGCGTCAGGCGGTGCTCGCGGACTTCGAAGACGACCTGGGGGACGAGCCCTCATCCGACAAGTGGGCCAGCATGCCACGCAGAGCGAAAGTGCTCCGGCGGGTAATTCGTTTTGTACGTTCTGGCACCCGCGTGTCGTTCGGGTCATGCTGGGAAACCGGGTAGGGCAGTTCTTGGCCCTCCGACGGCAGCAGCAGTCGGACCTTGATCTCCTCCACCTGGATTTCTCCGGCCACGATGGCGTCGCACTGCACGCGCATGTGTGTGGCGAGGGACTCCGACGTTAGCGTGAAGACGTCAAGGGACACCGTCGGCCGTTTGAATGCCGCAGCGAAGACGGAGAGGAGAGAAGCACTGCCACGACTGCGGCCCGCCGCCGGGCTTGAGTGGACCGTCGGTGCCTTCACCACCCGTGTGCCGCTGCCCTGTGCCGTCTCGGCGAAGCCCTCGTTGCGAAGTTCGTTCAGGACCTTTCGCACCATCGCGCCCGGGATTCTGCGCCGCATCACGACCAGCCGGCCCATGCCCGGCACGTCCACCACGGTGTTCCGGTGAGTGGTGCCCCTGAAGACCCGCTCAGGCGGCGCAGTGCGCTCTGCGTTCAGGACCTCGGCCACGAGCGACCGGGGAAAGTCTGGGCGTTCGGGAAAGCGTTCATCGGGTGTCCAGACGAGCACGGACGGCTCGCCAATCAGGCCGACTCCCGGGCCCGCGGCTCCCGGAGCAGGATGTGCGGCCGCGAACCACTCCTAAAGGTCGGGCACTCGCCATCTAGGGGGTCAAACCCTAGTGGTGACGTCCAACTTCCACATCCCGGGTGCGACGGACGGCCCCGAGAGCGGTGGCCCTGAGAGCGGTGGCCCCGACGGCTCCGCCCCTTCGCGCACCAGCACGAGTACCTCCCACAGCGAGGTCACCACGGCCTCCGCGCCCGCCTCGCGCAGCAGCTTCGCCTTGCGGTCGTTGGCCGCGTAACCGAGGAAGGCCACACCCGCCTGCCGGGCGGCGGCGAGGTCCGAGGGGTTGTCGCCGATCATGAGTGCGGCGCCGGGCCGGGTGCCGGTGGCGTTCAGGGCGCGGAGCAGGCAGTACGGGTCGGGCTTGAGGCGTTGCAGGTCTTCGGTGCGGCCGTAGATGTGCCGGACACGACCTAGGTCCCGGCCGCTCAGGTAGGCGTGGGCTATGCGTGGTGAGTTGTTGGTGGCCATGGCGAGCCGGGCGCCGGCCGATCGCCAGGTGTGGATCAACGGATCGGCGTACTCCGTGGGCCAGGCGGAGTCCACCGCAGCGAGTTCCGCCTGTGTCAGGCGCTCCTCCAGCTCGCCGACGAGATCGCTACCGCGGTGTCTGTTCGATCCGTTCCGCATCAGAAGTCACTAGGAGAGTGTCAGGTCCGTGGCGATGGTTTCCCAGAGCGCGTCGAACCAGTTCTGCGACTCCGTCACGAACGCCGCCTCCCGGCCTCCGGCCCGTTTCCGGAAGGAGAACAGCAGCGACTGGCGTCCTAGCGCGTCGTACATGTCGAGCCGGCCCTCGTCGGACTCCTCGGCGCGCTTGGTCACCGTGTAGTACGCGAAGAGCGCCTCCTCGCCGCCCAGCAGGTACAGCTTGATCGGCGGGGTGAACGGCAGGGCGCGGAAGGCGATGTCCACGTCGATGCCGTGCGAGGTGTGCAGCGACTGGAGGTTGTGCCGGAGCACCTTTCCCTGGGCGTTGCGCTGGCCGAGCCAGCGCAGGTGCACGCGCTCGTCCGTGGTCCCCATCTCGATGGGGGCGGGGAAGGCGAGCGAGATACGGCGGCTAGGCAGCAGGATGCGGACCGTCAGCGACTCGGGTCGGATCTCGCCCAGGTGGATCAGTCGAACCGGGTCGGCCACGGCCAGCATCAGCGTCTCCGCGGTCAGGCAGACGGCGTCTATCCGGACATCGGGCGCGGCGAACGCGGCGTTGAGCCGGGGCGCCAGGGCGACCATCGCCTTCTGCGGCTGTGCCGTATCGGGCGCCGGCTCGGCCACCCGCGGCGGGCTGCCCCTGCCGACGTCCACCAGCAGTTCGGCGTCCTGGAGGCTTCTGAGCGCCTGCCGTACGACGCCCCGCTCCACGCCGAACTCCGCGGCCAGTTGCGCCTGCGTGGGAAGCCGGTCGCCAACTTTGAGGTCTCCACTCCTGATCCGCTCGCGCAGCCGGTCCGCGATGACCTCGGAGGCCCGTCTGTGACGGTCTGCCCCACCATCGTCTTGGATCACGACCAAACCGTACAACCCAGGACCACCTTGAGGTAGTTAATTGTAAGTTGGTTTCAGTTTCGACCAACTGGGCACAACTACAACCTGCTTGGTGACCAACTTTGATACGGGGGGATTCTCCCCTCGCCCTCCGATCCCTCGGGGCTCTGCTGAACAGTGTCGTCGCCGGGGGCAGCTGCTGACGTAGCCATAGGGTCTGCGGACACAGCGGGTCTCGTACTGCTCCGGACCGGCCTCAAGGCCCGCATGCCAGCGGGGAGTTCCGCCGGAGCGCTCGCGCCGGCGATCTACGTGCCGACGCCGTGTCGCTGAGACCGGAGCCCAGAACCGGGCATTCCGGCCGGACCGGCTGGTCCGAGCGCCGAGACCGAAGGGCCGAGCGCCGAAGGCGCTCGAGAGAAAGGGCCGGACCCGTCAGGGGATGACGACGGGGCCGGCCAGGGTCGCTCGCGCGGGGTTCGCGCGGCGGCCGGGGGGCCGCCGTTCAGTGCCGCACGGTGGCCGCGGATCAGGGGCGCACAGCCACGGAGCACAACGGGGAGGTTCATCATGCCGTTTTTCACCATTACCCTGACCGCGCTCAGCGTCGGATTCGAGCAACTCATCCAGTGGCGGTACGGCCCGATGGGGATCATCGCGCTGCTGCTGTCCATCGGCATACGAGCCAGGAACACCATGCTCGTCTGGGTGGCCGTCGTGATCGTGCTGATGTTGCTGGCGCACTGAGCTCGTTCTTCAACCTCGGTTCTCTTGGCTCGCCGGGGCCCTCGTGGCTCACCGGGGCACGCACGCGCGCGCCCCGCCGTCACCCCGCGCCCCTCAGAACGTGTCCGGGCACCAAGGCCCCCGGGCCGTCCGGAAGAGCGTTTCGGCGGTGGCGGTGGCCGAGGGGGTGTGCTCGGTGAGGCGGCCCAGGGCCGCGAGGCGGGTGGCCGACTCCTCGCCCAGCCAGAGCGAGGCCAGCTCCCCGGCGCCCAGGGTGACGTCCGGCGAGCGGGTGGTGCGGGTGCAGCTCGCGCCGTCCGGGGTGGCGTCCAGCAGGTAGCGGCCCGCGGCCGGGCCGCCCGACCCGGTGCCGGCACCGGTGCCGCCGGGCTCGACCGGCTCGATCGGCCGGTCCACGACCTCCAGTACCAGGCTGCCCGGCACCGCGTACGTGCGGCTCTCCAGGGCGCGGACCGTGTCCAGGATGCGTACCCACAGCCAGTCCGCCCTGGTCACCGGGCGTGCCGCACGCGGGTTGGGCAGGAACTGGGGCAGCAGGTCGTCCATGGCGCGGTGGCCGGTGCGGACCCTGGTGATCCAGTCGACCGAGCAGAGGAAGTGCCACAGCGCGCGCTCGGCCGCCGGACTCACCGCTATCAGGTCCTCGACCGTCGCGGTGTCCATGGAGAGCTTGGCGTCGTTCCACACGTCGTCGGAGCGGTAGGCGAGCAGGCCCTCCACGGTGCCGTCGGGCGCACGGTAGAGCGCCTGGAACGGCTCCGTCCAGGTCGGGTCCATGGCCGGGCCCAGCTGCCCGGTGGCGCGCTGCCACCAGTGCTCGTCGCGGTCCACGGCGCCGTGCTGCCGGGCCAGGAACCGCTCGTGCAGCTCCGGGCCCACCTTGCGCACCTCCGCGCCGTCGACGAGGTCGATCCGGCCGCCGTCCGCCGGGCCCGACCAGCGCGGGTCGAGGCCCGCACGGGGCACGTCGACCTCCCAGTCCGCCACGCCCGCGGCCGGGCCGAAGCCGAAGCGGCCGTAGATCGGGTACTCGGCCGCGATGAGGCTGGCGACGACGTCGCCGCGCTCGCGCGCCTCGGCCAGGTCGGCGGCCATCATCCGGCTCAGCAGGCCCCGGCGGCGGTGCGTGGGCGAGACGGTGACGCTCGATATCGCGTCCGCCTGCACGGAGGCCCCGCCCACGGCCGTGAGCCGCTGCGGGAACGAGCGGAACGTCGCCACGCAACGGCCGGCGTCGAAGGCGCCGCGGGCGCGGGCGTAGGCGATCGACCCGGCGCGATCCGCCACGGCGGCCGGCGTGGGCGTCGGCGGACGCAGGAACCCGGTGTTCAGGGCCCGCATCCAGTCCACGAGGTCGGATTCGGCGATGGTACGTATGTCCGGGTCGGCGCGCATGGGATCATCGTAGGCGGGGGTGCGGGCGGTGTCGCGTCATTTCTTCACGCTCCACCGCGGGCGGCCGGGAGCGGCCGGGAGCGGCCGGCTCAGGCGGGACCTGCGGTCCCGTTCCCGGCCCACGGGGGTGGATCGGTCATCTCCGGACCAACGGTGAGTCGTGGGCCGGTCGCGCAGTTCCCCGCGCCCCTTCCGGGGCGCGGCGTCAGCGGGACGCGGAGCCATCGGGGCGCAGCCCCGTCCTTCGAGGGGCGCGGGGAACTGCGCGACCAGCCACGACTGGGGGTACCTCCCACGCCCTTCAGGCAGTGGGGGACGTCAGATCGCCACCAACCCCAGGGGCACCCCTGCCGCACCCGGCCCCCGCACCGCGCAGCGGCCCCGCCCCGCGAGGAAACCGCGGACGTCCCGCCCCCTTGACGCCCCAGACGCCCCACGAGTTAGATCCCGTCAGGCTTACCTCACCCCTTGAATAAAGGCGTGGAGTCACGTCGGCGCCCGTGGCCCCGGCCGGGGTGCTGTGCGGTCCCACGGCGCCGGCCTCCTCGAAGGGACGTCTCATGGCTCCTGCTTCCCCCGGGAACACCCCGCGCTCCACGCCGGAGGACCCGGACCCCGCTCCGGGCCGCGCCGCCCTCGGCCGGCGCGGATTCCTCGCCTCCGCCGGCGCGGTGGCCGCAGGCACCTCGGTCGCCGCCGGCGGCGGGCTCGCCGCCGGCTCCCCCGCGTCCGCCGCGCCCCGCGAGGCCGCGCCCGCCAAGGCCGCGGGCAAGGCCGCGGCCGACGCGCCGCCGCCCGCCCAGCACCCCGCCGGGGAACCGGACTTCGGCCCCAACGTCTACGTCTTCGACTCCTCGACGCCCGTCAAGACCATCCAGTCCATCGCGGACCAGGTGTACGCGCAGCAGGCCGGCGCGCAGTTCGGATCCGGCCGGTACGCGCTGCTGTTCAAGCCGGGCGGCTACGACGTCGACATCAACGTCGGCTACTACACGCAGGTGTCGGGCCTCGGGATCCAGCCGGCCGCGGCGACCATCAACAACGCCGTGCACGCCGACGCCGACGCGCACGGCCACGGCGCGCTGACCAACTTCTGGCGCGGCGTGGAGAACATCAACCTGGTGCCCCGCAGCGGCACCGCCCGCTGGGCGGTCTCCCAGGCGACCTTCTTCCGCCGCATCTACCTGCTGGGCAACATCCAGCTCGACGACGGCGGCTGGTCCAGCGGCGGCTTCATCGCGGACTGCAAGATAACCGGCCAGGTGAACTCGGGCACCCAGCAGCAGTGGGTGACCCGCAACTCCATGGTGGGGCAGTGGCTCGGCTCCAACTGGAACATGGTCTTCGTCGGCGTCGACAACGCCCCCGCCACCACCTTCCCCGCGCCGACGTACACCTCGGTACCGCGCACGCCGGTGGTCCGCGAGAAGCCGTTCCTGTACGTGGACGGCGACGGCGCGTACCGCGTTTTCGTGCCCGCCGTGCGCACCGACAGCCATGGCACGAGCTGGGAGGGGCGCAGACCGGAGGGCAAGTCGCTGCCCATCGCCGACTTCCACATCGCGAAGGAGGGCACCACCGCCGACGAGCTGAACTCCGCGCTGGCACAGGGCAAGCACCTGCTGCTCACGCCCGGCGTGTACCACCTCGACAAGGCGCTGACGGTGACGCGCGCCGGCACCGTCGTGCTCGGCCTCGGCCTCGCCACGCTCGTGCCGGGGGGCGGCGCGAGTGCCCTCGACATCGCGGACGTCGACGGGGTCACGGTCGCCGGACTGCTCGTGGACGCGGGCGAGCAGGTCTCCGACGCGCTGGTGCGGGTCGGCCCCGACGGCGCCCGGGGGCGCCACACGTCCGACCCGACCTCCCTGCACGACGTGTTCGTGCGGATCGGCGGGGCGGGCGTCGGCAAGGCCAAGCAGTCCGTGGTCGTGAACAGTTCGGACGTCATCATCGACAACACCTGGCTGTGGCGCGCCGACCACGGCACCGGCGTGGGCTGGACCACCAACACCTCCGAGGAGGGGCTGGTGGTGAACGGCGACGACGTCACCGTCTACGGCCTGTTCGTGGAGCACCACCAGAAGGCGCAGGTGCAGTGGAACGGCGAGGGCGGCCGGACGTACTTCTTCCAGAACGAGATGCCGTACGACCCGCCGAACCAGGCCGCCTGGATGGACGGCGCGCACCGCGGCTTCCCCGCCTACCAGGTCGCCGACCACGTCCGCAGGCACGAGGCGTGGGGCCTGGGCAGTTACTGCATCTTCGCCGAGGACGCGACCATCGTCGCCGACCGCGCCTTCGCCGTGCCGCGCACGCCGGGCGTCCGGCTGCACAGCATGATCACGTTCTCGCTGGGCGGCGGCCAGGGCACGATCGCCCACGTCGTCAACACCACGGGCGGTCCGTCGGACGCGGAGTGCAATCTGGCGATGCTGACGTCGTATCCGTCCTGACGCGCGCCTCGTATCCGTCCTGAGGCGCGTCGTACCGTCCTGACGCGCGCCTCGTATCCGTCCTGGCCGACGCGTCGTATCCCTCCTGAGGCGCGTCGTATCCGTCCGACGGCCGTCCGCACGGCCACGTGCACGACGCAGGGGCGCGGGGATGGGAGTATCTCCCGCGCCCCTGGCGGCGTGAACCCGCACGATGAGGTGTCAGGTCAGGCGGAGACCGCCTGGAAGGGCAGTTCGATGACCGCGTACGCGAGGAGCGCGCAGGGCACCGCGGCGCCCAGTGTCACGGCGCGCTCCTTGTGCGTACGGGCGCTCAAGCAACGGCTCAAGCAACGGCTCAGGCGAACAGCTCAGGCGAACAGCTCCGGCCGCTGCTCCGCCAGCGCGATCAGCCCGCCCGCCGCCAGCATCTCGACGAGGAACGGGTCGGCCGGGCGGCCGACGCGGCTCTCGCCGGTCGCCGTGTTGGTGACCGTTCCCGTGGTGATGTCCACCGCCAGCCGGTCGCCCTTGCGGGCCAGTTCCGTGATGCCCTCGACCTCCATCGCGGGCAGGCCGATCTCGAAGCAGTTGCGGTAGAAGGTGCGCGCGAAGCTCTCCGCGAGCACGCAGCCGATCCGGGTGGCCTGGAGCGCCTTCGCGGCGATCGCGCGCCCCGACGACTGGCCGAAGTGCCGGCCCGCCACCACCACGTCCCCGGGCTCGACCTGGCGCGGGAACTCCGGGTCCATGTCCTCCAGGACGTGCTGGACGATCACGTCCATCGGGTCGAAGACGTAACGGGACTTGATCAGCTGGTCGGTGGGGATGTTGTCCCCGAACGTCCAGCAGGGGCCCTCGAAACGGCTCCCGGTCTTGCCGTCCGGCCCGCCCTGGATCCCTGTCGTGCCACCCATCACGCCGCCCTCCTCTCGCTGCCGGCCGGCGCCCCGGCGATCTCGCCGGCCGCCGCGGAGGCCGCGACGGTGGCCGCGGACGCCAGGTACACGCCGGCCTCCGTGCTGCCGTTGCGGCCGGGGAAGTTCCTGGAGTGGGTGCAGATCATGGCCTCGCCGGCGGACAGCGCACCCATGTTGATGGCCTGGTTGGACCCGGTGCTCGGCGGGAACCACGTCGCGCCGGCCTCGTGCAGCGACGCCACCAGGCCCTCGCGGAGCGCCTCCGCGAACACCTCCCGGCTGGACGGCACGATGTTCAGCCGCGTGTCCGGATGGACGCGGCGGCCGTCCAGCACCTCGGCCGCGGCGCGGATGTCCTCCAGGCGCCCGCCGCCGTGCCCGCCCAGCTCGGCCCAGCCGACCCGGGCGCCGGCCGCGTCGGCGACCGCCTTCGTGTTGCCGACGGTCGGCGGGCAGGCCACCTGGGGCGGCACCTCGCTGATGTCGTAGCGGAGGACGCTCGCCGCGTCCTGCGCGCCGTCGCCCCGCAGCAGCGGATCGCCCTGCGGCCCGGCCCCGCCCGGCAGCGTCCGCAGGAACGCCTCCGTGACCTCGTCCGGCTCGACGAACCCGCACTTGGCGCCCAGGTCGACGGTGAGCAGCGGGAAGAGCCAGCGGTCCCAGAACGACGCCTGCTTGACGTAGGGGCCGGTGAACTCCAGCGCCTTGTAGTTCAGCGCGCCCTCGCCGATCTCCGCGCACAGCCACAGGGCGATGTCCCGCGGCGTGGTGCCGGGCCGCGGGGCGCCGTGCAGCTCGATGCGGACGGTCTCCGGCACGCGGAACCACGCCTTCCCGTACGGCAGCACGGTGCCCGCGTGCGAGTCGTTGCCGAGCGCCACGGCGAGCGCGCCGAGCGAGCCGTGCACCGGGGTGTGGCTGTCCGAGCCGACCACGATCATGCCGGGCCGCACGTGCCCGCCGCGCACGGCGGCGTGGTGGAGGTTGCCGCTTCCGCAGTCCATGAGGGTGATGCCGTGCCCCCGGGCCCAGGCGCGGTTGTGCTGGAGGATGTCCGCCTGGCGCTCGGTGGGCGGCGAGAAGTGGTGGTCGAAGACCATCACCACCCGCTCGGGGTCCGGGATCGGGCGGCCCACCCGCTTCTCGTACACCTCCGACGTCAGGTAGCCGCTGAGGTCGTGCATCAGCAGCCGGTCCACGCCGGCGATCACGATCTCGCCCGGCTCGACGGACGTCCGGCCGCTCGCCCTGGCCAGGATCTTCTCGACGAGGTTCACGCGCCGGCTCCTTCCGGACGGTGGGCGGCCCTGGCGGCGCCCGGCGCCGCGTCCGCGAGCACCTCGGCCGGGTTGGTGATCACGCCCGTGATCGCGGAGGCCGCGGCGGTGGCGGGGCTGCCCAGGTAGATCCGGGACTCGTAGCTGCCCATCCGGCCCTGGAAGTTGCGGTTCGCCGTGGACAGGGTGGCCTCGCCGTCGGCCATCGCGCCGCCGTTGCCGGCGCAGGCGCCGCAGCCCGCGTTGGTGATCATCGCGCCGGCCTCGATCAGGGTGGCGAGCACGCCGGTGGAGGACGCCTTGGCCATCACCGTGCTCGACGCGGGCGTCACCACCAGCCGCACGCCCGGCGCGACCTTGTGCCCGGCCAGCACCTCGGCGGCGATGGCGAGGTCGTCGTACTTGGCGTTGGCGCAGGACCCGATGAAGACCTGGTCCAGCTTGGTGCCCTTGACCTCGTCGACGCCGACGACGTTGTCGACGGTGTGCGGCACGGCGATCTGCGGCGTCAGCGCCGATCCGTCGAGCCGCACGGTGTCGCGGTAGACGGCGCCCTCGTCGGGCAGCAGCACCTCGTAGCCGTCCTCCGGGACGCCGGCCTCGTCGCCCAGGTAGGCGCGGGTGACGGCGTCCGGGGCGACGTAGGCGTTCTTCGCGCCCATCTCCATCGCCAGGTTGCAGAACGTCATGCGCTCCGACACGCTCCGGGAGGTGACGTAGGAGCCGGTGAACTCCGCCGAGCAGTACGTCAGCCCGTCGGCGCCCAGGTCGCCGATCAGCTTGAGCATGACGTCCTTGGCGTACGAGCCCGGGGGCAGCTCGCCGTCGATCTCGATCCGCACCGACTCCGGCACCTTCACCCACAGCTTGCCGGTCACCCAGGCCGCGGTGATCTCGCTGAACCCGACACCGGTGCCGAAGGCGCCGAGCGCTCCGTAGATGGTGGAGTGCGAGTCGGTGCCGATGATGAACTGCCCCGGCCTGACCAGGCCGTTCTCCATCAGGACGATGTGGGCGATGCCGGCGTTGACGTCGAAGAAGTTCTTGATGCCCATCCGGTCGGCGAACTGCCGGCACAGCTGGTGGTCGGCGGCCGTCTTGGCGTTCATGGCCGGGGAGATGTGGTCCATGACCATGGCGACCCGGTCGGGGTCGTAGAGCCGGTCGGTGCCCATCCGCTCCAGGGTGCGGATGCAGCGCCAGCTCGCGGTGTGGCTCATGTAGAGATCGGGGTAGGCGTCCACGATCTGCCCGGGAACGAGCCCCGACTCGCCCGAGGCGCGCTCTATCGCCTTCTGCGCGAAGGTCCTGGGGGGGCGGGTGGCGCCGGTGGCGCCGGCCGTCCCCACGGCGCTGCTGGTGGCGGTCACGAGGTCGCTCCTTCCTGCGTACGCATCAGATGGGGGATCAGGCCGCCGTCCTGGAGGATCTCCCGCAGCCCCTGCGGGTACGGCGCGAAGCCGAACGTGCCTCCGGCGACCTCCACGCTGCCCTCGTCGTAATCGACCCACATGTCCCCTTCGCCGCCCGCGGCGGCCAGAGCTTCCACAGCCTGTGGACACTCGACGGCGACCAGACCGGTGTTGATCGCGTTGCGGAAGAAGACACGGGAGAAGGAGACGGCGACGACGGCCTTGACCCCGGCCCCGATCAGGCAGCTCGCGGCCTGCTCACGGGCGCTGCCGCAGCCGAAGTTCCGTCCGGCTACCACGATCTGGCTGGCCTGGAGTTGCTTCTGGACCTCCGGCCCGAGGGGTTCGAAGGCGTGCGTGGCCAGCTCCGCCGGGTCGATGCTGACGAGGTAGCGGCCGGGGATGATGACGTCGGTGTTGACGTTGTCACCGAAAGTGATGGTATTTCCGCCTACACGGGATGGGGGTGTGGGACTCATTGCGTGTGCTCCTATGTCGCGCTGCGATCGCCGGACGGGCTTTTGCATGCCCGCCGTCTCAGGGACTGGTCTCCTCCAGCAACCACCCCGTCGGCACCTCGTGGCCCAGGCCACGCTCCTCGGCCAGGGCCAGCGCCCGCGAGCACACCGCCGCGAACTGCACGCCCATGCCGGTGTTGTTGGCGAACACCGTGATCTCGTCGTCCGAGCGGCGTCCCGGCGCGTCGCCGGTCAGCAGCTCGCCCAGTTCGCGGATGTCCTCCCAGGACATCCGGCCCCGCTCGACGGGGCCGAGGATGTCGTACTGCTTGTCGTGGTGGACCTGCTCGCGGGAGAGGACGACGATGCGGTCGGCGCGGTCGAAGGTGGCGTCGTCGAGCTCGCGGCGGGTCGCGGTGCCGTCCGGCGAGGTGATCGCCGTGACATGGGTGCCCGGATCCAGCCAGGCCCCCTCGAAGCAGGGCTCCATGGTCGCCGTCGCGCAGGTCACGACCCCGCAGCCGGAGACGGCGTCCCGCGGGTGGTCCACGGCGACGATCCGGCGCCCGGTGCGCTCGCTCCAGGTCTTCGCGAACGTCTCCCGGTGCTCGGCGGTCGGGCTGTAGACCCGTACCTCCTCGACCGACGGGCGGACCAGCAGCAGCGTCTCCAGGTGCGCCTCGGCCTGCCAGCCGGAGCCGAACATGCCGGCCACGGTCACGTCCTCGCGGGCCATCTCGCGGATGCCGAGCGCGGAGGTCGCGCCGACGCGCATCTTCTGGATCCAGCTGTCGTGGAGCATGGCCAGCGGCTCCAGGGTGGTCAGGCTGTAGAGCGTGACCAGGCCCACGTACCGCTCGCCGGGCGCGGCCGGGATCAGCCGGCGGCGCTGCACCCCGCTGGGCAGGGTCTCGACGCCCGCCAGGTCGGAGGTGATGCGCAGCGCCCACACGCCGCTGGAGACGTTGCCGCCCTCCTGCGACTTGAAGCGGTAGCGGAAGCCGGGGTACCGCTCGTCCTCCACCGGGAAGTAGGTGTGGTTGCGCGGCCGGTTGGCGCCCTCGCCCCGGGTCAGCTCCCGGTACGCGGTCTGCAGGGCGTCCAGGCACTCCTCGGCGGAGAGCACCTTCTGAACGTCGTCGTTGGACAGGATCCTCACTGCGCTGACCTCCCGTCGGGGCGCGCGGCCCCGTTCGTGCTGGTGGTGTCGTGGCCGGATGCGGCCGGGGTGGCGGCCTCGCCGTCCGCGGCGGATCCGGCCGCGGTGAGCCGCTCGGGCCCGTCCGCCGTGACCAGGACGGTGTCCGCGAGCGCCGCGTAGCCGCCGCCGGGCAGCAGGGCGTCGACGGTGACGGCCACCGCGGCGCCGGCCGCCAGCGGGGTGTCCGCGGTCGCGGGGCGGTACTCCCCCGCGGACGCCAGGTCGGTCTGGCCGACCCAGGTCACCTGGGCGTCGGTGCCGGCCGGCAGCCGGTCGAGCGCGGGGCCGGCCGCGGCGGCGAGGTCGGCTCCGGTGGCGCCCGGACGTGCCGCCGCGACCGCGCGGTCCAGCGCGTCCTGGAGCGTTCCGGCCCAGTCCGTCCCGGCGCCGCCCGCGATCCGGGAGGCGTGCACCCACAACGTGCGGTACTGGCCGGTGACCTGCACGCACTCGGCACCGTCCGTCGCGTCCGCGGTGTTCACCTGGACGTCGAGGAAGCCCGCGCCGCGCACGATCCGCTCCACGGTGGCCACCCGGTCCTGCGTGCCGAGTACGGCGCCGGCGGCGGTGTCCGCGGCCTCGCCCACCACGCGGGCGGCGGTGCGCAGCAGCGCCACCTCGGCCGGGGACGGCACGGCGCGCCGCTCCCGCACGAGGCCGGGCAGTTCGCGCAGCTCCCAGCCGGGCAGCGCGGCGCGCAGCTCGGCCACCACGGGCTCGGGCCACAGCGGCGCGTCGACCAGGCCGACGGTGCCCGCCTCGCGGCCCTCTGCCAGCTTGGCGGCGAGCGCGCCGAACTGCCGGCCGCTCTCGATCCGCGAGACCGTCGACACGCGCCGCATCCAGGGGTGCACCCGCGGCGAGAGCTTCGTCAGGAACACCGGCTCGCCGTCGGCCGGAACGGCGAGCACGCCCTCGTTCCAGTAGATGCAGAGGTTGGTGAGGTAGGCGATGTCGTCGGAGGCGAAGACGTCCCCGTAGACGAGTGCCAGGTCCACCCGCTCGTCGGCGAGGCGGCTCTGGAGGCCGCCGACGCGCTCGGCCCACTCCTCGGTGGGCACCTCGTCCGGGTCGAGCACCACGAGTCCGCGCTTCATGCCGCGCTCTCCTTTCCGGAGGGGGTTCCGGGTTCCTCGGCGGCTCCGGCCGGCGCACCGGCGGCTCCCGCACGCCCCGCTGAGCTGCCCTTGTCGGAGTGGAACAGCTTGCGTTCCGTCGCGATCAGCACCTCGGGGCCGTCCTTGGTCACCCGGACCGGGTCGCCCAGCACGTGGTAGCCGGCCAGCGGGGTGTAGGTGTTGGGATGGATGATGAAGACGGCGTTCTCGGGCAGCACGGTCTCGTTGCCCTCGATGATCGGCGTCTCGTCCAGGTGCAGCCCGTGGCCGTGGCCGCGCACGCGGGTGTACTTGCTGGTGCAGTACTCGCCGTAGCCGTACTTGCGGAAGACGTCGTTCTGCGCCTTGGCGACGTCGTGCGCGGTGACGCCGGGCCTGGTGGCGGCCATGCCGGCCTCCACGGACTCGTTGAAGAGGTCGAAGGACCTGCGCTGCCCGTCGCTCGGCGGGCCCACCACCGCGGACCGGCAGATCTGGAGCCAGTAGCCGTCCATCTGCGGGGTCAGCTCGGTGCGCACCATGTCGCCCGCCTCCAGGGAGCGGGGCGTCGGGGCGGTCATGCCGCGCACCTCGTCGCCGCCGGAGGCGATCAGCATGAAGTTGTCCTCGGCGCCGAGCCGTTTGATCTCCGCCTCCACCTCGGCGACGATGCGGTACTCGGGCAGGCCCGGTTCGAGGACGTCCACGAACGCCTGCCAGCCCGCCGCGCAGACGGCGGCGCTGCGCCGCATCCTGGCCAGCTCCCAGTCGCTCTTGACCATCCGGACCCGGTCCATCAGGGCGCTCGCCGAGACCAGCTCCGCGTCCGGCAGGGCCCGGCGCAGCGCCTCGGCCAGCAGCCCCGGCAGCAGCTCCAGGTGGGCCACGCCCACCCGCCGCGGCCGCAGGTCGCGCAGCGGCTCGGTCAGGGCGGACGGGTCGTGGGCGTCGAGCACGGCCGCGTGGTCCACCCAGCCGGCCGCCCTGAGCGCGGGCAGGTCGGCGCGGCGCGTGGAGAACGCGCACACCTCGGCGGAGGCGGATCCGGATGCGGGGAAGAGCACGAAGGACGCGGTGCCGGTGAGGCGGGCGTCGGTGAAGTAGCGGACGTTCTCCCTGCGCCAGCCGGGCGCGAAGGCGATCAGGGCGTCCAGGCCCTCTTCGGCCATCGCGTCCCGGACCTTCTGGTGGCGCAGGGCGCGCTCGGCGGCGTCGGCCGGGTCGAGGGCGGGCGCCCGGGAGGCGGTACCTGGTGTGCGGGAGGGGGCGGAGGTCATCCTTCACCTGCCTGTTCGGGGTCGTACGGTGCGGTGGGCTCCGGGGCGGAGAGGTCGGTGGCCAAGGTGGGGGAGGCCGTGCGGGCGCCGTGGGAGGCGCCGGCGGTGGCGGACGCGGGGAGCGGGGCGCCGGGCCGGATGCCGGACCGGGCCGCGATGTCCGCGGTGATCTGCTCGACGGTCCTGCCCCGGGTCTCGAACGTGACGAGCAGCCCGGAGATGCCGGCGAGCACCGAGACGCCCGCGAAGAGGACGAAGAACGTGTAGCCAGGCGCGTGCGCCGCGAGGATCCAGCCGATCACCGTCGGGATGATCAGCCCGCCCGCCTTCTGCCAGGCGGCCGCCCAGCCGAGGCCGGTGGCGCGGTTCACGGTCGGGTACAGCTCGCTCGCGTAGACGAAGAGGGTGCTGCCGGCGAGCCCGCTGCCGAAGAACGTGGCGCAGCAGCCCAGCAGCACCACGGCCCCCGTCGAGTCGACCGCGCCCCACAGCAGGCAGAACACGCCGCTCAGCACGAACGAGAGGCCGATGGTCAGGCGCCGCCCGATCCTGCTCGCCAGATGCCCGGCGAGCAGGGCCCCGACCACGCCGGTGGCGGTGATGATCGCGGTGTAGGTGAGGCTGCCGAGCAGGCTGTTGCCGCGCTTCTCCAGGATGGAGGGGAGCCAGGTGGAGAGCCCGTAGAGGAAGGCGCCGGCGCACAGCTCCATGAACCAGAGGGAGAGGGTGAACGGTGCGTAGCGCGCGGCCAGCAGCCGGAACACCGAGCCCGCGGAGCTGCGCGACGAGCCCTCCTCCTCGGGGAGCACGGTGTCGTGGCCGGCGGCCCGCGGGGCGGCGGGTGCGGAGGCGGTGACGGTGGCGGCGGCAGACGGCTCGGCCCGGGTGGACGCCTCTGTCCGGGCGGACGCGGGCGGCTCGACGGCGAGCGAGTCGACGACGTCGCGTGCCGCGTCCAGCCGGCCCCTGCGCAGCAGGTACCGCACCGACTCGGGCAGCACGGCGAGGATGACGAGGCTGATCAGCACGGGCACCGTGCCGACCACGAACATCGCGCGCCACGACAGCGCGGGCACCAGCGCGGCGCCCACCACGGCGGCGACCGGGAGGCCGATCAGCCAGGCGGCGGTGGCCGAGGTCACCAGTGGTGCGCGGTGCCGGGCCGGCACGAATTCCGTGATGTACGGCAGGACGACGGCGATCTCGGCGCCCAGGCCGATGCCCTGGCAGAACCGTGCCGTCATCAGCGACGGGTAGTCCCAGGCGCAGGCGGCGAGCACGGAGAACCCGCCGAAGACCAGCAGGCAGATCGCGAGCGGCACCTTGCGGCCGAACCGGTCGGAGACCGCGCCCGCGACCGCGGCGCCGACGAGCATGCCGGCGAAGAGCACGGAGCTGAGGTAGCCGGCCTCCTTGCTGCTGAGGTGGAAGGCCGGGATGACGCCGGGCAGGACGACACCGGTCAGGTTGATGGTGAACCCGTCCAGGAAGTGTCCGACCAGCGCCGTTCCGTAGATGACGCCGTGGCGGCGGGTGAAGCGGGAGTGGTCGAGCCTGCTCAGTAGCCCGGCCGGTCCCGGGCTGATGGTGGTCGCACTGTCTCGTGGCATGAACGTTGCCACCTCCTCGTGGCTGAACGCCCCGTCCCCCGATCGGGAGTGAAGGTGCGCCGGTTCCCCGGCCGTCGTCGGGCCGGTGCTCCGGTGCGCTGGATGCGACGACCCCGGCGCGGCTCTTTCGGTGGGTGCGCGGGTGTCGGCGGTGGGTGTGCGGCTCGCTGTGCGGATGGGGGTGAGCGGGTGAGATTCGCGGCTCTCGGATGCGCCCGGGTGCCCGCCGGCTCAGGTGCCGGTCGGCTCTGGCGGTCTGCTCGGTGGGCCCGGGTGCGGCCGGGTTCGGGGTGCCCGAGGGCGCGTCGCCCCGGGCGTGGGCGCCGGCGGTGCTGCGTGCCGGCGCGCTGTGCGGCTATCGGCTATCTGCTGTCCAGGTGGCCCTGGATCTCGGCGTACAACTGCTGGAGCGCGGGGCGGATGAGCTCTCTGGCCTCCTCCGGGAGCCGCGCGGTGATCTCCGAGGTGAACTTCCCCAGGGCCCGGTCGCCCGCCTCAAGGGCGGCGAGACCGGCGTCGGTCACGCCCAGCCGCATGGTGCGGCGGCTGGTGTCCGAGACCCCTCGGGTGAGGAGCCCCTGCTGGACGAGCTTGTCGACGCTCTGGGACATGGTGGACGGCCCCCGGTGGGCGAGCCTGCACAGAGCCGTCAGCGAGGTGTGACCGCTGTGGACCCTCGACAGGATGCGGTACTGCCGGATCGTCAACGATTGGTCGAGACCCGCCAGTATCTCCGTCTGCAACCGGGTGAGGCGGCCGCCGAGCGCGAGCAGTACCTCACCGAGCTCGCCGATCGCCGGTCCGTCCGCACCGCCTTCGGCGGGCCCAGTGCTCGTGGACGTCACTTTGCCCTCCGTACTTTCCGGTGCCCGAACCTTTCGGACGACGGGGAAACTACTCCGGCCCCGGGACCTCGGCAAGGGGGTGCGCAGAAGAAACTTCGGGCACCGAAATATCCGGTGCCCGATATAAGTGGCCGGGGGCACGTCGCCGTAGTGGCGGGCCACACTCAGCACCGGCCGGCGGGGGCTCGAAAAGACCGCCCCCACAGGGGAGGAGTCACGTGGCCGGCCCTCGGACGCCGCCGCAGATCCGGCCAGGGTCCGACCGGTGCCCTTCGCTCTGTGGTCGCCGCCGGCTACAGCGTCCAGCGGTGGACCGTGCCGTCCGGGGCGGTGTACCTCACCGCCTGCTCGTCGATGGTGGCCTCGACGGTGAACCACTCGCGACGGGGCCGGTTGAGCCGCTGCCACAGACGGCGGGCGGCTTCGATCGGCTGCCACAGGTCCCGCGGTCCGGCGGTGGTGACCATCGGCGGTCCCTCGGGCATGTCGTCGATGCGGGTCGCCGAGCCGTCGGCGGGGTCGAACAGGGTGGTGACGTGCAGTCCGTAGTCGTTCTTCCCGTGGGCGCGGACGACGCCGGGGGCCATGTGGAGCTGGGCGAAGAACGAGAACGTCCAGTCGTCCAGGACTCGCGCCGAGAACTCGGCATCCGCACACGGGCCGTCCGGGACGGCGGGCACCTCTGCCGGTGTCCCGGTGCCCCCCTTGAGCGGCATGAACGCGGCGGGCGTGTGCAGGACATGGCCGACCGCGGCGCCGTCCGGAAGCTTGGTGAGGCGGACGACGCTCCCGCCTGCGAGCGTGCCCTTGACGGGGACCACCATGATGCCGCCGGTGCGCAACCGAGCCAGCCACACGGGCGGGATACGCCGGACGGACGCGGTGGCGATGATCCGGTCGTACATGGCATCTGCCGGGAAGTCCCGGGCGGCGTCGCCGTGGATGACGAGCGGATCGAACCCGACGCCCTTCAGCCGCCGCTGGGCTCTGACCGTCAGGGATTCCGCCCTGTCGACGGTCGTGACGTGCTCGTCCCCCGCGAGGAAGCACAGCGCACCGGCGTTGTAGCCCGTGCCGGCTCCGGCCTCGTAGACCTCGTCTCCCTCGTTCACGTCGAGGGCGTCGAGCATGTCGGCCATGAGGCTCGGTGCCGTGGAGGACGACGTGGGGACACCGCTCAGCCCCTCAGGGGCAGCGTCCTCGGCGTGGACGCCGTCCACTTCGGTGATGAGGGAGTCGTCGGCGTACACGGCGTCGAGCCACGCTTCCGCATCGCTGTCAGTGCTGCGCCAGGGGATGAACCGTTCGCCGTCGCGCCGGTAGAAGACGGGCACGAAGGGATGTCTGGGCACATTGAGAAAGGCGCCCGCCAGACGCGACGACAGCACCACGCTTCCGCGGTCGATCTGCTGGGTGAGGCTGACGCGGGCGGCGAGGAGGCGCTGTTCGTCGTCGAGGATGTTCGTCACGGGCCGGTTCCTTCCAAGTAGTCACAGATGGCAGCCGTGATCGGCAGTCCGGTCGCCTGCTCGATGAACCCGTACTGCCCGCTCGGATTCACTTCCAGTTTTCCGACCGCTTCGCCCTGGGCTATGCCTCTGACCTGCTGCGATACATGGCGAACATGTAGGTCACGTGAGTGCCTGAGGCGCTGGGCCACAATGACAGTCTGTCGGATGCAATCCTCTAGCGGTTGAAGTGATCCGTCACCGAGGAGGTTGCTGTGGCAACCGCTGTGCTGGCACCAAGCTTGCAGTCGAGTGTTGATCGTTTCGCTCGTTCCCTGATAGTGCCGTCAAGGCTTCTGGCTTTGCACCCTCGCAGGCGAGGACATGCTGGAAACGCTGCGGCTCTGGCGCCTGCTATCACTCTGGGTGTGCTCTCCGCATTCGAGGGGTTCGCCGAGGACTATTTCGCCACCGTGTTATATCTCCAAGGCCAGAGCTTCGCCCAGATTGCAAAGAAGATGAATCTCACGAACCCAGACGTGGCCGACGTTGAGGGCTTGGTCAGTCGCGAGTTTCCGACGCTGAAGCCTCAGATCGGTACCGACTTCACCTTGACAGTGTGGGCACCGCCTGTGGTCGGAAAGACTTTCTGGAAAGAGAAGGAGCTCACTTGGGCTGATGTGAAGCATGATGCGCAGGGCTGGATGCAGGTCCGACACTGCCTTGCTCATGGGCTGGCCAGCGGCTGGAGCAGTGAGATCTGGCCTGGGCCGGTCAGAAAGGATGTGCCGCCAGCCTCTTCCGTGTTGCGTCCGATGAAGGACGGTAAGCACTCACTTGCGCTGCACGGATCCATTACGTGCGCTCAGATCTATCGCCATGCTGCTGAGCACCTTGCAGGAATTGTTGCCGACCATCTCGGTGAAAGACTGAAATGGTCGGCTGTTCCGGACTTCGAACTGCATGCTGCTCCAGCCTCGTGAGGATATTCATGGTGGAGATCCTCCGGCATCGAGAAGCTTCGACTCAAGGTCGACGATTCGACGATCTTGCAAACGACCGTTGGCGCGGGCCACCTGGAGCCGTTCTTTGAGGCCTTCGTCTTGGGTGAGCTGGCGAACCGCTCCCAGACAACTCCGGCAGGACTGCGACGCCATCGGCGCTCAGCGGCAACCGCATTTCCGGTACGTCGAGTGCCACGCCGACGGGGCGGCGCTCTTCACACATTGTGGTCTCCATCCATAGCAATTTTCTCGATGGAATGGAAGTGCTGGCTTACCTTCGCCCGCACGGAGCGGGACACCTTCGTGTGTGGCCGTCGTGGTCCAGAGCGGCGGTTATGCGTCCATCGTCGAGAAGGCCGCGTGGCGTGGCAGGTCTCCAAGTGACCGGCTGAATCGTCGGTTCTCAATCCTCGCCCCCGCCTTCGTCTCTTCCCTGTTGAGCGAGAACGGCGATGAGCTTGCGCGCAGTCTCAAGATTGACGCGCCCCAACTCCACCAGGTGCATGGGCGGCTCGTTGCTGATACCGACCGGATCAACCCCCAATGACGGCAGGACGATTCCGGCGTCACAAAGTGCTTTCTTGAGTTCGAGAACCATGAGGTGCAAATCCCGCAGACTCACGGCGGGGTTCTCTACCATCTCTGATCTGCTCACGCGGGCACGGCCGCCTTCCGACCTAGTCCTCATCATTCGGAAGCAACCCCGACCCTTGGCAGTCCCCGCAGGCCTGATGCATCAGCACATCGACTTTCCGGGTGACCATCCTCTTCTTCACGTTGCTCCACTCCTGCACTTCTTGTGGCACACGAACAAGCACGGTGCCGCCATCGCAGCCACACTGCTTTTCACTCACGCGCGAACCACCTACCGGAACGGCGGGAGTTGCCACCTCCGCGGGCCAGCAGCAACCGGGACCCGGCCACAGTGATGCGCTTGGCCCTGTCACCCGCTATGGGTTTCGGCCCCAGATGGGAGGCCGCGGGCAGGACGACGCCATAGGTGCCCGGCAACGCCAGCACGTCCAG
The DNA here is from genome assembly GCF_018327685.1 of Streptomyces sp. TS71-3. NCBI lineage: Bacteria > Bacillati > Actinomycetota > Actinomycetes > Kitasatosporales > Streptomycetaceae > Streptomyces > Streptomyces sp. TS71-3. The sequence continues at coordinate 12,239 of NZ_BNEL01000001.1, read as the reverse complement.
CAGCCCGGTGAACGCTGCCCGGTCCGCCCCCGTGGAGCTTTCGATGGACACCCCGAACAACGACAACTCGTGCTGACGGCAGTACTCCGCCAACGACTCCTTGAGCGCGGTCTGCCGGGCAACGGAGACATTGATCAACCTCAGGTAGCCGTAGACCACCGGGCCGTTGACCGGACGATGCTCGGTAAGGGGTTCCATGCGTGTGACCGTCCAAGAATTCAGCGGATGGAAGACCAGGGCCACCCTCATGGGGATGTGACCTGTGCCTGAAAGCTTCCTCGCCCAGTCACCGTGACGAAATGACCTGCTGTTGTACTTGCGTTGCACTTCCGTCCCCCCGCGTGGGCCGGCCGTGCTTGCATGGGCTCTCGGAAGGGAGCGACGCGTGGCGACCGTGCACCACTGGACCGGCCTGGAAGCCCGGGCCCTGCGGCTCGCATTGCGGATGAGTGTCCGCGCCTTCGCCGAACACCTCGGCGTCGGCGTCCGCACCATCTCCAAGTGGGAGAAACTGCTCGGCAGTACCGAGCCCCGCCCGGACACCCAAGCAATCTTGGACACAGCCCTCGCCCGCGCGGACGCCGCGGTGCATCTGCGGTTCGAGACCTTCCTGTCCGAGGCCGGGCCGTCGGCAGGATCCGCCCGCCGCATCACCGCCGCCGGTCCCCGGGCCTGGGAGTACGAGTCGTGGACCGACGACCTGGACCGGGTCGTCGCCGCCCTGTCCCGGCAGAACTTCGCCTTCGCCGGCAACCTGCTCGACAGGTGGCTGACCCGCTTCAAGCCACGGGAACTGGACGACAAGGGCCTGTATCTCCTTGCCCGCTCCACCGCCCTCTCAGGCGACCTCAAACGCGATCAGGGGGATGTGGTGGGGCCGCTGTCGGCCCAGCACGCGTACGCCGGAGCCCGCTCGATCTTCACCCAGCTCGACATTCCCCGCCGCGTCGCGCAGCTCGACCTGTCCCTGGCCGTGGTCGCGGAAATGTCCGGGAAGCTGGAGCAGGCGGCCCGCCACTACGAACTCCTGGCCGTCGATGAGCGGCTCGCTCTCCGCGACCGGGCCAGGGCCCGGCTGTGGGTGGGAACCGCGCTGAGCAAGGACGGCAGCCACGACTACGCTGCCCGCGTCATGCTCGCCGCGACCCATGCATTCGAAGACCTGGCCGAACCCGAAGACTGGTCCGTCGCCCACCAGAAGCTCGCCCTCGCCCACCGCGGCGCCGGCGAACTCTCCCAGGCACTGCATTTCATCGACATCGCCCGCAGCACGGCATTCACCGACTCGCCGATGCAACGCGTGCGCCTGGACACCGCCCACGGACACATCCTGCTGTCCGACCCGGCCACCCGGGAGGATGGTCTGAAAGCCCTCGACCAGGCTGCGAAAATGGCCGCCCGACACGGCATGAGCCATCAGCTTCGCAGCGTCGAGAGCATCCGGACCACGACCGCGGTGGCAGGCGGCCCCCGGCGGCGGTGACCAGGAAGAGAAGCGAGTGACGGACAACCAGCAGGCCATCACCGACGACCAGCGCCGGCGCGCCAAGCTGATCTGGGACTATCACCAGATGAGCCACGAGGTGCGGCCGGTCGACGCCGCAATCGGCTTGGGCAGCCACGACCTCGGCGTTCCCGCTTTCTGTGCCGAGCTCTATCGGGCCGGGGTCTTCCCGACCCTGGTCTTCACCGGCGGTCCCAACCCCACCGCCCCGGAGCGGTTCCCCCGTGGCGAGGCGGTGCACTTCCGCGAGCACGCCATCGAACTCGGCGTTCCCGCCGAAGCGATCCTGCTGGAGCCCGAGGCCCGCAACACGGGCCAGAACATCACCCTCTCCCGCGACGTCCTGGCCGCCGCCGGGATCATCCCCGATACCGTGCTGCTGGTCTCCATGCCGTATATGGAGCGACGCGCATTCGCCACCGCCCGCAAGGTGTGGCCCGCGGTCGAGGTGATCTGTGCCTCGGCGCCGCTGGACTTCGACGACTACCTCAAGACGATCGGCGACGAGAAACACGTCGTCGACCAGCTCGTGGGCGATCTCCAGCGCCTTGTCGAATATCCGAAGCTCGACTTCGCCATTGAGCAGAGCGTCCCGCAGGACGTGCATGGCGCGTATGAATCCCTCATCCGCGACGGCTTCACCAGCCGGCTCCTCAGCTCCTGAGCTGCCGCCCGTGAGCAGTGCCGCCGGGAGCACCTGCGGGAGCCAGCCCAGGACCCCCTGCCCGCGGACGTAGGCCAGCGCGCCCCGCCCGTGGGCCGGAGTCTCCCCCCCAGGAGCCGTCAGAACGCCGCCCGCACCGCCCCCACCTCGTGGCCCCCGCCGAGAAGCGGCTCGTGCCCGACGCGGTCCAGTACGTCGTCGTGCACGCCGGCGAGCTCCAGGGCCCGCGCGAGTACGGGGCCGACCGTGCGCAGGGCGCCGTCGTCGACCTTGAAGGCGAGTGCCCGGCCGTCCGGCAGCGCCACCGCCTGCACGGCCTCGGCGCCCACCTTCGCGAGCACGCCCGGTACCGCACGCATCAGCCAGGTGTCGGTGCGGTGCGTGCCGGCGACGTACTCGGGGTGGGCGCGCATGGCGTCGGCGACGCGGCGCTCGGGGCTGCCGGGTTCGGCGAGCACGAAGCCCCGGAAGGCGCGGGCCAGGCCGGTGAGGGTGATCGCCATCACCGGCGCACCGCAGCCGTCGGTGCCGACCGCTGTGACCGGTTCGCCGGCCGCCTCCTCGATCACTGTGCCCACCAGCCGTTGCAGGGGGTGGTCGGGGTCGAGGTACGACGCGGTGGGCCAGCCGGCGGTGACGCAGGCGGCGAGCATCGCGGCGTGCTTGCCCGAGCAGTTCATCGCGACCCGCTCGCGCCGGCCGCCCTCCGCGAGGTAGACCTCCCGCTCCGACTGGTCCAGGGGCAGGTCCGGCGGGCACTGGAGGTCGTCGGGGGTGAGGTGGTACTCGGCCAGCACCTTCGCGACCAGCGCGCGGTGGAAGCCCTCGCCGGAGTGGCTGGCCGCGGCCATCGCCAGCCGCTCGTCCGCGAGCGGGACCCCGGCGCGCAGCACCGCGGCGGCCTGCATCGGCTTGTTCGACGACCGCGGGAACACCGGCACCGCGACCTCGCCGAGCGCCAGCTCCACGCTGCCGTCCGGCGCGAGCAGCACCAGGCTCCCGCGGTGCCGTCCCTCGACGAACCCGGACCGCACCACCTCCGCGAGCACCGGGTGCTGGACATCACCCCCGGCATAGGGACCCGCGGCGGCAGTGACGGCGTTGGCGGCCGGGTCGGGGGAAGGTGCGGCGGAGCCGGAGGGGATCCGGCCGTGGTCGTGGGCAGGGGTGTCGGCCGGGGTCTCGGCGGGCATGGACGGGCCTTCCAGACGAGGACCCGCCGCCGCACGGGCGCCGGATTCGCCGGGAGGCCTCGTTCAGGCGAGCAGGTCGTCTACTTGCGCTTCACCCTCACGGTACCTGCGGGCGATCTCGGCGCTGCATCCGTCCGCCGTGTGCTGCACCTGCTGGCGGCGCCGCGACACCTGCTGCTCGTACCCGACGAGCCGGCCCATGGCCGTGCGCAGCTCGTCGTCGGTGCGGGCGTCAAGGTCGGAGAGCTCGACCTCGGCGAGCATGTCGGCGGCGAGCCGCACGTACTCCTCGCTGTGCGGGGTGCCGAGCGTGACGTGCCGGGCTGACGACCGCTGCCGCGCCGGCTGGTCCGCCAGGATCTCCGGGAGCCGGCCCACCAGTGGCGCCTTGCGCTCCGTCCGCCGCGCCAGCTCCGCACGGAGGATGTCCACGCGCCCCTGCACCAGCCGCCGCACGTAACTCAGGTCGGCCTCCTCGCGCTGGGCCTCGCGGCGCAGCACCCTCAGCTCGGCGAGGTTGAGGGTGCCGAGGTCGGGAAGCGGCAGCGCGGGCCGCTGGGGACCGCCCTGCTCGGCATGGACCGGTCCCGTGCGGGGTCCGCGGGACTGCAGCTTGGGGGTCCGGGTCGAGGACACCGTGCCGGGGGGCCGCCCGGCCCCGGTACCAGCTGTGCACATGCGGCTTGCTCCACTTCGCCTCGCCGGGCTTTCCCGCGCGACCTCATCGTGCCACCACGGATGCGCGCCATGTGACCGAGAAGCCGTGATCCTCCCCGGATGGGGGGCTTGGGGGCCTGCCGGTGGCCCGGATGGGGGGCGTACGGGGCCCGCTCGGGCGGATCCGGGCGGCACGGCATGATGGTGCGCATGCGTGCGGTGGTGCAGAGGGTGGACGGCGCGAGCGTGATCGTCGATGCCGCGGAGGACGCCGGAGGCGCCGGAGACGAGGCCGGCGGGGCGGACGGTGCCGGTGGTGCGCCGGTGACCGTCGGGGAGATCACCGGCGAGGGCCTGTGCGTCCTGGTCGGGGTGACCCACGACGACACCGAGGAGAAGGCCGCGCAACTGGCCAGGAAGCTCTGGACGATCCGGATGCTGCAGGACGAGAAGTCCTGCTCGGACGTGGATGCTCCGCTGCTGGTGGTGAGCCAGTTCACCCTCTACGGAGACGCCAGGAAGGGCCGCCGCCCGACGTGGAACGCCGCGGCCCCCGGCGCGGTGGCAGAGCCCCTGGTGGACGAGGTGGTGGCCCAGCTACGCGCACTGGGCGCGACGGTCGCCACGGGCCGCTTCGGGGCCCGCATGCGGGTCTCCCTGACGAACGACGGCCCGTTCACGGTCCTGCTGGAGCTCTGAGCTCCAGGCCGTGTCCGGCCAGCCCACGGCCGGGCCCTGCCGCCCAGGGCGCGGGCGGCGCTGCGTGCGCCCTGGGGGCACCTCCCACGCCCCTGAGGCGCTGCAGCCAACCCACACACCGCAAGACATCCGGGCGAAGCCCGGAAAAAAAGGGGCGCGGGGAACTGCGCAAAGGGCCCCAGCCCTCCCCCACCCCGCAGCCGAACCGAACCGGACCGAAAGCAAGGTGAGGCCCGAACGGGCCCGGGCGAAGCCCGAAAACCGCACGGCGTGCGACCCCGTACCGCACCGGGCAACCGCACACTACGGCTGAACCACAACCTCCTGCGCCGCCGCCGTCTCTTCCGCGATCAGCCGCGCGTCCAGCGGCACGTTCCGCTTGACCAGCGCGAGCGCGATCGGCCCCAGCTCGTGGTGGCGCGCCGAGGTGGTGACGAAGCCGAGCTTGCGCCCGTCGGGCCCCTCGTCGGCGAGCCGCACCGCCGCACCGTGCGGCGGCAGGTGCACCTCACTGCCGTCGAGGTGCAGGAAGACCAGCCGGCGCGGCGGCTTGCCCAGGTTGTGCACGCGGGCGACCGTCTCCTGCCCGCGGTAGCAGCCCTTCTCCAGGTGGACCGCGTCGCCGATCCAGCCCACCTCGTGGGGGATGGTGCGGTGGTCGGTCTCGAAGCCGAGCCGGGGGCGGTGCGCCTCCACGCGGAGCGCCTCGTAGGCGAGCAGGCCCGCGGCGGGCCCGCCGCGCTCGGCGAACGCGGGCAGGTCGGCACGCGGCAGGAAGACGTCGCGCCCGTGAGCCGTCTCCCGGACGACCGCCCCGGCGGGCGCCTCAGCGATCGAGCCGGCGGGCAGGTGCACGACGGCGAACTCCTCCGTCCGGTCGGCCACCTCCACCCGGTAGAAGAACTTCATCGACTCCAGGTAGCCGAGCAGTGCGGCCTGGGTGTCGGGCTCGACGTGCATCCATACGGTGGAGCCGTCGTCGACCAGGTACAGCGCGTGCTCGATGTGGCCGTGCGCCGAGAGGATCAGCGCCTCGGTCGCCCGGCCCGTCGGCAGGTCGCTGACGTGCTGGGTGAGCAGCAGGTGCAGCCAGCTCAGCCGGTCGGCGCCGCTGACGGCGAGCACGCCGCGGTGCGAGAGGTCGACGAAACCGGAACCGTCGGCGAGTGCGCGCTGCTCGCGGAACAGATCGCCGTAGTGGGCGGCGACGCCTTCGTCCACGCCCTCGGCGGGGACGGCGCCTGACAGGGACAGCAGGGGGCTCTTCATATCCACACAGCCTACGACCGTGTGCTCACCGCTTTTTATTTCCGCGCCCGGTTCGGCGCCCGCTTCCGCATCCGCTTCCGCTTCCGCGCCTGCTTCCGGCGACCCGTCCACGTACCGTGCGCGTACCGTCCGCGTCTAGTCGCGTGCCGCCACGGCCCCGGACCGGGCCTTCGCGGCGTCCGACCGGGCTTCCGCGGCCCCCGGCCGCGCCTCGGAGGCCGTGCACTTCGCGCACCTGCCGAAGATCGCGAAGTGCTTCATGTCGGTGTCGAAGCCGAACTTCTCGCGCAGCTTCGCCGTGAACTCGCCCGCGATCTCCACATCGGCCTCGGTGACCTCGTCGCAGTCACGGCAGACGAGGTGGATGTGGTGGTGGCGGTCGGCGAGATGGTAGCTGGGCGCGCCGTGCCCGAGGTGCGCGTGGCTGACGAGACCCAGCTCCTCCAGCAGCTCCAGCGTGCGGTAGACGGTCGAGATGTTGACGCCGGAGGCGGTCTTGCGCACCTCGCACAGGATGTCGTCAGGTGTGGCGTGCTCCAGCGTGTCGACGGCCTGGAGCACCAGCTGACGCTGCGGCGTCAGCCGGTACCCGCGCTGCCGCAGATCGCTGGTCCAGTCGGTGCTCACCATCTGGTCAGTGTAGGCGGCCACGGATCGGATCACGGGGTCCGCGGCGGAACCCCCCGGCCCCGGACGAGGGCCCCCTCCTCGGTGACCCGCTCAGCGACCCCGCCACCCTCACTTGAAGAACGTGATCCCGTCGTCCGGCAGGTCCCCCAGGTCCTTCGCCCAGGAGGCCACCTCCTCGGGGCTCACGACCTTCTTGAGCTGGGCGGACATGTAGGGCCGCAGCGGTACCTCGGGGGTCTGCTTCTCGCCGACCCACATCAGGTCGCCCTTCACGTAGCCGTACAGGCGCTTGCCGCCGCTGTACGGGCCGGAGGCGGCGGTGCGGGCGACGGCGTCGGTGGCCAGGTCGATCTGGGGCTTCCTGTCGGCCAGCTCGCCGTACCAGACCTCGGCCACGCCGCCGTCGCGGACCATGACGGCCTCGACCTTCCGCTCGCCGTCGACGCGCCAGAAGCCGGACTCCGACTCCAGCGGCCTGACCTTCTTGCCGTCGGCGTCGAGCACCCAGGTGTGCGAGTGGTACTCCAGGAAGTCCCGCCCGTCGTGGGTGAAGGTGACTTCCTGGCCGAAGTTGCACTTCTCGGCGCCCGGGAAGTCCGAGACGCCGGCCCCGGCCCAGGAGCCGAGGAGGAAGGCGAGGGGGACGAGGTCCTTGTGCAGGTCGGACGGAATCTCGATCATCGGGTGCTCAGTCGGTCTCTCTGTGGGACGGCTTCGCGGCCGCGGATCGGGGCGGCCGCGGGGACATGCGCGGGACGCGGCCACCGCCACGCCCGGCCACCGCACCGACCGCGCGGCGTGAGCGGGCCCGCCCTCTCGCGGACGGGCTCAGCGCTGGCCTCCGTACAGCTTGCTCAGGGCCAGCCAGGCGAACGCCACGACGGCGACGCCGACCAGCGCCAGCAGGGCCTCGAAGAGTGCCTCTAGCACGACGGTCCTCCGCGGTCGGAAATGGCGGTACGGACGGCACGGGGGCCGTGCCCCAGCTTAGTCCGCCGTGCTCGCGCGCATACGATGCGGCCATGGCGAAGAACCTGGTGATCAAGGTGACAGCGGGGTCGGACGCGGCGGAGCGCTGCTCGCAGGCGTTCACGGTGGCCGCGGTCGCCGCGGCCAGTGGGGTGAGCGTGTCCCTCTGGCTCACCGGCGAGGCGGCGTGGTTCGCGCTGCCGGGCCGCGCCGCGGAGTTCGAGCTGCCGCACGCCGCACCGCTGCCCGAGCTGATCGAGGGCATCCAGGCGGCCGGCCGCATCACGCTGTGCACCCAGTGCGCGGCGCGCCGTGGCATCTCCGAGGACGACGTGCTGCCGGGGGTGCGGATCGCCGGGTCGCAGGTCTTCGTCCAGGAGGCGCTGGCGGAGGACACCCAGGCCCTCGTCTACTGAGCCGCGGCGTTCCGGAACGTGAACGGGCGTGAGGCACGGCGTTCCGCAAACGCGAGCCGGTACTGGCACGGCGTCGGGGAACGTGAGCCGGAGCGGTCGAGCGGGCCGTGGGCCCGCGGGCCGTGCGCCGTCCCGTTCGCGGAGCGCTCAGCGGCGTTTCCTGCTCCTGCCGTCCAGCTCGTCCCACCACTCGTCGGACTTGGGGTCCCCGGACGGTTCGTCCTCGTCCCACCAGCGGTCCCCGGGGCCTCGGCGGTTGGCGACGATCGCGGCCATCGGGGGGATCACCATCGCCACGACGCACATGCCGACGGCGGCGGGGATGGACCAGATGCGCACCACCCCCCACGCCAGGACGAACAGCGTGATGCAGATGCCCATCATGACGAAGTATGCGTGGCGCCTGCGGGCGTACATACCTCAAGAGTAGGCCGCACGGGCGAATCCATGCCTGTTCCGTGCGCTGTTTTCGACCGGCCCGGCCGGGGCCGCCGTGTGCGCTGCCCGCCCGGCCCGCGGACCAGCGCATCGGCGCATCGGCGCATCGGCGCATCAAGGCATCGAACGGCGGAGGGCCGCACCCCTGGCGCCGGTCGCCCGGCACCGGTGGTGCGGCCCTCCATCCGTCGTGACGGGCCGGGACCCGTGCGAACCCCGGCCCGGCGGTGCGACCCGTCAGACGGCGATCGCGACCTCCGCGAGGCCGCCCGTCCGCGCGACGACCGTGCGGTCCGCGGTCGCGCCCGGGACCAGCGCGCGCACGGTCCACGTGCCCTCGCGGGCGTAGAAGCGGAACTGGCCGGTGGCCGAGGTGGGCACCTCCGCGGTGAACTCGCCGGTGGCGTCCAGCAACCGGACGTATCCGGTGACGGGCTCGCCGTCGCGGGTCACCTGACCCTGGATGGTGGTCTCACCGGTCTTGGCCGTCGCGGCGTCGGGGCCGCCGGCCTTGGCTCCACACATTCGTCAGTCCTTTGCGTCGAGTACATCGAGGGTGGGTGGAACGGGATGGAACGAAGTGCCCTGCGCCACTCCGACCGCCTACCGGTCGGGTGCGCCGCACTGACTGCTGTGCGGAACGGCCGGCCGCATACCGGTGGCGCGCACCGCCTACCGGTGGTGCGCGCCGCTCACTCGCCGGCGCCGAGCTCGATCGGCACACCCACCAGGGAGCCGTACTCGGTCCAGGAGCCGTCGTAGTTCTTGACGTTGGTCACGCCGAGCAGCTCGTGCAGCACGAACCACGTCAGCGCGGAACGCTCGCCGATGCGGCAGTAGGCGATGGTGTCCTTGGCGAGGTCGACCCGCTCCTCGGCGTACAGCTCGGTGAGCTCGTCGTCCGACTTGAAGGTGCCGTCGTCGTTGGCGTTCTTCGACCACGGGATGTTCCGGGCGCTCGGCACGTGGCCGGGGCGCTGGGACTGCTCCTGCGGGAGGTGCGCCGGGGCGAGCAGCCTGCCGGCGAACTCGTCGGGCGAGCGCACGTCGACCAGGTTCTGGGCGCCGATCGCGGCGACCACGTCGTCGCGGAAGGCGCGGATGGAGGTGTCCTGGGCCTTGGCCTTGTACTGGGTGGCGGGGCGGGCGGGCACCTCGGAGCCGTCGACCAGGTCGCGGGAGTCCAGCTCCCACTTCTTGCGGCCGCCGTCCAGCAGCTTGACGCTGTCGTGGCCGTACAGCTTGAAGTACCAGTAGGCGTACGCCGCGAACCAGTTGTTGTTGCCGCCGTAGAGCACCACGGTGTCGTCGTTCGCGATACCGCGCTCGGAGAGCAGCTTCTCGAAGCCGTCCTGGTCGACGAAGTCACGTCGGACCGGGTCCTGGAGGTCCGTCTTCCAGTCGATCTTGACGGCGTTCTTGATGTGGTTCTTGTCGTACGCCGAGGTGTCCTCGTCGACCTCGACGACGACGACCTTGGGGTTGTCGAGGTTCTCCTCGACCCAGTCGGCGTCCACCAGGACGTCACTGCGGCTCATGCTCTCTCCTCCGGGGCAGTTGCGGCGGGATGGTGCTGCTTGGTGTGGTGCACCGGGTGCTGCGCCGAGGCGCCTGGGTCGGTGCCCTCCGGCGCGTCGGGCCGTGCTTCTGGACGGTCACGCGGGGTGTCGCCGGACACCCGGCGGGGACGGGGCGGGGCCGGGCCGCGGTGGCGCTCCGGTGGCCGCGGGCACGCGCGACGCTGCGGTGCGCCGCCCAGCGGCTTCGGAACGGGCCGCGACGGAACCGGAGGCCCGCTCGGGCGCCCGCTCAGGCGCTGCGACAGAGCATGGCGGCCACACGGCACAGGTCGACTGCCCGCCGTTTCGTCAGGTCCGCCTGCCCCCGGGAACGGGGACCGCTCACATAGCACCGCATAGGGCGATCGTAGGGATGCATCGGCAGACATGTCACCGCTTGCTCACATTCTGAGACGCGATCGTCCACCATTTGGTCCTACGGCAGGATGCGGACGACCGCGCCAGGACCGGCGCCCATCCGTGCGGCTGTCCGGGGGTCGTGGGGTGGGGTGACGACCGGCGTCTCTCCTACTGTACGGACGACTCGTCTCGCACTGCGGACGCCGACGGGCGCTTCGGGGCCGGTGGGCGCCTCGGGACCGGCGGCGCCTCGGGACCGGCTCCCGCCTGTGGTCGTCCACCGCGGTTCGGCCGGAATCGGAACCACCCCCGGGCAGTGCTCAGCGTGGCCGGCTCAGCGTGCTCAGCGCGGCTGGGTCCTACCCCGGCGTGGCCGGTTCTACCCAAGGGGTGGCCGGGTTCCAGCCGGCGAATCCCTAGCCGGCGAGCCTGACGTGCGAGCCCTTGACGGTGATGTGGACGCCGTCCGGCGCCGCCTCCACCGTGTCGATCTTGATGCCGGCGGGCAGGCCCGTGATCGCCTGCTCGAAGTCGGTGATCTGCCGTGCGCGGCTCTCGGGGGCCGACAGGCTGCCGAACGAGGGCAGGGTGTCCGCGTGCACCTTCACCACGTCGCCGTCGACGCGCATGGTGCTCGTGACGGTGATCGGGTCGGGCAGCTTGTGGCCGAGCAGGGTCGCCTCGACGGTGACCTTCAGCTTTCCGCCCCCGCCGTCGGAGAGCCGGATGACCTTGGCCTTCGCGCCGGGCGCCACCTCCACGGGCTCGACCTGCGCGGCCTTGAGCAGCTCGTCGTAGGAGATCCGCGCGGAGCCGGTTGCCGAGTCCGCGGTCGCGGAGGAGGGGTCGCTCAGGGAGAACGAGACGCCCTGCATCCGGGCGTCCAGGTCCTGGATGTTCACGGTGCCCGGGTTCTTGCCCGTGCTGCCGCCCCCGCCGACGACCCCGTCGGTGGACGCCGCGTAGTTCGCGATCTTGATGTCGACGTCGTCGAGCTTGCCGGCGGCGACCTGCGTCAGGAACGGGAAGCCGCCGATCGAGACGTCCGGCTGCTCGGAGAGGTTCTCGCTGCTGCGCAGCTGGTCGCCGACCTTGCCCTCGGCGAAGTGCACGCCGAGCCGGTCCACGGCCGTGAAGAGGCCGCCGAGGACCACCACAAGGATCAGAAGTATTCGCAGTGCGCGCATGCCCGGAGTCTCCCCCCGCCTCGACGGTCGCCCGCCGCGTCACACCCGAGGACGTCCCGGGCCTGGACGGGAGCCTAACCCGGCTCAGCGGCGGTGCGGATGTGACTCAGCTGACGCACGGGCTGCGCGAGGTGACGCCTTCGGCTCCCACCAGGGGCGCGGGGAACTGCGCGCTCAGCCCTGACCGGCGGAAAGCCGGGACAGAAACCGCAAGGGGCCCGACCGGGCTCCGTCAGGGGCGCGAGGAACTGCGCAAACACCCCCACCGGCAGAAAGCCGGCACACAAACGGAAAGGGGCTCGACCAGACCCGATCAGGGGCGCGGGGAACTGCGCAAACACCCCCACCGGCAGAAAGCCGGGACAGAAACCGCAAGCGACCCGACCGAGCCCCGTCAGGGGCGCGGGGAACTGCGCAAACACCCCCTCACGGACAGCCGGAACACAACCCGCGCGGCGTGAAGCCCCCCGGCCGGGAGGCCACCATCGGCCGGGGGCAACCAACGGAGGGGCTGACCGAGGCGTCAGCCGAGCACGCGTCAGCCGAGCACGCGCCCCAGGATGTACACCGCCGGAGCCGCCGCGGTCAGCGGCAGCGCCACGCCCGCCGTCATGTGGACGAAGCGCGACGGATAGTCGTAGCTGGCGACACGGTGCCCGATCAGCGCACAGACCCCCGCACCAAGGCCGAGCAC